>NZ_JWLD01000052.1 GCF_000813725.1 Leisingera sp. ANG-Vp
CCCGCCGATGACCGGGGGCTGATGCGATGCGGATTTCTGTCCAGGAGGCGCCGTTCGAGCTGGGGGCGGAAAGCGATGCCTTTGCGGCCGGAGTGGCGGGCGCGGGTGCTGTCGTCACCTTCACTGGTGTGGTGCGCGATGCGGATCAGGGCGGGCTCGAGGCGATGGAGATCGAGCATTACCCGGGCATGACCGAAAAGGCCCTGACTGCGATTGCGGAGGAAGCGGTGAGACGCTGGTCGCTGGCGGACGCGCTGGTGATCCACCGGCACGGGCGCCTGGCGCCTGGGGAGCGGATCATGATGGTCGCCACCGCTGCGCGGCACCGCAAGGATGCCTTTGAGGCGGCGGAGTATCTGATGGACTACCTGAAGTCCCGAGCGCCGTTCTGGAAGAAGGAAATCCTGGCCGGCGGCGGCTCGGACTGGGTGGCCGCCAAGGATGCCGACGAAGATGCCTTGAAGCGCTGGTAATCTGTGCCGATAGGGCAGTGGGCTCCCGCCAGTTGATCAATCATCAAAGATGATTTCCGCCTGTTGGGCCCGGCGCCGCGCTTCGCGCGGCGTTTTCCGTTCGCTGAGAAGGCCTGAACGGGCAGGTTTGCCCCTTCCGGCCCATCTCAAGTGTAATTGAAGATTCGCGCGTCAAGGACAAGCCGCTTCGCGGGGCCTGCGGCCTCCTTGACCCGCCGGAGTCAGGGAGCCGCCCGCGCCGCGCGAAGCGCGGCGCTATGCCCAAGGCTATTCAGCGCGTGCTGGCGCAGCCAGTGCGTGCTGCAGGCGCGGGAGTGCTCCTGTGCCGGATCTTAATGCGGGATCTGGCTGCGCAGCTCTTCGGCTTCGCGGCGGGCTTCACGCAGGCCTTCCATGGCGGCGCGCAGTTCCGCTTCGGTCTGGGTCAGCTGGTTGGTCAGTTCCGCCTCGCGCTGCTGCAGGTAGGTGATTGCCTGGTCGCGGGTTTCTTCCGCCTCGTGCAGCTCCTGGCTCATCCGGTCGAGGTCGGCCACATCGCTTTGCCTGACCCGGGTGAAGCGGTGCACCAGCCAATTGGCAAACCAGCCCATGGCAAAGGCCGCAAACAGGATGATCGCGGTGGTGATGATGAACTCGGTTCTGTTCATTCCTCTGGTGTCTCCTGTGCGGTGCCTGTCTCTGCGGCGTCATCCCCGGCGGCGGGATCTTCCGGCGAGGCCTCCGAGGCCTCTGCTGCCGCCGCTGCGCGGATCAGCTTGAATTCGATGCGGCGGTTGGCTTCACGGCCCTCTTCGGTGCCGTTGTCGGCAATCGGTTCGCTTTCGCCATACCCCTTTGCCGCAAATGTGGAGGTCACCACCCGGCGGGCCCTGAGTTCGTTCAGCACCGATTGCGCCCGCGCCTGGCTGAGGTTCTGGTTCATCACCTCGCGGCCCTGGCTGTCGGTGTGGCCCTGGATCTCCAGCCGGACCGGGCCGCAGCGGCCCAGAATCTCTGCAATCCGGTCCATCGTGCCGGCGCTTTGCGCGGCAATGGTGGCCGAGCCGGGTTCAAAGGCAATCTTGGCGTCGCTCTGGGCGCTGGCCAGCTGCGCCTCGCAGAGTTCGGGCGGCAGCGGCTTGTCTTTGGGTTCCGGCGGTTTCTCATAGGTGATGTCGAGCCCGTAGGTCTCGGCCTCTCCCAGTTTGGCTGACAGGAAACGGGCGATTTCCGCGGGCGTCTCCTTTCTGTAGCTCATGCCGCGCAGTTCCAGCGTGTCCGGCGTCACCAGCACCGCGCCGCGCTGCAGGTAAGAGAGCGCCTCCAGCCCGGCCAGCACCCGCACCGGCCAATCGGCAGGCAGACCCGGGGCCACCCGCGCCGCCGTGTGCACGTTGCCGGAACCAAAGCGGGCCTTGGCATAGCTGTCTGCAACCGTGCGCAGCGCCGCGTCGGTCAGCCGCCCGCGCAGCTGCACCTGGCCTTCGGGGCTGAGGGTGGCGGTGAACTCCGGCGCTGCGGCGGCATCCTGCGTCTCGGGCACGGGCAGCACGGCGTGCAGGGCAAAGACCCGGGGCAGGGCGCTTTCCAGCTCGCCGACCACGTGGTCGAACAGGGCATCTTCTGTGCCCTCGGCGGCCGCCAGGGTAATGTCGGCGTTTGCAATGGTCACGGAACCGCCGCCCAGCTGGGCCAGGGCTGCAATGCTCTGCTCAGCAGCCTTTGCCCAGTTGGGCGAGGGCACGCCCATGCCGATCACGCAATCGGCCTCACCCTGCAGGCCTGCAGCCCGGGCAGCCGCCAGGATGCGGTCGCGGCTTTCCTCGCTTTCGGCAGAGCAGGCGTTGAATGAGGCGCCATCCCCATCCAGCAGGAACCGCAGCGTAAACGGGGTGATCACAGGGCGCGGCGCGGCAATGTCCAGGGCCAGGCGCAGCCCGGGAGGCGCCTTGCGGCCGAGCTGTTCCTCCAGCCGTGCCTTGGCGCCGCTGCTGTCGGAAATCGCAGTGACCGATACCTCGCCGGCTGAAACCGAGATTTTGGCCCGCGGCAGCAGTTTCAGGGCCTCAACGGCGAAGGCCATCGCCTCCGGCCAGCCTTCGGGTGTCTCGTACTTCGCCGTTTCCAGCAGGTCGGCGACATTGCCGGCACCGGCCAGTTCGACCAGGTCGGCAACCAGGGTGCTGCGGCCTGCATCTGCGGGGATCAGGCCAATGATGGAAATGCCGCGGTCATTGCGCAGAATCTCTGCCGAGAACCGGGGCGGTGCCAGCCCGTCCGCCGGCGGCACCTCCATGCCATCAAGGATCCGGGCGGCATCCACCACCGTGCCGACCAGCGATTTCACCGAAAACCGGGTGGCCTCATCCGGCGCGGTGCCTTCCAGCAGCACCTGCAGCCCGTCCGCAGTCACTTCGGCCCAGCCATAGCCATTGTCATCCAGCGTGCCGCGCACGGCGCGTTCTGTGCCCTGCTCCACCGCTGTTACGGCGAATCCGGCGGCAACAAGGCTCAGCCCGGCGGCGGCGGCAAAGGCCAGGCCCGGGATCAACAGCGAAGACAAGCGCATATGGCGGCTCATTCCCAGTTCAAGTTACCGGCTCATACCGTGCTATAAGGCGCGGTTCAATCACACGAACATGGCCAGCCCAAAGAAGATCAGCGGAATCAGGCCGGTATCACGGTTGAGGCGGAACAATTGCAAAAGCCTCTGGTTGTTTTCCGCGTCAAAGACGCGCAGCTGCCATGTCAGATGCCATCCCATGGCCCAGGGGGCGGCCAGGGCGAGCACCAGCGCCAGCACCGAAGCCGTGTCCAGCATCGCCAGGATCACCGCCACTGCCATCAGGCTTACTTTCAGCACGATGAACCGGCGCAGCCACATCGGGGTGTCGGTGCCAAACAGCCGGGCGGTGGATTTCACGCCGATCAGCGCATCGTCCTCGGTGTCCTGGTGGGCATAGATCGTGTCGTAAAACAGGGTCCAGGCGATTCCGGCCAGATACAACAGCACCGGCGGCCAGCCAAGCGAGCCTGTATGGGCGACCCAGGCCAGCATGGCGCCCCAGTTGAAGGCCAGGCCCAGAAACACCTGCGGCCACCAGGTGAACCGCTTGGCAAAGGGGTAGACTGCCACCGGCAAAAGAGACAGCACGCCCATGGCAATGGCGGCCTGGTTGAAGGTCAGCAGGATTGCCAGTCCCAGAAGGCACTGCAGCCCCATCCAGGCCAGCGCGCCCTTGACCGTGACCTGCCCCGACGGGATCGGGCGCGAGCGGGTGCGCTCGACCTGGCCGTCGAAGTTGCGGTCGGTGATGTCATTCCAGGCGCAGCCCGCCCCGCGCATCAGCCAGGCTCCGGCGGCGCAGCCGATGGCAATCCACAGGTCCTCCCAGCGCGGGTTCTGGCCGGCCAGGATGGCCAGCGCCAGCCCCCACCAGCAGGGGATCAGCAGCAGCCAGGTGCCGATCGGGCGGTCGGCGCGGCTGAGGCGCAGATAGGGCCGTGTCCATTCCGGGGCATATGTGTCGACCCAGTTTCCCTTGACCGCATCTGCGACCTGACCCTCTGGCGCTGGCTTCTGGCCTTGCATATGTAGGACCCCATGAGTGCAAAAATCAGACTGTATGTAGAGCACCCATTGGGGGCAGGGCAATCGGTTCCCTTGGATCGTGATCAGGCGCATTATCTGTTCGGGGTGATGCGGCAGGCCGCTGGCGCCCCGGTTGCACTGTTCAATGGCCGTGACGGCGAGTGGCTGGCCGAGGTCGCCGAGGCTGGCAAACGCGGCGGAACGCTGCTGTGCCGGGAGCAGGCCAAGCCCCTGCAGCTGCCGCCGGACCTGTGGCTGATGTTTGCGCCGATCAAGAAAGCCCGCACCGATTTCATCGTCGAAAAAGCGGCCGAGATGGGCGCTGCCCGCATCCTGCCGGTGCAGACCGAGTTCACCAACTCCGAGCGCATCCGCCAGGACCGGCTGCAGGCCCATGCGGTGGAAGCGGCCGAGCAATGCGGCGGGACTTTTGTGCCGGAGGTCGGCGAGCTGCAGAAGCTCTCGCGCCTGCTGGACCATTGGCCGCAGGAGCGCCAGCTGATGTTCTGCGACGAGGCCGAGGTGGGCAATGCGCTGCAACTAGCTGCAGAAACAAAATCTGGCGCGCCTTGGGCGATCCTGATCGGCCCCGAAGGCGGCTTTTCGGCAAACGAGCGCAAGCGCCTGCATGCGCTGCCGCAGTCCCATGTGGTCAGCCTCGGCCCCCGCATTTTGCGTGCCGACACCGCAGCGGTGGCGGCGATGACGCTGTGGCAGCAGGTGCTCGGTGACTGGTAATGGATGAACCGCGCCGCGAACTGCATCTGTTCTTTGCGGCGGAAAATTCGTCAGCGGCCGTACTCTACCGCGCTAAAAATAGCCTGTACCGGCTGATTGCGTGGGATACAGACGGAGATAAATTTTCACCGGGGCAATGGGTTAAGACAAGGGTCTTTGAAACTGCCTGTGCTTTGTCCCCCGACGGCAAGTACTTTATCTACAGCGCGATGCACAGAGGTACACCTGATGTCTTCACGGCTTTAAGCATCGCACCCTATTTCACGGCTCTGGAATTCCGTACTGGGCTGCTCGATTTAGAAGCTGGCGGGTATTTTCTGGACCCGGAAACACTGACATTTCGCCATACGATGAGTGACGCTGGGGTGATTGAGCTGAGTTGCGGGCTAAAGCAGGATACCATGCGGAAAAACTGGTTTCACTGTATGAACCATAAGTACGCAGGTGTTTCTTACGAAAGCCAGGCAGCATTGAGAGATGAAGTCGAGGAGAAGCGCGGTAAAATTTCCAGCTTGCTGGAATGCTATGAATGCAGCGGCGCCAGGCTTTTCCGCAAGACTGCCGCTGGGCGCGAGCTTCTTCTGGACTGTTCCTCGATGCAGTTTGAAGCGATTAAAGCCCCTTATGCTGGTGTTGTCAGAAGCGGTAGCCCGAACGATTGAGCCGTGGCTTTCGAGATCTCAGTTCCGGCCTGCTCAGAGTCTGGAAACCAATTCCTGCTAAATTGACCGCAACCCGGAGTTGAAACGGCCCTGCCGCCATCACATGCTCGGCATGGGCCTGCCTTTCCGGCGGCAATGCAGGAGCTGGATCAATTCATGGAGGGCACGATGATTCGCAAGGCGTCACAGGGGGATTTGCAGGCCATCGAGGGATTCCTGGCGCCGCGTGCGGCGACGTCCATGTTCCTGTCCGGCAATCTGCGCGACTACGGGCTGAACGCCACCGGCAGCCCCAAGGCCACCACGGTGTGGCTGAGCGAGCGCGATGACGGGATCTCCGGTGTGTTCGGCCTGACCGAAGCGGGCTATTTCATGTTCGAGGCACCGGAGTTCGCAGCTGAAGACGGGCCTGCGCTGCGCCAGGTGCTGGCCGGGCGGCAGATTTCGGCGCTCACCGGCGAGGCCGGGAAGGCCGAGGCGCTGCTGGCGGCGCTGGAGCTGGACCGCAGCCAGATAGGATTCTCTGACGCAGAGCCGCATTTCCGGCTGAAACTCAAGGACTTGCAGATGCCTTCCGGCGGCAGCACCCTGCGCCCGATGCACGCTGAGGACGTGCCGCTGATCACCGAATGGCGCCATGCCTATGACAAGGAAATTTTTGGCTCTGCCGACCTGCCGGAAATCCGCCAGCGCTCCACGGCCCGGGCCGAGGCATTGGTGGACAGCGGCCGCGGCCGCATCTTGGAACTGGGCGGGCTGCCGGTCGCAATGACCGCCTTCAACGCCGTGCTGCCGGAAACGGTGCAGATCGGCGGCGTCTACACGCCGCCGGGCCAGCGCAGCCGCGGCTTTGCCCGCCGCGCGGTGGCGCTGCACCTTGCCGAAGCGCATGAGGAGGGCGTGCAGGAAGCCATCCTGTTTGCCTCCGGCACCGCGGCGATCCGGGCCTATCAGAAACTTGGCTTCGAACGGATTGGCGATTACCGCCTTGTCGAGTTCAGTGCTCCGGTAACGGCCGGCGGCTAGCGGCCTGCAACAGGGGCAATTGCCGCTTCTGCCATTGCATCCGCTGCGCGGGCCCCACACATAGGAGGGCAGGGCAGGCACCGCTGTCTGCCGGAAGTTTGCAATGAGGCGAGACCTATGAGTTTCATCCGCCCCGAGGCCCGCGCCCAGCTGTGGCGCTGGCGTGAAGTGATTGCCGCGGTGATGATGTTCCTGCTGGGGCTGAAGTGGGCGTATTCCGCCGTGGGTTTTACCGCCATCACCGGCTGGGCTCTGGTGGCCACCGGCCTGGTCACTGCCATCATCGGCGCCCAGCGGATGCGCTTCCGCCGCGGCACCAGCGGTCCGGGCGTGGTGCAGGTGGACGAGGGGCAGATCGCCTATTTCGGGCCTCTGACCGGCGGGGCTGTCGCTGCCTCGGAATTGGAGCGGCTGGCGCTGGATCAATCCGCCAAACCGCCGCATTGGCTGCTGGAGCAGCCCGGCCAGCCGCCGCTGGCAATCCCCGTTAATGCCGAAGGCTATGAGGCGCTGTTTGATGTCTTTGCCGCCCTGCCGGGGCTGAAAACCGAGCGTATGCTCAGCGAGTTGCGCCGCCGCGGCCCTCACCAGGTCGTGATCTGGGAGCGTTCCTCGAGCCGGCCGGATCATCACAGGCTGCATTGACACTGGCGGTGATTCCGCCCACCACTGACCCTTCAAGACAGACCTAACAGGACGGAGTGCCAGGCATGTCCATTCCCCAGTCCGGCGGCGGGCCGATCGAACGCCATGAACAGCTTGCCGAATATCTTGCCGACGGCTGCAAGCCCAAGGAAGACTGGCGCATCGGCACCGAGCATGAGAAGTTCGGCTATTGCAAGGACACGCTGAAGCCGCTGCCCTATGCTGGCGAACGCTCGATTCTGGCGGTGCTTGAGGGCCTGCGCGACGGCCACGGCTGGGCGCCGCTGACCGAAGGCGATAACCTCATCGGCCTGACCAAGGACGGCGCCAATATCTCGCTGGAGCCGGGCGGGCAGCTGGAATTGTCCGGCGCGCCGCTGGAAACCATTCACGAGACCTGCGACGAGGTGAATGCCCACCTGCGCGACGTCAAGGACATCGCCGATAAGATCGGCGTCGGCTTCATCGGTCTGGGCGCTGCGCCCATCTGGAAGCATGAAGACATGCCGCTGATGCCCAAGGGCCGCTACAAGCTGATGGACGGCTACATGCAGCAGGTCGGCACCATGGGCACCACCATGATGCGCCGCACCTGCACCGTGCAGGTGAACCTCGACTTCTCGTCTGAAGCCGACATGGTGCAGAAACTGCGGGTGGCGCTGGCGCTGCAGCCGGTGGCAACCGCGCTGTTTGCCAATTCGCCGTTCCTGGACGGCAGGCCCAACGGCCATAAGTCCTGGCGCGCCCGCGTCTGGCGCGATCTGGACGCCGACCGCACCGGCATGCTGCCGTTTGTGTTCGAAGAGGGCTTCGGGTTTGAAGCCTGGGTCGAATATGCCCTCGATGTGCCGATGTATTTCGTCTACCGCAACGGCGAGTACATCAACGCGCTGGGCATGTCCTTCCGCGACTTCCTGAAGGGCGAGCTGCCGGCTCTGCCGGGCGAGACCCCGACATTGTCAGACTGGGCCGACCACCTGACCACTATCTTCCCCGAGGCCCGCATCAAGAAGTTCATCGAAATGCGCGGTGCCGACGGCGGCCCGTGGCGCCGCCTTTGCGCGCTGCCGGCCTTCTGGGTCGGCCTGACCTATGACCAGAGCGCGCTGGACGCCGCCTGGGATCTGGTCAAGGGCTGGGACGCGGAGACCCGCGACGCCCTGCGTGTTGCGGCCTCCGAGCAGGGGCTGCAGGCCAAGGTGAACGGTATCAGCATGCACGAGCTGGCCCGCGAAGTCGTGGCAATCTCGGAAAGCGGGCTGAAGGCGCGGCACAAGCCGGGCGCCGGCGGGCTGGTCCCGGATGAGACCCATTTCCTCAATGCGCTGAAAGACAGCCTCGACAGCGGCAAGGTTCCGGCTGACGAACTGCTGGAGCGCTACAATGGTGCCTGGGGCGAAGACCTCAGCCGTATCTACGGCGAGTTCGCCTACTGATGCAGAGGATCCCGGCAGTCGCCAAGGACGCGGAGACCCCGGACCAGGCGGCGGCCCAGGCCCGGGTCGCCAAAATGTGGGGACGCAGGCTGAACATCTCGGATGCGATGGCCCATAACCCGGCAGTGCTGGAGGGGTTTCTGTCGTTCTGGGCGGCGCTGGACAACTGCGGGCTGTCGGCTGAGGACCGCGAGGTCATCTGCATGGACATGGCGGTGCAGAACGGCTGCCATTACTGCGTGCCGGCCCATCTGGGCATGGCCGAGGCCCGTGGCATCGATATGGATATGATCCGCCGGATTGCCCGGGGCGACTTGCTGGAAGGGGGCAGCCGTCCGGCCCGGCTGCAGCACCTGACCCGGCGGCTGGTTGAGACCGGCGGCCGGCTCAGCGATGCGGAATTGGCCCAGGCCCATGCCGACGGGTTTGACGACGGACAGCTGGTGGCCATCGTGGCCGAGATTGCTCATTGCCATTTCACCAACAGTTTCAACCGGATGGCTGGTACTGAGCCGGATCCGCATTTCCCGGATTGGCCGGAACCGGCGTCCTGACCAGCACCCTGTACCCGGTACCGCATCGCTAAGCACTTCTTGGCTGAGCCACAACAGTACTCCAGTGGGGCAGGCCAAGACCTTAGTCTCATCCGAGGCGAAGTTCCGTGCCGGCCGGCCAGGCTGACATGGGCGGCCGCCCTTCCGAAAGTGCAGGGCCTATACGAAAGACGTATTGTCTTACCTGAATTTCTTACGGCACAGTGGTCCCGGGGGACTTTTACGGGGCTTTTATGCTGGCAATTCGAAGCAAGAGCCAGAAATGGTATTTCGTTGCATCTGTAACCATGATTTCGCTGGCGGTTTCCTGGCTGGTGACTTCGCTGACTGCCCCTGAAGGTCTCACCCGAGCGTCATTGGTGCCTTCGACGCTGGCGCCGCTTCTGATTGCACCGCTGGCGTCCTATTGGGCGGCCTGCAGGCTTCTGGAAATTCATATCCTGAACGAAAAACTGCTGCATCTCGCAGCGCATGACCAGATGACCTCGCTCTACAGCCGTGACCATTTCTTCCGCTTGATTGCCGGGCTGGGCAGCGAGTTTCAGGGCAGTTTCCTGCTTGCGGATATCGACAGGTTCAAGTCGATCAATGACACCCATGGCCACCAGGCCGGGGACGAGGTGATCCGCTTTGTCGCCAGTGTTCTGAAGGATGGCGTTCAGCCTGGCGGTATTGCAGCGCGGTTTGGCGGCGAGGAATTTGTTGCCTGTCTGCCGGACGTGCCCCTGACTGCGGCCGCGGAAACAGCGGAAGCGATCCGTCGCACCATTGGGGCCCGGCCGCTTTCAGTCGGCGCCGAAGGATTGCTGTGCACAGTTTCCATCGGCCTTGGGTATCACGACGGCAGCCGCCCGGTCGAAGCAGTGCTGCGCGATGCGGATGAGGCGCTCTATGCAGCCAAGAACGGCGGCCGCAACCAGGTGCAGCCGGCCTTCACAGGCTAACGCCCCGCGCCGCCCAGCACCCGGGTCTTGTAGAGTTCCTTAACCTGAGCCTTGCGGGCGGCCTGCAACTGCAGTTCCTCTTCGGCTGAGCGCTTTTGCAGATAAGTATAGCCCGCGAAGGCGCTGCCCCTGCCGTTTCCTGCTCCTTGCAGCGCAGGCTGGTTCTGAGCGGAGCCATAGGCGTTTTCGCCCCGCTCCGACGGCAGCAGCATGAAATAGAGATGCAGCAGCAGCGCAATAAAGGGTCCCAGCCCGAAGAACACGGAAAAAAACAGGAATTGAAACCCGAGCATCGGATCATGTGCCGTCAGGTCCCGGGTTTGCTTCAGCGCGGCGCCCGGGTCCGCCTGTGAGGCAACGCCGAGCAGCTCGCTTAGCACAGCGTCCCAGTTCATCGCATTGGCGGCAGCTGCCAGGTTGAACAGCGCCTCCCAGAAGCCGCCGGATACCGAAGCAAGCACCGCGCCGTCAATCAGCAGCCCGCCGCTTATGCTGCCGGGGTCGCTTGTCCCTGCTGTGGTCAGGAAGCCAAAACTCATGATCAGCCCCAGCGACACCGCGCTGAAGGGTAGCTTGGCCCATTTGCCGCTGCGCCCGGCATCGTGCAGGCGGCGCACGGTCAGCGACAGCCGCGGGATGAAGGTGAACAGAAACAACCCAGGGGAGCCATAGTGGAACGGGTTCAGCGGCGGCACTTCACGGCGGGACAGATGCGCCCAAATCTCCTGTGCGTCACCTGGCAGCATCAGAAAAATGAGGAGCCAAATTATAGGGATAACGCACCAGTACTCAAATCGGGTGGCGCGGCCGTCAAAGTCGAGGAACTTGAATGCAAAGCTTTCAAAAGGGGCAAGAATGCGGGCAATCATCGGAAACCTGCTGTCAAAAAAATCTCCCTTGAGTTGCGCTGAAAACCGGGCCTGATTGTGGCGCGCCGAAGGCGGAAACAGGATATCAGCGCCGGTCCAGCCAAGACACCACGGGAAGGCGGCTGGCGGCATAGCCGGGCACCTGGGCGTCCAGCCGCCCGGCCAGTTCCGGCAGGCGGCTCACCGGCACTTTGGGGAACAGGTGGTGCTCGCGGTGGTAGAACATCAGATAGGCCGCCTTGGCCAGAACCCCGCGCTGGCTGCGCGCGGCCAGGCCCGAGGAGCCGGTGCCCTGATGGGTGATCTAGACCGCGAAAAAGGCGGTCATGCATTGCGCCGCAGCCATCGCCGCCAGGTGCAGCAGCAGCAAGCGCTGGCCGCTCCACAGGATTAGCCCGGCGGCAAGCGCCACGCACAGCCCGTCGCGCAGCATCCGCCGGCGCCATTTCGCGCCGCCCTGCTGCCAGCAGTTCCGGATCAGATCGACCGGAAACCGCGGCCCGTAGCGCAGCACTTCCCATGCTGTCATATGGCCGCAATGCCCCTCGATGTCACCGGGTCCCATGGAATGGCGGTGATGCTGCATGTGGCTCCAAGCAACCGAGCAGTTGCAGCCGCACATCAGGGCGCTGAGGATATGCAGCACGGCGATATCGCCCTGGCGCGGCAGGCCCAGGTTGCCGTGGATCGCCTCGTGATTCAGCCGCAGCGCGCAGAGGAAGAACATGAAGCTGCCCGCCGCCCCCAGCGGCCAGAGCGGGGAGGCATAGAGGACCCAGGACAGGATCAGCCAGGGCAGCGGCAAGGTCAGCTCCCCCCAGCGCTGGCGGCGGGTGACTGGCAGCAGATCCTGCCAGTCCACATTGCGGGGCGCCGATTCACGGGAAACAGGCGGGCACATGGCGGTCTCCTTTGCGGCGGGAGGTTCAGGCAGGCTGTTCAGCCGCGTCTTGCGGTTCAGGCTTGGAGGATTGCGGGCGCTGGCCGCCTTGCAAGGCTTCCCGGACCACTGCCCGCAGGGTGGCAACCGCGTGGGAGAACCCGAGGCCAAGGCAGATTGCCGCGAGACCAAGCGCAGGCAGCAAGCCAAGGGTATCCATGTCCAGAAGCGGGATCGCGGCACCGATCAGGATGACGCCGCCAAGACCAACCATGGCATAGCCTGTGGCGATGGTGACAGCACCCGCCCTGGCGGCGCGCCCGGACTGCGGGCAGTCGCCCAGCAAGCTCCCGATCCGCAGGATCATCAGCACCATCGCCAGCAGCATCAGCACGCCAAACCCCAGGTAGATTCCGATTTCAATCAGCATGATGTGTTCCTTTCCAGGTCAAATGGTCTGTTTGTAGAAATCGCGTTCGAGCCAGCGATAGAGCAGGCCGCTCACCGCGCCCCACAGAGGGGCGAAAACCAGTCCGAAAATAAAGAAGATGGCAGGCAACTCGGTAGAGGCGCCCATGGCTTCAGACAGAGTTAGGATTGTTAGAAAAACAGCTGCGTGCACGATCAGTGCCAAACCTGCCCAGCCGCTTGCCGAATATCTGTGCAGCGGCATCACGATCAGCATCACCGGCACCCCGACGGCCAGGTAAACAGGGCCTCCCAGTGCCGCGGCTATCACCGGAAGGATCAGCGGGAAGCCCAGAGTTCCAGTCAGCAGGGGGCCTCCGGCCATGGCGATCCCAAAGGCAACCGGGTCGATCAGATGCCGTTTGGCATGAGCTCTGGGAAACAGCGGGCATCCAGTTATTGCAGTTATTTCTGTCATGAGAGAAATTTCCTCGCAAAATTTTTTCCACCAGGGCCGCTGCAGGCCCGCACTCATTCCGTCTGTTTGCCGCCAGGCAGGAACCGCGCCACCTTGGCGCCCAGCTTCAGCACCGCCAGGTGCACCGAACGGGGCAGGCGGGAGAAGTCTGCATACCAGTCGTCAAACATCCGCATCACCCGCAGTGTCTCACCCATGCGCTCCTTGACCGCCTTGGGGGTGCTGTCGCCCTCCGCCTCTTGCATCACCGCGTCCAGGGCCCGCAGAGTGGGGGCAAACTCGCGCTCGCGCCGCGCCGCAATCACCGCGTCCACCAGATCGAACATGTCGCGGATCGAGGTGAAGTGATCGCGCCGGTCGCCCAGCTGGCGGCTCACCTTGACCAGCCCTTGCGCCTGCAGCTCTTTCAGCCCGTTGGAGACGTTGGACCGTGCCAGCCCCAGCACCTCGCAGATCTCATCCGCGGTCATCGGATCAGAGGCGATATGCAGCAGCGCATGGATCTGCGCGACGGAACGGTTCACCCCCCAGCGGGTGCCCATCTCGCCCCAGTGAAGGATAAAGTTCTGCATCGCGGGGGTCAGTTTCATCACGGTATCCTGAAATTTCTGTAATGACAGAAAATTGGAAAATCCGAGTCGTGTCAAGACAAAGAAAAACCGGCGGCAGGTTGCCCCGCCGCCGGCTGTTCGCATTTGAGTGGCGGCTAATGCCTTACTGCGCCTGCAGCTCCGCCGGGGTCTTGTCGGCGATGTCTTCCCAGTTGACGTTGGCGTTCTGCACAAAGCCCGGGATGTCGCCTTCCCAGCGTTCCTGGATGTCAGCCGACAGGTTCAGGTACAGGGTGTTGTCGACGATCTTCCAGTGGTTCGGGTCGCCGTCGAACTTGAAGCCCATTGCGGTGCCAAAGGCGCAGTAGCCGCCGTAGGCCGGCAGGTAGGCTTCGGGATTCTTCTCAAAGGCCGCTTTGTGCTCTTCCGAAGCAAAGCGGTAGGTTGCGTCATTGAAAACAGTTGTGATTTTATAGCTGCCCTTGGTGGGGGCACCGTCTGTGAAATATGCGACCGGGTCATAGCCCTGCATTGCCAGGCCGGTGGAGGATGCGTTGATCTCAACGCCTGCCGCCAGTGCCGAGGTTGCCATCGCAACCGACAGAGCCACACCGCTGATCAGTGCCTTTACTTTGTTCATGGGTCCCGTCCTTTCAAATCCCGGCCAGGGTGTTCCGAATTGCTTGCCCGGCCGGCGTTTCACCATGTGTGCCGCGGTATGCTGCGGGTCACGGAACCCATGTGGAGAGCCGGTTGATCACGTTCAAAACAACTCAATTTGAATGTGCGCCAGGCCATGGCAGCCTGTGCATTCCTGCGCAGAACGGGTGACAGGCGGTTTTTCTCCAGCCAGTATGGCAGTAGGTAACATGGAGTTGAGGATGACAGGATCACTTTCCGCCAGCCGCGGTTTCCTGGCTGGGATTGCAGCCGTTTTCACCGCGGCCGCGCTCCCGGCCTTTGCGCAAAGCGTCAGCGGCGTTTACCGGGCCGAAGGCCGCAATCCTGACGGCAGCAGCTATACCGGCACCGTGCAGATCCAGGACAGCGGCGGCAGCGTGCAGATGCAATGGAGCATCGCCGGCCAAAGCTACTCGGGCAATGGCTCGCGCAACGGCGATGTGGTTTGGGTCGATTGGGGGCAGACGCATCCGGTGGTTTATGTGCGGATGCCCAGCGGCGAGCTGCACGGCACCTGGGCCAACGGCCGCGCCCTGGAGCGGCTTATCCCGTAACCTCCAGCCCCAGCACGAAGCGGATCACTTTCTCCTCCGGCATCTCGCAGGGTTTCAGCAGCGCGCCGGAGTCCAGCCGGTAGAGGTTGAGGCTGATGTAATCCGTGCCGCCCAGCTCGCGGGCCACCAGCTTCTGGGCTTTGCCGCCTGCCAGGTTTTCGCGGGTGACGGTGTACTTGCGCCCGTTAGCAGCTCCGGTGAAACCGCCCAGCGGCAGTGCGTCAAAGGCGGCCAGAAACGCATCCAGCCCGCCTTCAGGGCTCATTTCTGGCCGATCCGCGGCTCGGTGCCTGCCCGCAGGCGGGCAATATTGGCTGAGTGGCGGATATAGACCACCGCTGCCAGAAGCATCGCCAGCAGGGCGGCTTGCTGATAGCCCAGCACAAAAGCCCAGACCGCGCCCGAGGCGGCTGAGACCAGCGCGCCCATCGAGGAGATCCGGCTGATCGCCGCTGCTGCCAGCCAGGTCAGGCAGCAGGCGATGCCCACCGGCCAGGCCAGCGCCAGCATCAGGCCCAGGAAGGTCGCCACGCCCTTGCCGCCCTTGAACCCCAGCCAGACCGGGAAGCAATGGCCGAGGAAGGACATCAGGCCGGCCATCTGCGCTGCATCCTCGCCGGCCAGAAAGCGGGCCAGCAGCACCGCCGCCGCGCCCTTGCCGCCATCCAAAAGCAGTGTCAGTGCCGCGGCGGCCTTGCTGCCGGTGCGCAGAACGTTGGTGGTGCCGATATTGCCCGAGCCGATTTCGCGCAGATTGCCCAGCCCGAACGCCTTGGTGACCACCATGCCAAAGGGCACGGACCCCAGGCCATAGCCGATCACCGCCCACAGGATCAGAACCGCGGCAGAGCTTTCGAGTACTGGCATTAGTCCCTCCGGTAAACGGGTTCGCCCGCCACAAATGTCGCCTCGACCCGGCCCTGCATCCGCTGGCCGTCATAGGGGGTGTTCTGCGATTTCGAACGCAGCTTGAAACGGTCCAGCACAAAAGGCACGTCTGCGTCGAACAGGACCAGATCCGCGGGCGCGCCTGCCTCAAGACGGCCGCCTTCCAGCCCCAGGCGCTTTGCCGGGTTCAGTGACATGGCGCGGAACAGGGCGGGCAGATCCAAGAGCTCCGCATGGTACAGGCGCAGCGCCGCCGGCAGCAGCGTCTCCAGCGCCACCGCGCCGGCGGCGGCTTCTTCAAACGGCAGCCGCTTGCTTTCCTCGTCCTGCGGCGTGTGCATCGAGGAGATGATGTCGATCAGCCCCGAGCGAACCGCCTCAACCACCGCCAGCCGGTCGTCTTCGGAGCGCAGCGGCGGCTTCACCTTGAAGAAGCTGCGGTAGCCGGCCACGTCCAGTTCATTCAGCGTCAGGTGATGGATCGAGGTGCCCGCGGTGATATCCAGCCCGTTGGCCTTGGCGCGTTCCAGCGCGGGCAGGGCGCGCGCTGTGGTGATCTGGTCGGCATGGTACCTGGCGCCGGTCATCTCCAGCAGTGCAATGTCGCGGTCCAGCCCCATCCGCTCCGCCATCGGCGACACCGCAGGCAGGCCATAGAGGGCTGCGAATTTGCCGCTGGTGGCGGCGGCGCCCTTGCTCAGAACCGGCTCCTGCGGATGCGCGATAACCAAAGCACCGCAGGAACGGGCATAAGTCAGCGCACGCTGAAACACTTTGGTATTGGCCACCACGTGGTCGCAGTCGGAAAAGGCCACTGCGCCGGCATCCATCAGGAAGCCGATCTCGGTCATCTCACGGCCCTCGCGGCCCTTGGTCAGCGCCGCCATCGGCAGCACGTTCACTGGTGTGTCGGCCTGGGCGCGGCGGGTGACAAACTCCAGCGTTTCCGGGCTGTCGATTGCAGGCGCGGTATCGGGGCGGGTAACGATGGTGGTGACACCGCCCGCCGCCGCCGCAAGGCCCGCGGACTTATAGCTTTCCTTGTGCCGTTCGCCGGGCTCGCAGACCTTGACGCCGATGTCGACAATCCCCGGCGCCAGGCACTTGCCGCCGCAGTCCTGAATGGCGGCCTCTTCCGGCTTGACGCCATGCGCGGCCAGCAGCTGTTCAGGGCTGGCAGCATTTTTCTCAACCGCCGCGATCCGCCCGTTCCGGACCAGAACAGCGCCGGGCGTTTCGGTGCCTGCTTCCGGGTCGATCAGGCGGGCATTGGTGAACAGAGTGGTCATGCCTTGGCTCTTTCAATTGCGTTGAGGGTCGCGGCCGGGTCGGCCTGGTATTTGATCAGGTGCTTGTCGCCGCTTTTGGTGATGACCTGCACGTAGCTGCCCATGGTCTTGACAGCTTCAATCTGGCTGACCTGAACTGAGCGCCCGGCAGGGCCTGTCAGGGTTTCCTTGGTCAGGGTCCAGACCACGGCCAGCTCTTCGCTGGCCATGTACCAGCCGCGCAGGCCGATTGCGGCCAGCCCGCCAACAGCGCCGGTCCAGATATGCGGGCTGCCGATAGCCCACAGCAGGGCCATCGCACCGCCCATGCCAACCGCCGCCATCCAGGCATGCGCCCGGACATAGGCGCGGCGGTCCGGCGTGAAAGAGGTTTCCTCCATCAGAACACCAGCGCCCAGATCAAAAGCGCAATCAGGGTCATGACCACAGTAAACAACGTGGCCCCGATGCGGCGGGCCTGCGCGCGGGCCTGGCGCGGGGAGAGCTTCGGCGCAGAATAGGGTTTGGCGCTTTCGGCGCTTGCAGGCGCGGCGCTCCAATTGGTCCGGCGCTCGCCATAGGTGCCTTTGAGCACGATCTGCTCCGCCGGGGTTAGCCGCACCTCCTTGCCATCAAAGGCGCGGGAACGGATCAGCAGCACGTGGCCCTCGAGCCCTCGCAGCATCTCGCGGTCTTCCTCGACCTGCACCCGCGGCACGCCGCAGCCTTCCGTCAGGTAGCCGGTCAGGCCGATGTCCTCCAGATCGGAGACCGGGAAGACCTCCGCCTGATCCATGTCCAGCGTTTCAATGCCCAATACCTGCGCCAGCGCGCCGGGCTCTTTCAGGAACGCCGCCTGCTCCGGCCGCATTTCAAGCGCAAACAGCCGGATTACGCCGCGTTCGCCTGCCGGGATATGGATGACACCTTCCAACCGGCTCAGCCTGCTTTGGCCTGGCGCTCGGCGCGCAGGTTGCGGGCCAGGAGGTCCATCGCGGCCATCCGCACGGCAACGCCCATCTCGACCTGCTCCTGAATGACCGAGCGGTTGATGTCGTCCGCCAGCGTCCCGTCAATCTCAACCCCGCGGTTCATCGGGCCGGGATGCATGACAATGGCATCGGGCTTGGCCTGCGCCAGCTTGTCGGCGTCCAGCCCGTAACGGTGGTAGTATTCGCGCTCCGAGGGGATGAAGCCGCCGTCCATGCGTTCCTTCTGCAGCCGCAGCATCATCACCACGTCCACGTCCTTGAGGCCTTCGCGCATGTCGTCATAAATCTCGGCTCCGAACTCGGCGAACTGGCCGGGCACCAGGGTCGGCGGGCCGATCAGGCGGATGCGGTTTTCCATCTTGCCGAGCAGGATCAGGTTCGACCGTGCGACGCGGCTATGGGCAATATCGCCGCAGATCGCGATGTTCAGCCGGTGCAGGCGCCCCTTGGAGCGGCGGATGGTCAGTGCGTCCAGCAGCGCCTGGGTCGGGTGCTCATGCTTGCCGTCGCCGGCATTCAGCACCGCGCAGTTCACCTTCTGCGCCAAGAGGTCGACAGCGCCGGAATGCGGGTGCCGCACCACCAAGAGGTCCGGGTGCATCGCATTCAGCGTCATCGCAGTGTCGATCAGGGTTTCGCCCTTTTTGATCGACGACGCCTGCATCGCCATGTTCATCACATCGGCGCCCAGCCGCTTGCCAGCCAGCTCGAAACTGGCCTGGGTGCGGGTGGAGTTCTCGAAGAACATGTTGATCTGGGTAAGCCCCGCCAGCACGTCGGAGTGTTTCTCCGGGCGGCGGTTCAGCGCCACATAGTCGTCAGCCAGATCGAGGATCGCGGTGATCTCATGCGGCTTCAGCGGTTCGATGCCAAGCAGGTGGCGGTGTTCGAAGGACATATGGGGCAGCTCCGCTTGATTTGCGGGCTCTTATAGGCGGGGTGTGCAGGGCGGGCAACGGCCTGCTGCGCCGCAGGCCGGGGAATTTGAGTATTTGCAGCAAGATGAAAGGGGAGGTGTTCCGCTTGCCCGGCGGGCGGGGTAGCTTGGGCGCATGGAATCGGCATTGGATTACTGGAGCGCCAAGGCGCTGTTGGAGTGGCAGGTTGAGCTTGGCGCCACCGAGGCGCTGTGCGACGAGCCTGTCGACCGCTATGCGCTGGAGCAGGCAGCGCCCAAGCCGAAACCGGGCGCTGCGCCGGCACCGCCGCCCAAACCCAAGGAAATTGATCCCGTTGACGTCGCCAAAAAGGCTGCCAAGGGTGCTGCCTCGCTGCCGGCCTTGCGCGATGCTATGGACGGTTTCACTCACTGCGATCTGAAGCGCGGTGCGCGCAATCTGGTGTTCTCGGACGGGCAGGCGGGCGCGCGGGTGATGATCATCGGCGAAGCGCCGGGCCGGGACGAAGACCTGCAGGGAAAACCCTTTGTCGGCCGCGCCGGGCAGCTTCTGGACAGGATGCTGGAGGCGATCGGCCTCAGCCGCGCAGAGAGCGTCTATATCACCAACGTCCTGCCCTGGCGGCCGCCGCAGAACCGCGATCCGCTGCCGGTGGAAATTGCCATGCTGACACCGTTCCTGGAGCGGCATGTGGCATTGGCAGAGCCGGATATCCTGGTTCTGATGGGCAATATCAGCTGCCAGGCCGTGCTTGGGAAACGCGGGATCACCCGGCTGCGCGGCAACTGGGACCAGGCCTGGGGTAAACCGGTCATGCCGATGTTCCACCCGGCCTACCTTCTGCGCCAGCCGCATCAGAAGCGGATGGCCTGGGCGGATCTCCTGGAACTGAAAGCGCGGCTGGGCGCCTTGTCCTGAGGAGGCGTTCGTGAAGATCCTCGCCTTTTCCGACCTGCATCTTTCCAGTGCACACGCGGCAGAGATCGTCGCGGCCAGCGCAGAGGCTGATTTGGTGATCGGTGCGGGTGATTTCTGCAATATGCGGCGCGGCCTGGACCGGGCGGCGGCGATGCTGGCGGGTCTGAAGGCGCCGATGGTGGCGGTGCCTGGCAATGGCGAAAGTGCAGAGGAACTGAGAGCTGCGGAATTTTCTAACACGACTGTTTTGCATGGGGACGAGTGCGAATTCGAAGGCGTGCGCCTCTTCGGTCTCGGCTATGGCGTGCCGCAAACCCCCTTTGGCAGCTGGTCCTGCGATCTGAGCGAGGCGCAGGCTGAAGGAATGCTGGCGGCTTGCGGTCATGCGGACATCCTGATTTCCCATTCGCCGCCAAAGGGCTTCGGCGATGTGACTTCGGGCGGGATCCCGGTGGGGTCCACTGCGGTCCTGGCAGCGACGGAGCGGATCCAGCCGCAGCTCCTGCTCTGCGGCCATGTGCATGATTGCTGGGGCTTTCGCGGCAGCTTAGGAAAAACGCAGGTGGCCAATCTTGGCCCCGCGGTGAACTGGTTTGAGGTGAACCCATGATCGACGCGGTAACTCTGCTGGCGTTCATCCCGGCGGCGCTGGCGCTGAACCTGACCCCGGGAGCGGACATGATGTTCTGCCTGGGCCAGGGGCTGCGTTCCGGGCGCGGTGCAGCAGTGGCAGCCAGTGCCGGGATCTCGGTCGGCAGCATGGTGCATGTGGCGCTTGCAGGATTGGGACTGGGTGCGGTGGTTTCGGCCATGCCTGCGCTGTTTGATGTGATCCGCTGGATTGGCGTGGCCTATCTGCTCTACCTCGCCTGGGGCGCTCTGCGCGGGGGGCTGGCTTCGGATGAGCTGCCTGAACGGCGCGGCGCCAGCGCCTTCCGCAGCGGGCTTTTGGTCAACCTTGCCAACCCCAAGGTGATCCTGTTTGTGCTCGCCTTCGTGCCGCAGTTTGTGAAGCCGGAAGCCGGGCCGGTGCTGGCCCAGTTCCTGATCTTCGGGCTGATCCTGGCCGTAGGCGGTTTTTTCATTAACGGTCTGGTGGGCATCTTTGCGGGCCAGGCCGGGCAGCGGCTTACGGGCTCGCCAGTGTTTGCACGCTGGCTGGGCCGGGTCTCGGCCGGAATTTTTGCAGGGCTGGCCGTGCGGCTGGCAGTCATGGAGAGAGCCTAAATGTCCCGGATCGACGAAAGCATGGAATTCATCCCTGTCCGCATTGCCGTGCTGACGGTCTCGGATACCCGCAAGATGGAGGACGACCGCTCTGGCCAGGTGCTGGTCGACCGGCTGCGGGATGCGGGCCACACTCTGGCCGACCGCAAAATCATCCCGGATGAGCGGGCAGAGATTGCGGCGCAGCTGCGGGCCTGGATCGCCGATCCCAAGGTGGACGCAGTAATTTCCACCGGCGGCACCGGGCTGACAGGGCGCGACGTGACGGTGGAAGCGCACCGCGACGTCTATGAAAAGGAGATCGAGGCCTTCGGGACCGTCTTCACACTGGTATCGATGCAGAAGATCGGCACCAGCGCGGTGCAGTCGCGGGCAACCGGCGGGGTTGCGGGCGGCACCTACCTGTTTGCGCTGCCCGGCAGCCCAGGCGCCTGCAAGGACGGCTGGGATGAAATCCTGTCAAAACAGCTTGATTACCGCCACCGCCCCTGCAATTTCGTGGAAATCATGCCCAGATTGGAGGAACATCTGCGACGGAAGTAACCGTCTGCGGCGTGCAACCTCGAAAACCCGCTCGGAAAATCGTATATTTCCAAGCGGGCAAGTAATTGTGCCGTCTGAGCATTTGCGCTTGGGCAGGCCATCGGCGGTCCCGGCAGCACCCGCCACCGGAAGGGAGAGACATGCGCTTTTTGCGTCAGAGTATGACAGGGCTTTTCCTGGCGGCGGTTACGGCGGGTCTGCTGCTGTTTGCCGGGCAGATGATTTTCAACGCTATTGACGCGCAGCTGAACGCGGAACGCAAGGCGCCGCCGGTGCGCGAACGCGTCTTTGCCGTCAATGTTGTCGTGGCGGATCTGCAGACTGTTGCGCCGGAACTCACTGCCTTTGGCCGGGTCGAAAGCCGCCGCGCTTTGGAGCTGCGCACAGCTGTCGGCGGCCGGGTGGTGCAGCTGTCGGAAGATTTTGAGGAAGGCGGCAGGGTGCAGGCCGGCGAAGTGCTGGTGCAGATCGATCCCGCAGATGCGCAGGCGGCACTGGACCGGGCTGAGGCCGATATGATGGATGCCCGCGCTGAAGAGCGCGATGCCGGCCGGGCACTGATTCTGGCGCAGGATGAATTGCAGGCCACCCAGGACCAGGCGCAGCTGCGTGAACGCGCGTTCCAGCGGCAGGTGGATCTGCTGGACCGCGGCGTCGGTACCGCAGCCGCAGTTGAAACGGCGGAGCTTGCGGCGGTGCAGGGGCGCCAGACGGTGATCTCGCGCCGCCAGGCGGTCAGCCAGGCCGAGGCGCGTGCAGATCAGGCAGCCACCCGGGTGGCGCGCGCGCAGATTGCCTTGGACGAAGCGCGCCGGGATCTGGACGACACCACGATCACAGCGGGTTTCAACGGCACCCTGCAGGCGGTGACTTTGGTGCAGGGGCGGCTGGTTTCGGCCAACGAAAAGCTGGCGGATCTGGTGGACCCCAAGCTGCTGGAGGTGGCTTTCCGGGTTTCGACCGCGCAATACGCCCGGCTGCTGGACGCTGAGGGCCGGCTGCTGCGGGCGCCGGTGCGCGCAACACTGGATGCTGCAGGTGCCGGGCTCAGCGCCGCGGGGCAGATATCCCGCGCCAGCGGCGCTGCCGGGGACGGGCAGACGGGCCGGCTGGTCTATGCGCGGCTGGAAACAGCGCCGGGATTTGAGCCAGGGGATTTTGTCACGGTCAAGGTAACCGAGCCGGAGGTGGCTGCTGTGGCCCGGGTTCCGGCCTCGGCGCTGGGCGCGGATGGGTCGGTTCTGGTGCTGGGCGCAGAGGACCGGCTGGAGGCTCTTGCAGTGGAACTGGTGCGCCGCCAGGGCGATGACGTGCTGATCCGCGGTGCCGGGCTGGAAGGCCGCGAGGTTGTCACCGGGCGCACCCCGCTGCTGGGGGCCGGCATCAAGGTGCGCCCGCTGCGCCAGGGCGCCGAAGTGCAGGCACTGCCGGAGCTGATCGAACTGAGCGATGAACGCCGCGCCAAGCTGGTGGCCTTTGTCGAGAGCAACAGCCGGATGCCTTCGGAAATGAAGGAAAAGATGCTGGCGCAGCTGGCTGAGGCCAAGGTGCCCTCGCAGCTGGTGACCCGGATCGAATCCCGGATGGGAGGCTGATCCCCATGGTCCGCGACCTGCCGCAATCCGCCCGCGGGCTGTTCAGTTACTTCACCCGCCACCGCACCGCGGCGAACCTGCTGCTGGTCATCATGCTGGTGCTGGGCGCGGCAGCGATGCCCAACATGCGGGCGCAGTTCTTCCCGGACGTGATTGTCGAACGTGTCACCGTCACTGTCGAATGGGAAGGCGCAGGCCCTGAGGACGTGGACAGCGCCATCGTGCAGGTGCTGGAGCCCGCGCTGCTGGCGGTGGACGGAGTGGAGGAGACCTCCTCCAGCTCCCGCGAAGGGGTGGCAACCCTGACCCTGGAGTTTGAGCCCGGCTCCGACATGAGCCAGGCCACCGATGACGTGCAGGCCGCTGTTGATGGCATCACCACACTGCCGGAGGAGGCGGAGGAGCCGGAAGTGCGCCGCGGTGCCTGGCGGGACCGGGTGACGGATGTAGTGATTACCGGTCCGGTCGGGGCGGCGCAGCTGGGCCTGTTTGCCGATGAGCTGGTAACCCGCCTGTTTGAGGCGGGGGTCACCCGAACCACCATCCGCGGCGTTGCGGCGCCGGAAACCATCGTCGAGGTGCCGACCGCCAGCCTGATCACCCATGACATCACCATGCGCGAAATTGCCGACGCCATCGCTGCCGAGGCGGACGCAGATCCGGCCGGTGACGTAAGCGGCGCCAACGCCCGTGTCCGCACCGGAAGCGAGAAGCGCAAACCGGATGAGCTGGAAGCCATTGTCCTGCGCACCAATGCCGACGGCTCGGTGCTGACCATCGCCGATGTGGCCACGGTGCGGGTCGAAGGGGTTGACCGCAACCGCTCGTATTTTGTGGGCGACAAGCCCGCCATGTCGATCCGGGTGGACCGTTCGGACCTGGGCAACGCCATCCGCCTGCAGGGGCAGGTGCAGGATGTGGTCGATGAGATGCAGGCCAGCCTGCCGCAGGGGGTGACGGCACAGCTGATCCGCACCCGCGCCGAGCGCATCACCGACCGGCTGGATATCCTGGTCGACAACGGGCTGATGGGGCTGGGCCTGGTGCTATGCCTCCTGTTCCTGTTCCTCAATACCCGGATTGCCTTCTGGGTGGCGATGGGCATCCCGGCGGCGATGTTTGCGGCGGTGGCGCTGATGTATGCCGCTGGCATCACCATCAATATGATCAGCCTCTTTGGCCTGATCATCACGCTGGGCATCGTGGTGGATGACGCCATTGTTGTGGGTGAGCATGCCGACTTCCGGGTCCGGCGGCTGGGGGAAAGCCCGGTGCAGGCCGCTGAGAACGCAGCCCGGCGCATGGCGATGCCGGTTTTTGCGGCCACGCTGACAACAATCATCGCCTTCTTCGGCCTTACTCTGGTGGGCGGCTGGTTCGGCACTTTGATCCGCGACATTCCCTTTACCGTGATTGCGGTGCTGGCGGCCTCGCTGGCCGAATGTTTCCTGATCCTGCCCAACCACCTGGCCCATGCGCTGACCCATGCGCAGGCGCGGCATTGGTACGACTGGCCGAACCGGATGGTGAACCGCGGCTTCCGCTGGCTGCGCGACCACGCCTTCCGCCCCTTGATGGGGCTCATTGTCACCGCCCGCTATGCGGTGCTGGCCGGTGCGCTGGCGATCCTGGCGAGCCAGGCCGCCCTGTTCATCGGCGGCGACGTCAAATGGCGTTTCTTCAACGCGCCTGAGCGCGGCTCGGTCACCGGCAACTTTGCCATGGCCGAAGGCGCTACCCGCGCCGACACGCTGGCAATGATGAAGGAAATGCAGCGCGCCACCGAGGCGCTGGGCGCGGAATACGAAGAGCGGTACGGCCGCAACCCGCTGGACTTTGTCATGGCCGAGGTCGGCGGCAACGCGGGCCGCGGATTGTCCGGGGTGGCCGCCAAGGACAGGGATCTTCTGGGCGGTATCTCCATCGAATTGATCGACGCCGACCTGCGCCCGTATTCCAGCTTTGCCTTTGTCGCCGAACTGCAGGAACGGGTGGCGCGCCATCCGATGGTCGAAACGCTCTCCTTCCGCCGCTGGCACACCGGTCCGGATAACGGCGGGCTGGATGTGCAGTTCTTCGGCGCCGGAGTGCTGACGCTGAAAGGCGCCTCGGAGGATCTGAAAACCGCGCTGCTGCGGTTCCCGGAAGTGTCGGCAGTCGAAGACAATCTGGCCTACGACAAGGAAGAAGTGATCCTGGACCTCACGCCGCAGGGGCAGGCGCTGAACTTCACCATCGGCAGCCTGGGCCAGGCACTCAGGGCGCGGTTGAACGGGATTGAGGCCGCGACCTATCCGGACGGCCCGCGCAGCGCCACAATCCGGGTGGAGCTGCCCGAAGGAGAGCTGACTGCGGACTTCCTGGAACGGACACTGATGCGGGCACCCAGCGGCATCTATGTGCCGCTGGGCGATATCGTCTCGGTGACCCAGCGCACCGGCTTTTCCACGGTGCGGCGCGAAAACGGCATCCGGGTGATCAGCGTGACCGGCGATGTCTCCGAAGACGATCCGGCCCGCGCCGAAGCCGTCATGCAGGCGTTGGAAACCGAGATCCTTCCGAAGATCGCCAGCGAACGGCAGGTGGAATGGCGCCTGGCCGGACTGGCCGAGCAGGAGCAGACCTTCCTGCAGGAAGCGGGCACCGGGCTGATCCTCTGCCTGACCGGCATCTACCTGGTTCTGTCCTGGATCTTTGCCAGCTGGACCCGGCCGCTGGTGGTGATGGCGATCATTCCCTTCGGCCTGGTCGGCACCATCTGGGGCCATTACATGTGGGAGGTGCCGCTTTCGATGTTCACCGTGGTCGGCCTCTTGGGCATGACCGGGATTATCATCAACGATTCCATCGTGCTGGTGACGACCATCGACCAGTATGCCAAGGACCGCGGCCTGGTCCCCTCGATCATCGATGCAGCGGCGGACAGGCTGCGGCCAGTGATGCTGACCACTATGACCACGGTGCTGGGGCTGGCGCCCTTGCTGTTTGAACGCTCGCAGCAGGCGCAGTTCCTCAAGCCCACGGTGATCACCCTGGTCTATGGCCTGGGCTTCGGCATGTTCCTGGTGCTGCTGGTGGTGCCTGCGCTGGTGGCGATGCAGCGGGACCTGTCGCGGCCGATGACCTCGCTGCGCCGGGCGCTGCGGCGGGGCGCCGGGCGCTTACGCTGGCTGGTGGTGGGCACTGCGCTGGCGCAGCTTGGCTGGCTGGTGCTGACGCTGGGCTGGGCGATGGCCACCGGCGCGCTGCATCCGCTGCTGAGGATGCTGCCGGCGCTGACGGCGATGGAGCCGGTCCGGGCAGGCCTGCTGGCCTGTATCGCGGGGGCTTTGGTTCTCGCACTGCTGGCCTATCTGGCCGGCGGTGTGGCCTACCGGTTCAGCGCCCGCCAGCGGGCCTGAGCCTGCCGCGCGACTTCCGCAACCTGATCCAGCAGCTGCAGGCCGCGGGTCTCAATCTCTGCGACCGGAATCCATTCGGCCTGTTCGGCGTCATCATCCGGCACAGGCTCGCCGCTGATGTGTTCGCATAGGACCACTGTCAGCAGGTACTGGCGTTTCACCGAACCCGCGCCGTCGCGCGAAATCACATCTACATTGGTGAGGTATTCCAGCGGCCTGGCGGTGACACCGGTTTCTTCCAGCAGCTCGCGCGCAGCAGCTTCCAGAGCGGTTTCACCCATTTCCACATGGCCGCCGGGAAAACCCCACCAGCCCGCGTTGGGCTCCTTGCCGCGCTGCACCAGGATCACCTGGTCCTGGCCTCCGTGATGGCGGCAGACCACGGCGATGGTGCCCAGCATCGGGCGCAGCGGAGTGTCCGGCACGCTCATCCGGCGCTGCAGCCCTGGATGTCGACGGCATGGTTCTTGCCCAGCACCGTGATCCGCAGCTGCGAACGGTCAATGGCATAGGCATTGCTGTCCGCAGGCAGAAACTCGGTTTCGGCCACCAGGAGGCCGCCCTCCCGGCGGGTGGCGGTTTCGCCGGCAAAGAGGTTGGGAGTGCCGGGCTCGATCACTGCCACTTCCTCGCCGCCGGCTGAGGGCATAGAGATGCGGGCGGTGACTTTCATGCCGTATTCGGTGGGCCGCAGGCTGCAGGACGCCTTGCGCACGCCGGCCTCCCTGGCCGACCAGGGGCGGCTGGCAAGTGCTGCGGCAATGGCCGGATTGCGGCCCGCGCTGCTGTCCAGCTGATGGTCGAAGCTGAGTTCAGCCGGCACGCAAACATCCTTGCAAACCCCAAGCTGCATCCGGCCTTTGAGGCGTACCGGCTTGCCGGGTGTCTCGGGCGTGATCTCCACCGGCAGCACCAGCTGATCGTGATAGCCGATGGTCCGGTAGCCGGAGGTCAGGAAAACTTCCGGCGATGGCCAGGTGATCGACAGTTCACCGACATTGCGCGCGCCGCGCCAGGAAAAGCTCGGCGGGATGCCGGCATCGCCGGGAGCGCGCCAATAGGTCTTCCAGCCGGGCTGCAGCGTGACCTTCAGCGCCCCCAGGTAGGTGCCGCGCTTGGTCATGCCGCCGTCCAGCACTTGGATCTGCGCAATCTCGCCATCCACGGCGCCGGAAAGCGCGGGCGAGCCTGCGGCGCCAGCAAGCAAGACTGCGGCTGCTGCCGCTGCGGTATTCAGCCTCTGTTTCATGCCTTGATACATGCGCCGCAAAACCGGGTTTGCCAAGTCACGTTCCGGTCATTGTCCGGGAAACCGCCGCTCATCATCCTGAGTTTGCGGCAATTTTGCCGAAGGCTTTACCACCCGCGCCTTTTGCGCCCCTTGCGTGCGGCCCGGCGGGGCGTCATGGTGGGGGGAGGCAGCAGAAAGACGGAATTACATGGATCTGACTGGCAAGCTCTTGATTGCAATGCCCGGAATTGGCGACCCCAGGTTTGAGCATTCGGTGGTTTTCCTGTGCTCGCACGGGGAAGAAGGCGCGATGGGGCTGATCGTCAACAAGCCTGCCGACGGGGTGGTGCTGGGCGACCTGCTGGAGCAGCTGGACATGGGCGGCGAAGGCAGCGCGGCGGCGGCCCTGCCGGTGCGCTTTGGCGGACCTGTGGAGACCCAGCGCGGCTTTGTGCTGCACACGCCGGATTACGAATCGGATGTGAGTTCGCTGAAGGTGCCGGGCGGGTTCTCGATGACCGCGACGCTGGACATTCTGGAGGATATCGCCCAAGGCCAGGGACCGGAGGATCTGCTGGTGCTCTTGGGCTATGCCGGCTGGGGGCCGGGGCAGCTGGAATCTGAGATTGCGATGAATGGCTGGCTGACGGCGGATGCCAGCCCTGATCTGGTGTTCGGCTTGGCCGATGACAGTAAATGGGGCGCGGCGCTGAACACGCTGGGGGTTGATCCGCTGACCCTCTCGGCCAGCGCGGGCCACGCGTGAGCGGTTTGTCCATTTGAAGCAGCGCCGGGGCTGGGGCTCCCGCCCTTTGTTCCCATCATCAAAGATGACCGGAAAAAGGTTGGGCGTGGCGCCGCGCAAGCGCGGCGCGCCTCCGGCGGGAGTATTTGCAACCAGAAAGAAGCCAGCGCGTTTGCGGCCGGCGGCGGGATTTCTTAAACAATCCAGTGGTTGCGGGCCCGCGCCGCGCTTGCGCGGCGCCACGCCCAACGCTTTGAAAGCCATCTTCGATGGTTGAAAAAAAAAGGGGCGGGAGGGCTGCGGTTGCAGATGCAGGCGGCTTAATCCCGCGGTGCGGCGGCGCGGCGGAGGCGGTCGTTGATGGCTTCGCCCAGCCCGTGCTCTGGAACCGGGGCCACGGCAATGGGGCGGCCGGTTGCATCCAGACGGTGCAGGTGGCCGAACAGATTGGCCGCGGCCTCGGTCAGGTCGCCGTCTTCCGAGAGGTTCAGGTCGCAGCTGCCGGGGCCGAAGCCGAGGTACAGTTCACCGGCCGCTGCAGACACCGCATTCAGCCGCACCGGCGCGCCCGGCGCATAATGCGACAGCAATTGGCCGGGCGCAGTCAGCGGGTCGTGCACATCGCGCACGGCGAGCTTGCGGCCAAGAACGGCTTCCACCTCTTCTGCCGCCAGCCCGCCCGGGCGCAGCATCATCGGCTCGGGCCCTGCCAGGCCGATGATGGTCGACTCCAGGCCGACACCGCAGCCTCCATCGTCAAGAATGGCCGCGATGCGGCCATCAAGGCCTGCCTGCACATGCGCTGCCGTGGTGGGGCTGATCTTGCCGGAAGGGTTGGCGGAAGGTGCGGCAACCGGCCCGTCCAACGCCTGCAGCAGAGCTTGACCGGCCGGATGCGCAGGCACCCGGACGCCCAGCGTCTGCAGGCCAGCTGTCACCAGCGGTGATATCCCGTGGCCGTCGCGCAGCGGCAGCACCAGGGTCATCGGGCCGGGCCAGAAAGCTTGCGCCAGAAGCTCTGCCGTTTCGTTCCATTGAACGTAGCGCTGTGCTGCTTCCGCCGAATGCACATGCGCAATCAGCGGGTTGAAAGAAGGCCGCCCCTTGGCCTCATAGATCGCAGCAACCGCCTCGCCCTGGCGGGCATCGGCACCCAGGCCATAGACCGTCTCGGTCGGGAAGGAGACCAGCTTGCCCTCCTGCAAAAGCCGGGCGGCACGGGCAATCCCCGCTTCCGTTGCGGCAAGAATTTCAGTGCTCTGCTGGGGCATTCCGGGTGACGCGGCGTTTTGGTTGATTGCAATAGGCGTCCGATTAGGTAATCGGTCAAGCCACTGACCATAATAGGCCCGTGCCGGGAAGCCAAGACTGCCCGCGCCAGGACGCCCCTTAAAGACCGCCAGAGGACGCCCATGACCTTCCGTGCCCCCGTTTCCGAGTATGAATTTCTGCTGAACCATGTGGTTGGCTATGATGCCATCCCGGAGACGGAGCGGTTTGCCGAGGCCTCAACCGACATGGTCAGCGCGATCCTCAATGAGGCGGGCAAGCTGTGCGATGAGGTGATGGCCCCGCTGCAGCGCAATGGCGACCTGCATCCGGCGCATCTGGAGAACGGTGTGCTGCGGACCTCACCCGGATTTGCCGAGGGCTACCAGGCCATTTCCGAAGGCGGCTGGGTTGGCATCAGCGCGTCGGAAGAACATGGCGGCATGGGTCTGCCGCAGACTGTTGCCACCGCAGTCTACGAGATGATGGCCGGCGCCTGCCTGTCGCTGCAATTGGCGCCGCTGCTGAGCCAGGGCCAGATCGAAGCGCTGGAGCATCATGCCTCGGATGCACTCAAGGCGCTTTACCTGCCGAAACTGATTTCGGGCGAGTGGTCCGGAACCATGAACCTGACCGAGCCGCAGGCAGGCTCGGATGTGGGTGCGCTGAGCTCCAAGGCGGTGCCCAATGGCGATGGCACCTATGCGGTTTCGGGGCAGAAGATCTTCATCTCCTGGGGCGACAATGATTTCTGCGGCAATGTCTGCCACCTGGTGCTGGCGCGGCTGCCGGACGGGGTGCCGGGCACCAAGGGGATCTCGCTGTTCCTGGTGCCGAAATACCTACCGGATGCGGACGGAAACCCGGGCAAAACGAATGATCTGAAGGTCGTGAGCCTGGAGCACAAAATGGGCCTGCACGGCTCTCCCACATGCGTGATGCAGTTTGACGGCGCCACCGGCTGGCTGGTCGGACCGGAGCACGGCGGCATGGCGGCGATGTTCACCATGATGAACAACGCCCGCCTCGGCGTCGGCGGCGAGGGCGTCGGTGTTGCCGAGGGCGCTTATCAGCACGCGCTGGCCTATGCGCTGGAGCGCAAGCAAGGCCGCACCGCCAGCGGCTTCATCGCCGACCACGCAGACGTGCGCCGGATGCTGATGGAGATGAAGGCGGATATTTTTGCCTCCCGTGCGATCCTCTTGTCCTGCGCCCGGGCCATCGACATGCAGACCGCCACGGGGGAGGCCGAGTGGGCGGCCCGCGCGGCTTTCCTGACGCCGATTGCCAAGGCCTTTGGCACCGACACCGGTATCCGGGTCTCGGAAACCGGGGTGCAGGTGCATGGCGGCATGGGGTTCATCGAGGAATCCGGCGCCGCGCAGTACTGTCGCGACGTGCGCGTCACCGCCATCTACGAGGGCACCAACGGCATCCAGTCGATGGATCTGGTGGCCCGCAAGATGATGGACGGCGGCGACATGGCCTTTGCTCTGATCGACGAGATCGAGGAGCAGGCCGAGCGCGCCCGTGCCACCCATCCCAATATGGCCGAATCCGTCTGGCAGGCCTGCGAATCCCTGCGCGAGGCGACCGAATGGCTGGTGGCGCAGGAGGACCTGCAGGACCGTTTTGCCGGCTCGGTGCCTTACTTGCGCGCCTTTGCCCGGGTGCTGGGCGGCCACTATCATCTGGCCGCAGCCATGGCCGATTTGGGCGGTCCGCGCGAAAAGCTTGCGCGCTTCTACATCACCCGGATGCTGCCGGAGCATGCAGCGCTGCTGGCCCACGCCCAGGCGGGCGCCGCTGGCACCTTTGCCCTGAGCCTCGACGAACTGGCGGGCTGAACCATGACCAGCGTTCCTGACGTATCCTTGCGCACCCCTTGGGAAGAGCCGCCTGCGCAGGGCGAGGCAATCGAAGTGGCCGAGGGCGTCCTCTGGATGCGCCAGCCGCTGCCGATGAAGCTCGATCATGTGAACATCTACGCACTGGATGACGGCGACGGCTGGACGGTGATCGACACCGGCTTCAACACCCGCAAGAGCCGGGCGATCTGGGAAAGCCTGATGGCAGGGCCTTTGAAGGGCAAGCCCGTCACCCGGGTTGTCGGAACCCACCATCACCCGGATCACATCGGTCTGGCGGGCTGGTTCCAGTCCGAACATGGCGCCGAGCTGGTCACCACCCGCACCGCCTGGCTGTTTGCCCGGATGCTGACGCTGGATGTGCAGGAAACCTGGCCCGGGGAAACGCTGGCTTATTACCGCAGCGCCGGCATGGACAAGGCGTTCTATGAAAAGCGCGCCGCGGACCGGCCCTTCAACTTTGCCGATACCGTCTATCCGATGCCGCTTGGTTTTACCCGGATCAAGCAGGGCGGCGTGATCCGTATGGGCGGGCGCGATTGGGACGTGCACATCGGCAATGGCCACGCGCCGGAGCACGCGACCTTCTGGAGCCGGGACGACAACCTGGTGATCACCGGCGATCAGATCCTGTCGACCATCAGTCCCAACATTGGCGTCTATGCGACCGAGCCGATGGCCGATCCCTTGGGTGAATGGCTGGAGGCCTGCGAGCGCCTGTCGAGACTGGCGCGCCCTGATCATCTGGCCCTGGGCGGGCACAAGCTGCCGTTCTCCCGCTTGCCGCTGCGGATGCAGCAGCTGATCGGCAACCATCATGGCGCTCTGGAACGGCTGATGGATCACCTTTCCGTGCCGAAAACCGCGGCGGATTGCTTTGCGCCTCTTTTCAAGCGCACAATCGGGGAAGGGGAGTACGGGCTTGCACTGGTCGAAGCGGTGGCCCATGTAAATCATCTGTACCATACTGGCCAGGTCGACCGCTGGAAGCGCGAAGACGGTGCCTGGCTTTATCAGCGCAAGGGGTAATGCACCCCGGCCGGAAGACAAGATTGGGGGGAAGCATGGACAACGAGATTTCAACCAGCGCCGAGGCGGCAGAAGCGGCAATTCTGCCTTGCGTGCACGAGGTCCACGCCGACCCTGAGGCCTGCGCCGGCCTCACCAAAGTACCGGAAAAGCTGCAGCAGCAGGACTCTGCCAAAAGCCCGGCGCGCTGGGCCTATGAGCGGCTGATCCTCTATATCCAGAACTTCGAGCAGCAGCTCGATGGCGAGCACGAAGTGGCGATGGGCTTCACCGGCGGCGACGCCGGGGTGCTGCGGATCGAGGGCATGGGGTATTATGACCCCGATATTCTCACCTTCTATGGCAGCGAGGGCAACGGCTCCAAGACCCAGCTGGTGCAGCATGTCAGCCAGCTGAGCGTGATGCTGCGGGCCGTTCCCAAAGCACGGCAGGAAGAGCCGGCCAGCCGCATCGGCTTCCGCCTGGCTTCGGACCTGGAGCAGGAGTGACGCCGGGGCGATTCGGCGCCCGGGCCGCGAAACTTGCTTCTCCGGCCGGGAAAGGCCGGGCCAGCAGGCAATTTTTACCCTTATGCGCTTTATTGACGTGGTGACAGTGCAGGGCAAATCCGGTAATCACCGGAAAAATGCACGTGAATTCGAGGGAACACGCACATGGCTGAACATCAGCACGGAACCATGGACACCGCCGTTCAGGAAAAGGTCTATGCAGGTTTTCTGACCTTCATCACCCGGTCCTGCATTGCTCTGTTCCTGTTTGCGATCTTTCTGGCTGTTTTCGCAACCTGATCCGCTGCCTGATTTTCCGGGATAGAGAATGATGCGCAACCTGCTGTGCCTTGGTGCGGTGATGCTTGCCCTGGCGGGTTGCGCAGCGCCTCAGCAGCCCAATGCGGATGCTGAAACGCTGGAACGCGTGGCCTACCGCTATCCCGGCCCGGCGACGCTCACCCTTTACACCATGATCAACAACCGCACCGGGCGGGGCGGCCATGCGTCGCTGATGATCAACGCCTCGGAGCGGGTGATCTTTGACCCGGCAGGCTCGTTTTACGCCAAGGTGGTGCCGGAGCGGGATGACGTGCTGCACGGCATTACCCCGGCAGTCGAAAAAGCTTATCGCGGCGCCCATGCCCGCAGCACCTTCCATGTCGTGGTGCAAACGGTTGAGGTGACGCCGGAACAGGCTCAGAAAGCCTATCAGCTGGCAGTGGCCAACGGCCGGGTGCCCGGTGCTTTCTGCGCCCAGGCCACCATCGGCATCCTGCAGCAGGTCCCGGGGTTTGAGAGCCTCGACCGCACTTTCTACCCGGAAAAGCTGGCAGAGCAGTTCGGCCGGCTGCCGGGCGTAGTAACCGACAAATACTACGAGAACGACAGCGCCGACCTGCAGGACGGGCTGGTCCGCAGCGATGCGGCCCTGAGCGCTGCCGAAGAGTAATTCCTGTTTGAAACAGACCGGTGGCGCCGGGCAGGGGGCTGCCCGGCGCCGGCCATGCTGCGCATGGCCAAGTGATTTGCTGAGAAGGCCTTGAGGGGCAGGTCTGCCCTCAAGGCCGTTGCCGATTGTACCGCACTCCCTGCCGCCTCAAGGGCAAGCCGCGCTTGCAGCGCGGACGCTGCGCGTCCCTTGACCCGGCCGCGAGCGCTCAGGCCGCGAGGTACAAAAGCAGCAGTGAAACACCGCCCGCGGAGAGGCCGTAGAGCACGTTCCTGGTGAGATAGCCGACAGCAAAGGTTGCCGCGGCGGCGGCAAAGTGGATCAGGCTGGGGCTTCCTTCGGTGGGCGCAGGCCAGACAACCAGCGGCGCCACCAGCGCCGGGATGATTGCCACAGCCGTATAGCGCAGATGCCGCATCAGCCAAGGCGCGATGGGCTTGCCGCCCATGAAGCCGATGAAGGCAAAGCGCAGGGCATAGCTGCCAAGGGCAAGGCCCAGAATCACGGTCCAGAGGATCGGAGTTGGGATGCTGCTCATTTTGCTGCCTCCGTTTTGGCCCTTTGCCGTTCCAGCCACAGCTCGGCCTGGGCGCCGGCCATCATGCCGGCAATGCCTGCCACGATCAGCCCGAGGTTATAGGGCAGCATCGACGCGGGCAGCGACGTCGCCACCGCGACAAAGCAGGCCGCGATATGGGCAGGCGTGCGCAGCATCGGGCCAATCATTGCCAGAAACGCCAAGGGCAGCACAAAATCCACCCCCCAGCTATCGGGGATGCGGGTGCCGACCAGCGCGCCAAGCGCGGTGGCAATCACCCAGGCTGGCGCCACGATGCCATTGGTGCCAAAGAAATAGGCCATCCGGTGCGCCACCGGCATCCTGGGCTCATTCTCGAACTGCACAATCGACAGCGCATAAGACTGGTCGACCATGAAATAGGCGGCAATCGCCCGCTGCCACATCGGCGCATCACCCAGGTAAGGTGTCAGAGAGGCGGAATACATCGCCATCCGCAGGTTCACCGCCAGCGCCGAGATCAGGATGATGATCAGCGGTGCATTCTCCTGCATCAGCTGCAGCGCGGTGAATTGCGCGGCGCCGGCAAAGACCGCCAGCGAGAAGGCAAAGGCTTCGGGCACGATCAGCCCGGCTTCGGCCGCCAGCACCCCGAACAGGAAGCCGAAGGGCGAGGCCATGAAAATGAACGGCGCGCTGTCGCGGAAGCCCTTCCAAAAGGCCGATTTGGTGGTGGTGATTGCCATGCGGGCACCCTAGATTGCGTTTGAACCGGCCTACGCCTGAAACTGGAGGTTTGCAATTGGCCCGAACGGATGTCAGCAAAAGTGACGGGGCGGAATATCTGATCGCCCCAGGCGTTTCCGACCCGCGCCTCACCCGCGCCGTCACTGGCGTTGACCAGAACGGTGAGGCCAGCGAGATCGCGGTGGTCGAGGAGCGCCCCCTGACCATCTTCCTGAACAGCCAGGAAATTGTCACCGCGATGACCATCGGCGACTACCCGAAATATCTGGCGCTTGGCTTCCTGCGCAACCAGGGCATGCTGCGGGACGAGGATGAAGTGACCCGCGTCGACTATGACGAGGACCTGGAAACCGTGGTGGTGCGCACCGCGGTGGAAACCAGCCACGAAGAGAAGCTGAAGAAAAAGACCCGCACCTCTGGCTGTGCCGTCGGCACCGTCTTTGGCGACATGATGGAGGGGCTGGAGGATGTGCGCCTGCCCGAGGTGGAAGTAAAAACCTCCTGGCTTTATGCGCTGGCCCACAAGATCAACCGCACGCCCTCGCTCTATCTTGAGGCCGGCGCCATCCACGGTACCGTGCTGTGCCAGCAGGACCGCCCGCTGGTCTATATGGAGGACGTCGGCCGCCACAACGCGGTGGACAAGATCGCCGGCTGGATGCTGTCGGAGCAGGCAGAGGCCGCGGACAAGATCCTCTACACCACCGGCCGGCTGACCTCGGAAATGGTGATCAAGACCGCGATGATGGGCATCCCGGTGCTGGCGTCCCGCTCAGGCTTCACCGCCTGGGGCGTCGAGATCGCCCGCGAGGTTGGCCTCACCCTCATCGGCCGCATGCGCGGCCAGCGGTTCATTTGCCTGTCCGGCGAGGAGCGGCTGGTGCGCGACATGGACCCGAAAGACGCGCCGATGGAGGAAAAGAAACACCGTAGGAAGAGTGCGGGAACGTGACTGGATCATTGAACCTAAGGGCAGAGCCGGTCCGCGCGCGGAAGCGAAGCGCCCGCCCATGGGGGCGGACGGGCGCTGCCCGGCGTACCGCCGGGCGCAGGGGCATTGAATGAGCGAACATGCACCCAGTCTGTTGGGCCTGGCACTTCTGGTCCTTGGGCCGTTTTTCATTCTGAGTATTCTGGCGTTTTGGGCCATGTTCTGGTTTTGGGGACCGGTCGCGGCAGAGCTCGGGGTGTCTGTAGTGGACAGATCGGTATCACGGAGAGTGATCTTGAGAGGGATGACTGGTGCTCCCGATGCACTGCAAAGAAAAGTGCAGAAATGCAGATGGGTGTTCGCTGGAGTCTATGCGGGTTTTTTCGGCTGCATTTTGTTTCTCCTCGGAATGGGTGGCTTTCTGTTCCTATTGGGGTGTTTCGCTCTTTCAGCCGTTCTTTCCCGCCCCTATGTCTTTGAAGGAGTTCACAAATGACCCAGCCCCTCGGCGTAATCCTCGCAGGCGGCCTCGCCACCCGGATGGGCGGCGGCGACAAGGGGCGGCTGGAGGTCGGCGGCCAAAGCCTGCTGTCCCGCGTCGTGGACCGGCTGTCGCCGCAGGTCGCGGGGCTTGCGCTCAATGCCAATGGCGACCCGGAGCGGTTCGCCGACCTGGGCCTGCCAGTGATTGCAGACTCGATCGAAGGCTTCGCAGGTCCGCTGGCCGGCGTTCTGGCCGGTCTCGACTGGGCGGCAGAGCAGGGCGCGGAGACCATCGTCACCGCCGCTGCCGACACGCCCTTCTTCCCGCAGGATCTGGTCGCCCGGCTGACCGCCGCCGCGGAAGGCATGGAGCATCCGCTGGTGCTGGCCACCACGCCGCGCACCGGCGATGAGGCGCTGAAGTCCGGCGGCGGCAAGCGCATCAACCGGCACCCGGCCTTTGGCCTCTGGCCTGTTGCCCTGCGCGGTGACCTGCGCGCGGCGCTTCAGGACGGCTTGCGCAAGGTGGTCTTGTGGACCGATCAGCACGGCGGGCGCGAAGCGATGTTCGAGGCCGATCCCTTTGACCCCTTCTTCAACATCAATACGCCGGATGATCTGGCCCGCGCAGAGGCGCTGCTGAAATGAAAATCTACGGTGTCACCGGCTGGAAGAACAACGGCAAGACCGGGCTGATGGAGCGGCTGGTGGCGGAGTTCTGCGCCCGCGGGCTGACCGTCTCGACCCTGAAGCACGCGCATCACACAACCGATGTCGACCAGCCTGGCACCGACAGCTACCGCCACCGGCAGGCGGGCGCTTCAGAAGTGGTTCTGGCTTCTCCGAACCGTGTTGCCATCATGCAGGAGCTGCGCGGGGCGGGGGAGCCCTCCTTCACCGAGCTGCTCTCTCGCCTGCGTCCGGTCGATCTGGTGCTGGTCGAAGGATTTAAACGCGAACCCCACCCCAAGATCGAGGCCTACCGCACCGCCGCAGGCCAGCCGCTGATCGCGCCGGAGGATCCCTCCATCCGCGCCGTCGCCAGCGATGTGCCTTTGCATCTGGACCGTCCGGTATTTGACCTCAATGACACAAGCGCGATTGCGGATTTCATTGAGGCGGAATTGAGCCTGTGACCCGCTTTGACACCGTGCTGGCTGCTGACTGGTCCGCTGCCAAGCGCAAGCCTGAAAGGCCCAGCAAGGATGCAATCTGGCTGGGCGTGGCGCGGAATGGATGTGCCGAACAGCAAACCTATTGCCGCAGCCGCCAGGAGGCAGAGGCCTGGATCAGCAGTTTCCTGGCAGCCGAGCAGGCGGCGGGGCGCCGGGTGCTGGCGGTATTTGATTTCCCTTTCGGCTACCCGCGCGGGTTTGCCCGCCGGGTGACTGGCTCGGACGATCCCTTTGCGCTCTGGCAATGGCTGGAAGAGCGCATTGAAGACACTGAGGACGGCAGCAACAACCGGTTTGAAGTGGCTTCAGCCATGAACCGCCTGTTTGCCGGCCCTGGCCCGTTCTGGGGTAAGCCGGATGAGAAAGCCTGGCCCGGGATCCCCTACCGCAAATCCGGTATACGCTATGAAGACGTGACAGAACGGCGCCGCGCGGATCTGGCGGCCAAGGCGGCTTCCTCCTGTTTTCAGCTGTTCTTCAATCCGACGGTTGGCAGCCAGATCCTGATGGGGCTGCCGGTTTTGCAGCGTCTGCGGCTGCGGCATCAGGCCGCTGTCTGGCCTTTCGAAAAGGTTGCGGCTGCGCAAATAGTGTTTGCGGAAGTCTGGCCAGGATTGATTGAACCGGCAGTGAAGTCCGCCATGGCTGCGGCAGGTCCGGATGAAATACGCGACCGCGTGCAAATGCGGCTGCTGTCGCAAGCGCTCAGCCGTTTGCAGCCAGAGGAACTTGCGGACATGCTGGCTGCAGCTCCTGACGAAGCGCAAGAGGAGGCTTGGATATTGGGCACCGGATTTGAAGACCGCTTGAATGCATTGGCGCAAGGCGGGCTGACGCCTCCGCCCCTCAGCAATGACTGCTTTGCTTTGCCTGCGGGCGTGGATTGGACACCGGTGGATGACGCGCTGGCGCTGCTGCGGGACCGGCTGGGGCCTGTGATGGGCTCGGAGACCGTGCCGCTGGCAGAGGCGCTGGGCCGGGTGCTGGCGCAGGATGCGGTCGCCAAACGCTCCAATCCACCGCTGCCGAACACCGCGGTGGACGGCTACGGGTTTGCGGGCGGCAAGGCGGAAGGGGCGCATGTGCTGCCGCTGGTTGAGGGGCGGGCCGCGGCCGGGGTGCCCTTTGCCGGCAGCGTGCCCGCAGGCAGCGCCATCCGGGTTCTGACCGGGGCGGCTTTGCCGGAAGGGGTGCACACGGTGATCCTGGAAGAGGATGTGAACACCGATGGCGTCCAGATCGCTTTCAACGGCCCGCTGAAACAGGGCGCAAACACCCGCGAGGCCGGGGAGGATGTGGCTGCTGGCGGGGTCATCCTGACGGCTGGCCGGGTCATTACCCCCGCGGATCTTGCGCTGGCCTCGGCGGTGGGGCTGGCAGAACTTTCTGTGCGGCTTCCGCTGCGCGTGGGCGTGCTCTCGACCGGCGACGAACTGGTGGAGGCTGGGGAACCCGCAGGCAAGGGGCAGATATATGACGCCAACCGGCCGATGCTACTGGCGCTGATCCGCCAGTTGGGCTTTGTGCCGGTGGATCTGGGCAAGGCCGCGGACGACCGCGAATCCCTGCGGGCACGGCTGGATGCGGCGGCTGCAGATACAGACGTGATCCTGACCTCTGGCGGCGCCTCGGCAGGGGATGAAGACCACATGTCGGCGCTTTTGGGTGAGGCGGGCGCGATGCAGGAATGGCGCATAGCGCTGAAGCCCGGCCGCCCGCTGGCGCTGGGCATGTGGCAGGGCACCCCGGTTTTCGGCCTGCCGGGCAACCCGGTGGCGACGCTGGTCTGCACGCTGATCTTTGCCCGCCCTGCCATGGGGCTGATGGCGGGCGCAGGCTGGCAGGAGCCGCAAGGTTTCGAGGTGCCTGCAGCTTTTGAAAAGCGCAAGAAACCGGGGCGCCGCGAATACCTGCGCGCGCGGGTGCGGGACGGCAGGGCAGAGGTCTTCAAATCCGAAGGCTCCGGCCGCATCAGCGGGCTGAGCTGGGCGGAAGGCCTTGTGGAGCTTGGCGACGGCGCTGCCCATATCAAACCAGGCGATCCGGTGCGTTTCATACCTTACGGCAGTTTCGCCATGTAAACAAAGAGCTCCCGCCCGCGGCCTGGCGCATCAAAGATGCTTGCCCGCCGTTGGGCGCAGCGCCGTGCTGGCGCCCGGCGCGGTTCCGCTTGCTGCTTCTTTCTGGTCCGAAATACCCGCGCCGCAGGCAGCGGCCCAACGGGCCGCACCCTCAGTCGAAGGTTCCTGCAACCCGGCCCAGGAGCATGAAGGCGCGGGCGGTGCGGGTGTCGCTGAGGGCGGAGATTTCGCTGTCCGTGGCCTCAGCCTCGAAGTCCGCAAACATCTGATCGAAACGGCGCAGGAAGTGGTGCGCAGCGTCCCGGAAGATCGGGTCCTGCTTCATCCGCGCCGCGGTCAGCGCCAGCGAGGTGCGGTCGCGTACGCCGCCCAGTGCCGCCACCGCGCGGCCGCGGGCGCCCTGGCCGAACTGGCGCCAGATCTCCGGCCGGGCCATATCGGGGCGCAGATCGTCCATATAGATGCCGTCCTGGCTGAGGAGCGTCAGAACGTCCTGGGCCGCCTGGATCACCTGCGCGGCCTTGCGGTCCTGCAAAGCGGCGCGCAGAGCGGCAAAACCTTCGTGGTCCTCGGCGGTTTCCGGGAAGTTCAAAGCGCGGATAAACTGCTCTGCTGCCAGCGGCGGAGCTGTGTCCTCTGCCTGGGTGCCAAGCGCCAGCGAACCCTGCTCGGCGGCGGTCATCTCGGCTGCGGCCGCCGGAATTGCCGGGCGCGCGGGCGTGTCGCGGCGGCTGGTGTGGAAAGTGGCCAGCGCGGTTTCGGTCTTGCGGGTGGCCTCGGCGATTTCCTCCAGCCGCTTGGTCACGGATGGCTCCGCCACCGCTGCATGCTGCTGCGCCTGGGTCAGATAGGTCTGGCGCAGCCCGTCGATGGCAGCTTGCAGTTGCTCGCTTTCCTCCCGCATCACCCGGGCCGAGCGCGCGGCGGAGGCCGCCACCCACAGCATCGCCAACGGCAGCACCAGGGCCAGCACGCCGGTGATCAGATCTGCCCATTGCGCCAGGCCGCCGTCATCCGGGCCAAAGAGATACAGCCCCGCCGCTGCCAGCAGCCACAGGGCCCCTAGGCCGATGGCCACCAGCTCAGCCCCGCCCAGGCCATTACCGCCAGGGCCGTCAAGGCGGGGCAGCGGGCGGCTGCCCGTTGCCTTGGAACCCGGGGTGCTGCTGGAGCCTGTATTGGAGCCTGTCATAAATGCCCGTTGCCTTGCTGGTATCTTCTTGCTGATCAGGAATAGACGATCTTGAGGATCTCGTAGCCGCGCTCGCCGCCGGGGGTGCGCACTTCCACACTGTCGCCTTCTTCCTTGCCGATCAAGGCGCGGGCAATCGGGGATTTGATGTTCAGAAGACCGGCCTCGATGTTGGCCTCATGCTCGCCGACGATCTGCCAGGACTTCTCCTCGTCGGTGTCCTCGTCCACCACGGTCACCTTGGCGCCGAATTTGATCGAGCCGGACAGTTTCGCCGGATCGATCACGTCGGCCAGCGACAGGATGCCTTCCAGCTCCTTGATGCGGCCCTCGATGAAGGACTGCTTTTCGCGCGCCGAATGGTACTCGGCGTTTTCCGACAGGTCGCCCAGCTCACGTGCTTCGGCGATCGCCTGGATGATGGTCGGGCGCTCGACGGATTTCAGGTTCTTCAGTTCAGCTTCCAGCGCGGCGTGGCCGGCCGGGGTCATCGGGATCTTTTCCATGTGATTGGTCCAGGTCGCTTATTGTTCTTGTCATGTGGAAAGCCGGAGCCCCGCAGCATCTGCCGCGGGGCCTCCGGTCCGGTTGACAAATACCTGACCCAATCCGGCGCCCGATTTCAAGTGGCCGTGAACCCCGGGCGCCGTGAAATCCGCTCAAGGCGGCGATTTGGTCGGGTTTTCCACAGGTTTGCGCGGAAAGATGCCGCGGGCGGGGAGGGCGGGCAGAGCCGCCTGCCAGAGGATATCAATCATATTGCACTGCCTCGTATTCGATGCCGTTTTCATCGTGGAAGTAGAACCGGCGCCCCGGTTCATAGTCGCCGTGGTTCATCGGTGTGTAACCAGCCGCCTTCACCGCAGCTTCGGTTGCGTCCAGATCCTCGACGATCACTGCAAGGTGGTTCAGACCGCCGACGATGCCGTAGCTTTCCGGGGCTTTTCCGGCCGGGGTGCGGGGCGTGTAGAGCGCCAGATAGCTGGTCTCTCCGCCCACATGCACGGTGTAGCCGCCGTTTTTGGCCTCGCCTTCCCAGCGCACATGCCAGCCGAATACCTCTTCCATCCATTTCGCTGTGGCGTTCGGATCTGCCACGGTGACGTTTGCATGCTCTAAAACCGCGCTCATTCGGATACTCCTTTGCTCGGATAAACCTGTTGATACGACTCACCGTAATTTCTAAACCTAACTTGAGCTCAAGAGTTTTTTTGCAGGAGATTTGCATGCCCTCATCCGCTGGAATTTCCATCGGCTATCTGGCCGAGCGCACCGGCCTCGCTGTGTCGGCCATCCGCTATTACGAGGCGCAAGGCTTGGTGGAGCCCTGGCGCAACGCAGGCGGCCAGCGGCGGTTCCACCGCGCCGACATCCGCCGTATGAGCTTCATCATGATTGCCCAGCAGTTCGGCTTCTCGCTGCCCGAGATCCGCGGCTTCCTTAAGGACCTGCCCGGAGGACGGACACCAACCAAAGAGGACTGGGCGCGAATCTCCGAAGGATTCCGCACCCACCTGGATCAGCGAATCGAAACTCTGGTGAAGCTGCGCGACAATCTGGACGGCTGCATAGGCTGCGGCTGTCTTTCGCTTCCGAATTGCAAACTTTACAACCCCGAAGACCGCGCGGCACAGAAGGGGCAGGGGCCCAGATACCTGATGGGAGACCGGCCTGAGGCGGAAAATGGACATTGAGTGACGAAAACCGACGCACTTTTTGTCTCAGAACCCTGTTTTACAGGGGGCTAACGTCGAGTTTGGATTGACCTGCGGGGCTGGCAAACGCTAAGCAGCCGCGACACAAAATTGCGCCCGGTGGGGCCTGTAGCGAAAAGAAAGCCAAGGAGCGCCGCAAATGGCCGAGATTGAACGCGAAGCGATGGAATACGACGTGGTGATCGTCGGGGCCGGCCCTGCTGGTCTGTCTGCGGCCATCCGCCTGAAGCAGCTGGACAGCGACCTTGAGGTCGTGGTGCTGGAAAAGGGCTCGGAAGTGGGCGCGCACATCCTGTCCGGCGCGGTGCTGGACCCCTGCGGCCTGAACGCTCTGATCCCCGACTGGAAAGAAAAAGGCGCGCCGCTGAGCGTCGAAGTGAAGGAAGACAACTTCCTGATGCTGGGCGAAGCCGGCCATGTCCGCATCCCCAACTTCCCGATGCCGCCGCTGATGAACAACCACGGCAACTACATCGTCTCCATGGGCAATGTCTGCCGCTGGATGGCAGAGCAGGCCGAGGAACTGGGCATCGAGATCTTCCCGGGCATGGCGTGTTCGGAACTGGTCTACGGCGACAACGGCGAAGTCAAAGGCGTGGTTGCTGGCGAATTCGGCAAGAACGCCGACGGCACCCCTGGCCCGGCCTATGAACCCGGCATGGAGCTGCACGGCAAATATGTCTTTATCTCCGAGGGCGTGCGCGGCTCGCTGGCCAAGGAAGTCATCAACAAGTATGACCTGCAGGCCGGCAAGGACGTGCAGAAATACGGCGTCGGCATGAAAGAGATCTGGGAGATCGACCCGGCCAAGCACAAGGAAGGCACCGTCACCCACACCATGGGCTGGCCGCTGGGCTCCAATGCGGGCGGCGGGTCGTTCATCTACCACCTGGACAACAACCAGGTTTACGTGGGCTTCGTGGTGCACCTGAACTACAAGAACCCGCACCTGTTCCCCTACATGGAATTCCAGCGCTTCAAGCACCATCCGGTGGTTGCCGAGCTGCTGAAAGGCGGCAAGCGCGTGGCCTATGGCGCCCGTGCCATCACCGAAGGCGGCTATCAGTCGATGCCGAAACTGGTCGCACCCGGCGTGGCTCTGCTGGGCTGCTCCGCGGGCATGGTCAACGTGCCGCGCATCAAGGGCAACCACAACGCGATGCTCTCGGGCAAGGCCGCGGCTGAGGCCGCCTATGAAGCAATCAAGGCAGAGCGTTCCGGCGACGAGCTGACTGCTTATGAAACCGAAGTGCGCGACGGCGCCATCGGCAAGGACCTGAAGATGGTTCGCAACGTCAAGCCGATGTGGTCCAAATGGGGCCTCACCGCCTCGCTGGCGCTGGGCGGCTTGGACATGTGGACCAACAACCTGCTGGGCTTCTCCTTCTTCGGCACCCTGAGCCACGGCAAGAACGACGCCGAATCGACCGAGGAAGCCTCCAAGCACAAGCCGATCGATTATCCGAAGCCCGATGGCGTGCTGTCGTTCGACCGCCTGACCAACGTCAGCTTCGCAATGACCAACCACGAGGAAAGCCAGCCCTGCCACCTGCAGCTGGGCAACCAGGACACCCCGATCCAGGTCAACCTGCCCAAGTTCGCGGAGCCTGCGCAGCGCTACTGCCCGGCCGGCGTCTACGAAGTGGTTGAAAACGATGGCAAGCCGGAGTTCGTGGTCAACTTCCAGAACTGCGTCCACTGCAAGACCTGCGACATCAAGGATCCATCCCAGAACATCACCTGGACCACGCCCCAGGGCGGCGACGGCCCGAACTACCCGAACATGTAACGGGAACGTTAGCATTCCGGCGGGCTTTTGCCGGATTTTATGGGGCGGTCTTCGGGCCGCCCCATTGCGTGTTGACGGGCGGCGCACTACGCTTTCTTAGAAGAGCAAGAGCAGTAATCCGTAAGGGGGTCCCCGCGTGCCCGTATCTATTCTCCGCACCCTGACATGTGCGGCCCTGATGGCCGCATCCGCATCCGCACCAGCTGTCCAGGCGGACGGGCTGGCGGGATCGTATCTGGCCGGACGGGCAGCGACCTATGACAGCGATTTCGCGGCAGCGGCGCTCTATTACACCCAGGCACTGGCCCGCGACCCGCAGAACCCGCTGCTGATGGAGAATGTGGTCTTTGCACAGCTCGCCATGGGCAAGGCGGAACTAGCGGTGCCGGTGGCGGAACGGCTGTTGCAGACCGGCGCGCGCAGCCAGGTGGCCAATGTCGTCATCGCGGGCGGCCATGCGGCGGCAGAAAACTATCAGGCGATCCTGGACCGCGATCCTGAGCTGCAGGCGATCCATCCGCTGGTGGACGGCCTCCTGGAAGGCTGGGCGCATATCGGAGCAGGCTCGGTGTCCAGCGCGCTCAAGACGTTTGACCGGCTTGCCAAGGACGGCAGCCTGCGGCCCTTCGTGCTCTATCACCGGGCGCTGGCGCTGGCCTCTGCCGGGGACTACGGCGGTGCTGAAGAGCTGTTTGCCGCCGAAGACGGGCGCCTCGCCAGCCTCAGCCGCCGCGCCGCAATCGCGCGGGTGCAGATCCTGTCGCAGCTGGGCCGCAATGACGACGCCCGTAAGGCTCTGAAGGCGGCCTTTGGCAGCCGCCTGGACCCGGGCCTGGAAGCGCTGGATGCGCAGCTTGCCGCTGGTGAAACCCTGGTTTTCACTATCGCGCCCAGCCCGCGGGAAGGGATCGCCGAGGTTTTCTATACGCTTGGCGCGGCCCTGAATGGCGACACCGCCAATGACTATGTTCTGATGTATGTTCGCATGGCGGCCTCCTTGCGTCCGGATCATGTGGACGCAATCCTGCTGAGCGCCGGCCTTCTGGACCAGCTTGGCCGCTACGAGCTGTCGGTCGCCACCTACAAGCAGGTGCCGGCCAGCCACCCTGACTACCACGCGGCGGAAATGGGCCGCGCAGAGGCCCTGCGCCGCGCCGCCAAGCCGGATGCGGCAATCGAGGTGCTGGAAAAGCTGGCGCGCGATTTCCCGGAGCAGCCCAGCGTCTATGTGAGCCTGGGTGATCTGCTGCGCCAGCAGGAGGACTATGCCGGTGCCGCAGGCGCCTATGACAAGGCGCTGGAGAGAACGCCGGAAGACAGCGGCAGCCGCTGGTTCCTGCTCTACGCCCGCGGCATCTGCCATGAGCGCTTGGGCGAGTGGGTGCAGGCTGAGGCTGACTTCCGCGCGTCGCTCGAACTGGATCCGAACCGGCCGCAGGTGCTGAACTACCTGGGTTATTCGCTGGTGGAAAAGCGCAGCAAGCTGGATGAGGCGCTGGACATGATCGAGCGCGCCGTCGCTGCGCGCCCCGACTCCGGCTATATCGTCGACTCTCTTGGCTGGGTGCTCTACCGCCTGGGCCGCTTTGACGAGGCGGTCGCGCATATGGAGCGCGCGGTGGAGCTGATGCCGGTGGACCCGGTGGTCAACGACCACCTCGGTGACGTTTACTGGGCCGTGGGCCGGGCGCGCGAGGCTGAGTTCCAGTGGAAGCGGGCGCTCTCCTTCATCGATCCGGAAGACACCGATGGCGAGGCCGACCCCGAACGCATCCGCCGCAAGCTGGACATTGGCCTGGATGCGGTGCTGGCCGAGGAAGGCGCCGAGCCGCTGGAAGTCGCCAATGGCGGTTGAGGCTTTTGCGCCCGCCAAGATCAACCTGACCCTGCATGTGACCGGCCGCCGCGAGGACGGCTACCACCTGCTGGATTCGCTGGTGGTCTTTGCGGATGCCGGAGACCGGCTGCAGCTGGAGCCGGGACCGGAGATGATCCTGGATGTCACCGGTCCTTTTGCCGAAGGCGTGCCTGCGGATCAGCGCAATCTGGTCTGGAAGGCCGCAGAGGGGGCCGGCTGGCGCGGCAGGATCCGCCTCGACAAGCAATTGCCTCATGGCGCCGGTATCGGCGGCGGATCCTCCGATGCGGCGGCTGCGCTCCGGGCTCTATCAGGACAGGGCATCAGGACGCCGGAAGCTCTGCCGCTGTCCTTGGGGGCCGACGTGCCGGTTTGCCTGACGGCAAGAGCCGCACGCATGTCGGGAATCGGCGAATGCATCACGCCAGTTGCATTGCCGCAACTGCCCGCGCTGCTGGTCAACCCCGGTGTGCCGGTGCCGACAGGTGCGGTGTTCAGCGCGCTGGCGATGCGCAACAACCCTGCCATGCCGGAAGAGTTTCCTGAATTCGATGGCCCGGCGGACTGTGCGGCCTGGCTGGCGGCGCAGCGCAATGATCTGGAAATTCCCGCTATGGGGGTTGCGCGGGAAATTGAATTTGTCCTCGATGAGCTGAGAGTGACATCACGTGCTTTGCTGGCCCGGATGTCGGGCTCGGGATCCACTTGCTTTGCGCTTTACCCGACATTGAAGGCGGCGCATTTTGCGGCCTATGAGATCGAAGCTGCGCATCCGGACTGGTGGTGCCGCGCCGTCACCCTGTCCTGAAGCGCCGCGCCTGGAACGGAACACTCCCGCCCGCGGCACCGCGCATCAAAGATGCTTGCCCGCCGTTGGGCATAGCGCCGCGCTGGCGCACGGCGCGCCGCCGCCCTGCTGCTTCTTTCTGGTCAGAAATACCCCGAGGGGGCAGCGCCCCCTTCCTCTGCTTAACGAACCGGCTCAGTTCAGCCGCGACACCACATAGTCGGCCAGGTCACTCAGCATTGTGCGGATCTCATGATCAGGCAGCACCTCCAGCGCGTCCCGTGCCTTGGCAGCCCAGCCATAGGCGTCCTCGCGGGTGGCCTCCAGCGTCTTGTACTTCGCCATCAGCGCCAGCGCCTGATCCAGGTCGCCCTCTTCCTGCTTGCCCTTCTCGATGGTGCGCATCCAGAAGGCGCGTTCTTCGTCCGTCGCCTGCGCCACTGCCTTGATCACCGGCAGGGTCAGCTTGCGCTCGCGGAAATCATCGCCGACGTTCTTGCCAGTGGCTTTGCTGTCGCCCTGATAGTCCAGCAGGTCATCGGCAATCTGGAAGGCAATCCCCAGCGCATCGCCATAGGCAAACAGCGCCTTCACCTGCTCTTCCGGAGCGCCGGCAATCACCCCTCCCACTTCAGTCGCCGCCGAGAACAGCGCCGCGGTCTTGCCGCGCACCACCTGCAGATAGATGTCCTCATCGGTCTTCAGGTTCGACGCCGCGGTCATCTGCAGCACTTCGCCTTCGGCAATGGTGGCCGAGGCATTGGCGAGAATGTCCAGCACCCGCAGCGAGCCGGTCTCCACCATCAGCTGGAAGCTGCGGGCAAAGAGGTAATCGCCCACCAGAACCGAGCTTTTGTTGTCCCACAGAAGGTTCGCCGTCGGCCGGCCGCGCCGCTGGGCGCTCTCATCCACCACATCGTCATGCAGCAGGGTGGCGGTGTGGATGAACTCCACCGTCGCCGCCAGTTTCAGGTGATGGTCGCCCTCGTAGCCGCACATCCGCGCCGCCGCCAGCGTCAGCATCGGCCGCAGCCGCTTGCCGCCGGCCTCAACCAGATGCGCGGTCACTTCCGGAATGCGCGGTGCGTGCTCGGACGCCATCCGCGTGCGGATCAGCGTGTTTACCGCCTCCAGCTCTTCCTGCAGCGTTGCGGCCAGCATTTCGTGCGGCTTCCTGGTCATCACTTGGTCCATCACATTCCTGCCTGCGAGGCTCGACAAGACCCGCGCCTTGCCCTTAGATCCGTTCTCATGAAAGAGCTTTTGCGCAGCACCGATCCGACGATCATGGCCTTTGCCTCCGCCCTCCTTGAGGGAGAGGATATAGACTGCTTTCAAATGGACGTAAATATGAGCATCCTGGAAGGCGGGATCGGAATTTTCCCGCGCCGCCTGATGGTGCATGAGGATGATTACGATGAGGCGCTGATCGTGATGCGCGACAATGAAATCCCATTGGGAAGATGAGCGGCTTTCAGGACAGCGACCTGACCTGCAACGGCTTTCTGGGCGGTAGGGTGCAGCTGCGGCAGCCCGTCCGCGGCTACCGGGCGGGGGTGGACCCGGTGCTGCTGGCAGCCGCGGTGCCGGCCAAACCGGGCGAGACGCTGCTGGAACTCGGCTGCGGGGCCGGCCAGGCGCTGCTCTGCGCCGCGGCGCGGGTGCCGGGGCTGGTGCTCGCGGGCGTCGAACTGCAGCCGCCTTATGCCGCTCTGGCGCGGCGCAACGGGGCTGAAAACGGCCGGCAGATCGAAGTTTTCGAAGCCGACCTCTCGGCGCTGCCCGATGCGCTGAAACAGCGGCAGTTCCACCACGTCATCGCCAATCCGCCTTATTACAAGGCGGGTGCCCATAGTCCGTCGCAGGACGCAGGCCGCCGGGTGGCTTTGGGGGAGGAGACACCGCTCGCAGATTGGATCAGTACCGCAGCCCGCCGCTTGGCGCCCAAAGGGTATCTGCACATGATCCAGCGGGCCGACCGGCTGCCGGACATGCTGGCGGCCTGCGGCGCGCTGGGTTCCATCGAGGTGCTGCCGCTTGCGCCGCGGGAAGGGCGCGCGGCGGAATTGGTCATCCTGCGCGCACGCAAGGGGGGCAGGGCGGACTTTCGTCTGCATGCACCGCTGATTCTGCATGAAGGCAACCGGCACGAGCAGGACGGGGACAGCTACCGGCCGGAAATCCGCGCTGTTCTGCGGGACGGGGCAGCCTTGCCTTGGCCGAAACCTGCCTGACGCGTTCCGGCGCAACCGTAAGGCCGGTTTCCAAAAGTTTCAACCATAGAGAAATTTCAGCAGCAAAACTCTGCCATAAGGAGCGCTTGCCTGCGGCAAATTGCGCGGCGCATAGCCGATATGAAAATTTCATGACAAAAATAGTGCGGCTGCAGCGTGACAGACGCGGAAACTTGTGGTCCACTCTTTCTGTCAAACACATCTAGCTCAAAGAAGGAGGGTTGCCATGAGCCTCAGCTCGCATCTGACCGAACTTAAGAAGAAGCACGAGCATCTGAGCATGGAAGTGGAACAGGCCCAACGATCACCCGGTACCGATGATCTGCAAATTGCGGCAATGAAAAAGCAGAAGCTGAAGCTGAAGGAAGAGATTTCGCGGCTGACAGCAGACGCAGTCTGAAGAGTTCCGCCGGGCGAGCCCGGCACAAGTTTTGGAGGGCCTGCCCGGTACGGCGGCCCTCTTTTCATTTCCGGATCACTTCGCGGCGCTGGCCCGTGCCGCAATCAGCGCGCCGCCGGTGATCAAGGCCGCCGCCAGAGCCAGCCCCCATGAGGCCGCGGCGATCCCCGCCAGCACAAGGATCAGCGTCGACAGCAGGGGCGCGGCATAGGAGCTGGTGCCGAGCATCTGAATGTCGCCCTGTTTGACACCGATGTCCCAGACATAGAAGGCCAGTCCGACGGGGCCGAGGCCCAGCAGCAGGGTTGAGATCCAGCCCAGAGAGCCTGCAGGCCAGACCGTTTCCTCCAGTGCAAAATGCAGACCCCAGGACGCTGCAGCTGTGGCCAGGCAGAAGACAGCAACCGAACTGGTCGGCGCCTTGCCCACCAGCCGGGACAGAACCGAATAACCCGACCATGTGAGCGCGCACAGGAGCGCCAGCCCGTACCCCGGCAAGTACTGCGCTTCAAACCCGCCGCCGCCGCCCGAAATGATCGTCGCCGCCCCGGCAAAGCCCAGGCCGGCGCCAATCAGATGCCCCGCCTTCAGCTTCTCGCCGGGCAGCAGGCCGGAGAACAGCACGATCAGCAGCGGCCACAGATAGGCGATCAGCCCGGCCTCTGCCGCCGGCGCCAGCCGCAGCGCCGAGAAGTACAGCGCGTGATAGCCAAACAGGCCGAGGGTGCCAAAGGCGTAGACCTTGAAAGGCACGTTCTTCAGCTGCCCCAGCTTGCCCGAGGCTGCGGTCCAGATGATCCCCAGCGTGCCGCCAATGCTGAAACACAGCGCGTTCAGCAGCAGCGGCGGCGCTGGTTCGGATCCAACGGTCAGCAAGGCCAGGAGCGACCACAGCAGGACAGCGATAAAGCCAATAGCGGTCGCGCGGGTCTTGGTCATGGCGGGGGGATGTCCTCGACGGGTATGATCTCAAATTCATCCGAGACGTAGGCGGTTTTGTCGATCTCGGCAATGAACCAGTCGCGGAACGCAGCGATCTGCGGCCGGGTTTCGGTCCCGGGTGCACAGAGGAACCGGAAATGCGCCTTGGTCTCGATCGCGGTCTTGAAAGGCGCCACCAGGCGGCCTGCGTGCAGATCGGTGATCGCCATGCCGCGCCGCCCCAGCGCCACCCCGGCGCCTGCGACGGCGGCGTCAATCGCGTGATCCGCTTGTGAGAAATGCGAGCCATGCGTCGGGGTGAAATCAATGCCTTGGGTGCGGAACCAGGCTGGCCAGTCGACAGGCGGGTCCAGGAAATCAATCGACTCGTCAAAGATCAGCGGCGCCTTCATCAGGCTTTCGGGCGTGGTGTAGCGCTCCGCCAGCTCTGGTGACATCACCGGGGTCACCCATTCCGGCGGTACCGGCAGCACGTACAGCCCTGGATCCGGTCCGTAGCCAAAGCGGATCGCCACGTCGACCTCGTCCCGCACAAAATCCATGATCCGCAGCGTGGCCGAAAACCGCAGGTCGATCTCCGGATGCGCGCGGGCAAACTCATACAGCCGCGGCGCCAGCCATTTTGCTGTCAGCCCCGGTCCGGCCGTCACCGTCAGCGTGGTGTTGTCCTGCAGCCGCCGGGTGGCACGCCAGGCTGCCGTCAATGTCTCGAACCCTTCCGCTGCGCCCGGGGCCAGCGTCTTGCCCGCCTCGGTCAGCTCCACCGCCCGGTTCAGGCGGCGGAACAGCGGCTGGCCCAAATGCTCCTCCAGCGATTTGATCTGAAAGGACAGCGCGGCCGGGGTCACGTTCAGCTCCTCCGCCGCTTTGGCAAAGGACATGTGGCGGGCGGCAGCGTCAAAGGCGCGCAAAGCGGTGAGGGGTGGCAGGCGGTCAGTCATCTTCACATAAGTATACCTTAACTGAAGTCTGGAAAAGACTCGTTTGTCCGTTTGACGGAACGTCCTCATATTGGGTGCAGATAAAGGATACTGATCCGGGAAGGAGGCCTGAAATGCTGGAATACACTGCTGACGCCGCCACCAAGACTGCCATGGCCCGCGCCCATGCCGAACGCGGGCAGGTGCTGAAACAGGCGTGGACCTGGCTGTTCGGCAAGCGGCATGTGCCCGCCCTCCGCCCCAAGGTTTCCCGCTGGGCCTGAGCGCGCAAACGTCCTTACGGGATAGGAAAAGGGCCGGTCCATCTGGACCGGCCCTTGCCGTTTCTGCTGATACGAAAAATCAGACGAAGAACTGCGCGCCGTTGGCGGAGATGGTCGAGCCGTTGATGAAGCCCGAGTCGTCGGAGGCCAGGAAGGCCACGCAGCGGGCGATCTCTTCCGGCTCGCCCAGACGGCCGGCCGGGATCTGGCCGATGATCGATTCGCGCACCTTTTCCGGAACCGCCATCACCATCTCGGTGGCGATATAGCCGGGGCAGACGGCGTTGGCGGTGATGCCTGCGCGGGCGCCTTCCTGGGCCAGAGATTTCACGATGCCCAGATCGCCGGCTTTGGTGGCGGCATAGTTCACCTGGGCGAACTGGCCTTTCTGGCCGTTGATCGAGGAGATCACGATGACGCGGCCGAACTTGCGCTCGCGCATGCCGGGCCAGATCGGGTGCACGGTGTTGAACACGCCGGTCAGGTTGGTGTCGATCACCTGCTGCCACTGCTCGGGCGTCATCTTGTGGAACGGCGCGTCGCGGGTGATGCCGGCATTGGCCACCACGATGTCGATCGGGCCCAGTTCCTCTTCGACCTTGGCGATGCCTGCAGCGCTTTCCTCGTAGCTGCCCACATTCCACTTATAGGTCTTGATACCGGTTTCCTCGGTAAACTTTGCCGCGGCTTCGTCATTGCCGGCATAGGTCGCTGCCACAGTGCAGCCTTGCGCCTGCAGCGCCTGGGAAATTGCTGCGCCGATGCCGCGGGAGCCGCCGGTGACGAGTGCAGTACGTGCCATTCAAGAATCCTCCAGTCATAGTCTCTTGGTAATCTTGCTACAGATTCCAATTAGTGAGCGCAACAATATTGCGCAGCAAATTTCTGCGTTGCCGCGAAAAAATTGTCGCACCTGCAGTATAGGCTGCCCATGTAAAAGAAAAAGGACGCCCGGGGGGCGTCCTTCTCATTTAACGGTGTGTTGCTGGTTTTATGGGCGCTCGACACACATGGCGACGCCCATGCCGCCGCCGATGCACAGGGTGGCGAGGCCTTTCTTGGCGCCGCTGCGCTTCATTTCAAACAGCAGGGTGTTCAGAACCCGGCAGCCGGAGGCGCCGATCGGGTGGCCGATGGCAATGGCGCCGCCGTTCACGTTCACAATCGACGGATCCCAGCCCATGTCCTTGTTCACCGCGCAGGCCTGGGCGGCAAAGGCTTCGTTGGCTTCGACCAGATCCAGGTCGCCCACGGACCAGCCGGCTTTCTCCAGCGCCTTGCGCGACGCATAGACCGGGCCCACGCCCATGATCGACGGGTCGAGGCCGGCAGTGGCGTAAGACGCGATGCGGGCCAGCGGCTCGATGCCGCGGCGCTCGGCTTCATCGGCGCTCATCAGCAGGGTGGCGGCGGCGCCGTCGTTCAGGCCGGAGGCGTTTGCCGCAGTGACCGAACCGTCCTTGGTGAAGGCCGGGCGCAGCTTCTGCATCGCTTCCATGGTGGCGCCGTGACGGATGTATTCGTCCGCGTCCACGGTGATGTCGCCCTTGCGGTGCTTGACCACAAACGGGGTGATCTCATCAGCGAATTTGCCCGCTTTCTGCGCCGCTTCCGCCTTGTTTTGCGATGCCACGGCGAATTCGTCCTGCATGTCGCGGGAGATCTGCCACTGGTTGGCCACGTTCTCTGCGGTCTGGCCCATGTGGTAGCCGTTGAAAGCGTCCCACAGGCCGTCGCGGATCATGGTGTCGATGTATTTGAGGTCGCCCATCTTGTGGCCGGCGCGCAGATGCGCGGCATGGGGGGAGAGGGTCATGTTCTCCTGGCCGCCGGCGGCCACGATCGAGGCGTCGCCCAGCTGGATGTGCTGTGCGCCCAGTGCCACGGCACGCAGGCCGGAGCCGCAGACCTGGTTGATGCCCCAGGCAGCGCTTTCCTGCGGCAGGCCCGCATTGATATGCGCCTGGCGGGCCGGGTTCTGGCCCTGGGCGGCGGTCAGCACCTGGCCCATGATGGTTTCCGACACTTCGGATTTGTCCACACCGGCCCGCTCCACCACGGCTTCCAGCACCGCGGCGCCCAGGTCATGGGCCGGGGTATTGGCGAACGAGCCGCCAAAGGAGCCGACGGCGGTGCGCGCGGCGGATGCGATTACAACATTGGTCATTGATTCTGGTCCTCTGCCATCAATTCAGGTCTCCCGGGAGAGCCCCGCCTGGCCGATGAAAAATCGGCCGCGCAAGAATCTTTCCCGAATCCTCCGGGTACCGACATAATCTATTGCTGCACGTGCAGCAATTGACAGGGTGTCTCAGGGAGAGCGCAGGAGTCAACCGCCAGAACCGTCCCAAGTTGTACGAATTCGGTCATCCCGGGTGTTTTGATGCTGCATGGCAGCAAATCCGATGTTCCGGTCAGCCTTCAAAACGGGCTGAAAAGACAAAGCTGTAGGCGCCCGGCGCCAGCGCCTTGGGCGCGCGGGGGTAGCGGGCTTTCCTTGCGGCCGCCAAGGCCGCCTGGTCAAGCGCCGCAATGCCTGAGCTTCGGGCAACAGAGGCCGCCACCAGCTTGCCCTGGGTTGAGATTTCCAGGCGAATCCGCACCCGCCCCTTACCGCCGCCGCGCGGCTGGCGTTTGTGCCGCTCGACCCGCGACAAGATAGCTGCGCCCCAGCGGGTTTTTAGGCTGGCTGTGCGGGAAGACTCACCAGTGGTGGCCGCATCTGCACCGCCGTCGCCTTTGGCTTGGCGCTGGCTGCTGCCGACTGCCCGCTCCTGCACGCTGTCCGCTGACGGCGCTGGTGCCGGGGCGGGGGCCGCTGCGGCGGGC
>NZ_JWLD01000053.1 GCF_000813725.1 Leisingera sp. ANG-Vp
GGAAAGCCCGGCGCCTTTCAATGACACGGCAATCTCAAAACACGGGGCGGTGATTGCCTAACCCTGCTTCAACCTGTCCAGGCCCGCTGCAAGCTCGTCACTCATCCCTGCAGTCTCCATGTGCAGACGCAGGCGCTGATTAAAGCCGCCTGGCGTATTCAGGGCCTCAATCAGGTCAGAGCAGCCTGAGGCCTGAAGACTGGTTGCGATCAGCATCCGCAGAAAATCCTCTCCCTGGGCGCCATCCGACACCCGGTCCCCCAGCCACTGCGCTGCATCGCCAACCATGCGGGTAACCGGCGACAGCACTGCCTGGGCACAGAGATAGGCCTCCAGCTCGGCGTCATCCTTCAGTGCAAAGACGGTATTCTGCGGAGCAAAGATCCGTTCAAGCAATTCAATATCGCCAAGCGCCATTACCGGAGAACCGCCCTGCGCAATACCCGGGAACGGAATCATAACGGCGGCCGCGCGTGCCGGCGCGGCCAGGTCGGAGATCCGGCCCAGGCCAGCTCCGGCCATGAAAGACACAACCTGCTGCCCTTCCCGGAATTCGAGGCCCCCGAGTATCTCTTCTGCGGCTTCAGCCATCAAACCCAGAAAGACCACATCGCTTGCGTCCAGCACGCCCTGGTTTGAAGCCACGGAAACTTCCTTGAATTCGGCCGCCAGTGCTGCGGAATGCGTCCGGCTGCGTTCAGACAAGGTGATCCGGTGCCCCCGCCCGGCGAGACCGCGCACCACCGCCGAGGCTATAGTGCCGCATCCGATAAATCCCAGGTTCATGTCAGATGTCCTTCATCAAGCGCAGCGCGTCATAGATGGCTGCATGGGTGTTACGCGCGGAAACGGCATCGCCGATCCGAAACAGCTGAAACCGTCCCTCAGGGTTTGTAGCAATTTCCTGCGGCCGGCCGTCAATCAGCGCCTCGTAATCCACTTCCCCCCGGTTCAGCGAGTGGTCCTTGAGGGCGAAATAGAGATCGTCAAGCGGCATGGTGCCGTAGTTTACCACAACCTGGTCATACTCAGCCTGGCGGGTTGAGCTGCCGTAGTCCGTGCCGACGGTGACCGTCAGCCGGTTGCCGGTGCGGCTGACACCGAGCAGGCGCCGGGCAACGGTGAAAGTCACCTCCTTATCCTGCAGAGCCCGCATGTAAGGCACCAGGTTCATTGCCATCACCTCGGGTGCAAATGTCCGGTCCGGTGTCATAACCTCGACCTTGGCCCCCGCATTGGCTGCGGCTTCCGCGGCCATCAGCCCCGGGTGATCCCCGCTTTCATCATAGACCAGCACGTGGTCAGACGGCTTCACATCGCCCGAAATAAGGTCCCAGGCTGAGATAACGCCGTCCGGCTCGCCGCGGGTTTCGAACAATTCCGTGTTGGCCATTCCTCCGGTGGCCACGATCACAACGTCCGGCTCAAGCGCCATCACATCGCCGGCCTCGGCCCATGTGTTGAATCTGAATTGGACATCGCGTGCGGCGCATTGCGACATGCGCCAGTCAATGATGCCGATCATTTCGGCCCGGCGCGGGTTCTGGGCCGTGAGGCGCACTTGGCCGCCCGGCTCGCCTGCAGCCTCGAAGACAGTGACATCATGGCCCCGTTCCGCCGCAACCCGTGCAGCTTCCAGTCCGCCGGGACCGGCCCCAACAATGACAATTTTCCGGCGGGCAGATGCCCGGGCAATCCCGTGCGGCATGGTCAATTCGCGGCCGGTGGCGGCATTGTGAATACACAGAGCCTCACCCGCCTGATAGATCCGGTCCAGGCAGTATGTGGCCCCGACACAGGGGCGGATATCGTCTTCGCGCCCTTCCGCAATCTTCCGCACAATATGCGGATCGGCCATATGCGCGCGCGTCATGCCGACCATATCCAGCTGCCCCGAGGCAACAGCGTGGCGGGCAGTTGCCACATCAGGAATTCTGGCGGCATGAAAGACTGGCATGCCGGTATCGGCACGCACCGCCGCAGCCAGATCCAGATGCGGAGCGCTGCGCATGCCCTGGACCGGTATCATGTCTGTCATTGCCGGATCGGTGTGAATGCGGCCCCGGTTCACATTGAAGAAGTCCACCTGGCCGGAAGCTTTCAGCACGCGGGCCATTTCCAGCCCCATTTCAGGGGTAATCCCGCCGTTCTGCGCCTCATCGGCGCCAAAGCGGACACCGATCACAAACTCATCGCCAACCCGCTGCCGCATCGCATCAAGGATGCTGCATGTCAGCTTCATCCGGCTGTCCAGACTGCCGGCCCCGAAAGGCCCGTCCAGGTCATTTGTCAGCGGCGAAATGAACTGGTCCAGCAGGTGGCCGTGGGTCATCAGCTCCACCCCGTCCATGCCTCCCTCTTTCATCCGCTCGGCAGCATCGGCAAAGTCGGAAGTAATACGGGCGATATCCCAGTCCTCGGCCAGCTTGGGGAACGCACGGTGGGCCGGCTCACGGTGGCGGGTGGAGGAGACTGCAGGCAGCCAGTCCCCCTTGTTCCAGCCGGTCCGGCGCCCCAGGTGCGTGAGCTGGATCATCACGGCTGCCCCATGCTCATGCACCCTCTCCGTCAGATTGCGGATCCAGGGCACCACCTCGTCCTTGTAGGCTAGAATATTGTTGAAGACCGGCGGGCTGTCCTTGCTGACCGCTGCGGACCCCGCTGTCATTGTCAGAGCCACACCCGCCTTTGCCCGTTCCGCATGATAGGCTGCGTACCGCTCCTTCGGCATGCCATCTTCCGGATAAGCCGGCTCATGGCTGGTCGTCATGATCCGGTTGCGCAGCGTCAGATGCTTCAGCTGGTAGGGCTGCAGCAGCGGGTCCTTGGACATGCGGGAATCTCCTGGAGAATTGTCTGGGGCGAGAGTATCGGACACCAACTTGACACATGTGTCAAGTTTACATTCACACCTGTCAGGAAATGTTGCCCGCCCTCTAATCCCCTGTTATGGGTGAGGCATGGACACCCCGGACATCTCCCGTACGCGCCTCAGGGAAGAGGATTGGCTTGCAGCCGCTTACGACGTGCTGACCGCCAGCGGAGTGGAAGCCGTGAAGGTGATGCCTCTGGCCAAGCGCCTCGGGGTATCGCGCACCAGTTTCTACTGGCACTTCAAGGACCGGGAAGAACTGCTGGAGGCAATGGTCCGCCGCTGGGAAGACAAGAACACCGGCAACCTGGTGGCGCGCACCGAAGCCTATGCGGAAAGCATCGCAGAAGCGCTGTTCAACCTGTTCGACTGCTGGATTGATCCCGAGCTGTTTGACGCCCGGCTGGATCTGGCGGTCCGCAACTGGGCGCGCACCGACACCGCTTTGCAAGCCCGGCTGGATGCCGCCGACATCCGGCGCGAACAGGCGATGACGGGAATGTTTCTGCGCTTCGGGTATGAGCAGCAGGACGCCCTGGTCCGGGCCAAGGCAATGATCTACACCCAAATTGGCTATATCTCGATGCAGGTCACCGAGAGCAAACGCTACCGGATCTCGCTGATGCCGGGCTATATCGAAGTGTTCTCAGGCAAACCGCCCGCCACGCGGGACCTTGACCGGTTTCTGGCCCGCCATCGCTGAAGAAGGCACTCCCGCCCGCTAGGCAGGCATCAAAGATGCCCGCGCAGCCGTTGGGCCGGGCGCCGCGCCCAATGGGCGCGGCGCGGATCGCTTCGGGCATTGCCCGAAGCGACACACCTCCACGGGACCAATCCAGATACCGAACGCCAGTGGCGGCCACCGCCGCGCCGCGCGCCAGCGCGGCGCCACCAAAAGCACGGGCGCGGAACCGATGGTTCCGCGCCCGCTCTGTTGTATCTGAACCTGACGGCCTTACTCCGCGGCGATCTGGCTCTCGATCTTTTCGACCTTCACCGCCGAGAACTTGAACTCGGGGATCTTGCCGTAGGGGTCCAGCGCCGGGTTGGTCAGGATGTTCGCTGCGGCCTCCACATAGGCAAACGGCACAAACACCATGTCCTCGGCAATCGCCCGGTCAGCACGTGCCATGATCTCAATCGAGCCGCGGCGGGTCGACAGGCGGATCATCTCGCCCGGTTCGATCCCCATCAGTTTCAGAGTGCGCGGGTTGAGCGAGCAGTTCGCTTCCGGCTCCACCGCATCCAGGACTTTGGACCGGCGGGTCATCGACCCGGTGTGCCAATGCTCCAGCTGGCGGCCGGTGGTCATGATCATCGGGTAGTCCGCATCCGGCGCCTCATCCGGCGGGATCACCGATGCCGGGGTAAAGCGGGCCCGGCCCTCGGGACGCGGGAAGCCGTCACCAAACACAATCGCCTGACCGGGGTCGGTCTCATGCAGCGACGGATAGGTGATGGTCTCGGTCTCCAGACGCTCCCAGGTGATGTTGTTCAGCGACTTCATGTTCAGCTTCATCTCGGCAAAGACTTCGCTGACATCCTTGTAGTCCCAAGGCAGGCCAATGCGCTGCGCCAGCTCGACAGTCACCTGCCAGTCTTCGCGCGCCTCGCCCGGAGGCGTCACGGCGGGACGCACACGCTGCACCTGACGGTTGGTGTTGGACACGGTGCCGTTCTTCTCATAAAGCGCGGAGGCCGGCAGGATGATGTCGGCATAGTTCGCCGTCTCGGTCAGGAAGATGTCCTGAACGATCATCAGCTCCAGCTTGGCAAAGGCGTCGCGCGCGTGATCGGCATCCGGATCGGACATCGCCGGGTTTTCACCCTGGATGTACATGCCCTTGATGTTGCCGGCATAGGCCTGATCGACGATCTCGGTCACGGTCAGGCCCTTCTCACTCGAGAAGTCGCCGCCGCCCCAGACGTCAGTGAAGCTCTTGCGGACATCATCCGAAGTCACGGTCTGATAATCCGGCAGGAACATCGGGATGAGGCCCGCGTCGGACGCGCCCTGCACATTGTTCTGGCCGCGCAGCGGGTGCAGGCCTGCACCCGGTTTGCCGACGTTGCCGGTCATCAGGGCCAGCGAGATCAGGCAGCGCGAGTTGTCGGTGCCGTGAATGTGCTGGGAGACGCCCATGCCCCAGAAGATCAGGCCCGCTTTGCCCTTTGCAAAGGTGCGCGCGACGCTGCGCAGCTGTTCAGGCGAGACGCCGCAGATTTCAGACATCTTCTCAGGCGTGAACTGCGCCAGATGCTGTTTTTCTGCTTCCCAGTTCTCGGTGTATTTGTCGATGTATTCCTGGTCGTACAGGCCTTCCTCAACAATCACGCTCATGATCGCGTTCAGCATCGACACGTCTGCGCCGGGGCGGAACTGCACCATCTCAGTCGCGAACCGGCGCAGGCCGACGCCGCGCGGATCCATCACAATGAGCTTGCCGCCGCGCTTGGTAAACTGCTTGAAGTAAGTCGCAGCCACTGGGTGGTTCTCGATCGGGTTGGAGCCGATAACAATCGCCACATCCGCGTTTTCGATCTCGTTGAAGGTCGCGGTCACAGCACCGGAGCCCACGTTTTCGATCAGCGCTGCAACCGAAGAGGCGTGGCACAGACGGGTGCAGTGGTCGACGTTGTTGTGCTTGAAGCCCTGGCGGATGAACTTCTGGAAGAGATAGGCCTCTTCGTTGGTGCATTTCGCCGAGCCGAAGCCTGCAACCGATTTCGGGTTCTCATCCCGCAGCTTGATCAGGCCCTTGGCGGCCAGATCCATCGCCTCTTCCCAGGATGCTTCGCGGAAGTGGGTCGACAGGTTGCCCGGATCGACATTCAAGCCTTTGGCCGGCGCGTCGTCGCGGCGGATCAGCGGTTTGGTCAGGCGGTGCGGGTGGTGGATGTAGTCAAAGCCGAAGCGGCCCTTCACACACAGGCGGCCTTCGTTGGCCGGTCCGTTAATGCCCTCCACATGCTTGACCTTGCCGTCCTTGACCTTGAGCGAGACCTTGCAGCCGACGCCGCAGAACGGGCAGACGCTTTCGGTCTCGGAATCGTAGTCCTTGCTGTCGCCAACCTGGTTTTCATCCAGCACGGTGGCGGGCATCAGCGCGCCGGTCGGGCAGGCCTGCACACATTCACCGCACGCAACGCAGGTGGACTGGCCCATCGGGTCGGCGATGTCGAAGGTCGGATAGGCGTCGTGGCCGCGGCCGGCCATGCCGATCACGTCGTTCACCTGGATCTCACGGCACGCACGCACGCACAGCCCGCAGGAGATACAGGCGTCCAGGTTCACCTTCATGGCGACATGGCTATCGTCCAGCAGCGGAATGCGGCCTTCTTCCAGCTTCGGGAAGCGGCTCTCTGTGACGCCGTTCAGCTCGGCCATGTCCCACATGTGGGAGGACTTGTCGTGCGCCTCTTCCTTCTTGGGCTGGTCAGCCACCAGCAGCTCCATCACCATCTTGCGGGCGTTTTCGGCGCGCGCATTGTTGGTGGTGACAACCATGCCCTCAGCGGGTTCACGGATACAGGAGGCGGCCAGCGTGCGCTCGCCTTCGATCTCGACCATGCAGGCACGGCAGTTGCCGTCCGGGCGGTAGCCCGGCTGCGGCTTGTGGCACAGGTGCGGGATCTTCAGCCCGCGGCCGTTGGCGACTTCCCAGATGGTCAGGCCTTTTTCCGCCGTGACCTGTTCGCCATCGAGTGTGAATGTGACTTGTTCGCTCATGGCTCAAACCTCCTCGGGGAAGTGCTTCATGGTCAGGCGGATCGGGTTCGGCGCAGCCTGGCCCAGGCCGCAGATCGACGCATCGACCATTGCGGTGCTCAGCTCTTCCAGCAGGCCCTGATCCCACTTCTTCTCGCTCATCAGCTTGACGGCTTTTTCGCAGCCCACCCGGCAGGGGGTGCACTGGCCGCAGCTTTCGTCTTCGAAGAAGCGCAACATGTTCAGCGCCGCATCGCGGGCCGAGTCCTGATCGGACAGGACCACCACGGCAGCGGACCCGATGAAGGTGCCATGCGGCTGCAGCGTGTCGAAGTCGAGCGGCACGTCATTCATCGATGCAGGCAGCAGACCCGAGGAGGGGCCGCCCGGCTGATACGCCTTGAAGGCGTGGCCGTCCAGCATACCGCCGCAGGCTTCGATGATATCGGTGATGGTGGAACCGGCGGGCAGCAGGTGCACGCCCGGGTTCTTCACGCGGCCGGACACCGAGTAGCTGCGCAGGCCCTTGCGGCCGTTCTTTTCAACCGAATTCAGGCATTCCGGACCTTCGCGGTTGATCTTGCAGACCCAGTAGAGGGTCTCGACGTTGTGGACGAGGGTCGGGCGGCCAAAGACACCCACCTGCGCCACAAACGGCGGACGGTGGCGCGGCTCGCCGCGCTTGCCTTCGATCGACTCGATCATCGCGCTTTCTTCACCGCAGATGTAGGCCCCTGCCCCGCGGCGCAGATCGATATAGCCTTGCTCGACGATGCCCGCGTCTTCCAGCGCCTTGATCTCGCGGCGCAGAATTTCCAGCACTGCCGGATATTCGTCGCGCATGTAGATGAAGGCTTTCTCGGCCTCGACGGCCCAAGCCGCCATCAGCATGCCTTCCAGGAAGACATGCGGGGTGCGTTCAAGGTAGTAACGGTCCTTGAAAGTGCCAGGCTCGCCTTCGTCACCGTTCACGGCCAGGTAGCGCGGACCTTCGTTGGCACGGACAAAGCCCCATTTGGTGCCGGACGGGAAGCCAGCGCCGCCCAGGCCGCGCAGGCCGGCTTCTTTGACTTTCGCCTGAACCGCTTCCCAGTCGCCACCCGCACGCAGGTCTTTCAGCGTGGCATAGCCGCCTTCGGCCTCGTAGGCTGCGAAGGTTTCATACTCGGGCACGTGTGCATGGGTGTCGTCTGCCGCAATCGCCGCTTCCACTTTCTCCACGGTCGCGTGGTCGATGTGGTTGTGGCCGATTTCCAGAACCGGGGCAGTGTCGCAGCGGCCCATGCAGGGCGCACGCAGCACGCGGACCTGGGAGGCATCCAGACCGTCTTCCAGCGCCTTCTGCAGCTGCTGGGCACCCGCCAGTTCGCAGGACAGCGAGTCGCAGACCCGGATGGTCAGCGCCGGCGGCGGGGTCTCGCCTTCTTTCACCACGTCGAAGTGGGCATAGAAAGTGGCCACCTCATATATCTCCGCCTGGCCGGTGCGCATTTCCTCGGCCAGAGCCCGGATATGCGCCGCGCTCAGGCAGCCGTATTTGTCCTGAATCAGGTGCAGGAATTCGATCAGAAGGTCCCGGTTGCGCGGGCGGTCACCCAGCAGCTCCTGAACCTCGCTCAGCGCAGAGTCATCGACCTGGCGGCCTTTCGGGGTTTTGCGCCCCTTGCCGCGGCCGGACTTCCATACGCCCTTGCTATCATCCAATGGTGCCATGGGGTCCTCCAGTCAGCACGTCTTTCATCCCGGAATGCCATCAAGAATGAATATCGTCAAATCTAGAAAACCGATTGCACGATAAGGATCGCTTATCACGCCATTTGCGGCATCCCGCGGTCTACAAACGTCGCAACCACCTCTTTCAAGGCCTGAACCGTGGTCAATTCCGGCGTCCGGTCCAAGGTGGCAATGCAAATCGGCCGCGATTGCTCGGGCTCGACCAGCGACAAAACCCGGGTTCCGCCCAGCCCGCCCAGCGCCTGCATCAGCGCCCTCGGCAGAATCGTTGCCACAGACCCCTCACGCGCCATCACCATCGAGGCCATGAAACCGTTGGATTCGGAGACGATCTCGGGCTTCAGCCCCAGGTCGGCAAAGATCCGGTCCAGAATGCGCCGGTTCTGCATCTGCTGGTCCAGCAGGCTCAGCGGCAGTTCCGCCGCCTCCGCCCAGCTGATTGCATCGCCGCGGCCTGCCACCATCTCCTCGGGTGCCAGCAGAACATAGCTCTCCTCATAAAGCGGCTGCACCGTCACCAGTTCCCGGCCCATGCTGTCGGCATAGGTAATTCCAGCATCAATTGTACCATCATAGAGCCGCTGCTGGATAGCCAGCGAGGTGGTGACTTCGACCTGAGCCAGAATCCGCGGATAGGCCTGGCGCACCTGATCTACCAGCTGCGCCGCCCAGGCGGTGGCGGTCGGCACCACCCCCAGCACCAGATTTCCGGTCACCTCACCGCGCGAGGCGGCAATTTCCTGCTCCAGCGCCTTGGCATCATCCAGGATCGAGCGCGCCCGGCGCACGATCATCATGCCCTCCTCAGTCAGGCCCTGAAACCGGTTGGCGCGGCGCACGATGGACAGGCCCAGCCGCTCCTCCAGATTGCGGATCCGCATCGAAAAAGCAGGCTGCGACATGCCGCAATCCGCGGCCGCCTTTGCGAAATGCTGATGCCGCGCCAGCGCAGTCAGCAGCTGAAGGTCCTTGAGTTCGATCATGCGCGGAGTTTACGCCGCCGCTGCCGGCCCGTGCAATGGGGCCAATTTTCCCAGGGCCGTCAAGCCTCGCTTTTGGCCTCCGCCAAGCGGGTTGCGGTGCTGTAGAGTTCGGCCAGTTCCTCCAGCGATTCCGCGGCGCGATCCAGTTGCCTGGCCAGTTCAGAGCGCCCGTCGAGCATCTGCACCAGCAACCGCTGCCGCACACCGCGCATCTGTTGCGACACCTGCTCTCCATCTGCAGTCAGGCTGTAAGTGACGCCCGAGCGCCCCGCACCCTGTTTGGACGTCAACCCGGCCGAAGCCAGCTTGCGCAGCGAATACTGAATATTGGGAATATCAATACGGTTGGTGGAACGGGCCAGTTCCTTGATAGTCTTCGCGCGCCCGCCGCTGCCAATCAGCAAAAGAAGCGTGATCTCAGCTCCGGTCAGCGGCACATTGCTCACTTGTTCAAAACATCCCGCCTGCCAGCGCGTCAGGCCCTCACTGGCCCGCTGAATAGCCAGCTCCAGCCGCTGCAGCCCGCCGCCGGGCAGCGCTTCATCCACAGGATCCAAGGCCAGGCCGGCGGCCAGATGCGGAAAAAGGGAAGGGTCGACTTTGTTATCCAACGAACAACTCCGATACATACAAATTTTTACGGCCCCTTGGGCCAGAAAGCCGTGGATCAAATTGCGGGAACCGCCAGTGCGTCCGATTCAGCCTGCCCCTTTGCCTGCAGGCAGGCCGGGGCCGGATCTTTTCCCGAAAATCCAACTCAAATTGGGCACAACATATCCAATCAAAACCGCCGGACTGCAATACCCGGCAGCGCATTCTATTTTACAACCTTTCCGGAAGTGCGGGAGCAGAGACTGTACCAGCTTGCCGCAGCCTCAACGCCCCTGGCATAGCCGGCAAAAGTCCGGGGAGGACCTAATGCCTGCTGGTGGCAGCGGCCGCCGATCAAGTTGCGGAAGTCCAGACCGGCGCCCCGAGGCAGAGGGCTTCGAAATTGGACACGTCATTTGCTGCAGCGCGACCGGATTGCTTGGGATACCGACCAAGCCCGAGGCAGTGCCGAGCTCAGATGAGGCAGCAACCCGGAGGCGGAACCGGTCTCTTCAAGCAGCCCGCCGTGATTGCAAACGTCAGCATTGATGCAAAAACTGCCTGCAACGAGATTTTTTGTCCGGCGGTCACGATCTCCCGCTTCACAGAAGGCGGACAAGCGCTCAAGATCGCCTATGCCAATTGCTACGGCCTGGCTTCCTCGGTTTGGACAAAGGACATTTTGACTGCCATGAAAATGACGTCCCAACTGCGCTACGGCATGACCTGGGTCACCCCCCTGGCATGCCCGCTGCTAAAATGCCCTGGGCCTCGATGAAAGACACTGGCTGCGATATGCGCGTCCATGCGCTGGATGTCTGTACATCCGTGCGCCATGCGGTGGTGGCCCACTGATGCGGCTGGCAGGGAAGAGAGCGCTGGTGACCGGCGGCCGCCAGGGGATCGGCCGGGGCATCGCCGAAGCCTTCCGCAACGAAGGCGCCGCTGTCATGGTCTGCGGGCGCGGCAAGCGGCCCGACGATCTGGACAAGCGTACCGCCTGGTTCACTCTGGATGTCACCGACGCCGCAGCTGTCAATGAATTGGCTGAGGATCTCGGCGGGCTGGAAATCCTGGTAAATAACGCCGGAGTGCAGGTGGAGAAAACCGTCCCGGACAGCACAGATGCAGATTGGGACACTGTGATCGGCACCAATTGCCGCGGGGTCTTCAACTGCTGCCGGGCATTCATTCCGCGCCTGTCCCAGGGCGGCTCGATCATCAATGTCGGCTCGACCTCCGGGCAGGCGGCTGACCCCACTATGGCTCTCTACAATGCCTCCAAGGCCTTTGTGCACGGGCTGACCCGCTCAATCGCGGTCGACCACGGCCCGCGGATCCGCTGCAATGCGATCTGCCCGGGCTGGATTGAAACCGGCATGCTGGAGGCTGGCTTCGATCTGTCCGAAGACCCGCAGGCCGCCCGCAAAGACGCCCTGTCCCGCCATGCCGCGGGGCGCTTCGGCAAGCCTGCCGACATCGCCGCCATGGCGGTCTGGCTGGCTTCGGACGAGGCCGCCTTTGCCACCGGCCAGCTGTTCACAGTCGATGGCGGCCTGACTGCAGCTTCACCCATCAACACGGGGCTTTTCTAGATGACTGGCATTTCCCATACCGCCGTCCTTGGCGCAGGCGTGATCGGCGCCAGCTGGACCGCACTGTTCCTGGCCTCCGGCCGCTCGGTTGCGGTCTATGATCCCGCGGATGGCGCTGAAGAGCGTGTGAAGTCCTATGTCGAACAGGCCTGGCCCGCTTTGACGGAACTGGGGCTGGCAAAGCACGGCCGTCCGGACCAGGTGACATTCCACAAGACGGCAGCGGAAGCGGTGCAAGGCGCCGGCTTCATTCAGGAAAACGTGCCGGAACGGCTGCCTGTCAAACACGCGCTGTTTGCAGAGATCGAAACCGCACTAGACCCGCAAGCGGTTGTCGCAAGCTCGGCCTCCGGCCTGACACTGGGGCAGATGCAGAACGGCTGGGAAAACCCTGCGCGCTTTGTTCTTGGCCATCCGTTCAACCCGCCGCATCTGATCCCGCTGGTCGAGATCATGGGCAACAGCAAAACCGGCACTCAGGCCGTCGAGGCGGCCGAAGCCTTCTACCAAGACCTCGGCAAAGTCACCATCCGCGTGAACAAAGAAGTGCCAGGCCATGTGGCCAACCGGCTGCAGGCGGCGGTTTGGCGCGAGGCGATTCACCTGGTCGCAAGCGGTGTCGCCAGCGTTGGCGATGTCGACAAGGCGATGTCGGCAGGCCCGGGTTTGCGGTGGGCAGCTATGGGGCCGACCGCGCTGTTCGGGCTTGGCGCCGGCCCCGGCGGGCTCGCCGCCTTCTGCGACCATTTCGCGGACACATTTAACGGCTGGTGGGAGGATCTTGGCACGCCGCAGCTGACGGCAGAAACCACGCAGATGCTGGTGGAAGGCCTGAACGCTGTCTCGCATGGCGTACCGGTCAGCGATCAAGCGGCACGCCGGGATGCGATGATCGTCGCCATCCAGCTGGCCCTCCGGCATATGGAGCAGCCGGAATAGCCTGAACAACTGCACCACAGAATGAGTACCGGCAAGACAGCCGCCTCCCGCCTACGCAAAAGACGAGAGGCGCTCCGTGCACGTGTGCTTACTGTCAAGACACAGCAAGACAGCTGGTTTGGCTTGGCGGCAAACGGTCTGGCACGCAGAAGCCGTCGCTGAGTTTCAGGAGCTCTTCGTGCTGGTGCCGTATTGCCAGCGGCATCAAGCACACCTTAAGATTGAATCACTTACAGTAACCAGGCGCTTACGTCATCGTGGTATCCATGGATAGCCGGGCTATGTGGTACATACAGGCGGCATCAGATTGGCCGCCGCCACGACTGCAGATCCGGCCTGCCAAGGCCGAAAGGACCGGTCAGCCGGAGTAACTTCCAAGGCCGCGAAAAGCCAGAAAGGTGCAGTATGACCAATGACATCAGCCCGCTTTCCCTGAACGTGCCAGAGCCAGGCTGCCGTCCGGGTACTACGCCCGATTTCTCCGATTTTGAGATCCCCCGGGCAGGCGCGGTGGCCCGCCCGCCCGTTGATGTGGACCCGGACACGATCCGCGATATGGCCTTCTCCATTGTGCGGGTGCTCAACAAAGAGGGTGAGGCGGTCGGCGACTGGGCCGGCGCGCTCGGCCCGGACGAACTGCGGCATGGGCTGCGCCACATGCAGCTGCTGCGTACGTTCGATGCGCGGATGCTCAACGCTCAGCGGCAGGGCAAGACCAGCTTCTATATGCAGCATCTGGGCGAGGAGGCCGTCAGCTGCGCATTCAGCCGCGCCCTGCAGCCGGGCGACATGAACTTCCCCACCTACCGTCAGGCCGGGCTGCTGATTGCAAGCGGTTATCCGATGGTCACGATGATGAACCAGATCTATTCCAACGCCGAAGATCCGCTGCACGGGCGTCAGCTGCCGATCATGTATTCCTCCAAGGAACACGGCTTCTTCACCATTTCCGGCAATCTGGGCACACAGTTTGTGCAGTCGGTCGGCTGGGCCATGGCCTCGGCAATATCCGGCGATACGAAGATTTCGGCCGGCTGGATCGGCGACGGCTCCACGGCCGAAAACGATTTCCACGCAGCCATGGTGTTTGCCTCGACCTACAAGGCACCCGTGGTCCTGAACATCGTCAACAACCAATGGGCCATATCCACCTTTCAAGGCATTGCCCGCGGCGGTGTCGGCACGTTTGCCGCCCGCGGCCATGGTTTCGGCATTGCGTCGGTCCGGGTCGACGGCAACGACTACCTGGCCGTTCATGCAGTGGCGAAATGGGCCTGCGAGCGGGCCCGGCGCGGGCATGGCCCGACTCTGATCGAACATGTGACCTACCGCGCCGGCGGGCATTCGACCAGCGATGACCCCTCCGCCTACCGCTCCCGGCGCGAGGCTGCAGCCTGGCCGCTGGGGGATCCGATTGAACGGCTGAAGCAGCACCTGATCACCATCGGCGAATGGAGCGAGGACCGCCACAAGCAGGCAGAGGCTGAGGTTCTGGATACGGTTGTTGCCGCCCAGAAGCAGGCCGAGGCGGTTGGCACGCTGACAGCCGGCAAGACGCCCAGCCCGCGCGATATGTTCGAAGGAGTTTATGAGACCATGCCGCCGCATCTGATCCGTCAGCGTCAGGAGGCTGGGTTCTGAAATGGCACAGATGACCATGATCGAAGCCATCCGCGAAGCGCATGACGTAGCGATGGCGGCAGATGACCGGGTTGTTGTCTTCGGCGAGGATGTCGGGTTTTTCGGCGGCGTCTTCCGCTGCACTGCCGGGCTGCAGGAGAAATATGGCAAATCCCGCTGCTTTGATGCGCCAATCAATGAATCCGGCATCGTGGGCACTGCCATCGGCATGGCCGCCTACGGGCTGAAACCCGTGATCGAAATTCAGTTCGCAGATTATGTCTATCCGGCTTATGACCAGATCGTCTCAGAGGCTGCCCGGCTGCGGCACCGGTCCAACGCCGATTTCACCTGCCCTATTGTAATCCGCATGCCGACCGGCGGCGGCATTTTCGGCGGCCAGACCCATAGCCAGAGCCCTGAGGCGCTGTTTACCCATGTGTCCGGGCTGAAAGTGGCCATGCCGTCAAACCCGCACGATGCTAAGGGGCTGCTGCTGGCGGCAATTGCCGATCCCGATCCGGTGATCTTTTTCGAGCCCAAGCGGCTCTATAACGGGCCGTTCGACGGCCATCACGACAAACCTGTTGAAAGCTGGAAAAACCATCCTCTTGGGGATGTCCCGGACGGGGATACCATTGTGCCTCTGGGCAAAGCGGCAATCCGGCGCGAGGGGGCAGATGTTACAGTTCTGGCCTATGGCACAATGGTGTATGTCGCCGAGGCCGCTGCAAAGGAAACCGGGGTTGATGCCGAAGTGATCGACTTGCGCAGCCTTCTGCCGCTGGATCTTGAGGCCATCACAGAGTCGGTGAGGAAAACCGGCCGGTGCGTCATTGTGCATGAGGCGACGCGCACCTCCGGCTTTGGAGCAGAGCTGATGTCGCTGGTGCAGGAAACCTGTTTTTACCACCTTGAAGCACCGGTCATCCGGGTGACCGGCTGGGACACGCCTTATCCGCACGCACAGGAATGGGAGTATTTCCCGGGGCCAGGCCGGGTCGGCGAGGCGCTCAAGAAAGTCATGGAGGACTGATCCATGGGTATTTTCGCAATCCGCCTGCCCGATATAGGCGAAGGCGTCGCCGAAGCTGAACTGATCGAATGGCACGTAAAACCAGGCGACATCGTCAAGGAAGACGACATTCTGGCAGCGGTGATGACTGACAAGGCTGCGGTCGAAGTCCCCTCTGCTGCCGAAGGCAAGGTTGTGGAGCTGGGCGGAGAAATCGGACAGATGCTTCCGGTCGGCTCTGTCCTGGTGCGCCTTGAGGTTGACGGCGCAGGCAATGAAAGCGAAGTGCAAGCGGACACCGGGAAACCGGCAGCGCCGCCAGCGGAACCAGAGCCCGCAACCGCGGAGGCACCCGTAAAACCACCTGCTGCCGCCCCTGTGCCCCGCAGCAACGGCACCAAGCCCTTGGCCTCCCCGTCAGTCCGGGCACGGGCGCGCGAAGAAGGCGTCGATTTGCGCCAGGTGCCCGGCACCGGCCCCGCCGGGCGCATCAGCCACGCTGACCTCGACAATTGGATCGCCTCCGGCGGCATCCAGCAGGGCGGGGTCATCCGCGCTCAGAACACCGGCATCGAAGAAGTGCGCGTAATCGGTATGCGCCGCCGGATTGCCGAGCAAATGGCACTGGCGAAGCAGCGAATACCGCATATCACCATCGTTGAAGAAGTGGAGATGAGCGCGCTGGAAGACCTGCGCGAAGCACTGAATGCCAAGCACGCGGAAACGCGGCCCAAGCTGACGCTGCTGCCCTTCCTGATACGCGCCATCGTTGAATCCGTACGCGAGCAGCCCGGACTGAACGCGCGCTTCGACGACGAGGCCGGGGTGATCCACCGGCACGGCGGCGTGCATGTGGGCATCGCCACGCAAACACCGCAGGGGCTGAGCGTGCCGGTCGTGCAGCACGCCGAGGCCGGCAGCCTGTGGGACAATGCCGCTGAAATCGCGCGCCTGGCAGAGGCTGCCCGCGAGGGTTCGATCAAACGGGCCGAGCTGAGCGGCGGCACAATCACCATCACCTCGCTTGGACCGCTGGGCGCTATCGCCACAACGCCGATCATCAACTACCCTGAAGTCGCCATCGTCGGCATCAACAAGATGCAGATCCGGCCAGTCTGGGACGGCCAGCAGTTCCAGCCCCGGCAGATGATGAACATCTCCTGCTCCTTTGATCACAGGGTGATCGACGGCTGGGATGCCGCGGTCTTTGTCCAAAAGCTGAAAACCCTGCTGGAAACTCCTGCCATGCTGTTTGTCGAGGGCTGAATGTCGGATATTAGCTGTAAACTACTGATTATCGGCGCAGGCCCCGGTGGCTATGTCTGCGCCATTCGCGCAGGCCAGCTGGGCATCGACACGGTTGTGGTCGACGAGGGCAAGCCCGGCGGCACCTGCCTGAATGAGGGCTGCATCCCTTCCAAGGCATTGATCCACGCTGCAGATGAATTTCACAAAATCGCCCGTGCCCCGCACGGGCCACTAGGAATATGCACCGGGACGCCGTCACTTGACTTTGCCAAGACAATCGCCTGGAAAGATGGCATCGTGCGGCGTCTGAACTCCGGCGTTTCAGCCCTGATGAAAAAGGCCAAGGTGCGCTTTGTCACTGGCCGTGCGCGGTTTCTGGACGGCAAGACGGTCTCGATTAACGGCAGCGGTGACGGCCAGATCATCCGGGCGGAATACATTGTGATTGCGTCTGGCTCTGCCCCGGTTGAACTGCCGGACCTGCCGTTCGGCGGCCCCATCCTCACCTCCAGCGAAGCCATGAAACTAACGCAGGTGCCCGAAAGCCTGGCAGTCGTCGGTGGCGGCTACATCGGGCTGGAGCTTGGCACCGCCTTTGCCAAGCTCGGCGCGCAGGTCACGGTGGCAGAGGCCGAAGACCGTATCCTGCCGCTCTATGACAGGGAACTGACACGCCCCGTCGAAGCCCGGCTGGACGCTCTGGGTGTGACAGTGCTGGCTGGTGCCAAAGCTCAAGGATATGCGGACGGCAGCCTGCAGACAGACCAGGGCCCCGTGGCCGCCGAAAAAGTGCTGGTCACCGTTGGCCGCCGTCCCCGCACCGCCGGGATTGGCATTGAGGAGCTTGCGCTGACTCAGGACGGTCCGTTTATCAAGATTGACAGCTACTGCCAGTCATCGATGCGCGGCATCTACGCTATTGGCGACGTGACCGGCGAACCGATGCTGGCCCATCGCGCCATGGCACAGGGGGAAATGGTGGCAGAGCATATCGCAGGCCATGCTGTTGAGTGGGACAAGCGGGCGATCCCCGCGGTATGCTTTACGGACCCCGAAGTGGTGTCCTGCGGTGCCGCGCCGGGTGAGATCGCCGGCACCTCATCTGCCAGCTTCCCATTGCAAGCCAACGGACGGGCACTGGCATCTGAGCGCGAAGACGGTTTTGTCCGTGTCGTCTGGCGCGACAGCGATCACGCAGTAGAAGGCATTCAGGCCGTGGGTGCCGGAGTGTCGGAACTGTCCGCCTCTTTCGCCCTGGCGATTGAAATGGGCGCATGCCTCGAAGACATCGGCGCGACAATCCACGCCCATCCGACTCAATCGGAAGCCCTGCACGAAGCCTGCCTGCACGCATTGGGGCAAGCTCTGCACATTTGATAACCCGAGGTTCTATCTCATGGCACGGGCCGCATGGTCGCAATGAGCTCAGCGGCTTTGAGGCCAAACTTGCGCATCTCTGATTTGTTCATGATGACGCCGCTGGAGGTGAGATACATCCAGTCGGTTGCCTTCAGCACATGCCCGCCAGCACTTTCGGGCAAAATGATCTCATACTCCAGCTGTACCGTGGATCCAGATACGGTGCCCTTCGCCTCTCCAATCAGGTCGTCGGCCGTGGCAGTAAAGGTATTGTCCGGGCCAAGCGTCAGATACCACTTCCGGTTTTGCGCCACGCCGTTGGAATAAGTAAACTCCTCGGACAAGGTGCCGGTGCTGCCATTCCATTCCCCCACCATCTTTGCGGTAAAGCTGTTGGCCATCTTGCCATCGGGACCAAAGATCAGCCCTTCGGAGAGGAACTCGCCGGACAGGTGCTTGTTCAGGATGAACTCCGGGCCTGTCCCGGCATAGTCTTCCGGCGACTGGAACCGGAAACTCAGCAGGTAGGTTTTTGCAATCATCGCAACAAGCGCGATCAGCAGCAGGGCAGTAAGCAGTTTCATGGCACAGGTCTCTCCGGTGGAAGCGTGAGGACAAAGGCAAAAGCAGCGGTTTTCAGAGCACAGGGCAGCACCGCATAGGCCAGGGTGAGGGCACCCAGCGCCTGCGCGTTGTTCGGTCCGCCGGGACGAAAGCCTTGCTGCTCCAGCAGCGGCAGGGCCAGGGCAGCGGCCAGCGCCAAAGCCAGCTTGCCTGCAAAGGACCAGATGCCAAAGGCGGCGGCAGCATTGAGGTCGGCCTTGGTGAGGGCAATGCTGAACATGGCGGGCAGCAGCACCATGTCGGCCCCAAGTGCTGCCCCGGAGGCCGCACAGATCAGGGCAAACCCCGCCAGGCTGCCAGCGCCGAGAAAGGCCGCGCCGGCAAAGCTTGCGATTGCCAGCGGCATCGCAAGCAGCAGGGTTGGCTTGGGGCTGATCCTCTGACTGATGCGCGTCCACAGCGGCACGCTGAAACCTGCGCAGAGAAAAAACAGCACCAGCAGCCCGCCTGCATAGTCTGCAAGCTGCAGCCGGTCCCCGGCAAAAAACAGGAACAAGGTGGACGTCAGCGCAACTGGCAGGCTGTTGAGCACCGCCAGGATCAGAAGCCTGATGGCCCCGGCGTTCGCCAGAGACCGAACGGACAGACACTGCCCCATGCGTGCCGGGCGGGTCCAAATGGGTCGGGTCAGCAACGCTGTCATCAACGCAAACAGGCCAAGAACCATGCCAAAGGCGCCATAGCCCTGGCCCGTTGCCCCCAGTGCCGCCAGAACGGCGGGAGCGATTGCTGCGAAAATGACGCCTGCCAGCAATCCTGCCTCGCGGTAGGCCGCCAGGGTGAGCAGCTCCCGAGGCTCGGGCCGTTTGGCCAGCGTGGCGCTGCGGCCATAGAGCAGTATCATGCCAAGGCTGTAGGCAGTGAACAGGACGATCAGGACCAGAACCAGCCGGCCCGCGGCCTGCGGCCCCGGGCCCAGCGAGAACAGCAGTGGAAAACCGATCGCCAGCCCGCCGGCCGCCAGCATGGCAAGGCTAAGTTGGGCGCGGGGCCAGCGGTCGGCCATCCAGCCAATCAGCGGATCCTGAACCAGATCAACCAGGCGGATGGCCAGCAGGATCGCGCCGAGCGTGCCCAATCCGAGCCCCAACTCCACCGAAGCAAACTGCGGCAAGTGGATGTAGAGCGGAATACCAGCTGAGGCGAGCATCATCGCATACAGGCTGACACGGGGGTACAGGACTGTCATCCCAACAGGCCGCGGGTAAAGCTGGCCGACCGGGAATTCTCACCCAGAAAGATGGACATGAAGTTCCGTTTGATTTGCGGATACCGAAGACTGCAGGTTTTGCGTCCGTTGCGCAGGAAGTCGATCTGATCCGCGCCCCGGCTGACAGCCAGATAACGGTCGCCGGGCGCCACATTTTGAAAGCAGGCGGCAAGCATCGCTTCCGGCGGTACCGGGCTGCCCATGCGGCGCATCTCGCGCAGGGTGGCCCCGGTCAGGTCAGCCTGGCTGATCCGGCGCTGATAAATCAGTTCGATTCCGAAATCCTGCGACCAGTCAAGCGGCGCCGCCCCCTTGGTGAACAGCCTGGCCTGATAGACCGGCAGGCCAAGCAGCCTGAACACCGCGGTGCCGCGCTGCTCCGCTCCTGGCAGCAGCGATTGCAGCTGGCTGGCCGAAACGGGCGGCGCCAGCAGGCAAAGGATGGCAATCAGCCTAAGCATGGGCCAGCTCCACTTGCACCACATTGGTGTGCCCGATGGCAAAGGAAGCGGCGCAAATCTCAAGGTAGTACTGCCAGTTGCGGAAGAAGGCTTCGCCGTAGCCCAGCCCCGAGATCCGGCGTTTCTGATCCGCAAGGCGCTGCGCCCAGATGCGGCAGGTCTTTCCGTAGTCCTGACCAAAGGCAAAGCTGTCACGGACCTGCAGCCCGGCGGCACCGGCCTGCTGCGTGATCACTTGATCGCTCAGCAGCATGCCTCCGGGAAAGACATACTGGCGGATGTAGTCCGAGGACCTGCGGTAAGTCTGGAAGAATTCATCGCGCACAGTGATAGCCTGCAGCACCACCCGCCCGCCCTCAGCCAGATTGCTTTTGAGCTTGGCAAAATAGTTGGGCCAGTAGCGTTCGCCCACCGCTTCGATCATCTCGATCGAGACGATGTTGTCGAATTTCCCTTCGATATCGCGGTAATCGCGCAGCTGGATGTCCGCGCGCCCGTCCAGGCGGCTTTCGGCATAGCTGTGCTGGTTGCGGGAAATGGTGACACCGGTCACGTCACGGCCTTCAGCGCTGGCCTGTTCGGCAAATCCGCCCCAGCCGCAGCCGATTTCCAGCACCCGCTCGCCCGTTCCCAGCCGTGACAGGATGCGGTCATTCTTGCGGGCCTGTGCCTTGGCAAGATCGCCGCAACCGTCACCAAACAAGCCGGAGGAATAGGTCATCCCGTCGTCCAGCCAAAGCTGGTAGAATTCGTTGCCCACATCATAGTGCGCGCGGATGTTCTTACGGGCACCGCGTTTGGAGTTCGCGCGCAGCAGGGTGTCGACGATACGGAACTTCGCCCGGTTCAGCGGGCTGGCCTGGTCATAGCTGCCGAGATGGTCCCGGTTCAGCATGGCAAGCTGCATCAGCCCTTCGACCGACGGCGTGTCCCAGAGGCCCTGCACATATGCCTCGCCCAGACCGACCTGACCATGCGCCGCCATGGCAGAGACCGCGGCCCAGTCATGGATCTGCATTTCCGCCTCTGCCCCCCGGTCGCCGAATTCATAGCGCGCACCATCCGGTGTCCGCAGCGTCAGCCGCCCTTCACGCAGACGCGCGCAGGCTGAGAGGAATTCTGACTGCAGGGCTTTGTCTGTGAATGCCATGTTCTGTTCCTTTCGCCGGGTATGCGGTGAGTGAATTCATCATGCGGACAATCCGCATGGCGCTGGCGATGCCGTCTTCATGAAAACCATGCCGGTTATAAGCACCGGCAAACCAGGTGCGGTTCTGCCCCTGCATTGCCCGGATCTGCCGCTGCGCCCGCAGCGCGGCGCGGTCAAAGACCGGATGGGCAAACTCAACCCGGTCATAGATCTTCCCTGCCGGGATGGGGCGGGACGGGTTCAGTGTGACGAACAGCGGATCGCTCTCGGGAATGTTCTGCAGCCGGTTCATCCAGTAGGTCACCCCGACGCCGCCGTCCTGGCTGCGGTAGGCCCAGCTGGACCAGCAATTGCGCCTCCGGGGCATCTGCCCCTCATCGCAATGCAGCACCGCCGTGTTCGGCTGGTATCGGATAGCGCCAAGCGCTGCTGCTTCGGCCGGGGTTGCATCAGTGCCCAGAATGGCAAGCGCCTGATCCGAATGGCAGGCAAAGATCACCTCGTCAAAGGAGCCCGGTTCCTGCCCTTTCATGTGCAGTGCAACGCCAGATCCGCGGCGGACAACCTTGCGGACGGGCGTCCCGGTCCGGATCAGGCATCCGCGGGCAATCAGCGCAGCCTCCAAACGGCGGACGTATTCGATGCTGCCGCCCTGGACCGTCCACCACTGGTGCTTGCCAATACCGGCCAGCAGCGCGTGATTGCGGAAGAACTGCACCAGCGATTTTGCCGGAAACGCTTCCACATCGCTGACCGGCGTGGACCAGATCGCCCCGCACATCGGCATCAGGTAATTGTTGCGGAACCAATTGCCCAGGCCCAGTTCATCCACCAGCTCGCCGATGGTTTTCTCGTCGTCTCCGGCCGCCGCTTCGGCTTGTTTGCCGAACCGGATGATGTCGGCGATCATCTTGTGGAATTGCGGCCGGATCAGGTTGCTCTTCTGCGCTGTGAGCATGCGCAGATTGTTCAGCCCGTATTCCAACCTGCCATTGTCGATGCTGGCGCAAAAACTCATCTCGCTTTTCATCACCGGCACATCCAGTTCGCGGAACAGCCTGGTGAGATAGGGGTAAGTTGCATAGTTGAAGACGATGAAGCCGGTATCGACGGGCTGATCCCCGTTCCTGCCTGCCAGAACCGTGCGGGCATGGCCGCCAAGCCGGGGGGCGGCCTCAAACAGTGTGATGTCATGGTTGGCTGCCAGGAAGTAGGCTGCGGACAGGCCGGAGATACCGCCTCCGATGATCGCGATTTTACGCCGCGGGCCCTGCGTCTGATCCAGCATAAGCAGCTTTCCTTCCTGTTGTTTGAAGGTGTTACGGAGCACACTGGGGGCCGGATCACTGCGGAAGGAATATTTTCCTGTTATGTGATCCGAAGCGCTCCCGCGCGCGTAGAAGCCGTATGATTGAGCATGTGCCCGCCCAAACCTTTCACGCCCGCAGGGGCGGTTTGAAAAACGCCTTCCGGTACGGTGTGGACTATTTCCTGACCGATTTGACCGAAGGTGCGCCGCCCTTGCTATCGCGTAACCGGTTCAATCTGTTCTCCATCCACGACCGCCACCACGGCGGCCCGCGCGGGGCAGGCAGCGGTGTTCGCTGGTTCCGCGATCAATTGCGGCAGCGCGGCTTTCCTATTGAAGGTGCACAACTGCTGCTGCTGACCCAGCCGAGCTTTCTGTGGTTTCATTTCAACCCGGTAAGCTTCTGGATCGCTGTCAGGGACGGAACACCAAGAGCTTTCATCGCCGAGGTGAACAACACCTTCGGCCACCGCCATTGCTACTTTGCAGCGCACCCGGACTACCGGCCAATCCGCCAGGACGAGGTGATCGGCGCTGAAAAGCTGATGCATGTGTCTCCGTTTCAGCAGGTCGCCGGCAGCTACCATTTTCATTTCGGGATGACGGACAGCGCCTTCAACATCCGGATTTCCTACAGGAACGGCGGCCAAGGCGTGCTGGCAACGCTGAACGGGCTGCGCCGCCCGGCCTCCACGGCCTCACTGGCGGGGGCCGCCCTGCGCAGACCCTTAGGGGCGCTCCGGGTGGTGGCGCTGATTTACTGGCAAGCGCTGAAACTCTGGGTAAAGCGGGCACCATTTCTCAAGAAGCCCGCGCCGCCTGAACCGCTCGTCTCCGACAGCTCTACCTATTCAGGCCGCAAGGCATGAACAGCTTTCGCGGCAAGACTGTCTGGCTGGTCGGCGCAAGCCACGGGCTGGGGCGCGAGATCGCCCGGCAGCTGGACCGGGAGGGCGCCCGGCTGATCCTGTCAGCCCGCTCAGAAGGCGCGCTGCAAGCGCTGGCCGGCGAGCTGGCCCGGGCACAGCCGCTGCCAATGGATGTAACGGATACGGCCTCGGTCGCGCAGGCGGCGCAGCTGGCGGGCACCGTGGATGCGGTCATCTACAATGCCGGAGCCTATGAGCCGATGCGCACCCAGGTCTGGGACACCGGCGCAGCACTGAAGATGAGCGACGTGAACTACAACGGCGCCCTCAGGGTTCTGGGGCAGGTGCTGCCAGACTTCGTCAAAGAAGGCCGAGGAGAAATCGCATTGATCGGGTCGCTGGCCGGATACCGCGGGTTGCCCGCCGCCATCGGCTATGGCGCAAGCAAGGCCGCGCTGATCAGCCTGGCAGAAACCATGCGGCATGATCTGAATGGGTCCGGCGTAACGGTTCGCATCATCAACCCGGGGTTTATCAAGACCCGGCTGACGGACAAGAACAGCTTTGCCATGCCGCAGATGATGACTCCGGAATTGGCGGCAAGGCAGGTTCTGGCAGCGCTGAAATCGCACCGCTTCCGAACAGATTTCCCGCGCCCGTTTTCCTGGATGATCAAACTGCTGCACCTGCTGCCCGACTTGCTGATCTACCGCGGCAGATAAGGTCAGTTTCAGATCCTGAACAGCGGCTGCAGAAGGCGCGGCATCAACGCGTTGAACCGCAGAGGAGCATCAGTGGCCGCCAAGCAAATACAGGGGTCGCCGGCATCTGCCACCGGCGTATGCTCCAGATCCTCATCGCCGATCTCGACATCCCCGACGCCGAACCGGCCCGTCTCGTCGCTGAAACTCCCTTGAAGCACCAGCGTCAGCTCCAGGCCGTTGTGACTGTGATCGGGCACCGCCTGCCCTGCCGGAATATACAGCAGCCGGGCCGAACCGCCGTCGCCTTCGTACAGAATGTTCTGCTTCACGCCCATGCCCAGGGTCCGCCAGCGCGGGGCGCCGCCCTTCAGGGCCTGCATCACAGGGCCAGGGTAAATCCCTCTGGCGTCATAGACCGGCTCCGGCATTGCGGGCTCATCCAGCATCGCCATAACGCTGGCCTTCATTCCGGGCGACAGTTCTTCGCTTTGCGCCGTTTCCAGCAGGGCGCCGCCGGCGCTTTGATGGGCGCCAAGCGCAGCTTGGCAGTCGCGGCAATAGGACAGGTGGCTGGCCACCACCATGGCAAAGGCATGCGGAAGACTACCGGCTGCATAGGCGGCGATCATTGCATCGGGGATATGATGGGTGATTGCAGGCATTTCAGCGCAATCCTTTTAGTTCTTTGCGCAACCGCCCCAGGCCGAGGCGGATTCGCGATTTGACGGTACCAAGCGGCAGGCCGGTCCGGCTGCTGATCTCCTGATGGGTCAGCTCGCCGAGATAGGCCTTTTCGATCATCTCTTTCTGATCCGGCTGCAGCTGCTGGATTGCCAGCTTCAGCTGTTCGGCTTCCTGCTCCAGCCCCAGGATCTGGCTGGCATCCGGTTCCAGCCCGGGATCCTCGCCCAGTTCATCCGGAACCGGGCGGTGTTCCTTCCGGACAATATCAATATGGCGGTTTCGGGCGATCTGATAAATCCAGGCCGAAGCCTGCGCCCTGTGCGGATCAAACTGGGACGCCTTGCGCCAGATGGTAAGCATGACGTCCTGCACGATCTCCTCTGCCAGCGCAGAGCTGGCGCCGGAGCGGATCACAAATCCTTTCAGCCGCGGCGCCAGATGGTCGAACAGCGCACTAAAGGCGGCCCGGTCCCGCTGATCGCGGACTGCAAGCATCCAGATCGTCAGCTGAGAAAACGCTTTGCCGTTTGACACTGCTGCTGTGCCCCTTGGGGAAATCCCGCGCAGTGTTTCCCTGCCGGGCGGACTGTCCAAATTTACTGTCACCATAAAGCGGATACGGCACCATTGAAAACTTGGATCATACCCGGACGCCAATTTTTCTCTGCAAGCTTCTACGGCATGGCTGTCCGGATTCGTCAGACCTCCAATATCCAGATTGGCCGCATTCGAAACATGGGAAAATTCAGAAAACATTGTGCATGCAGCAACCGGCGAAGGCTGCCATTCACCCAGCCTTCGAAGTTCGGCAACACGGCCCGGCAGCGCTTCCGTTGGCGCAAGAAGCAATCATTCCCTGTTGAAATCTGCTGGGGCACGCCGGGTGAAGCAGTCGATGCCCTCTTTCACGAAGACATGCCGGAAAGAAATGCATTCCCAAACGTACTACGCCTCGCCTAGCACATTGCAAAAGCTGATGCGGCACAACGGCTTAGGCTTAGGCTTAGGCTTAGGCTTAGGCTTAGGAAGTGGTGCCCGGGGGCGGAATCGAACCACCGACACGAGGATTTTCAATCCACTGCTCTACCCCTGAGCTACCCGGGCACGGGAAGGCTGTTCGCCTTGGGTGGGGGCCTTCTATGCTCTGGGCGCGGCGGTGTCCAGAGGGTTTTTCAAAGAAAATCACTAATGACGGGTTTGGCGCGGATTTTCTTCCGACGCCAGCGCGCGTTCAACTTCTTCCACTGCGTTTTCAATGTCTTCCGGGTCCTGGCTCGGCACAGCATACGCACCGTTCAACCACTTCCCAAGATCGATATCGGCACAGCGTTTGGAACAGAAAGGGCGATAGCTCTGTTGCGATTCTCCGCCGCAGATCGGGCAGCTCATTTCAAGACCTCCCGAAGCGGGATACGGCCGCGCTTGCGCTGCAATTCGTAGTTCCCGAGATTGGTCCAGCCGGCCAGCACCGTCTCTTCGCTGTCCGCCCGGAACGCCGCCCGCAGCGCGGTTTCGAAGCCGCGGCGGTCCTTCTTCGGCATCGGCGCCAGATCCAGCACAATCTGGCCGCCCAGGCCGCGGACGCGCAAGGCGCGCGGCAGTATCTTGGCCAAGGCCATATTGGTCTTCACGCCTGCCGCCAGCGAGGTGTCGGAACCCGTATTGACGTCCACCGCCACCAGTGCCCGCGTCGGCTCGATGAACAGGAAACCGCCGCCCGGAAGCGGTTCACGGATGCCCTGCGCCACGTCGAGCGCATCCAGCACCCCCAAGCGTTCAAACCCGCCGGGTTCGCGCTCCACATCCGCAGGCTCCACCCAGTCGCGCCAGGCCAGCAGATGCGGGCCGTCGCCTTCAGCCAGAACCTCGGACTCCGTGCCCTCATCCTGCATCACCTGCGCCGCCAAGGCCGCCATGGCAGCGACATCCTCGGCGATCTCCCCGCTGTCCGCTCCGGCGCAGGCCGACCGCAGGATCAGCCCGTAACCCGAGCCGCCCATTTCCTCATGTGCGATCTCTAGCAGGCGGTCGCGCTCATCCTCGTCGCGGATGCTGCGGGAGATATTCAGCCCCGGCGCTTCCGGCGTTACGATGGCATAGCGGCTCTTGAACAAAAGCTTCTGGGTCACCGGGATCGCCTTGCCTGGTTCGGCAAAACCGGAGACTTGCACCAGAATCATCTGCCCAGGCGCCAGCCCCTTGACCTGGCGCAGGAAGGCCGGGCCGTCAGGCGTGGTCAGGAACATGCCCCCCTGCCCTTTCACCGGCCGGTCGGCACGGGCGCGGTAGACGGTGCCGGGAGCGGGCGCGTCGCTTTCAATCAGAAAGTCCTCAAGCTTGCCATCCACCATCAAGGCGGCGGCTTCGCGGTCCTGGATGTGATCGAGAATGATGGTGCGGCCCTTCATGCGGCGGCCTCCTGATACAGCGGCAGCCCGGCGGCGCGCAAAAGATTGGCAGTCTCGGACAGCGGCAGCCCGACGATCCCGGTGAAGGAGCCGCTGATCCAGGGGATGAACGCTCCGGCTGGGCCCTGAATAGCGTAGGCGCCGGCCTTGCCTTCCCAATCGCCCGAGGCAAGGTAGGCGTTCAGCTCTTCGTCCGAGAGGTTCTTCATCTTCACCTGGCTGACCACGTCCTTCTCCCAGACTTGTTCACCGCGGCGCACGGCAACAGCGGTGATGACCCGGTGGCGGCGCCCCGACAGCGCCAGTAGGAACTCGGCTGCTTCGCCCGCATCGCGCGGCTTGCCAAGAATGCGGCGGCCCAAAGCAACCGTGGTGTCAGCACAGAGAACAACATCTTCTGCCCCCGCGGGGATTGCCTGCGTTTTTTCCCGCGTCACCCGGGCGCAATAGGCCCGCGGCAGCTCGCCTTTCAGCGGTGTCTCGTCGATTTCCGGCGGGCGCACCGTGTCGGGATGCACCCCAAGCTGCGCCAAAAGCTGCAGCCGCCGCGGGCTGCCCGATCCCAGAATGAATGCCATGCCTTGGCCCTCTTACCTCTTCGCGCCCTGCATAAGGCCTCATCCGGCAATACGGAAGCAGCCCAAGGCTATTCCTCTTGCCCCAAATATCCCCGCCGCAGGGAACGGCCGCAAGGCCGCTTCAAAAACAAAAGCCCGGCGCGGTGCCGGGCTTTGTTTATTCAGTCAGACCAACAGCTTACTTGAAGCGGTAGTTGATCCGGCCCTTGGTCAGGTCATAAGGTGTCATTTCCACCTGGACCCGGTCGCCAGCCAGAACACGGATGCGGTTCTTGCGCATCTTGCCTGCCGTGTGTGCGATGATTTCATGGCCGTTTTCCAGCTCGACCCGAAACGTCGCATTAGGCAGGAGTTCCTTCACGACACCGGGAAATTCGAGCGTATCTTCCTTGGCCATGTTGTCTCCATAGTTACGTTATCCCGGCAAACTGCGGGACGTGCGCTTAAATGGGGGCATTTTCCCAATATTTCAAGGGCTCAATCAGGATAACGCGGCTTTTGTGACCGATTTTACCCGCGGCATTTGCTCCTCCCAATGAAGCCGGTTCAGCACCCCGCCATCGGCCCGAACATGGGCAATTGTGTCCAGATCCGCTTCCGCATAGGTCCAGCCCGGCTGGTTCAATTCCCCTTCGGCGAGCACGCCCGTTCCGGGGAAGCCCTTGTCAGGCGGGCCGAAAATGCCACCCATGCCAGTATTCAAGTCCACCGCTTCAGACCATTCATTGGCGCCCACGATCGAGGCCATTGCCGTGACGCACTGGTTTTCCAGTGCCCGGCTCATGGCGCCGATGCGCACCCGCCAGTAGCCCGCCAGCGCCTCGGTGCAGGAAGGGACGAGAATCACATCCGCCTCGGCCAGCGCCCGGCCCAGCAACGGGAACTCGCTGTCATAGCAGATCAGCACCCCGATTCTGCCCAGCGCTGTATCGAAGATCTTGAGCGGCCCGCCTCCGGTGATATCCCATTCCTCGCGCTCGAACCGGGTCATGATCTGCTTGTCCTGATGATCGCGGCCGCCAGACGGCGTATAGAATTCCGCCCGGTTCACCGGCCGTGCCAGCCCGCTGTTCACCGGAGCCGAAGCGCCCAGGATATGCACGCCGTACTCAGCAGCCAGCTTCAGGTGCAAAGCCGCGGCATCCTCCATTTTCTCAGACACCGAATGGATCGACCGCTCCAGATCGCCGGCCACCTTGGCGCCATCCAAAGTCGAAAGCTCCATCGCGCCGTATTCCGGGAACACCAGCAGGTCCGCGCCGTTGCCAGCAGCCTCGGCCACCCAGGCAGCAAGCTTGTCTTCATACTGGGCCCAGCTGTCGAGCCAATCGAGTGGATAAGCGGCAGTGGCGATTTTCATGGGCTCATCTCTCCTAATCAGCTCGCAATGCAGCTTTGCCCTGCAACGCGCCCTGGCGCAAGACGGCTGCCGACCTGCGCCCGCTGCAGGGCTTCAGCCGCCTGGCCATCTCCTAGGAACGCCGCATCGCAATTTTGCAACGGAATCCCCGGCTCGCCGCGTTTCATCTTGGTAAAGACCGGTTCTATAGCCATTCTCGAGCGCATCCACTCAATTCATTTTTCAATAAGGACCACTCCCTTGGCGACCAAACTTGACGACAAGAACCTGAAAGGCGTTATTGCCGACCTTCCCAAGAAAGGCTTCCGGACCAAATTCTGGCGTGAATACCGGGCCGGCGCCTGCAAGGGCAGCGGCGTGGGCAAATACATGGATCTGCTTGAGAAGATGGGCGTGCCCGCGTCCGGCGACCCGGCCAAGGCGGATCTGGACAAGATGCCGGAGATCGTCCAGGCCTTCAGTATGCTCGCCAATGCGATGCTGAAAGCGCGCGGAAAATGCGGCAAGCTGCAGTCGCACAGCAAGGATCTGTGCCTCGCCTATGGCAAGCTGATCGAGAAACGCGAGAATGCCGCCGCCGAACTGGCCCGCAATGCGGACAAGATCAAACAGAAGCAGATGGCGCAGCAGCTGAAGGTCGAAAAAGAAAACGAAGAGACCGACAAGCATCTGGCCAAGCTCAAGAAAGAGCATGAAGCCACCCGCAAGCTGATCCTCAAGGAGATCAAGGCAGCCGAGGTGCGCGCCAGGAAGATCGAGGCTGCCTGCCTCGATATCTCCAAGGATGTGAACGCCGCCTTGGACAAGCTGGAAGCAATCCAGAAAGCCTGGAAGACCGCTTACAACAAGGAAGGCTCGGACCAGTCCAAAATCGAGGCGCAGGCCGACAAGGGCATCCGCGACCTGACCAAGTCATTCAAGATCGACGCGCACGCAAAGAACGTGAAAGGCGCCCTGCCCAAGCTGTTCAAGGAACTGGCCGAGAACTACAAGCAGTTCAAACAGGAAGATTACAACAAGAAAGAATATGTTGCTGCCGGCCGGGCAGTGACCGCGGCCAAGCGCACCTTTGACGATGCCCGGGATTCCGTGAAGCTCTACGACACCCAGCAGAAAATCGCGCTGGAAGAGCTGCAGACCGCCCGCCCCGAAGGCGTGTGACGCTCATAAAAACAGGCGCTCGCTTGAGCGCCTGTTTGCCTTACAGATCGCGGATCCAGAATTGCAGCGGCTTCTGCGTCTCTTCAGCCTGATCCACATCTTTCCAGGAGAATTGCGCAATGGCGCCTTCCAGCGGTTCATAGCCGCGCTTGCGCCAGAACGGATCCAGCGGCGCGTAGCTGTCCGGGCGCAGCGGATGGTCCGCCGGGCGCTGCACACCGCAGAAGGCGGTTTTTGCAAACCCGTGCTTGCGGGCGTGGGCTTCGCGGGCATCAAAAAAGCCGTGGCCGACGCCATGGCCGCGGTATTCCGGCAGCAGCACGGACTCGGCGCAATAAAACACCTCGCCCAGGTCAACCCCGGTGTCTTTAAACGCTGCCGCAAAGTCATCGGCGTGTTCGGCCAGCGGCGCTCCTGTGGAGGCGCCAACCAGCCTGTCTCCATCAAAAGCGCCGACAACAACAGCGCGTTCGCTGTCGCGGTAGCTTTGCAGGTATTCCCGCTCATACCCTAGGTCGCCATCATAGAGATACGGCCAGGCCCGGAACACCGCGATGCGCAGGCGCGCCACATCGTCCAGCGCGGCTTCCAGCGCCGCGCCGGTCATGGCCTCAACCCGGATTGCCATTACTTGGAGACCTGGGCGATCCAATCCGCCAGGTTGTAATAGGTGGTCACGCGGGAAATCTTGCCGTCCTTCAGCTCAAAGAACGACCCGCCCGGCAGGCGGTAGGTCTGGCCCTTGGCGTCCGGCAGGCCTTCGTCGGTCTGCAGGTAGGTGCCGTTCACGATGAACTCGGCCGCGGCACGGGTGCCGTTCTCTGCCGAGAAAATCACCATATCGGTCAGCTCTTCCTTGTAGCAGCGGCTCATATGGGCGCAGAAATCGGCAAATTTCTCTTTGCCCACGCGGATCTGCCCCTCGTTCACGTGGTGGGCAATCTGCTCGTCCAGGCAGTCCAGCATGGCATCGGTGTCGCCTGCATTGAAGGCTGCGAAATAACGCTGAATGGTCTCGGTCATGATCTCTCCGTCGGTTCGCCCCAGCGCTTGATCAGGTGCTGGATGATTTGGTCACGGCTTTGCCTGTAGCTGTCTAGCTTGGCATCGCGTGTCTCGCCGAGCCCGGTAGGGTCCATAATCGGCCAATATTCGACATCGAGGTGGAAAAAACGGGTGAGTTCCAGCGCCCGGCGCTGGCTGGCGGGCGACAGGGCCACCACCAGGTCAAAGGACGACAGGTCATCGCCCCAGCGCTCCATCTCGTCAAACGAGCGCGAGCGGTGGCGCGACAGCTCCACCCCGATTTCCTGGCAGACCGAGATCGAAAAGCCGTCGATTTCCATGTCGTTCTTGACACCGGCGGACTGCACGTAGGTGCCGGTGCCATAGAATTTTTTCATAATGCCCTCGGCCATCGGAGAGCGGACCGAATTGTGGTCGCAACAGAACAGAACGGACTGCGGCAGCTCCTCCACGCGTCAGCCCCCGAAATGCAAGACGCAGATGAGGGTGAACAGGCGGCGGGCGGTGTCGGTGTCGACCTCGGCCTTGCCCTCCAGCCGTTCCTGCAGCACCCGGCTGCCCTCGTTGTGGATGCCGCGCCGCGCCATATCGATGGTCTCGATCTGGCTGGGCGGCATGGTCTTCACTGCGCTGAAGTAGCTCTCGCAGATCTGATAATAGTCCTTCACCACCTGCCGGAACGGCGACAGCGACAGATGGAACTCCGCCGCCTTCTCACCGCCTTCGGTGTTGATGTCGAAGACCAGCCGCTTGTCGCGGATCGCCAGTCCCAGATGGTACGGGCCTGCAGGCAGCTCGCGCCCGTCGCGGGACGGCAGCGTAAAGCTGTTTTCTTCGATCAGATCGTAGATCGCCACCTTGCGCTCCTGCTCGATTTCCGGCGTCGGCGGCGGCAGGTTGCGGTCGTCCAATTCAATCTGGCTGATGCGGCTCATGGGTCTTTGTCTCTGAAATGCGCAAGGGCGTCCGGCCATGAGTATCGCACCGCTGCGCCTGGGGCAATGCAGCAGGAGGCGTCAAAGCACAGGCCGTTTGCGGCAGTGGTTGACAGGCCGCACCGGCGCCCTCAGCCTGCCTGCAGCAGGAGACGGGATGATGACAGCACTTGAACAGTTTTCGCTCAAAGGCCGGCGCGCGCTGGTGACCGGGTCAACCGATGGTTTGGGTTTTGCCGCAGCCCGCCTGCTGGCGGAAGCCGGAGCCGAAGTCTGGGTCAACGGGCGCAGCCAGGACCGGGTGGAGCAAGCTCTGGCGCGGCTGCCCGGAACTGCCCGCCCGCTGGTCTTGGACGTGGCGGATGAGGAGGCCGCCCTTTCCGCCTTTGCAGGCCTTGCCGCGGCAGGCGGGCTCGATATCCTGGTCAATAACGTCGGCCAGCGCGACCGCCGCACCCTGCCCGAGTTCAGCCGTTCCGATCTGCAATCCCTGTGGGAGGTCGATCTGGTCGCCCCCTTCCGCCTGTCGCAATTGGCTGCAGCGCAGATGGAGGCCAAGGGCAGCGGGCGGATCATCAACATCTCGTCTATTGCCGGCCTCATCGCCCAGTCCGGCGACGCCGCCTATACCACCGCCAAGGCGGGTATCAACGGCATGACCAAGGCGCTGGCGGCCGAGCTTGGCCCCAAGGGTATCACCGTGAATGCGATTGCGCCGGGCTTCTTCAAGACCGCCCCGAACATGGCTGCGGCGGCAGACCCGGCCATTGCGGAAAAGCTGCAAAACGCAACCTGCCTCGGCCGCTGGGGCGAGCCGGAAGAACTGGCTCCCGCCATCCTCTTCCTGGCCTCGCCTGCAGCCTCTTACATCACCGGGCAAGTGCTGGCCGTTGATGGCGGCTACACCGCTCATTACTGAACGGCCTGCTGCTTCTTTCTAGTCCGAAATACCCCGGGGTGAATGCGCGGCACGCGCAGAGGGGCAGCGCCCCTTTCTGCCTCACCCGTTCAGCGCGTCCAGCCGGGCTGTGACCGACAGCCCGTGCGCTTCCAGGCTTTCGCTGTTTGCCAGCACCTCTGCCGCCGGGCCAATGGCCCGCAGCGAGTCCGGCGTCATCTGGCTCAGCGTGGTGCGTTTGAGGAAATCCATCACCGAGAGACCAGAGGAAAACCGGGCTGAACGGGCCGTTGGCAGCACGTGGTTGGGGCCGCCGACATAGTCGCCAATGGCCTCGGGCGTGTACTGGCCCAGGAAGATGGCGCCGGCATGGACCGTTTTCCCGCTCAAAGCCACAGGATCCGCGACGCAAAGCTCCAGATGCTCAGGGGCCACCCGGTTGGACAGCACGGCCGCCTCATCCAGATCGCGCACAGTGATCACTGCGCCGAAATCGCGCCAGGAGGCGCCGGCAATGGCGCGGCGCTCCAGCGTTTGCAGGCGTTTTTCCACAGCTTCGGCCACCGCCTGGCCAAAAGCCTCATCATCGGTGATCAGAATCGACTGGGCGCTTTCGTCGTGCTCGGCCTGGCTCATCAGGTCCAGCGCGATCCAGTCCGGATTGTTGTCCTTGTCCGCAATCACCAGGATTTCCGAAGGCCCGGCAATCATGTCGATGCCGACCTTTCCGAAGACCCGGCGCTTGGCTGCCGCGACAAAGGCGTTGCCCGGACCGGTGATCTTGTCCACCGGGGCAATGCTCTCGGTGCCATAGGCCAGCGCCGCCACGGCCTGTGCGCCGCCGACCCGGTAAATCTCATCAACACCCGACAGCCTTGCCGCCAGCAGCACCAGCGGATTGATCTGCCCGTCCGGCGCAGGCACGGTGATCGCCAGCCGCTCCACACCTGCCACCTTGGCTGGAATGGCGTTCATCAGCACTGACGACGGATAAGAGGCCAGCCCGCCCGGCACATAGAGCCCTGCCGCAGAGACGGCCGACCAGCGCCAGCCCAGGGTCGCACCGCTCTCGTCTGTCCATTGCGCATTCTCCGGCATCTGGCGCGCGTGATAGGCGCGGATGCGCTCCGCTGCCAGTTCCAGCGCTTCGCGTTCTTCGGCAGAGACCGCCGCGATGGCTGCATCCACCTCGGCATCAGTGAAACGCAGCCCCGAGGGCTGCAGCTCCAGCCGGTCGAATTTTGCGGTCAGCTCCACCAGTGCCGCATCTCCACGGCTGCGCACATCATCGATGATCCCGGCGACAATGGCATCCACATCCGGGCTGTCCTCGCGCTTGGCGCCCAGGAGCGCGGTGAAGGACTGCTCGAAATCGGAATCGGCGGTGTTCAGAAACTGCGGCATCGGGATCTCCTTTGGCCCCCGCATAGCGGCATGGGGGCGGAGCCTCAAGAATTATGGCGCCAGGCGGTGCAAATGGACGCAAGCGAGGGGCGCCGCCCCTCTTGGCCTGCGGCCAATTCACCCCGGGCGTATTTGAAACCAGAAAGAAGCAGCAGTCCGGCTTCAGCCGAAGCCTTTGCGCATCGGGATACAGGACACGCCGCAGCAGGCCTCGGGCTCGTCCAGAGGACGCCATCCTCTTGCGCGATAGAATTCAAGCGCCGTGCGGGTGGCATTCAGCCGCCCCTCGCGGCAGCCAGCTTCCTGCAGCTGCGTTTCCAGATGGCTCAGCATTGCCGAGCCTGCCCCCAATCCGGCAGCCGGCGGGCAGGTATAGAGGAGAGAAATGGCCCCATCAGGCGCTATGCCGCACACACCGGCTGCTGCCCCGTTTTGGATTGCCAGCCAGTAGCGGCCGGGGCCGCCGACCCATTTCCGGATCTGATCCGGGGACTTATCCGCCGTCCAATCTGCGATCCGTGCGGCATCGCCCAGGTGGTCGGCATGGCAGAGCTCCCGGATCGAGGCCGTCAGGATGCGGCTCATGTCAAAAACGTCAAAGACGGTGGCCGGGCGGATCTGCAGCTGCGGCACTGCAACAGGCGCGAAGGCCTGCGAAATGCCGCGCTTGTTCTGCACCGGTCAGTCCCCGTGGTCCGGCGCCTGGCCAGATGGGGCGCGATAGGGGCGGGTGACATCGCGCAGGGAAACTTCCAGCGCTTCGACCGACAAACGCAGGGCCCCGTCGCCTGCCAGGGTCAGCAGCACATGGCCGGTGCCGTCTTCACCGGGCTCGAAACTGACCGAGAGCAGCGAAAGAATCAGATCCTTGTCCTTGCGGTCCACCCCTTGGGAGGAAACCCCCAGCACATTGTTCACCACCAGAAGCGACTGCACCCGCTCATAGGCCCGGCCGCGGCGTTCTGCAGCGTCGCGGTCTTCCCAGCGGAACCGGTTGAGCAAAAGGGCAAAGCGGCGCTCGGAAGCGCGCCAGCTCATTTCGGTGACCGGAAACACCGCGTCCTGCAGCAGCGAGGAGACGACCTTGAGGTCCTCCTCCTCCATGGCGCCCAGGTTCAGCGGAACCTCACGGCCGTCGTCAAAGCTTGCATCCGCCATCACTGTTCCTTGATCCGTTCGATTTTGGCGCCGACGCCGGAGAGTTTGCGCACCACATGCTCATAGCCGCGGTCCAGGTGGTAGACCCGGCTGACCGTGGTTTCGCCCTCAGCTGCAAGACCCGCCAGAATCAGCGAGACCGAGGCCCGCAGGTCGGTGGCCATCACAGGCGCGCCCTTGAGTTTTTCCACGCCGGTCACCGTCGCCGTGCCGCCATGCACCTCGATCTGCGCTCCCATGCGCACCAGTTCCGGCGCATGCATGAAGCGGTTCTCGAAGATCTTCTCCTCCAGAACCGACGTGCCCTCGGCGGTGCACATCAGTGCCATCATCTGCGCTTGCAGGTCCGTCGGGAACCCCGGGAAGGGTTCGGTCACCACATCCACTGCCGAGACACGGCCGTTCTTGCGGGCAACCTTCAGCCCCTTATCCGTCTCCGTCACCTGAATGCCTGCAGCATCCAGTTTCTCGCAGAAGGATCCCACCAGCGAGATCCGGCCGCCCAGCAGCTCCACTTCGCCGCCGCAGATCGCCGGCGCCAGCATGTAGGTGCCAAGCTCGATCCGGTCGGTCACCACCTGGTGGGTCGCGCCATGCAGACGGTCGACGCCCTGAATGGTGATGTCGGGGGAGCCGTCGCCCTCGATCTGCGCACCCATCTTGCGCAGGCAATCGGCCAGGTCGACGATCTCCGGCTCGCGGGCAGCGTTTTTGATGACCGTGGTGCCCTTGGCCAGCGTTGCAGCCATCATGATGTTCTCGGTGGCGCCAACGGAAGCAAAGCTCAGCTCGATCACTGCCCCTTTGAGGCCGTTCGGCGCCTTGGCGTGCAGGTAGCCGTCTTTCAGCTCGATCTCGGCGCCCAGCGCCTCGAGCCCATGAATATGCAGGTCCATCGGACGGGCGCCGATGGCGCAGCCGCCGGGCAGCGAGACCACCGCCTGCCCCAGCCGCGCCAGCATCGGGCCCAGCACCAGGTTGGAGGCACGCATCTTGCGCACGATATCATAGTCGGCGACGTGGCTGGTCAGGTCATGGCTCGACATTGCGAGCACCTGGCCGTCCTGCAGGCTGGAAACCTCGGCGCCCAGCGACTGCAGCAGCAGCGTCATGGTTTTGATGTCGCTCAGCCGCGGCGCATTGGTCAGCGTCAGCGGTTCTTCGCTCAAAAGCGTCGCCGGCATCAGGGTGAGGCAGGCGTTTTTGGCCCCTGCGATCGGAATCTGCCCGTTCAGCGGGCCATTGCCAGTTACCAGAATCGAATCCATCTGCCGTTACTCTCCGCTTTTGCCCGTATCCTGGTCCTGCTTATCCGCCCGCGCCTTGGCCTGTGCCTTGCGCCGGGCCATGTTAGCCTTGAGCGCCGCCTTCAGCCGGTCTTCGCGGGAGGCCGCTGAGCCGTCGTTTTTCGGTGTTTTCTTCTCTGCCATAAGACTTCTGTAACTTAGTGCGAAAAAACCGTCCAGAATGCTCTTGCGCCCCTCCGCGTTTATGCCTAAAAGCCCCCTCACCGGCGCTGCTGTAGCTCAGAGGTAGAGCACTCCCTTGGTAAGGGAGAGGTCGAGAGTTCAATTCTCTCCAGCAGCACCATCTTCCAAAAAACAAACGATTTCAAAGACCTGCAGCTGACTAGCACTGCTGTTTGACGCGCTTTCTGCCCGTGCCTGCGTCCTTTGAGGGCAAGAGTTGCAGGAAAATAAGGGAAAATTGCCGTCCCAGGCGGACAGCCGCCTCGCTGCAGCAGCAGAGCGTCTGCCCGCGCGGCGGGAGCGCTGCCCCACTGCGGTCCCGCTCCGGGCACTGCGGCCCGCCCGCTGCCGCTCCGGACAGGAGAATCATAGCGGAGCCGGATGATTCGCCCCTCCGCCGCAACGCCACAAACAAAAATGAACCGGCCTAAATGCGGCTTACAGCCCGGCAAATGACGCAAATCCGGGGTTCTGGAGCATATTTTAACGCGGCTGAAATGAATCCGCCTGACTGTCGTCTCCCATCTAGCGCCACCCAGCTGGCACCGCCGATGGCCATCGCAGGCTGACCGGCAGACTGAAATGTTGATGGGAACTACGCTGCAATGACTCGACTGTTTAAATTCTGGGGCAACATGCGATTAGGCCGCAAACTGCCCCTCTCCATCGCTGCTCCGACAATTCTTCTCACCCTTGCTTCCGGCTTTTTCTTTGCCTGGGAGGCCGGGCAGGCGCTGAAAGCCAATCGCGAAGCGGCTTATGCCACATTGCTGGAAGAGCGTAAGGAGGCACTGGAGAACTGGGTCGGAACCCTGCGTTCGCAAACCCGCACCTTGGTCGCCAGCAAAGCGGTTGAGACGGCCTTGCGCGATTTTTCCAACGGCTTCTACTCGCTGGGCGACGATCCCGCGGGTTACTTGCGCGCGACTTATGCCGACGGCAACCCGAATCCTGCAGGCGAGCGGTACAAGCTGCTGGATGCCAAAGACAAATCCGCCTGGTCGATACGTCACAAGATGAACCACACCGGCTTTGTCACATTCCTGGAGGAACAGGGTTTCCTGGACGCCTATCTTTTGGATGTGCAGGGCAACATGGTCTATTCAGTCCACAAGAATGAAGATTTTGCTCTGAATTACCTCGACGGCCCTTATAAAGACAGCGGCCTGGGCCAGGCTTTCCAAACGGCGCTTGAGCTGGAACAGGGCAATGTGTTCCTGTCGCAGATGGCGGCCTATGAGGCCGATGGCGGTGCCGCCGCCATGTTTATTTCCTCACCGATCTTCAAGCGCGGCGCGATCATGGGCGCTTTGGTGCTGCGGGTACCGGTCGGCGACATTGCCGGCATCCTTTCGCATTCTTCTTTGCTTGGCGAAACCGGTCAGGCTTATTTGGTGCGCGGCGATGGCATTGCCCTGACCGCTTCCGATCGCGAAGGCGGCCATCAGATCCTGTCGCAGCTGCCGGACTTGCAGCAGATCGCAGCGGCCATCTCCGGCGGCGAAAGCAGTTTTTCCGGCACTCCCGGCCTCTCCGGCCAGCCGGTTGAAGCAATGGCCGCAGGCATCGGCCTGGAAGACCGGACCTGGGGCATCGTTCTGGAAGTGGACAGCGCCGAAGCGCTGGCCGCACAAAACAGCCTGTCCAACGCTGCCATGCTGCAGGCTGTTGGCGTGGCCCTGGCCGTGGCGCTGCTGTCCTGGATCGCAGCCCGCAGCATTGCCCGCAAAGTTTCAGCCCTGTCCGACAGCGTCGAGCATATCGCCGCCAAGGACTACAATCATCCGGTTGCCGGCAACGGCACCGGAGATGAATTCGGCAATATCGCGGGCATTCTTGAAGGCTTCAAAACCGACCTGCAAAACGCGCAGATTGCCGAAGAAGAGCGGGCCGAAGCACAGCGGGAACAGGATCTGGTTGTGAACGAGCTGCGCAACGGGCTCACGCATCTGGCGAAGGGCGATTTCTCGAGCACAATCGAAACTCCGTTCCCCGAAGCCTACAAAGGCCTGCGCCTCGACTTCAATCAGACGGTCGATACGCTGAACGCAACCGTGCGCGAGGTGGTGGAAGCCACCACCAGTATCCGCAGCGGCACCCATGAGATCAGCCAGGCCTCGGACGACCTGTCGCAGCGCACCGAAAGCCAGGCGGCAACGCTGGAGCAGACCGCAGCGGCGCTGGATCAGATGACCGCCAGCGTCAAGGCAGCAGCCGATGGCGCGCGCGGGGTGGAAAACGCCATGAACGAAGCCCGCGACGAGGCAAAAACCAGCGGTGAAGTTGTTCAGAACGCCGTCGCCGCAATGACCGAGATCGAGCAATCCTCGGCACATATCTCGCAGATCATCACCGTGATCGACGACATCGCCTTCCAAACCAACCTGCTGGCGCTCAACGCCGGGGTCGAGGCTGCCCGCGCGGGGGAAGCAGGCCGCGGCTTTGCAGTGGTGGCCTCGGAAGTGCGGGCGCTGGCGCAGCGCTCCTCGGATGCGGCGATGGAAATCAAAACCCTGATCTCCAACTCCGGCGAGCAGGTGGAGAAAGGTGTCGATCTGGTCGGCAAGGCCGGCGAAGCGCTGAACAGCATCGTCACGCAGGTCACCCATATTTCAGGGCTGGTCTCGGGTATTGCCGAAGGCGCCGCCGAGCAGTCCACCGGCATTGGAGAGATCAACACCGGCGTCATGCAGCTGGATCAGGTAACCCAGCAAAACGCCGCTATGGTGGAACAGATGACTGCTGCGGGCCAGCTGCTGAATGGTGACGCCTCCAAACTGGCGGGACTGGTTGCTCAGTTCAACGTCGGGGAGGAGATGGCTGCACCGCCTCAGGCGGCCGAACCGGAGCTGCCTTCCGCGCACGGGTCCGGCTGGGATGATCTGGAGGCGGATGAACCCGCCGCCCTTCCAGCCTCAGACGGGTCCGCCGCATTGGCGAAATGGCAGGACTTCTAGTCCTGCCAGCCCCCCGCCCGCCAGGCAGGGCCAGTGAGGGAAAGAGTTGAGAATTCCCGCCAATCGGACTTTAAAGAGGTTTTAGGACAGAACACGGGGCTTGGCATGCCGTGCCCCCAGCCTCCCGGCGGTGTTTCACGCAAAGGCAAAGGTGACTAGATGGCCGTGTTCAAACTACCCGGAACCTGGCTGCGGGCGCTCGGCAACCGGACGCATCTGCCCGCGCTGCTTGCTCTGGCCGTTGTTTGCGCTGCGGGCTACTTTGCCGAACGGCAGAACGCAACTATCCACCACCAATCAGAACGTGCCGAGGTCCAGCGCAAAGCCGGGCTGATCAAGTCCCGCCTGGAAGGGCAATTGAACGGCGACTACCAGCGCCTGCGCGGGCTTGCAGCGGTGCTGGCCATCGAGCCTGATATGCAGCAAGACCAGTTCAGCAGGCTGGCAGGACAGGTGCTCGAAGGCCAAACTGCCATTCGCCACATTGCTGCAGCTCCGGGCCTGGTGATTTCACTGATCCACCCCATTGCCGGAAATGAATCGGCCCTCGGGCTGGACTACAATAAAAATGACGCACAGCGCGAAGCGGCCTACCGGGTGCGCGACAGCGGCGAAATGGTGCTGGCCGGCCCGGTAAAGCTGGTGCAGGGCGGGTCGGGGTTCATCTACCGGCTGCCAATCTTCACCGGGGCCGGGACTGAGCGGCGTTTTTGGGGCATCCTGTCCGCGGTTGTCGAGACCAAGACACTCTATGCCGCCACCGGCCTGGAAGGCAGCAGCAATGGGCTTGAACTTGCTCTGACCGGCCAGGACGGCACCGGCGCGGCGGGGCGGCAGTTTTTCGGTGCTGCCGGCACGCTGGCCGGCGATCAGGTGCTGCTGGACATCAACCTGCCGGCTGGCGCCTGGCAACTGGCCGCCCGGCCCCAGGGCGGCTGGCAGGAGCAGCCCGGCAATCTGTGGCCATTGCGGCTGGCACTGCTGGGTGCCGGGATGCTGATCGTCTTCCCGACCTTCCTGGCCGGCAGGCTGTCTGCGGCCCGCCAGATAGCGATCGGCAAACTGCGCCGGCGGGAAACGGAGCTGGAAGCGGTCTCGCGGCGGCTGGAAATTGCGGTCAAGACCTCGCGGGTCGGGATCTGGGAATGCTGTACGGAGAACCTGAGCGTCAGCTGGGACAGCCGGATGCATGAACTTTATGACGCACCCAAGGAAAACGGCCCTCTGACCGGAAACGACTGGAGCGCCAGGCTGCACCCGCAGGACCGCGACCGGGTCATGCAGGCGCTGACGGCGGCGGAACAGGGCAAGACGAATTTTGCCGCGGAGTTCCGTATCGTGCTGGACAACGGAACCGTTAAACACATCCGGGCGCTGGCCAGCCCATTCAAAGACACTCAGGGACGTGACTGGATGATAGGCGTCAACTGGAATGTGTCCGAAGATGTCCATCTGCGCGAGGAACTGATCCGCGCCAACCAGAAACTGTCCGAACGCAACAGCGAACTTAAACAAGGCAAGCAGGCCCTCGAACGGGCGCATGCCGAACTGCAGAAACAGCAGGAAGAGCTTCACCGCCTGTCGCTGGTCGCCAAACACGCCTCAGACAGCATCATACTTACTGATGCGCAGCGGCGTATCCTCTGGGTCAATGACGCGTTCACCCGTGCCACCGGCTATGCCGGAATTGAGGCCGTCGGCCGGACACCGTCCGACCTGCTGGATGGCCCCAAGACCGATTTGGGCGTGATCCGGGAAATGAACCGCCATAAGGACAGCGG
>NZ_JWLD01000054.1 GCF_000813725.1 Leisingera sp. ANG-Vp
GTGTCGCGCGGTGCGGCGGCTCCCCGCCGCACCATTTGCTCCCGGCCCCGCCAAAGCGGGACCGCAAAGCCCTTATTTGCAGCGGGGCTCGATGTTGTTCTCAGCCGCATAGGCCGCCGAGTCCTCGTCGATCAGCTTGCCGATCACCTCGCCGTCGGTCGGCTTGAAATCGGAGATCGCGTTCCAGGTCTTGGTGCCTGCATCCCATTGCACCACACCGACCAGGCCGGGGCCGCCATGGTTGTCGCAGCTGACCTTGAACTCTGGGCCAAAGCCGGACATGCCCAGCGCTTCCATCTTGGCGTTGGTCATTTCCAGCGCCTCCATGCCGTCGCGCATCATCGCAGCAGTGATCTCTCCGGTTCCATGCATCTCCTGCGCGGTCTTTGCGGCTTCAGCCGCCAGCATCGCTGCATAAAGGCCACGGTTGTACTGCACAGAGCCAAGCTGGTCGCCGGCGCCAGACGCCTTGCCCGAGTCGACGACAAACTTCTGCAGGTCATCGTAGACAGGGTAATCCTTGCCCAAGCCGGTGAAGGTCAGCGCCTTGTAACCGGTTGCCTTGGCGCCCGCGGGCTCCACGTCAAACTCGGCACCGGACCACCAGACACCGATGAAGTTCTCCATCGGGAAACGGATGTTGGCAGCTTCCTGAACCGCAACCTGGTTCATCACGCCCCAGCCCCACATCACCACATAGTCAGGCTTCTCGCGGCGGATCTGCAGCCACTGCGATTTCTGCTCCTGGCCCGGGTGGTCCACTGGCAGCAGGGTCAGCTCAAAACCATGCTTGCTGGACAGCTCCTCCAGCGTGCGGATCGGCTCCTTGCCGTAAGCCGAGTTGTGGTAGACCAGCGCCACCTTCTTGCCGCTGATGTTGCCATCGTTGATTTCCAGCAGATGGTTCACCGCGCCGGATGCACCGTTCCAGTAGTTGGCCGGATAGTTGAACACATTGCTGAACACTTCGCCGTTCGCCGCCGAGGTACGGCCATAGCCCATGGTGTGCAGCGGGATACCGTCCGCAGTCACCTTGGGGATCAGCTGATAGGTGATGCCGGTGGACAGCGGCTGATAGACCAGCGCGCCTTCGCCCTTGGTCGCCTCATAGCATTCCACACCCTTCTCGGTGTTGTACCCGGTCTCGCATTCGATCACCCGGGCCGGAACACCGCCGATGCCGCCATCGCGCTCGTTCAGCAGAGTGAAATAGTCGTTGTAGCCGTCCGAGAACGGGATGCCGCCCGCGGCATAAGGCCCGGTCCGGTAGCTGAGATCCGGGAACACCAGATCCGCCATCGCCGGACCTGCAGCCATCGCGGCGCCCAGCGCCAGAGTGGTCAGTGTCTTTTTCATCGGCTTATATCCTCCCTTGGTTTTGTCCGATGTTCTCGAAATACGGGGGATGGTCTTGCTATTCTCCCCGCAGGTTTCCGCGCCTCCCCTTAGTGCGGGAAGGGCCACAGTCTCAGTTTCTCCTTGGCGACGCGCCACAGCTGTGCCAGCCCGTGCGGCTCCACGATCAGGAAGAAGACAATCAGCGCGCCAACGATAACCAGCTGGAAATGCGCCACGATATCTGTCGGCCAGTTCAGCAGGTCCACACCCACGACCTTGAGCACCACCGGCAGCAGCACCAGGAACGCCGCGCCCGCGAAAGAGCCGAAGATCGACCCCAGACCGCCGATGATCACCATGAATAGCACCAGGAACGACTTGGTGATGCCAAAGGCCTCGCCGACTTCAACTGCGCCCAGGTAGATGGCAAAGAACAGCGCGCCGGAAATCCCAATGAAGAAGCCCGAGACCGCAAAGGCAGTGAGCTTGGCCTTCAAGGGGTTCACCCCGATGATCTCGGCCGCGATGTCCATATCACGGATCGCCATCCAGCTGCGCCCGACGGTGCCGCGGGTCAGGTTGCGGGCAATCAATGCGCAGACGGCCAGAAAGATCAGGCAGAACAGATAGGTCGCCCAGGCCGAGGCATTGGGTCCGGTCACAATGATGCCGAAAGTGTCACGCTCCGGCGCATTGATCTGACCCGAGGCCGAGTAGTTGTAGAACCACGGCACCCGGTTGAACAGCCACACCAGAAAGAACTGCGCCGCCAGCGTTGCCACCGCCAGGTAGAACCCCTTGATGCGCAAGGACGGCAGACCGAACAGCACGCAGACCAGCGCGGTTATGCCGCCTGCCAGGATCACATGAATGAACATGCTGACTTCCGGGAAAGCGGTCATCAGCTTGTAGCAGGCATAGGCCCCCACAGCCATGAACCCGCCTGTGCCCAAGGACACTTGGCCGCAATAACCCACCAGGATGTTCAGCCCGATCGCTGCAATCGAATAGATCAGGAACGGCAGCAGGATTGCATTGGCCCAGTAGTCGTTGATCAGGAACGGGATCAGGCCAAAGGCCACCGCCAGCACCACGTAGTACCGGTAACGGTCGAACTTGATCGGGAAGGTCTGGCTGTCATCGGCATAGGAGACTTTGAAATCCCCGGCTTCACGGTAGAACATGTCTCAGATGCTCCCTTTCTTGTTCAAACGGGCCCCGGTGCGGGCGTCTGTATTGTCGGTAGCGCTAGGGTTCATTCGATCTGCCCCCATTGCGCCTGTGCCGCCTCGCGCTGTGCGCGGGTCATCCGGGCCGAGGGCTTTGCATAGCCGCTTTGCTCGCTGCCGCGCACCAGCCGCAGATAGGCGATGATGCCGGTGATCAGCCCCGAGGCCGCCAGCAGGGCAGCAGTCACTAGCTGCGCCTCCGTGTATCCCTCCGCCGTCAGCGCCAGGAACCCAAAGGCCCAGAACCCTGCCCAGGCAATCACGTTGATGATGGCGATTGCCTTGTTCATTCCAGGCCTCCGCCGTTAACCACTTTGGCAGAAATCCGGGTTTGGACACATTTTGCCCACTTCTTTTTGCCACCCTGTTCCTGGGTAAAGTGAGTGGAACCAATGACCGCAATTCTGGAGGAAGTCCGGCGGCTGGAGGCTGCCCGGGAGAAAGGTGAAATCTCAGCGTCCGAATATGCTGCGGCCAAGGGGCGGCTGCTGGAGTCGGTCGAGGATGCAACCGTGCTGCCGCCATTCGAATTCGAGAAGCCGAAGCGCAGAGCATCCTCTGCAGCACCCGGTCCCTGGGGACTGATGCTGATCGGTTTATGCGCAGCCGGGCTTCTGACCTTCATTGCCGGGCAGCTGATCGGCGACCTGACCACCGCCTTCACGCTGGTCACCTGCATCTTTGCGGGCATAGTGGTCGCCGCCTTCCGCAAGCTCGAAGGCTGAACCGCCAGGCCGCAGGCCATATGCGCCTCAGACCCGTTCAATGATCTTCTCCCCGAACAGACCCTGCGGGCGGAACACCAGGAAGATCAGCGCCAGCACATAGGCAAACCAGTTCTCAGTTGCGCCGCCGACCATCGGGCCGATGGCAAATTCGAACAGCTTCTCGCCCACACCGATGATCAGCCCGCCGACAATGGCGCCAGGGATCGAGGTGAAGCCGCCCAGCATCAGAACCGGCAGCGCCTTCAGCGCAATCAGCGACAGCGAGAACTGCACGCCGGACTTGGTGCCCCAGACGATGCCCGCAACTAGCGCCACAAAGCCTGCAACCGACCACACCAGCACCCAGATGAAATTCAGCGAGATGCCAACCGACAGCGCCGCCTGGTGATCATCCGCCACCGCGCGCATCGCCCGGCCCTGCTTGGTGTACTGGGCAAAGCAGACCAGCCCGGCCACCAGCAGCGCCGCAATCACGGTCGCCACGATGTCCAGATTGTCGATAAAGAAGCCGTAGCCGAAGATGTTGTAGGTGCTCTCGTCGATCCACAGGTTGATGCCCTGCGGCAGGCCCACGTCCAGCGTCTTGATCTCAGAGCCCCACATCAGGTCGGCAACGCCCTCCAGGAAATAGGCCAGGCCAATGGTGGCCATGAACAGGATGATCGGCTCCTGACCCACCAGATGCTTCATCACCAGCACCTGCACCAGCCAGGCCAGCAGCACCATAACTCCGACCGTCACTGCAATCGCCAGCACCGCCGGGACATTCCAGCCGAAGTGATGCACGTGGCTGCCGAACATCGCATTGATCAGATGCGCAAAGGGCACCTGCCCCTGCATGATCCCGACCAGCGTCATCGCCGCAAACAGCGCCATCACGCCCTGGGCATAGTTGAAAATGCCGGAGGCCTTGTAGATCAGGACAAACCCCAGCGCGACCAGCGCATAAAGCACGCCCGCCATCAGGCCGTTCAGCGTCACTTCCATCGCAAAGACGAGTTGTTCAGGCATTAGAGGCTCTCCTCGGAATTCTGCGCTGCGGCGGTGCACAGGCGGTGCACAAGGGGTGTACGGATGTCACCCCTCCGGCGTCGGGGCGTGCTGTACTGAGGATCAGTCATGGCTGACCCCCAGGTAAGCGTCGATCACATCCTGGTTGTTGCGCACCTCATCCGGGGTGCCGTCGCCGATCTTTTTGCCGTAGTCCATCACCACAACCCGGTCGGAGAGGTCCATCACCACGCCCATGTCATGCTCGATCAAGGCAATGGTGGTGCCGAATTCGTCGTTCACATCCAGGATAAAGCGGGACATGTCCTCCTTCTCCTCGACGTTCATGCCGGCCATCGGTTCGTCCAGCAGCAACAGCTTGGGTTCCGCCGCCAGCGCGCGCGCCAGCTCGACCCGTTTCTTCAGGCCGTAAGGCAGCCGGGCAACCGGCGTCTTGCGGATGTGCTGGATCTCCAGGAAGTCGATGATCTTCTCGACCACCTCGCGGTTCTCGGTCTCTTCCTTCTCCGCCTTGCCCTTCCACAGCGCCTGCGAAAACAGGCCTGTTTTCATATAGTTGAGACGGCCGGTCATGACGTTGTCCAAAACGCTCATACCTTCGAACAGCGCAATGTTCTGGAAGGTGCGGGCGATGCCCTGGCGGGCCACCTCATAGGGGCGCATCGGCGGGCGGCGCTTGCCATGAAACAGCACTTCGCCTTCCTGCGGCACATAAAACCCGGAGATCACGTTCAGCATCGAGGACTTGCCGGCGCCGTTCGGGCCGATAATCGCGCGGATTTCTCCTTCGCGGATGTCAAAGGAGATGTCCTGGATCGCCACCACGCCGCCGAAGCGCAGAGTGATATTCTTCATCTCCATCACCACGCCGCCGATGGTCCGGCCGTCGTCGGTCACGTAGCTTAAGGAATTGTCAAGCATAACAACGGCCTCCATTATTTTGCCACATAGAAATTTTAAGGTTTCCATGCGATACTTGTGAAAAACGAGCAGCAAGGAGATCGAAACAATGTTTGGCGAACTCGAGCATTCCTGCCTTCTGAAGATGGCCATCGAGTGCAGGGAAATGGGCCTCAGCCAGTCCGAAAGCCTGGCCTCGATTATCGAGCAGACACATGGGTTCAGTTCCCCCTTCAAGATCCAGCAGGTGGTGCACACGGCCTTCCACCCCGGGCTCAACCCCGATCTGGTCTGAAACCCTCCCGGCCTGCCCGGCACGGGGCGGGAAATGTTCCGGAAACACGTGCATCATTCCGCGGCCACCTTGTGAATGGCTGCCGGCCTTACATCCGCATCGACAATGCTCAGCGTCGCGCTGATGGAGCCCTTGCGGCCATCCTCGTAAGTCACTTCCGTGGTTGTCGAAATCTGCTCAGAACCGTCATAGAGCGCGGTGATGATATCGGCGAATTTCTCCTCGACGATGCGGCGGCGCACCTTGCGGGTGCGGGTCATTTCCCCGTCGTCGGCATCCAGCTCCTTGTGCAGTACCACAAAGCGGTGCACCTGGCAGCCTGACAGCATCTCATCTTCCGCCACCGACTGGTTCACCGCCGTCACATGCTCGCGGATCGATTGCAGCACTTGCGGATGCCCGGCCAGCTCCTGGTAGGAAGCATAGGCGATATTGTTGCGTTCCGCCCAATTGCCCACCGCCGTCAGATCGATGTTGATAAAGGCCACACAACGGTCGCGGCCATTGCCGAACAGCACCGCCTCCAGAATGTCCGGGTAGAATTTCAGCTTGTTTTCCACATACTTGGGCGCAAACATCGCACCTGAGGCCATCTTGCCCACGTCTTTGGCACGGTCGATGATCCGCAGATGGCCCGAACCTTCCTCGAAGAAGCCTGCGTCGCCGGTGGCGACCCAGCCCTCCGCATCCTTGGTCGAAGCTGTAGAGTCCGGATTGTTAAAGTACTCCACGAAGGTGCCCGGCGAGCGGTAGTGGATCTCGCCATTGTCGTCGATCTTGATCTCGACCTCCGGGGCCGGGACGCCAACGGTATCCGCCCGGACCTCGCCATCCGGCTGCACGGTGATGAATACGGTTGCCTCGGTCTGGCCGTAAAGCTGCTTCAGGTTGATCCCCAGCGAACGGTAGAAATCAAAGATCTCCGGCCCGATCGCCTCACCCGCGGTGTAGCCCACGCGGATGCGGCCATAGCCCAGCGTGTCTTTGAGCGGACCGTAGACCAGCACATTGCCCAGTGCGTATTTCAGCCGGTCCATCAGGCCAACCGGACGCCCGTCCAGAATGTCGCCGCCGACCTTCTTGGCGTGAGCCAGGAAGTGGTGGAACATCTTGCGCTTCAGGGCGCCGGCGTCCTCCATCCGGATCATCACATTGGTCAGCTGGCCTTCGAACACCCGGGGCGGGGCGAAGAAATAGGTCGGGCCGATCTCGCGCAGGTCGGTCATCATGGTGCCCGCGCTTTCGGGGCAGTTAACGCAGAAGCCGCACCAATAGGCTTGCCCGATTGAGAAGATGAAGTCCCCCACCCAGGCCATCGGCAGGTAGGAGAGGATGTTCTCGCCTTTGGTCAGATGGTCGAACTCGGCCGAGTTCTTGGCGCTTTCGATAACGTTCCGGTTCGACAGCACCACGCCCTTGGGCTTGCCGGTGGTGCCGGAGGTGTAGAGCATCACGCAAGTGCTGTCGTAGGTCAGTTTACCCCGGCGCGTGTTCAGCTCGCCAATCAGCTCGTCATAGGCCGCCCGGCCCTGATCCTGAACATGAGAGAACTGATGCAGCTGCGTGTGGTCGTACTTCCGCATACCGCGCGGATCGAGATAGATCATATGCTCGAACTGGTGCAGCTGATCCTGGATCTCGATGACCTTGTCAGCCTGCTCCTGGTCGCCCGCAATGACAAAGCGCGCGCCGCAGTGGCCCAGCACATAGGCCATCTCCTCGGCCACCGCGTCCTGGTAAAGCGGCACCGGAATGGCGCCCACAGCCTGGGCGGCAACCATCGACCAGTAGAGGTAGGGGCGGTTGCGGCCGATGATGGCGACAAAATCGCCTTCATTCACGCCAAGGTTGATGAGCCCCAGCGCCAGCGCCTCGATTTCCTTTGCCGTCTCGGACCAGGACCAGCACTGCCAGATGCCGAATTCCTTTTCCCGGTAGGCCGGCGCGTCTGCGAATTGCGCCGCATTGCGTTGAAGCAGCGCCGGCAGGGATTGCATCCCTTCGGCGCCCATCTGCATCTGAGCCAACTTTCTCTCCTCCCTTTCCGGCGTTGCTGCCGGACTGGCCGCTGTCCGCGGCTCTGGCCCCGATTAGGGACGCCCATATGCTAGCCCGTCAACTTTTTCCTGATGTTTTCCCAAATCTTACGAATTGTAACAGCGAACTTCCCCTTGTTTTACTGGCTGTTACGCTTGCCTCCAGCAGCTCTGCACAAAGAATTCCTGCACGGCGCCGGCAAGACCGCCAGACATTCGCGCGGGATGCGCACAAACGGGCGGAAACTCGAATCGCTGGTATCATGGCAAGCACCGGAGAAAAAGAAATCCGGCATCTCCGCTGCCGTTTGCAGCGGCAGCAATCAGAAGGTGATCACACATCTGACGCCGCGGCAGCTTGCCACGCGCGGCGGAATGGCAATTTGCCCGTTTGCTGCCGCAGTGCTAGCCATGAGACGGGAGAGACCATGGACAGAACCAGCAAGCAACGCGCCGCCATGACCACCGCCGGGCTGAACCTGATCGCCCAGGCGCTGTCGATCTATGACAACGACCTGCGGCTGGCCGTGTGCAACCGCCGCTTCCAGGAGATGTTCAACCTGCCGGACGATCTGGTGCAGCCCGGTGCCTCCTTTGCCGACACCATCCGCTTTCTTGCCGAGAACGGCGAGTACGCCCCGGAATCGGACATCGAGGCCATTGTGCAGACCCGCGTCGACCAGGCGCTGGACTTTGTCCCCCACTATCTGGAGCGCGAGCGCCCCAACGGGCAGATGATCTCCATCGAGGGCTCGCCGCTGCCGCAGGGCGGCTGGGTCACGGTTTATACTGACATCACCCGCACCAAGCGCGCCGAGCAGCTGCTGCGTTCCCGCTCGGAAGAACTGTCGGAGAAGCTGATCGCTCACACCGAAGAACTCTCAGCTGCCAACCGCCAGCTTGCAGCCACCAACACCGCGCTGGAAGAGGCCAAGCGGCAGCTGACCGAGATCGAGGGCCGCACCCGCCTCACGACCGAGATGATGCCGGCCCATATCGCCCATGTAGATGCCGACGGCTATTACACCTACACCAACCGCCGCCTCAGCTCAGTGTTTCCCAGCCGCCCCTCGGACATCCTGGGCATGCATATCGCCGATGCTTTGGGAGAGACTGCATTCGAACGCATCGAGCCGCACCTTCTGGCCGCCTACAAAGGCGGCAGTCCGGTGTTCGAATTCACCGAAAGCCATGGCAGCCGCCGCATCCGGGTCGCCTTCACCCCCGATCAGCATGGCGGCGTCTACATCCTGTCGATGGATGTGACCGAGGAAACCCAGGCCCGCGTTGCGCTGCAGCAGGCGCGGCGCCGCGAGATGGCGGCGCAGATGACCTCCGGCCTGGCGCATGACTTCTCCAACCTGCTGACCATCATCCTCGGCATGCAGGGCAAGCTGGAAAAGACAGTGCTCGACGCAGCCTCTGCCGAACTGGTCCAAGGCACCTTGTCAGCCGCACGCCGCGGCGGCCGGCTGCTGAACCGGATTGCCGAGATGACCGGCCAGCGCACCCTGCGCCCGCAGGCCACCGACATGCACACTTTGCTGGGCGAGCTGAAAATCCTGGCCTCTCCTTCGCTGCCGCAGGGCATCGGCCTCAGCATCCTCGACAACATGCGTGACGAGGTACTGCTGCTGGACAGCGGCAAGCTGCAGGACGCGCTTTTGAACCTGATCCTGAATGCCCGTGATGCCTGCGGCACCACCGGCCAGATCACCGTCAGTGCCCATGCGGTTGGCCAGACCTGGGTTGAAATCACGGTGTCCGACACCGGACCCGGCTTCTCGCCCGAAGCGTTGGAAAAGGCGCTGAATCCCTTCTTCACCACCAAGGGCAGCGAAGGCTCCGGCCTTGGCCTGCCGATGGTTTACGACATGGCCAAGCTGGCCGGCGGCGACATGCGGATCCGCAATGGCGTCTCCGGCGCTGCAGTCACCCTGCGCCTGCCCTACCGTTTGGCCCCGGACGCCAAGGGCGGCATGGCGCTGCTGGTCGAGGACAGCGAGGAGCTGCGCGCTACTTTCCGCGACATGCTGATCGACCTCGGTTACACGGTGATCGAGGCTGCCAGCGTCGACGAGGCCTCCGCTCTTACCGCCGATCTGCCGGACATCGCGCTGGTGCTTTCGGATATTAAGCTGGAAGGCGAGGCAACCGGTATTGACCTTGCCGCCCGCCTCGACGGCTCCGGCCTGCCTTGCATCCTGATGACCTCGCTGCCCGTTAGCGACCCTTTGTTTCGCAAGGCATTGAAATGCGGCCCGGTTTTGCGCAAACCTTTCACCACGAACCAGCTGTCCGAGCTGATCAAACCGGAGCCCGCCGCATGACATCGCCCCTGGTCACCATTCTGGATGACGAACCGGAAATCCGGCAGATCCTGACCGAGACGCTGGAGGACGCAGGCTTCCGCACCCAAAGCTTTGCCCGCGCCCGCGAATTCGAGGCGGCGCTGAACCGGGTCACTCCCGATGTCTGCCTGGTGGATTTGTCGCTGCCCGACACCGACGGGCTGGCACTGGTGCACCGGCTGGCATTGGAGCAAGGTGCCGCAGTTATCATCATCTCCGGCCGCGCCCAGGTGCAGGACCGGGTGACCGGACTGGAGCTTGGCGCTGACGACTACATCACCAAACCCTTTGACCCGGCTGAGGTGGTTGCCCGCGTCCGTGCCCGGCTGCGCAGCGGGCCGCGCACCGCAGCGCCCGCCGGCGATACCGCGCAGTTTTCCGGCTGGACCGCCCATTTCGACCGCTACGTGCTGGAAGACGACCAGGGCGCCGAGACCCCTTTCTCCCACGCCGAGGGTGAAGTGCTGCGGCTGTTCCTGGACAGCCCGAAACGGCTGATCTCCCGCGCCCAGATGCAGGAGGCGCTTGGCGGTGCGGCCGGCGACAGCTTTGACCGCGCCATGGACGTGCGCATCTCCCGCTTGCGCACCAAGCTGCGTGAAGACCCCAAAAATCCGCGGCTGATCAAGACAATCTACGGTGCGGGTTACATCTTTCTGGGAGATGTGGATTGGGCCTAGCGCCGCGAAAGTAGAAAAAAACCGTCTCTGCGCTACGCTCAACCTGATTAGACAGAAGGAGCGAAAGATGACGCAGTTGCAGTATTTTACCGCCCTTTCGGGGCTGTGGGTGGCGCTGGCCTGGTTGCCTTACATTCTCGACAGGGTACTGGTGCGCGGGCTGATGGGCGCCATGGCCAACCCCGGCCCCAGCGATTTGCCGCAATCCCTTTGGGCCCAGCGCGCGCACCGGGCGCATATTGTCGGGGTCGAGCTTTTTGCTGCCTTTGCGCCGCTGGCCATTCTGGCTTCCATCATTCTGCCCGCAGAAGAGCAGCCCGGCACACTTGCAGCTGCCTACTTCTTTGGGATGGTGGCGCATTACATCATCTATGCAATTGGCATTCCGGTCCTGCGCACTGCCGCATTTGCCGTGGCAGCGCTCTCCACCGCCCTGCTGGGACTCACGCTGCTGGGCACAGCATAGAGTTTCTTGTCCAAGCGATTCGCTTGCCCTAGACTCGGGCCATGGCTACCTGTCTGCTCTACCGCCAAACCCCTGCGCGCCCGTCGCGGTTCTACCGCATCGAACTGGCGATGAACCTGTTCTCGGAGGTTTCCGTCCTGAGGGAATGGGGCATTGCGGGCGGCAACGGGCAAACCGCCATCAGCATCTACGGCAACCTGCGCGAAGCGTCGCTCGCCGCAGATAAGCACCGCAACCGCATGCTCAAACGCGGCTACGACCGGGCCTGAGCCGCGCCGCGCCAGCGGCGCCCGGCCCAACTGTGAGGGGCATTCCAAGAATGCCCTGGAACAGGCGGGAGCACGCCCCGCCAGCGCCTCACCCCGCCAGCGCCCGGGCCGCGCGATCCAGAACTTGCAGGCCAAGCGCCAGATCCGCTTCTTCCGTGTCCTCATCAAAGGCGTGGCTGATGCCGCCGATCGAGGGCACAAACAGCATCCCTGCTGGCATCACCGTGGCCATATTAGCCGCATCATGCAGCGCGCCTGAGGGCATTTTCCGCCAATTGCCCGGCGCCAGTGCCTCAGCCGCTGCGCTCAACTCCGCCTGAAAGCGCTGATCCATTGCCGCCGGTTCGATACCCATAACCGGCCCCAGTTCAGACCGCACGCCAAAGTCCTCAGCAACCTCCAGTGCTGTCTCCCGGATTATGCCGCCCATGCGGGCCAGCCGCTCCGCATCGGCATCGCGCCACTGCATGGAGAAGTCCACCCGCCCCGGAACCACCGAAGACGCGTTGGGATGCAGAGCAACATGGCCAATGGTCCAAACCGTGGCAGGAGTCACCACATTGGCAAAGCGGCCGTTCAGCGCGGAGTTAAAGGCAGAAAGCGCCTGAAACGCATCCTGGCGCAAATGCATCGGCGTGGTGCCCGCATGGTTCTGGCGGCCCTCAAAACTGATCCGCATATCCCGTATGCCGACAATATCCGTCACCACTCCGATCCTGCCGCCGGTCTCGTCCAGATACGGGCCTTGCTCGATGTGCATTTCCAGAAAGCCGCTGAACCGCGCATGCGGCAGGAAATCCGCCGCCATATCCGCCATCTGCGCGCGCATTGCCGCCAGGGTGTTCCCGCGGGTATCCAGGAAACCGTCAGCCTCCTCCAGCGCCAGCTTGCCTGACCAGATGTCCGAGCCGGTCAGCACCCCGAACCGCCCCTCCTCGTCCTGGAAACTGACGCAGGAGATGGGCGGCCCGCCTGCCTCCCTGGCAGCACGGGCGACTTCCAGCCCGGCAATCACCCCCAGTGCCCCGTCCAGCCAGCCGCCCTCGGGCTGGCTGTCGCTGTGCGAGCCCACCAGCAGGCTGCGCGCTCCGGCCGTTCCAGCCAAGCCGAACAAATTGCCCAGCGGGTCGAAATGCGGCTCTAAACCGGCCTCTTTCATCCGCCCGGCCAGCCATTTGCGCGCCGCGATATCCGCCTCTGAATAGGCTTGCCGCACCACCCCCTTGCCCACGCCAGAGGCGCCAAAACTGCGCAGCTTATGCAGGTCGCCGAGAAAGCGCTGAGGATCAAGGGGCATCGGAAGTCTCCAAACTGTCTGCCGCACACTGCGACATGATTGAGCCGCCCACAATCAAATTGATAAGTGCAGCGCCAAACCCTCTCTTCCCTCTGCCTGGAACCTCCCCTAAGACTCCCCCGGTAACAACGGAGCTGCCGCGCCATGTCCCACATCACGCTGATCCGCCACGGCCAGGCCAACACCGGCGCCAGGGACGAGGCCAGCTATGACCGCCTCAGCGATCTGGGCCACCAGCAGGCGGCCTGGCTGGGCGAGCATCTGCGCTCCAGCAACGCGCACCACCCGCGGATCTACTGCGGCACCCTGACCCGCCACATCGAGACTGCGGCGTCCATGGGCTACACGGACGTCGTTCAGGACGCCCGCCTCAATGAAATGGAATATTTCACCCTCGCCGAAGCGATGCGCGACCAGCACGGTCTGCCCGTCCCGGAAGAGCGCGAAGGTTTCGTGGACCACCTGCCCAAGGTCTTTGCCGCCTGGGCCGCAGATGAGATTGCTGATCCCTACGAGAGCTGGAACGAGTTCGAAACCCGCACCCGGCAAGCGCTGGACGAGATCGCAGCTGGCAGCGGCCCGGCACTGGTGGTCACCTCGGGCGGGCTGATTTCGATGGCACTTCGGCAGGCCATGGGACTGGATACCGCCGCCATGGCACGCGCTGCACTGGCAATCATGAACACGTCCATGCACCGGCTGTTTCCCATCGGCGATCATTGGAGCCCGGTTTTGTTCAACGCGGTGCCGCATCTGGAAGCGCCGGACCGGCATTTTGCCCAGACACATCTCTGAACACCCTGAGGGAGGAAAAGACATGCAGCTCTATTACGCCCCCAATACCATCTCGGTCGCGGTGGCCATCGCTTTGGAAGAAGCCGGCATCGAATACGAGACCGTCAAAGTCGACTTTGCTGCCAAGGAACAGGCCGGCGCCGCTTACGCCCAGATCAACCCCAAGGGCCGGGTGCCGGCGCTGGCAGTTGAGGGCGGCATTCTGACCGAAACCGGCGCGCTGCTGGAATACATCGCCGACATGGCACCGGAAGCGTCCTTGCGCCCGCAGGATCCGGTGCTTCTGGCGCGGATGCGCGAAGTGATGTTCTATCTTGCCTCCACCATGCATGTGAACCACGCCCACAGAAAGCGCGGCCACCGCTGGGCCAAGGAACGCTCCAGCTGGAAAGACATGCAGAAGATGGTGCCGCAGACCATGGCAGCCTCCTGCGATTACCTCAGCCGGGCAGGCCTGCGCGGGCCATTTGTGCTGGGCGAAGAGGTCAGCATCGCCGATTGCTACCTCTACACCATCTGCACCTGGCTGGAAGGCGACGGCGTGACCGTCGCCGACTTCCCCAAAATCCAGAATTTCATGACGGCAATGGAACAGCGCGAATCCGTGCGTGCGGTCTATGCCAAGGGAATGCTTTGAAGGACATGACGATGACGCATCTATGGGTACGGGCCGAACAGCGCCCCAATGAAGAACGGGTGGGCCTCACCCCCGAAGGCGCCAAGGCGCTGCTGGCAGGCGGCATCAAGGTCACGGTCGAGGAAAGCTCGGTGCGGGCAATCCCGCTGCAGGGCTACATCGACGCAGGTTGCGAAGTTGCGCCTGAGAATTCTTGGCCTCAGGCGCCTGCGGATGCGATCATCTTCGGCCTCAAGGAACTGCCCGAGGACGGCACCCCGCTGCCGCACCGCCACATCATGTTCGGCCATGCCTTCAAAGGCCAGCACTCCGGCAAAGCGCTCTTGGAACGGTTCAAGGCCGGCGGCGGCACCCTCTATGATCTGGAATATCTGGTAGACGAGACCGGCCGCCGGGTTGCGGCCTTTGGATACTGGGCAGGCTATGCGGGCGCAGCCGTCACCCTGAAATCCTGGGCCGCCCAGCAGCACGGCGCGCTGTGCGGTCCGGTCGGCGTTTACGGCGGCAAGGACGCGCTGCTCGCCGATCTCGGCGCTGAACTGGATGCCCTGAACGCAGACCGCCCCTCCGCCATCGTCATTGGCGCGCTTGGACGCGTCGGCACCGGCGCTGCCGACCTCTGCGAGGCGATGGGCGTGAAAGTGACCAAGTGGGACATGGCAGAGACCGCAAGCGGCGGCCCCTTCCCGGAGATCCTGAACCATGACCTGTTCCTGAACTGCATCTTTGCCCGCCCCGGCACGCCGGTGTTTGTCCCGCGCGAGGCGCTTGGTGCGGACCGCCGGCTCACGGCCATTGGCGATGTCGCCTGCGACCCGGACAGCGATTACAACCCGGTGCCGGTCTATGACCGCGCCACCACTTGGGACGCCCCCGCCCTGCGGGTGGCAGACAGCCCGGTGCTCGATGTGATGGCGATCGACAACCTGCCCTCGATGCTGCCAGTGGAAAGCTCCGAGGACTACGCGGCCCAGCTTCTTCCTTCGCTGCAGACCCTGACGGATCTGGAAAGCGGCGTCTGGGGCCGGGCCAAAGCCACTTTCCTGGAGCATCTGCCCGAATGATCGCACCCTACGTCGGCTATCTGGCGGCTTTTCTCGGTACCGTCTGCTGGATCCCTCAGGCCTACAAGGCCTGGGCCTCCCGCGACACCTCCGGCCTGTCGCTGCCCTCGAACCTGATGTTCCTGGCCACCGTCTCGCTGTGGCTGGCCTATGGGCTGATGGTCGGCGACTGGCCGCTGATCCTGGCAAATATCTGCGCCGTGACCGCCGTTCTGGTGATTGTCGCGGCCAAACTCAAATTCGGATAAGGGAGACTTCTCATGACTATTCACTGGTGCGGCACCGGCCTCTCCGCAATCCCCGGCCTGCGCCGCCTGCTGGAAGCAGGCCACGACGTGGCGGTCTGGAACCGGACCACCGACAAAGCCCGCGAAGCCGTCGGCGACCTGACCACCAACATTCACGCCTTCAGCATCGCCAACCTCGGCCAGATGCTGAGCCCGCATGACGTCATCGTCTCAATGCTGCCCGGCGACTGGCACGTGCCGCTAGCCGAACTGGCGATCGAGCACGGTGCGCATTTCGTGTCGTCCTCCTACATCGCGCCGGAAATGCGCGCGCTGGACCAGAAGGCAAAAGACGCAGGCGTTTGCCTGATCAACGAGGTCGGCCTCGATCCGGGCATCGACCACCTGATGGCCCATGCGCTTGTCGAGGACTATAAGGCCTCCGAAGCTTTTGACGCGGCCAATGAGATCAGCTTCATTTCTTATTGCGGCGGCATCCCGAAGACCCCGAACCCCTTCCGCTACAAGTTCAGCTGGTCGCCGCTCGGTGTGCTGAAGGCATTGCGCTCGCCCTCCAAGTCGATCCGCGATTTCAAGGAACTGGACGTTGCCCGCCCCTGGGACGCGATCTCATCCTATGAGGCGCCGCTGCCAGCACCTGAAAGCTTTGAAGTCTACCCGAACCGCGACTCGATCCCCTTCATGGGCCAGTATGAGTTCGGCGAGGATTGGAAAGTAAAAGAGTTTGTCCGCGGCACCCTGCGCCTCAACGGCTGGGCCGACGCCTGGGCTGATGTCTTCAAAGAAGTCGAAACTTTGGAAGGCCCCGAAGGCGATGCCCGCCTAAAGGAAATGTCCGACCAGTTCTGGGCCGAGAACGCCTATGACGAAGGCGAGCCGGACCGGGTAGTTCTCTGCGTCGGCCTCAAAGCCGAAAGGGACGGCACCGAGGCCTGGCACAAGACCTATGTGATGGACGCCTGGGGCGACGAGCGCGGCACTGCCATGGCGCGCCTGGTCTCCTACCCGGTTTCCTTCGCCATCGAGGCCGCGATGAACGGCAAGATCGCAGCCGGTGTGCACGCCGCACCAAGCGATCTGGGCCTGGTCGAAAAATGGATGGGCGAAATCGGCAAACTGGCCCAGCATCTTGAGATCGTCGACAGCAAAGCCTGATCCGCACCAAAGCAAAAGGGCGCCCTTTCTGCGGCGCCCTTCGTCGTTCAGATTACAAACAGCCCTGCGGCTTGACCGGCCTTCACCGGCCGATGACGTCATCCTCGACATCATGCACGTCGATACCCAGCGCGTCCAATCCGGCCTCCAGATTATCCGCCAGATGCGGTGTGCCGATCAGGTAATCGGAAGTAGGTGTCGTGGCCTCCTGGCGGGCGGTATATATCGCCTCGCCCAGTTCCTCCGGCTCGAAACTGCCGCGTCCCACCCACATGATGCCAACCAGTTCCGCCTGCTGATCCTCGCCCATCCGGTCGATGAAGGCACGCAGTTCTCCCTCAGCCCGGCCCAGCTCGCGGGCCATCATTGCCACCTGTGCCACCTTGCGGACTGAGATCTCCAGCATTGCTCCATTCCTTCTGTTCGCTGCCTCAGCATATCAAACAGCAGGCAAAACGCCTAAGTCTTTGATCTGGGGCAAATGGAGCGCCGCTCAGCCGTGCGCCTTCCCGAAAAGGGCGAGTCCGCTGCGGCGCCCGCGCAAAATCTCCGGCGGCAGCGCAGACCAGCCCTCGCGCGCGGGCTCTGCCCTGGCCGCCTCCAGCACCGAAGCCGAGGCAATCAGAGCCAGGTCTTGCGCCTTGGTCAATTGCTCCAGCCGCGCCGCGGTGTTCACCGTGTCGCCGAACACCGAGTATTCCAGCCGTTCCGGTGTTCCGGTCACCCCCGAGAACACCTCCCCCCAATGCACACCGATCCCGGCACCGAGGCCTGCTTCCCCAGCCTGTTCCCGGGCCTGCCGCCAATCTTCCATTTCCACCAGCAGCCCCTCAGCGCAGTCCAATGCCTGCGCCGCACCGTTTCTGCCCTCAAACAGGATCATCGCCGCATCGCCGATGTATTTGTCAATCAGGCCGCCACTCTTCCCGGCCACTTCTTCAACCCGGCTCCGGAATTCCGTGATCAGCCGGCTCACCTCCTGCGGTGCGCGCCCTTCGCACCAGCTGGTAAAGCCGCGGATGTCGATGAACAGCACCGCCATCTTCTGCTGCCGCCCTTCCTGCAGCGCCGCCAGCCCGCCGCCCGCCAGGCGGCCTGCCAGCTGGGCCGGCAGGTAGCGGGTCAGATTGGCCTTCTGGCGCGCCTCTTCGAGCGAGCGGTGCAGCAGCCCCCGCATCCGCAGCGCCGCCACCAGCAGCACCAGCCCAGCCAGCGAAATCATCAGCACGCGCATCAGGTTGGGCGGCGTTGCCATTGCGACATTCACCCGCTGGACCGCCTCAGCAGACAGGGTTGCAGGCTCCCAGAACACTAGCCAGACAAAGCCCGCCGCCACCAGCACCACCTGGTAGGCCAAGAGCAGCGGATTGAACCGCAGCACGCCAAAGGCCAGCACCAGCGGCGCCATCCAGGCCGAGGGCATAGCAAAGACAACATCGCCCGAGAGGCTGGAATTCACCAGCGACAGCCAGGAATTCAGAAACAGGAAAACGCAATCCGCGGTGACCGCCGCCCAGATCATCCAGCGCCGGAACACATCTTTGCGGATCGCCGCGAAGCTCAGGATTCCGACAGCCATGTATGCCAGCAGCATCGCCGCTGCCAGCCCGATCTGATGCCAAAGATAGTCCTGATCCACCGTTTGCACAGCATCGACCGCCAGCACCAGCGCTGCCAGCAGCCCGGCCGAAACAGCTATCCTGAGCAGCGCTACAATGCGTTCGGCTTCGACCTCTGCCGCGCGCAGCAGCGCGGCTTCACCCAGGCCGCCCGCCTGCTGAACCAGCGGAAGCCGCATCTATTCCTCCGCCAGAAGCGCCATCTGCCGCGGTTCCGTCTCCACCTGGCCGGGCTCTTCCATTTCGGCCCCCTGCGCCACCACTCCCATCGCCTCGAACTTGCGGGCCGAGGGCAGCACCCGCGCTTCCAGCGAGCCGACTGCCTTGTTGTAATTATTCACCGAAGACGACAGCGACTTGCCAACAGAAGCCAAATTCTTGGAGAAGGTCGAAAGGCGGTCGTAGAGTTCCTTGGCAGTCTTCTGCACTTCGACAGCATTTTCAGCCATCTTCTCCTGCTGCCAGCCATAGGCAATGGACTTGACCAGTGCCATCAGCGTCGTGGGTGTGGCAATCAGCACTCTGTTTTCAAAGGCATATTCGATCAGCCCCGGATCCGCCTCGGCAGCTGCCGAAACAAAAGTCTCGCCAGGGATAAACATCACCACAAAGTCCGGGGTTTCCCCCAGCGCACTTTGGTAGGATTTGGAGGCCAGCTGGCGGACATGGGTTTTCACATGGCCAGCGTGGCGTGCCAGCGCGGCCTGCTGAGCGTCCGGCGTTTCCGCCTCCAGTGCATCCAAGTAAGCTTCCAGCGGTGTCTTTGCGTCCACCACGATGCTCTTGCCGCCGGGAATGCGCACCACCGCATCGGGGCGGCGCTGGCCCTCGTCTGTGGCGACGCTTTTTTCCAGCTCGTAGTCCACATGTTCGGCCATGCCGGCCATCTCAAAGACCTGACGCAGCTGCATCTCGCCCCAGCGGCCCCGGGTCTTGGGCGCCCGCAAGGCCTGCACCAGCTTGCGGGTCTCGCCGCCCAGCGCCGCCTGACCCTCCGCCAAGTGTTTCACCTGGGCCTTGATCGCACCATAGGCCTCGTTGCGGGCCTGTTCGATCTCCTTGATCCGCTCTCCGAACTGGCCGAGTTTCTGGTCCAGCGGCTTCACCAGGCTTTCAATCGCCGCGTGGCGCTTGGCCAGATCCGCATCCGCCGACTTGCTATGCGCCTGAAACCTCTCGCTGACCAGACTCAGGAAGCTTTCGGAGTTCTGCTTCAGCACGCCGGTGGCCAGCGAGGCAAACTTGTGTTCCATCTGCTGGTTCATATGGTTCAGCTCATCCAGCCGCGCCGCGTGCTCTGCCTTCAGCGCCTGCACCTGGGCCTCAGCCTGATAGCGGGCAGCGCGCTCATTCTCATGCACCCGGCGCAAGGTCGTCAGCTCATCTGCCAGTTCCGGCAGCCGGGCTACTTCAGCCTTCAGTCCCGAATTATGGCTGCGCAGGTCAGCATTGGCCTGCTCCAGCCGGCGGCTGTGCCCGCGCAGCCGCAGCCCCGCCAAAGCCAGAAGCGCCGTCAATGCTGCCAGCCCGTAGATGACCCAAAGAGCCTGCTCCGGTGTCAAAGCCTGTTCCAATGTCACTGCTCGTCCTCCCTTTTGGCGGGGGTTCTTGTTCAGCTGCGCCCGAACAGGCGCTCGATGTCTGCCAGTTTCAATTCCACATAGGTGGGGCGGCCATGGTTGCACTGACCTGAATGGGGCGTTGCCTCCATTTCCCGCAAAAGCGCGTTCATCTCCTCGCCCCTCATCCGGCGGCCGGAACGGATTGAGCCATGGCAGGCCACCCGGCTCAGGATAGCCTCAATCTTGGCCTGCACCAGCTGGCTTTCGCCCTGGTCCGACAACTCATCCAGGATGTCCTTGATCATCGCCTCGGCGTTGACTTCGCCCAGGATCGCCGGAGTTTCGCGCACTGCCACGGCATTGCCGCCAAACGCTTCGATGCCAAGACCGAACTTGGCCAGTTCCTCCGCCACGCCCAGCAGGCAGGCGCAGTCATTATCGCTGAGCTCGACAATCTCCGGAATCAGCAAGGCCTGCGCGGCAACGCCGTTTTCCACCATCTGGCGTTTCAGTTTTTCATAGACCAGCCGCTCATGAGCCGCATGCTGATCGACAATCACCATGCCGTCAGCAGTCTGAGCGATGATGTAGTTCTCATGCACCTGGCCGCGTGCCGCCCCCAGCGGCAGAGATTCGGCCCCGGGCGCGGAGGATTCAGGCGCATCCGGCGGCTGACCCGGGGCCATAGAAACCGCTGACTCCTCCGGGGCTTCCGTCACCCGGCCGCTGTAGGCGCCGGCCAGTTCCGCAAAGCCTGCCGGTGGCGGCGCAGCCTCGGCCGCCGCTTGCGGCAAGCCGGGGGATTGCGCCGCGTAAGAGGCGTGACGTGCGCCATAAGAGGGCCGGTCCATCTGATAGATCCGCGGCGCGCCGCTTGCGGTGGGCTGTTCCGGCCGCATCGCCCCCAGCGTCGCACCCGCCACAGTGGATGAGGCGCGATGACCGGCCTCCGCCAGCGCGTGGCGCAGGGAAGACACAATCAGCCCGCGCGCCAGCCCGGGATCACGGAAGCGCACCTCGGACTTTGCTGGATGCACGTTCACGTCGACCAGCTGCGGGTCGCAGTCAATGAACAGCGCCGCCGCCGGGTGCCGGTCACGGCTGAGAAAATCAAAGTAAGCTGCGCGCAATGCGCCGGTCAGCATCTTGTCCTTCACCGGACGCGTGTTCACAAACAGAAACTGCGCCACCGCAGCACCGCGCGAATAGGTCGGCAGCGCCGCGTAGCCGTAAAGCCGGATCCCTTCCCGCGCGGCATCTATCTTCAGCGCGTTCTCGGCAAACTCACGCCCCAGAACCGAAGCCAGCCGCCCGTGCAGCGCATCAAACAGATCTCCCGAAAGCGGATCGGCCCGGAAGGCCACCCGCCCCTCGCCGCCGCCGGACACATCCCGCAGGGTAAAGCCAACCGACGGCTCTGCCATTGCCAGGCGTTTCACGGTGTCGCCAATCGCCTGTGCCTCGGCCCGGTCGGTGCGCATGAATTTGAGCCGCGCAGGCGTTGCAAAGAACAGATCGCGCAGCTCGACAATGGTACCCGCGCGCAAAGCCGCCGGCTTTACCGGTTCCAGCCTGCCGCCGGCGACCCGGATCTGCGCCGCCTCATGCCCTTGCGCCCGGCTGGTGATCGTCAGCCGCCCGACTGCTCCCAGAGAAGGCAGCGCCTCGCCGCGAAAGCCGAACGTGTGGATGTTCAGCAGGTCGGAACCATCGATCTTGGAGGTGGCATGGCGGCTTAGCGCCAATGGCAGATCCTCCGGCGTCATACCGCAGCCATCATCTGTCACCCGGATCAGTGTCTTGCCGCCGTCGGCAATCTCCACCGTGATCCGCGTGGCGCCTGCGTCAATAGCATTTTCC
>NZ_JWLD01000055.1 GCF_000813725.1 Leisingera sp. ANG-Vp
CCCCCCTCCCCGGGCGGGGCGGCGGAACGGGGCAACTCCCCGGACTATGCCGCCCTGCGCAGCCACAGGAGGCCGGAAACCGAAGCCCAAGGGCGGGAGACCCAGGCCCATAGGGGGGGGGCCGGCCACCCGGCCCCCCCCCCAGCGGCGCCTGCGCTGGCAAATGCTCTGTTTGCCCTCACTGGCAAGCGCGCGCGGCAGCTGCCCCTGATGCACATGTTTGATCTGCTGATCTGACCGGGCCGGCGGCCTGCAGTTCAACAGCAGGCCGCAAGCGCCGGTGTCAGTCCAGGATCTTGACCATCCGGTAGTTGTGGATCTTCACACCGCCGCGCTCAAACTCGCGCCGCCGGTCCAACGCAAAACCCATACGCTCAAAAAACCCGCGGGCCGCCTCGCTGGCTTCCACATACAACAGCCCAAGCCCCTGCCGCAGCGCAGCGGCTTCAAGCCTGGCATACAGCGCCGCGCCAGCCCCCTGACCGGCAGCACGCGGATGGCAGAACAGCATGTCGATATGGCCGTCGGCCTCCAGATCTATAAATGCTGCCGGAATGTCCTCACAGTCCGCCGCAACCCAGACTGCCCGCCCGTCCGACATCTTCCGGCACATGGCGTCTGCAGACGGCACCTCCGGGCACCAGGCAGACAGCTGTTCAGGCGTGTAAAACCGGTTTGCAATTCCATGCACCGCCGCATGGAACACATTTGCCAACGCGCCGGCATCTTCTGCCTTGAATTGCCTGATCCTGAAAACCGCCGCCCCGCAATCCGGGCTGGCTGCCATGTCGAACGTCACCAAAACACCTCGAAAAACACTCTAGGCCGATTTCTGCAGCCCTGCCTGCGCCCCGCCTTCAGACCAGGCGCGAACCGCTGTGCCAAACCCTTCAAACAGCGGGCGCGACACCGGATCCGCGGCCGCTTCCCACTCGGGATGCCACTGCACCGACAGGGTAAAGCCCGGTGCATCCTTGATAAAGATCGCTTCCGGCGTGCCGTCAGGCGCATGGCCGTCCACCACGACCCGCGCGCCCGGGCGCTTGATGCCCTGGCCGTGCAGCGTGTTGGTCATCACCTCTTCCGCGCCGAACAAACGGTGGAAGACGCCGCCAGGATTGAACTTAACCGTATGGCGCAGAGCGAATTTTTCCTCCAGAGTGCCGTCCGGCGGCATCCGGTGGTTCATCCGCCCCGGCAAATCGCGGATCTCAGGGTACAAGGTCCCGCCCATCGCCACATTGACTTCCTGAAAGCCGCGGCAGATGCCCAGAAACGGCTGGCCGCGCTCCACACAGGCGCGGATCAGCGGCAAAGTGATCGCATCGCGGGCCCGGTCAAAAGCGCCATGCGCCTCAGTTTCTGCCTCGCCGTATTCATGCGGATGCACATTGGGCCGCCCGCCGGTGAGCAGGAACCCGTCAAACGTGTCCAGCAATTCCGCGACAGTGACAAAACGCGGGTCCGAGGGGATCATCAGCGGCATACATCCCGCAACCTCGGCAATCGCTTCCGAATTCATCGTGCCGCCCGCATGCACGGGATACTGATCGTTGATCAGGTAGGAATTGCCGATAATGCCAACCTTGGGACGCGCCATGTTCCACTCATAAATCTATTTCCTGAAGAAAAACCTAGCTCTGGTCCCTGCCAGGTTCAACAGCCGGCGCGGCGCAACAGATTGTTCACGCGCGCACAGGCTTGGAATCTGACGCAGCGGAACGGCCGCCCCGGCGCATGAAACGGGGCGGCAGAGTGTTCATTTCTCTTAGATTTCGCCTTGCAGCCCTGCAGCTTCGATCCCGGCCACGGCGGCAACCGCATCGTTGTCGGACGTGTCGCCGGTCACACCAACAGCGCCAATCACCGCACCATCGGCACCGCGCACCAGCACGCCGCCCGGCACCGGCACCACCTGGCCGCCGTAGACGCCGTTTACCGCTGCCATGAAGTAGGCCTGGCTCTCCGCCCGCGCCATCTGCGCGGAACCTGCCATCCCCAGCATCACAGACCCATAGGCCTTGCCATGCGCAATCGGGAACCGGCCTGGCGCGGCACCGTCCTCGCGCTCGAACGCCTTCACATGGCCGCCCGCGTCCAGCACCACGGCAGAGAGCGGCTTCAGCCCCATCTCCCGCCCTTTCTCCAAGGCAACGCGAATGATTGTGCGTGCCTGCTCCAGTGAAATTTCTGCCATAGGTCTCCTGCCCTCCGCTAAGCTGACGCCGAAAAAACAAAAAGGAGGCCAAAAGGCCCCCTTTGACTACCCCTTTTTGCAGGGAAACTGTTTTACACGGTCAGTTTGACGCGGCTTCTGCCTTCAGCTCCAAGCGGCGGGCATGCAAAACCGGCTCGGTATAGCCCGAGGGCTGCACCCGGCCTTTGAACACCAGATCGCAAGCGGCCTCAAAGGCAATGGTGTCAAAGCCCGGCGCCATCGCGCGGTAGGTATTGTCGCCGCGGTTCTGCTCGTCCACCACCTTGGCCATCTTGCGCAGGGAGCCCATGACTTCCTCTTCGCTGACCACCCCGTGGTGCAGCCAGTTGGCGATGTGCTGCGCCGAGATCCGGCAGGTCGCGCGGTCCTCCATCAGCCCGACGTCATTGATGTCCGGCACTTTTGAACAGCCAACGCCCTGATCGACCCAGCGCACCACATAGCCCAGAATGCCTTGCGCGTTGTTGTCCACCTCGCGGGCGATCTGGCGCGGCGACCACTTGCGGTAAGTGGCCAGCGGGATTTCCAGGATACCGTCCACATGGGCGCGGCGGCCGCCTGCCTTGAGCTTTGCCTGCACAGCCAGCACATCCACCTTGTGGTAATGCAGCGCGTGCAGGGTCGCAGCGGTCGGGCTGGGCACCCAGGCGCAGTTGGCGCCGGATTTCGGATGCTCGATCTTCTGCTCGATCATCGCCGCCATCATGTCCGGCATCGCCCACATGCCCTTGCCGATCTGCGCCTTCCCGGACAGGCCGCATTCCAGGCCGATATCCACGTTCAGATTCTCATAAGCGCCGATCCACGCCTTGCGCTTGATGAAATCCTTGCGGCTGAAAGGCCCCGCCTCCATCGAGGTGTGGATTTCATCGCCAGTGCGGTCCAGGAAACCGGTGTTGATGAAAGCCACCCGGTGCTTGGCAGCGCGGATGCATTCCTTGAGATTCACCGAGGTGCGGCGCTCCTCGTCCATGATGCCGATTTTCACGGTGTGGCGCGGCAGGCCCAGGATATCTTCGACCTTGGCAAAGATCCGGTCTGCGAATGCCACTTCTTCCGGCCCGTGCATCTTAGGCTTCACCACATAGACCGAGCCATGAGCCGAGTTGCCGCTGTCGCGCTTCAAGTCATGCATGGCGATCATCACAGTGATCATCGCGTCCAGCAGACCTTCAAAAGCCTCCTTGCCGTCGCCATCCAGCACCGCCGGGTTGGTCATCAGATGGCCCACATTGCGGACCCACAGCAGCGCGCGGCCCTTGATCGTCAACTGCGTGCCGTTGGGCGCGGTAAAGCCGAAATCCGGGTTCAGACGGCGGGTGATAGTCTTGCCGCCCTTGTCCAGAACCGCCTCCAGATCGCCCTTCATCAAGCCCAGCCAGTTGGAATAGGCCAGCACCTTGTCTTCGGCATCAACACAGGCCACCGAGTCCTCGCAATCCATGATCGCCGACATCGCGCTTTCCAGCCGCACATCCGCCAGGCCGGCCTGGTCACGGGCGCCAATCGCATGGGCGCGGTCAAACACCAGCTCCACATGCAAGCCATTGTTGCGCAGCAGCACCGAGTCCGGCGCCTTGGGGTTGCCCCGGAAGCCCGCGAATTTCTCCGGCTGCGCCAGCGGCAGGTCGTCGATCAGCAACTGGCCGTCCTGAACATGGTAGCGGCGCACGTCCGCATGGCTGGTGCCGGTGATCGGAAAGGCCTCGTCCAGAAACACCCGCGCCCGCGCCACAACCCGCGCGCCGCGGCCCCGGTCATAACCGCCCTTGGGCGCAGCAGAGCCCATCGCATCGGTGCCATAGAACCCGTCATACAGGCTGCCCCAGCGGGCATTGGCCGCGTTCAGCGCATAGCGTGCGTTGGTGATCGGCACCACCAGCTGCGGCCCCGGCACCTGGGCAATTTCCGGGTCGACATTCTGCGTCTCGATCTCAAAATCCGCACCCTCAGGCAGCAGATAGCCGATGTCCGTCAGAAACGCCTTATAGCCCTCGTGGTCGTGCGGCTTATCCCGGTTGGCGATATGCCAGGCGTCGATCTTGGCCTGGATTTCCTCCCGCTTGGCGATCAGCGCCCGGTTTTCCGGGCCGAAGGTGTTCACCAGCTCCGCCAGGCCCTTCCAGAACGCATCCGCCTCGACACCGGTGCCCGGCAGCGCCTGCTTCTCGATGAACTCCGCCAGCTCCGGCGCAACCTGAATTCCCTGTTTCTCGACCCGGCTCATGCTCTGCTCCTTCCGGCGGTACACCACTGCATGCCGACCTATCTAGGCCAGAAGTTTCCGATCGGCAACAAACCAGCCCCCTTGTGAAACCAAACTCAATTTCTTGTTTTCCAAGAAAGTGCTGCGGATTTTTCCGGTTACTGCCTTCCAGCCGCCATTCCGCTTGCAGTCCCGCCCCTGTCCGCTACACCTGAAGGAAGCAGTGCAGAGGAGAGCGAGAATGGCCAAAGACACGCCCCAGACCTTCTACCTGAAAGACTACACGCCTTTTGGATTTGACGTCGAAAGTGTTCACCTGACCTTCCGCCTGACGCCGGAAACCACCCGCGTCATCAGCAAGATCCGCTTTGCGCCGAAACCGGATGCGGCGGACAAGACCTTCTTTCTGCACGGCGAGGAGCTGCAGCTGATCTCAGCGAAGATCGACGGCCAGGACGCGACACCGGACGTGACCGATAAGGGTCTCACCTGCGCGGTGCCCAGCACTCCCTTCACCTGGGAGGCCGAGGTGGAGATCAACCCGGCCGGCAATACCGCGCTGGAAGGGCTTTACATGTCCAACCGCATGTACTGCACCCAATGCGAGGCCGAAGGGTTCCGCAAGATCACCTATTACCCGGACCGCCCCGACGTGATGTCCACCTTCACCGTCCGCATCGAAGGCGACGAGCCGGTGATGCTGTCGAACGGCAACCCGATGGGCGCGGGCGAAGGCTGGGCAGAGTGGCACGATCCCTGGCCGAAACCGGCCTATCTCTTTGCGCTGGTGGCGGGCGATCTGGTGAACCATCCGGGCAGCTTCACCACCCGGTCCGGGAAAGAGGTGGAACTGAACATCTGGGTCCGCCCCGGCGACGAGAACAAATGCGCCTTCGGCATGGAAGCGCTGAAAAAGTCGATGAAGTGGGACGAGGACGTCTACGGCCTCGAATACGACCTGGAGCTGTTCAATATCGTTGCCGTGGACGACTTCAACATGGGGGCGATGGAGAACAAGGGGTTGAACATTTTCAACTCCTCCTGCGTCCTCGCGTCGCCCGAAACCTCCACAGATGCAAATTTCGAACGAATTGAAGCAATTATTGCGCATGAGTACTTCCACAACTGGACCGGGAACCGGATCACCTGCCGCGACTGGTTCCAGCTCTGTCTGAAGGAAGGGCTGACGGTCTTCCGTGATGCCCAGTTCACCTCTGACATGCGCTCCGAGCCGGTTAAGCGGATCGACGACGTGATTACGCTCCGCGCCCGCCAGTTCCCGGAGGACAACGGTCCCCTCGCCCATCCGCCGCGTCCGGAGCAGTTCCAGGAGATCAACAACTTCTACACCGCCACCGTCTACGAAAAAGGCGCCGAGGTGATCGGCATGCTGAAACGGCTGGTCGGCGATGAGAATTACTACAAGGCGCTGAAGCTCTACTTTGAGCGCCACGACGGCCAGGCCTGCACAATCGAGGACTGGCTGAAGGTGTTTGAGGACGCAACCGGCCGCGATCTGCAGCAATTCAAACTGTGGTACAGCCAGGCCGGCACCCCGCGGGTGAAAGTTTCCGAGGACTACGCCGACGGCACCTATACCCTGACCTTCGAGCAATCGACCCCGCCCACCCCCGGCCAGCCCGACAAGGCGCCGCGGGTGATTCCGATGGCGGTCGGCCTGTTGTCGCCCAACGGTGATGAAGTGCGCGGCACGCAAGTTCTGGAGCTGACCGGGGCGAAGCAAAGCTTCACCTTCGACGGCCTCGCCTCCAAGCCTGTGCCTTCAATCCTGCGCGAGTTCTCTGCCCCGGTGATCCTGGAGCGCGGCACCACCAACGCCGAGCGCGCCTTCCTGCTGGCCCATGACACCGACCCGTTCAACCGCTGGGAAGCGGGCAACGCGCTGGCCAAGGAAACCCGCGTGGCAATGGTGCTGGATGGCGCCGCGCCCGATACCGCCTATCTGGACGCGCTGGAGAAGCTGGTGCGCGACGACGAACAGGACCCGGCCTTCCGCGCCCTGGTGCTGTCACCGCCCAGCCAGGCCGACATCGCCCAGACCCTGCATGAACGCGGCTATACCCCAGATCCGCAGAAGATCTACGACGCTGCCGAAACCTTCACCCAGACCCTGGCACAGCAGCTCGAAACCAGCCTGCCCCGGCTTTATGCCGCGACCACCGTTGAAGGCCCCTACTCCCCCGATGCCGAAGGCGCCGGCAAGCGCGCCCTCAACGGCCGCATCCTGTCGCTGCTGACCCGTCTCGACGGCGGCGAGCAGGCGGCGCGCCAGTATGAGGCCGCCGGCAACATGACCCAGCAGTATGCCGCCCTGGCTGCGCTGCTGAAGGCCGAGAAGGGCGACGCCCAAAGCCAGGCCTTCTTTGATCAATGGCAGGATGACCGGCTGGTGATGGACAAGTGGTTTGCCCTGCAGATCGCTTGCGCGGCGCCGGAAAAAACTGCTGCCGCCGCCGCAGGCCTCACCAAACACGCGCTGTTCGACATGAAGAACCCCAACCGCTTCCGCGCGGTGATGGGGGCGCTGGCGGGCAACCATGCGGGCTTCCACCATGCAAGCGGCGAAGGCTACCAGCTGCTGGCAGACAGCCTCATCGCGCTGGACAAGCTGAACCCGCAGACCACCGCCCGCATGTGCGCCGCGTTCCAGACCTGGAAGCGCTATGGCAGCGACCGGCAGGCGCTGATCCGCGCCCAGCTGACGCGGATCGCCGGCGCTGAGGGCCTGAGCCGCGACACCAATGAAATGGTCACCCGGATCCTGGATGCCTGAGACGCCAGAAACCCTGCCGCCGGCGGAAGACTACAGCTTCTCCCGCCGGGGCCGCACCCCCGCCGCAGTTTTGGCCACCGGCGGCTGGCTGGCAGCGCTGCTGGTGCTGTGGCTGGTGCTGCAGGCCGCCTGGTGGCTGGTTCTTCTGCTGGCCTTGCCGGTACTGCCTGCGCTCGCCGATCTCATCCGCAACCCGCTGGCCGGCCTTAGAATTTCCGGCAGCCGCATCGAATGGTTCACCGGCAGCCTGACCGGCAGCGCCGACCTGGGCGAGCTGGACAAGGTGCGGTTCGACACCCGCTGGGACTTCTCGGTGCGCGCCACCCTGATCCTGCGCAGCGGCCAGCGCATCCGCCTGCCGCAGGAAGCCACCCCGCCCCATACGGAACTGGATGCCGAATTCCAAAAGCGCGCGATCCTGACTCAGCGGCACCACTTCACGGCCTTCTGAACCGCAGCAGCCCGGCCGCACAGGCAGGAATCCGCCTTGGAACCGGAACTTCCCCAGTGCCGCCATCTTTGCGCCCCATTGCCTGACGAAACTGTGAACAACAATAAGCTGCCACTTATCAGGAAGCACGAATGCTCACACCGTCTCGACAGGCGCGGGATCTCTTGTCCCGGATTTCCGGCAAGGTTTCCAGCCGTATCCGGCCCGCTGCACGCCCGGAACCTGCTCCTTCTCCCGCCCCCTCCCCGGCCCCGGCGGAGGAGCTGCTGACCCGGCCGCTGGAGGACAGCCTGTCGATCCCTGTTTGCAGCAGCGAAGACGACCCGGACAGCACCGGTGCCCAGAACCGCGGCCAGTTTCTGGCCCGCCAGGAGCGCTGGGAGGACCTGTCCCGCCAGATCCGGGAGGCGGATGAGGCCCGCACCGCTACCCGCTGCGGGCTGCCTGTTGCCGACCTGATCGCCTATGGCGCCCGCGCCGATGTGGTGAACGCCACCGAGCACGCCCTGGCCGAGGAAGAAGACGCCAGCAGCCGCAGCCTGATCCGCGGACTGATGGCCTTTGAAGCCCTGCGCGCCGAGCACCGCAATGACCCCTATCTGACCGCCCTCGTGGCGCTGGCCCATATCGATATCGGCTGGGCCTGGCGCACCCCTGGCAAGGGCCAGGCGGCGGACCCGTCCAGCCGGCACCGCTGCGCCGCCCATTTCGACCGCGCCGCCGCCCTGCTGCAGCCGCTGGCGGACGGCAGCTGCAACAGCCCGTTCCTCAAAGGCGCCCAATGTTCTCTGCTGGCCGGGCACAATGGTGAAGCCCTGCAGGTGGCCGATGAGTTCAGCGCTTTGATCGACCTTGCCCCAAACAACCACCGCCACATGCGCACCCTTGGCACCCATATGCTGCCGCGCTGGTCGGGCTCTTATGCCGCGCTGGAACTGGAGGCCCGCCGCACCGCTTCGCGCACTGAAGGCATCTGGGGGGCCGGCGGCTACACCTGGGTCTACTTCGACGCCATCACCATCGACGACCAGGCCTGTGCCCGGGTCGATACGCGGTTCTTCCTGGACGGGCTGCGGGACATCGTTGCCGCCAACCCCTCGCAGGACATGATCAACCTTCTGGCCGCCTATTGCACCGTCACCCTGCGCAAGGGCCTGGGGCAGAACCTGCAGGCCGACGTGCCGCGGCTGAAGATCGCCGAGGCAGCGGACTGGCTGATCCGTGACCATCTGAAAGAGCTGCACCCGCTGGTCTGGGCCCATGCCGCCGAAGGATTTGACAACAGCGCCCGCATCACCTCGCTCAGCCGCTTTGCCGCCCGCGGCCATGCCGGCGCACTGCAAGCCATCGCCGGGCAGTTCCGCGAGGAAATCGAAGGCGGCCAGAAAGTTGCCTTCACCGAAAAAGGCCTGCAGTTCAGCCCGGCCTAACCTCTGACCGGGCTGCAGAAACGGGGCCAACGCCCCGTTTCGTCACTTCTTCTTGAACGCATCCATCAAGGCCGCGCCCAGCGCGCCGGTGCTTTGGCCCGCGCCTTGGCCGCCTTGCTTGCCGCCCTTGGGACCGGCAGACATCTTGCCCCGGCCGCCCTGGGGCCCGCCCGGCTTGCCGCCGCGGCGCGGCCCGGTGTTCTTGGAAGGCCCGCGGGCATTGCGGTCTTCCTTGGCCGAGGCACCGCCGTCCTTGCGCATGGTCAGGCCGATACGCTTGCGCGGCACGTCCACCTCGGTGACGGTCACCTTTACCACCTGGCCGGTCTTCACCACCTCATGCGGATCTTTGACAAACCGGTCCGCCAGCTGGCTCACATGCACCAGCCCATCCTGATGCACCCCGATATCCACAAAGGCGCCAAAGGCCGCCACATTGGTCACCGTGCCTTCCAGCACCATGCCGGGTTTGAGGTCGGTTATCTCCTCCACCCCGTCTTTGAACGACGCGGTGACAAACGACGGGCGCGGATCGCGGCCCGGCTTCTCCAGCTCCTGGAAAATGTCGCGCACCGTGGGCAGGCCAAAGCTGTCGCTGACAAAATCCTCAGCCCGCAGCCCCCGCAAGGCGCTCTCATCCCCCATGATCTGGCGGATGTCACGGCCGCACGCCGTCACAACCTTGCGCGCCACATCATAGGCCTCGGGGTGGACCGAGGAAGCATCCAGCGGCTCCTTGCCGTCCCGGATCCGCAGGAATCCTGCGCACTGCTCGAACGCCTTGGGCCCCAGCCGCGCAACCTTCAGCAACTCCCGCCGCGACTTGAAGGCGCCGTTCACGTCACGATGCGCCACAATCGCCTCTGCCAGCCCGGGGCCAAGGCCCGAGACATGGGAAAGCAGCGGCGCAGAGGCCATGTTGAGATCAACACCAACGGCGTTCACCACATCCTCGATCACCGCCTCCAGCGATTTCGACAGCTTATGCTGGTCCACATCGTGCTGGTACTGGCCGACGCCAATGCTTTTGGGTTCGATCTTCACCAGTTCCGCCAGCGGATCCTGGAGGCGCCGGGCAATCGAAACCGCGCCGCGCAAAGAGACATCCAGATCCGGAAACTCCCGCGCCGCCAGCTCGGAGGCGGAATAGACCGAGGCGCCAGCCTCGCTCACAACCACTTTGGTTGGCGCCTTCACCTTGGCCGGCAGATGCTTCAGCACCTCCGCCACCATCCGCTCGGTCTCGCGGCTGGCGGTGCCGTTGCCGATGGCAATCAGCTCCACGCCGTGCTCGGCGATCAGTTTCACAATCGATACCTGCGCCCCGCGCAGATCATTCTTGGGCTGAAACGGGTACAAGGTCTCGGTGGCCACCAGTTTCCCGGTTGCATCAACCACTGCCGCCTTAACGCCGGTGCGAATGCCCGGGTCCAGCCCGAGAGTCGGCCGCGCACCGGCTGGCGCTGCAAAGAGCAGGTCTTTGAGGTTGCGCGCAAAGACCTGAATGGCGTCCTCCTGTGCGCGGCCGCGCAGATCGCCCATCAACTCCAGCATCATCGACAGGCTCAGCTTCACCCGCCAGGCCCAGCCCGCCACCTTGCGCAGCCATATGTCGCCCGACCCATTGCCGCCCGCGCCCAGCACCGCGGCGACCATCGCCTCAGCCCGCGCAGCGCCCTCTTCCGGCTCGGGGCCAACATCCAGCGTCAGCACACCTTCGTTTGAGCCGCGCAGCATCGCCAGCGCCCGGTGCGAAGGCACATCCGCCCAGCGCTCGGAATGGGCAAAGTAATCCGCAAACTTGGCGCCTTCCTGCTCTTTGCCCTCAACCACCTTGGCCATGACCACCGCCTCGCGCTGCAGAAACTCCCGCAGCCGCCCCAGCAGCTCAGCATTTTCGGTCAAACGCTCGGTCAGAATATCCCGCGCGCCATTGAGAGCGTCCTTCACCGTCGCAACAGCTTCAGTGACATAACCCTCTGCCAGCTTTTCCGGGTCTGCGCCCCGATCCCCCAGAATAGCCTCCGCCAGCGGCTCCAGCCCGTTTTCGCGCGCAATCATCGCCTTGGTGCGCCGTTTGGGCTTGTAGGGCAGATAGATATCCTCCAGCTGCGCCTTGGTCTCCGCCCTGGCAATCGAAGCCGCCAGCTCATCCGTCAGCTTGTCTTGGCCCTTAACCGATTCCAGAATCGCGGCCCGCCGCTTCTCCAGCTCGCGCAGATACTCCAGCCGTTCCGCCAGTGTCCTCAGCTGGCTGTCATCCAGCCCCCCGGTCGCTTCCTTGCGGTAGCGCGCAACAAAGGGCACCGTCGCCCCTTCATCCAGCAGCGCGACGGCCGCACTCACCTGTTTCGAACTGGCGCTGATTTCACCGGCAATGGTCTGGCTGATACGGGCGGATGTGTCCAAGGCGGCCTCCTGATATTCTGCTCGGGCTGCCAGTTCTAGCCCCGCAGCCCGCCGCCGCCAAGGGGGGCAATCAAAGCCCGGCAGCCGATCGCTAAGGGCGGCGCCCGTCCCGAGGGTGGGCGTGAAGCGCCCGCCCATGGGGGCGGGACGGGCGCCGCCCGGGCCTGCGGCCCGCGCAAAGGGCAAATCAATGTACCCTTCCACCCGTCATTGCCCCCTTGCCCCTGCCCGCACACAAGCCTAGAACGCTTGCCAACCAAGGACATTCGGATACGGCGGAAAACCATGCTCGACCTGACATATGAACTCCCCAAGCCCAAGGTGATCGCGGGCGCCAAGCATGACTGGGAACTGGTCATCGGCATGGAGGTGCATGCCCAGGTCAGCTCCAATGCCAAGCTGTTCTCCGGCGCCTCCACCAAGTTCGGCGCCGAGCCGAACTCCAACGTGGCCTTTGTCGACGCGGCGATGCCCGGCATGCTGCCGGTGATCAACGAATACTGCGTCGAGCAGGCGGTGCGCACTGGCCTGGGCCTCAAGGCCGACATCAACCTGTGGTCCGCCTTTGACCGCAAGAACTATTTCTACCCCGACCTGCCGCAGGGCTATCAGATCTCGCAGCTCTACCACCCGATCGTCGGAGAAGGCGAAGTTCTGGTGGAACTGGGCGACGGCACCGCGCGCAACGTCCGCGTCGAGCGCATCCACATGGAGCAGGACGCCGGCAAGTCGATCCACGACATGGACCCCAACATGTCCTTCGTGGACCTGAACCGCACCGGCGTCTGCCTGATGGAAATCGTCTCGCGCCCCGATATCCGGGGGCCCGAGGAAGCCGCCGCCTATATCGCCAAGCTGCGCCAGATCATGCAGTATCTGGGCACCTGCGACGGCAACATGCAGAACGGCAACCTGCGCGCGGACGTGAACGTTTCTGTCTGCCTGCCCGGCCAGTACGAGAAATACCAGGAAACCCAGGACTTCTCGCATCTCGGCACCCGCTGCGAAATCAAGAACATGAACTCGATGCGCTTCATTCAGCAAGCGATTGAGGTCGAAGCGCGCCGCCAGATCGCCATCATCGAAGCCGGCGGCGAGGTCGAGCAGGAAACCCGTCTGTACGATCCGGACAAGGGCGAAACCCGCTCCATGCGCTCCAAGGAAGAGGCGCATGACTACCGCTATTTCCCCGACCCCGACCTGCTGCCACTGGAAATCGAGCAGGCCTGGGTGGACGACATCGCCGCCAATCTGCCAGAACTGCCGGACCAGAAGAAAGCGCGTTTCATCGGTGACTTCGGCCTCAGCGACTATGACGCCTCGGTGCTGACCGCCGAAGTGGAAGCCGCAGCTTACTTCGAAGAAACCGCCAAGGGCCGCAGCGGCAAGCTGGCTGCCAACTGGGTGATCAACGAGCTGTTCGGCCGCCTCAAGAAAGACGATAAAGGCATCACCGACAGCCCGGTCTCGCCCGCGCAGCTGGGCGGCATCATCGACCTGATTGCCTCGGACGCCATCTCCGGCAAGATCGCCAAGGACCTGTTCGAGATCGTCTATACCGAAGGTGGCGACCCGGCGCAGATCGTCGAAGAGCGCGGCATGAAGCAGGTGACCGACACCGGTGCCATCGAGACCGCCCTGGACGAGATCATCGCCGCCAACCCGGCGCAGGTGGAAAAGGCCAAGGTGAACCCGAAACTGGCAGGCTGGTTTGTCGGCCAGGTGATGAAGGCCACCGGCGGCAAGGCCAACCCCAAGGCGGTGAACGAGCTGGTCGCCAAGAAACTGGGCGGCTGATCCCAGCCGGAAACGGATTGCTGAAGGGCGCCCCAAGGGTAAAACCGGGGCGCCCTTTTCTGTTCATTATAGCCAGGCGGTCACGATCAAGCCTGAGCACTGGCTTCCCTGCCTTGACCTTCGCGTCTGCAGCCGCTTTGTTCCTGCCAGTTTCAGGAGGTTTCATGACACGCAATTTCGATCAGGAACTCGAGGACCGTTTGGTCCGCTACGCGGCTATCGACAGCCAGAGCGATGAAAACTCACCCAGTTCTCCCAGCACCGAAGTGCAATTTGATATGCTGCACCTCTTGCAGCAGGAATTGCAGGAGATCGGCGCCCAGGATGTAAAGCTGACCGACTGCGGCGTGGTGCTGGCCACCATTCCCGGCACGGTGGAAGGCCCCACTATCGGCCTGCTCGCCCATGTAGACACCGCGCCGCAATTCAACGCCTCCGGCGTCAAGCCGCGGGTGATCAAAGGTTATAACGGCGGTGACATCACCTTCCCCGATGACCCCCACTTGGTACTGTCGCCGGCTGATCATCCTTATCTGGCTCAGAAGCAAGGCGATGATCTGGTCACAGCCTCCGGCACCACGCTCCTGGGTGCCGACGACAAGGCCGGCGTTGCCATCATCATGACCATGGCCCGCCATCTGCTGCAGAACCCTGATCTGAAACACGGGCCGGTCCGGATCGCCTTCACCCCGGACGAGGAAATCGGCCGCGGCGTCACCGAACAGCTGCCAAAAGATCTGGGCGCCGATTTCGCCTATACGCTGGACGGCGGCGAGCTGGGCGAGATCGAATACGAAAGCTTCAGCGCCGACCGCGCCGTGGTCAGGATCACAGGCGTCTCAATCCACCCCGGCCTTGCCAAGGAGAAGATGGTCAACGCCGCCCATCTGGCCGCCAAGATCGTCCAGACCCTGCCGCAGGCCACGATGACGCCGGAAACCACCGACGGGCGCGAGGGCTTCATCCATGTGACCGACATGAACGGCGGCTCCTCGGAGATGGAGATCAAGCTGATCCTGCGGGACTTTGAACTCGACGGTCTGGCCGCCAAGGGCGACTTGCTGCGCAAGGTCTGCGAGGCTGTGCAGGCCTCGGAGCCCCGCGCCGAAATCACCTGCGAGATCAGTCACCAGTACCGCAATATGCGCTATTGGCTGGAGAAGGACATGACCCCCGTGGACCTCGCCCGCGATGCCTGCCGCGCACATGGGATCGAGCCCGTCTCCGTGCCGATCCGCGGCGGCACCGACGGCTCCCGCCTGACTGAGTTCGGCGTCCCGACGCCGAATATCTTCACCGGCATGCAATGCATTCACGGCCCCAAGGAATGGATTTCGGTGCAGGACATGGCCAAGGCCACGGAAGTCTGCCTGACCCTCGCGCAGTTGGCAGCGGAAAAGGGCTGACACCAGACGCGGCGGGCTCTTCAGGACATCCCGCCGCTTGACCCTTCTCCCCTATCCGCTAAACCTGCCCACTGAGACAGGAGACGTTCATGCAAGCTTTTGAGTACAAGGTTGTTCCCGCCCCGGCCAAGGGCACCAAGGCGAAAGGGGTAAAGACACCCGAAGCACGCTTTGCCAATTCGATCGAACTCCTGCTGAATGAGCTGGCCGCAGAAGGCTGGGAATTCCAGCGCGCCGAACTGCTGCCCAGCGAAGAGCGCTCGGGCCTCACCGGCTCCACCACCAACTGGCGCAATGTGATGGTGTTCCGCCGCGCCCTTGCCGCAGAACCGCTTGCCGAAATTCCACAGCAAGAAGCTGCGGCTCCGGCGCCGGAGTTCCGTCACAACGAACCGCCGCTGACCGCCGCGGCTGGCGATCCGCAGGCACCGCCGGAAGCGGCCCAGGTACCAGGCCCCGGGGCTGCAAAGATGCAGGCAGATGACGGTGTCGAAGAGCTGAGCCCGGTTTCCGGCATGACCGCCGCGCTGAAAAAGCGGGCCGAGCAGAAAGGCGACGGGGAGGACTGATCCTCCCCTTTTTCTGATTACGCTCCGATATCCAGTGCCAGCGCGTGAATGCGCGGCACGATATCCCCCAGCGCCTTGTGCACGGCACGGTGCTGCGCCACCCGGTTCATGCCCTGAAAGGCCCCGGCCCGGATCATCACCGCAAAATGGCTCTCGCCCGAGCCGTCATCGCCGGCGTGGCCTGCGTGTTTGTGGCTTTCATTCACCACCTCCAGCGCGGTCGGGGCAAAGGCCGCCTGCAGCGCTGTCTCGATTTCGGTCTTCACGTCCATTTTCCGCTCATCCCCATATTTTTTCTCCGCGCCCCCTTCAATCCGGCGCGCCTTAGATTAAACTGCGGCCTCCGAGTCGAACAGATGCGTCTGGAAGGTGCACCCAAATGAGCAAGTCCGATCCTTTTGGCTTTGATATGTCCGTCCGCTCCGCGAAAAAGAAGAACCCGCGCGGGCGCCGGGCGGCCACCGGAGCGTCCGAAACATCCCAGCGCGTCTGCGACAAGGAAGGCTGCAACGAGCCCGGCAAGTTCCGCGCGCCGAAAGCCCCGGATGTGCTGGATGACTTCTACTGGTTCTGCCAAGAGCACGTGCGCGAATACAACAACCAGTGGAACTTCTTCGAAGGCACCACCGAAGCCGAGATGAATGCGCAACGCTCCAAGGACAAAGTCTGGGAGCGTGAGACCAAGCCGATGGGCGACCCTGAAGCCCGTGCCTGGGCCCGTCTGGGCATCGAAGATCCGCATCAGGTTCTGGGCGCCAACGCAACTCAGAACCCGGGCCGCAGCGCCAAGGCCGGCCGCCGCCTGCCGCCCACCGAACGCCGCGCCGTCGAAATCCTGGAGGCCAAGGACGACTGGTCCAAGGCCGACATCCGCAAGGCCTACAAAAAGCTGATCAAGGTGCTGCATCCGGACATGAACGGCGGCGACCGCAGCCAGGAAGAGCAGCTGCAGGAAGTCATGTGGGCCTGGGACCAGATCAAGGACAGCAAGAGCTTCAAATAAGCCTGCAGGTGCGGTTTACCAGGGCGGCGCACAGCCGCCCTTTTTCTTTGCCTGGCCCATGCTTCCCGGCTTGCCGTGCGCCCTTGCCCGGGCGGGCAGCCGCCCATCCGGCCGCAGGCGCTTGCAGCCGCCTCCGGTTTGCAGCTAACTCGCGCCATGCCAGCCAAGATTTTTTCGATGGAAGCGCGGGCGGACGGCAGTGCCCGGCTCGCGCTCAAATTCAAACCTGCCGGGCGCAGCGGCATCCAGCGCATTTCCTGCGATGTGCCGCCGGAGGGCCTGGTGCAGCTTGTTCTGTTCACTGAAGCGCTTTGCCTGCGCGCCGCCGCAGGCCTGCCAGCCGCCTCTGAAGTGGCGCTTGAGGGGCTGGCTCTGTCCTTCGACCCGGACCGGCAGGACATCCTCGTGGAGCGGCAAGCCGGCTACTCGCAGCAATCGGCCCGCCTTCCGGCAGGCAGTTTTCTTTCCGGAATGGCCGCGATGACTGAAATCTGCATCGCCCGGGCCGAGGCCTCGAAACACGGGCAGGATCTCAAGGCGCTGCTGGCCGGCTGCCCAGCCCCGGACGGACTGGCAGCGCTGCCGGCCAGGGATGAGGCAGAGCAGGTTCTGCACCATCTGCGAGAGATCGCCCTGCTGCTGCTGACGCAGGAGGCCGCCGCCCGCGGCTCTGCGCTGGCCCGCAAGCTGCGCGGCAAGAAATCCCGCGACCAGGCCGAGGAATCGGTCCGCAGCCTTCTGCACGGGCTGGCTGCAGAACTTGTTGCACCGCGGGAAGCCCCTTCCGCCACACCGGCTCCTGCCGCTGAAGCCTGACCTCCGGCCTTTTCACCGCAGGAGGCCTGCATTCTGAAGTCCAGCTGTCTATCCTTTGGGATAGCTGCTGGCGCCTTTGCTCCGTCCGGGGCGCTGTTTCTATCCCTTTGCAGGCAGGCGGAGCACGCGAATCCCGTATAGATTGAATTTATCGAAAATCTTCGCCCGCACAGCCCCGCCCGCACAGGAGACAGACCATGAACCGCCTTACCCTCAAAGCCACCGCCGCCGCCGGCCTGTCCCATCAGGACATTGGCAAATTCATCAACGCAACCCGCCCGCACTGCCGCCGCGGCGGCGTCACCGGCCTGATGATCCGCGAAGAGGATGCCGTCCATTTCCTGCTCGAAGGCCCCGAAGCCGAACTGCAGGAAGTCACCAGCCGGATCCGTGCCAGCGGCCTGTTCGGGCAGGTCCTCACGGCCGGAGAAATGCCGATCCGCTTCCGCGCCTTTGACAGGATCTGCCTCGCCTATGCCAAACCCGGAAACCTGCCTGAGGACATGCGCCGGGAAATCACCATGCTCACCGGGCTGGAGTTCGGGCTTGGCTCCGGCCTCACCTTTGAACAGGAATTCGGACCTCCTGCGCTGGCCGCCTGAACCCCGGATCAGCTCTCCTGGCTGTTATCTGAAAACTGCCCGTGGCCGCCGCAGCCATGGGCGGTCTTTTGCCGAAAATTTACATTTCCGAACATTCTGCTTTGAAGCCTTCCCGCCGCCGGCTACGCAAATATGAGCCGGCCGCAGCATACCCCCCCGAAGCTTGACAAGAGCCGGCGATACGCGCCCCCTGCTGCCCGGCCGGGGGCGCAGTTTCGTTGCAAGCCCCGCTTCCGACTGTCCAGTTCCCATCCAATCGCATCTTCAGCTGGTTTGAGGCGCGACTTTCCCTTGCGCGCGCGCGCCAGATCGGGCACCAATCCCGCGGATTGGACCCTGAAGGCAGGGAAGTGAGATAAGGATCGACTGGGATGACCGACGGCTTTGTAGACATGAATGCGAAACCGACCGAAACAATTTCGGTCCGCGATGTGTTCGGGATCGACACGGATATGACCGTCAAGGGCTTTGCCGAAGGCTCTGACCGGGTGCCGGCAATGGACCACACCTACAAGTTCGACCCGGAAACCACATTGGCCATCCTGGCCGGCTTCAGCCACAACCGCCGCGTGATGATCCAGGGCTACCACGGCACCGGCAAATCGACCCACATCGAACAGGTTGCCGCCCGCCTGAACTGGCCTTCTGTCCGCGTCAACCTGGACAGCCACATCTCCCGGATCGACCTGATCGGCAAGGACGCGATCAAGCTGCGCGACGGCAAGCAGGTGACCGAGTTCCACGAAGGCATCCTGCCCTGGGCCCTGCGCAACCCGGTTGCCATCGTATTCGACGAATACGACGCAGGCCGCGCCGACGTGATGTTCGTGATCCAGCGTGTTCTGGAGCATGACGGCAAGCTGACCCTGCTGGACCAGAACGAGATCATCACCCCGAACCCGTTCTTCCGCCTGTTCGCCACTGCCAACACCGTTGGCCTCGGCGACACCACCGGCCTTTACCACGGCACCCAGCAGATCAACCAGGCACAGATGGACCGCTGGTCGCTGGTCTCGACCCTGAACTACCTGAGCCACGACGCCGAGGCTGCGATCATCCTGTCGAAGGCACCGCATTACAACACGGCCGAGGGCCGCAAGACCATCTCCCAGATGGTGACCGTTGCCGACCTCACCCGGACTGCCTTCATGAACGGCGATCTGTCGACCGTGATGTCGCCGCGGACGGTGATCAACTGGGCCCAGAACGCCGAGATCTTCCGCAATGTGGGCTATGCCTTCCGCCTGTCGTTCCTGAACAAATGCGACGAACTGGAACGCCAGACCGTGGCCGAGTTCTACCAGCGCTGCTTCGACGAAGAGCTGCCGGAAAGCGCCGCGAGCGTCTCGCTGGGCTGATTTTGACGTGCCGCCCGGCCGAAAGGCCGGGCAGCGCCCGACCCGCCCCCCACGGGGCGGGCGCTTCGCTTCCTGCCCCGCCGGGACGGGCGCTGCCCTAACCGCAGCCCGCCCACTGGACTTTACCGGAGGCTAAGGCGATGCTGACAAGCGGATAAGGTGCGACCATGAAAAAGCCAAACGACAACCCAGCCGATCCGTTCAAGAAGGCGCTGGCTGAAGCCACCAAGGTGATGGCCGACGACCCGGAGCTGTCGGTGAGCTATACCGTCGACCCTTCGGGGCTGTCGGGCGATTCAATGCGGCTGCCGCAGGTCTCCCGCCGGATGACCCGCGAAGAAGTGCTGCTGGCCCGCGGCACCGCCGATGCGCTGGCACTGCGCCACAAGTTCCACGACGACGCCACCCACGCAAAATACGTGCCGCAGGGCGAAATGGCCCGCGACCTCTATGAGGCGATGGAAACCGCCCGCTGCGAGGCGATGGGCGCACGCCACATGCCCGGCACTGCTTCGAACATCGACGTCAAGATCCGCAACGAGTCGATCCGCCGCGGCTACGACCAGATGAAATCCTCCTCCGAGGCGCCGCTGGCTGCCGCCGCAGGCTTCCTGGTGCGCCACCTGGCGACCGGCCGCGAGCTGCCGGAAGGCGCCTCCAACATCATGGAGCTGTGGCGCGGCTTCATCGAATCCCAGGCCGGCGGCACGCTGGAAAACCTGGACGAAACCATTGCCGACCAGGCCGAGTTTGCAAAACTGGCGCGCAAGGTGATCTCCGACCTCGGCTATGGCGACCAGCTGGGCGATGATCCGGACGAGCTGGACGACGACACGGGCGACGAGGCCGAAGACAACGCCGAGGAGCAGCAGGACCCGGACAGCACCGGCCAGGACGACTCGGAAGAGGAACAGGCCGACGCCTCCCCTGAGCAAAGCCAGGAGCAGCAGCAGGACGAAAGCCAGGCCCAGGTCTCGATGGACGAGATGGCCGACGAGGAGCTGGCCGAAGACGTGGAGATGCCCGACGGCGAAGCGCCGCTGGAGCCGCCCGCGCCGCCGCCTGCCTCCGAGGCCGATCCGGACTATAAGGTGTTCCTCGACACCCACGACGAGGAAATCAACGCCGAGGACCTGGCCGAACCTGCAGAGCTGGAGCGCCTGCGCGCCTATCTCGATCAGCAGCTGGAACCGCTGAAGGGCGCGGTATCGCGTCTTGCCAACAAGCTGCAGCGCCGCCTGCAGGCGCAGCAGAACCGCTCCTGGGAATTCGACCGCGAGGAAGGCATCCTCGATGCCGGCCGCCTCGCCCGGGTGGTTGCCAACCCGACCACGCCGCTCAGCTTCAAAGTCGAGAAAGACACCGAATTCCGCGACACCGTGGTGACTCTGCTGCTCGACAACTCCGGCTCCATGCGCGGCCGCCCGATCTCGATCGCGGCGATCTGCGCCGACGTTCTGGCCCGCACCCTGGAGCGCTGCAACGTGAAGGTCGAAATCCTCGGCTTCACCACCCGCGCCTGGAAGGGCGGCATGGCGCGCGAGGCCTGGCTGAACGACGGCCGCCCGCAGCAGCCTGGCCGCCTGAATGATCTGCGCCACATCATCTACAAGGGCGCCGACGCTCCGATGCGCCGCACCCGCGCCAACCTCGGCCTGATGATGAAAGAGGGGCTCTTGAAGGAAAACATCGACGGCGAGGCGCTGGAATGGGCCCACCGCCGCATGGTGCACCGCCAGGAAGCCCGAAAGATCCTGATGGTGATCTCGGACGGTGCGCCGGTGGACGATTCGACGCTGTCGGTGAACCCTGCGAACTACCTTGAAAAACACCTGCGCGACGTGATCGCCATGGTGGAGAAGAAGAAGCAGGTGGAACTGCTGGCGATTGGCATCGGCCACGACGTGACCCGCTACTACCAGCGCGCGGTGACGATCACCGACGTCGAGCAGCTGGCGGGTGCCATGACCGAACAGCTGGCGGCCCTTTTTGACAGCGATCCGCGCGCCCGCGCCCGCGTCATGGGCATGAAACGCGCCAGCTGACAACGGACGCTGCTAAAGGCGCAAACGGAGCACTCCCGCGCCTTTGGCCAGCATCTAAGATGCCGTCAAAAGCCTTGGGCGTGGCCGCGCGCATCCGCGCGCGGCGGCACCGGAGGCCTCGGCCTCCGGTGCCCGGCCCAACCGGGCGAAGGGCATCTTTGATGCCTTGAGAACGGGCGGGAGCGCCCCCCCGGTCCGATAGTTCCGCAAGGTCCCGGTCATTCTCCGCCGCCCGGGCTTGCCAGCCGCGGGGCGATTTGGGACAAGAAGGAACGCGCGGAGGCTTCCGCGCCTTTTCTTTGCCGCCAGGGACCGCCGTCCCCAGCCGCCCCGCCCGTCAAGCAGGAGAGTTGCCCCATGTATCAGACCTTCGATGTGACTGCGCGCCCGGAGCAGGGCCCGCCGCGGCTGGCAGCATTGCGCAAGGAATTGGCCGCCGAAAACCTCGACGGCTTTCTGGTCCCCCGCGCCGATGCGCACCAGGGCGAATATGTCGCCCCGCGCGACGAACGCCTGGGCTGGCTTACAGGCTTCACCGGCTCAGCCGGCTTCTGCGCTGTACTCAAGGAGACCGCCGGCGTCTTCATCGACGGCCGCTACCGCACCCAGGTAAAGCGGCAGGTGGCCGCCGACTTCACGCCCGTGCCCTGGCCGGAGGTGCAGCTGGCGGACTGGCTGAAAGAACAGCTGCCGCAAGGCGGCAAGGTCGGTTTTGACCCCTGGCTGCATGCCGCCGGGCAGATCACAGCGCTCACCCGCGAGCTAAAGGGCAGCAGCATCACCCTGGTGCAATGCGGCAACCTGGTGGACCGCATCTGGGCGGATCAGCCCGCGCACCCGATGCAGCCGGTAGCGGCCCACCCGCTTGACTACGCAGGCGAAAGCGCCGCAGACAAATGCGCCCGCCTGGCCAAGGGCTTGCAGGAAACAGGCCAGGCGGCTGCTATCATCACCCTGCCTGACAGCATCATGTGGCTGCTCAACATCCGCGGCGGCGATGTGGCGCGCAACCCGGTGGCGCATGGCTTTGCCATCCTGCACAGCGACGCCCGCGTAGATCTGTTCATGGCGGCGGAGAAGCTCGCAGGCCTTGAGGGGCATTTCGGCCCCTCGGTCTCGCTGCACGCGCCAGAAGACTTCCTGCAGGCCGCTGCCGCACTCAACGGCTCAGTCGCGGCGGACAATAGCACTCTGCCGCAGATCGTGGCCGACGCGCTGGGAGAGCGGCTGGTGCCGGCAGGCGACCCCTGTGCCCTGCCCAAAGCCCGCAAGAACGCAGCTGAGATCGCAGGCAGCGCCGCTGCCCACCTGCGCGATGGTGCCGCCGTAATCGAACTGCTGGCCTGGCTCGATGCCCAGGCGCCCGGCACACTCACCGAGATTGATGTGGTCAAGAAACTGGAGGAATTCCGCCGTCAGGACCCAGCCCTGCGCGATATCAGTTTTGAGACCATCGCAGGCACCGGCGAGAACGGCGCCGTCATGCATTACCGGGTGACGGATGAGACAGACACCAGGCTTGAGGACGGCCACCTCTTGGTGCTGGACAGCGGCGGCCAGTATCTGGACGGCACCACCGACATCACCCGCACCATTGCCATCGGCACGCCCGGCGATGAGGAGCGCGCCGCCTTCACCCGCGTGCTGCAGGGCATGATCGCCATGTCCCGCCTGCGCTGGCCCAAGGGGCTGGCAGGCCGCGATATCGAGGCGATCGGAAGAATGCCGCTGTGGCTGGCAGGCCAGGACTTCAACCACGGGCTTGGCCACGGCGTTGGCGCTTACCTCAGTGTGCACGAGGGGCCGCAACGCCTTGCCCGCACCAGCCATGTGCCGTTTGAACCTGGCATGATCCTGTCAAACGAGCCCGGCTACTACCGCGAGGGCGCCTTTGGCATCCGCATCGAAAACCTGATCGTTGCTGAAGAAGCCCCGGCGCTGGAGACCAGCGACCCGGAGCGCGAAATGCTCAGCTGGCGCACCCTGACCTTTGCCCCCATTGACCGGCGGCTGGTAAACGTGGCAATGCTGACGCCCTGCGAAAAGGACTGGCTGAACGCCTATCACAGGGAGGTGGTTGAAAAGACCGCAGCGCAGCTCAGCCCCGCCGCAAAGGCGTGGCTTGATGCCGCAACTGCCCCCTTGTGACACGCCTTTGTTACATAGGCTGTTACATAGACTGAGCAAAAGACGACACGAACGAAGAGAATGGGAAAACACGCATGACCAATATCCGTATCCGCAAGGCCGAAGGCACCTGGACCGTCCGTTCCGGCGGCGCCGTGTTGGGGGAAACCGCCAACGCTTTGGAGCTGTCGGAGGGCGATCTGGATCCGGTCATCTACTTCCCGCGCGAAGATCTGGCGATGGCCTTTTTCGACAAGACCGACAAGACCACCCATTGCCCGCACAAGGGCGACGCCAGCTACTACTCGATCGCCAACAAATCCTCGGTGACCGAAAACGCCGCCTGGAGCTATGAGGATCCGATCGAAGCAGTTGCCGAAATCAAGGGCTATCTGGCCTTTGTCCTGAGCGACTCCGTGAAAGTGGAGCAGGTCTGATCTGCTCCGGCCTGCGACCGCCCCATTGGGCAGACAGCGGGAAATTCCAGCACCGGCGCTCAGGCGCCGGTGTTTTGCATTTCAGGGATGCCGGCAGCCCAAGGCCCGCTGTACCTGCCCCGGCAGAAGGTACAGAACAACCGCCTGGCACCTTGACCGGATGCCAGCTTCCTTTCTGGGGTGAGAGACCGGATCAGGTAAGCACTGTGCGGCTGAGGTTCAGCCTGGCTTCCTCCAGCGCATCACCTGCGCCCAGCACATCCGTTTCCCGGGCGCATTGGATGGCGTAGTTGATTACCGCTTCCAGTGCCGCCCGTTCATTTGCCCGCTCGTCCGCCTTCATGTTCGTATCAGCCTCTTTTGGGCCGATTTCGAAATTGCGCATGATTTTCCAACCGAAGTGAGTAAGTCTTGCTATGTCGCTCACTTATTGTTGAGACAGCCGTTATCGCAGGGCAACTAATTTCTTAATAATCCCTTTACCGGAATCCCGCACCTGTAGCGGATTTCTCACAGGTCAGGGGAGAGGTGCGGGAAATTTCCCCGTTAGCAACCTCAGATGGCAGGAGCATTACCTGTGTTCTTCCGCGGCGGTGGCAGCCAGCGCCCGGTTGTAGGCCTTCAGCGCGTCCACGTGATACAGCGCACCGATGATCTCCTCGGTGCCGCCTTCTTCCATCATCACCGGCAGATAGGCCACGTCGGCGCGCTCAAACACCGGCATCGCGGCCTCCAGCGAGGCGGAGGCGCGGATGCACAGCCCCTGCTCATGCATTTCACGGCAATCCTCCAGCGTGGCGCAGCGGCTGTCGCCCATCGGCCGCATCACGGCGCCTGCACGGATCAGCGACAGCAGATAGGCCTGCGGGCCGGCCGCACAGTGGATGTTGCGCTTTTCCAGCTGGGTCAGGAAGAAAGACCGGTCCACCAGCCGCGAAGCCAAAGCCGTGGACATCGACACCGACACCATCACGGCAAGGCCGATCTGCCAGTCGCCGGTCAGCTCAAACACAATCAGCGTGGTGGAAATCGGCGCCCCCAGCACCGCCGCGGCAACCGCCCCCATGCCGGCAAAAGCATAAAGCGTATGGGTGCCCGACACGTCCGGCAGCACCGCCGTAGCAATCAGGCCAAACGCCAACCCGGTCAGCGCGCCGACCATCAGCGAGGGCGAGAACACTCCGCCCCCCATGCGCCCGCCCATGGTGATGGCAACAGCCGCGGTCTTGACCGCGGTAAAGATCACCGCCTGCCCCAGCAGCAAGCCGCCGGTCAGCGCCAGCACGGTGGTTTCATAGCCAACGCCGATGATATGCGGGTACCAGACGGCAATCACGCCCAGCATGGCACCGGACACCGCCGGACGCAGCCAGCGCGGCAGATGCAGCCGCTGCTGCACCGTGTTGCCCACCTTGTCGGCAAAAAAGATCGCTTTCATCAGCGCCACCGCCACCAGGCCGCAAATCAGCCCAAGGATCAGGAAAGCCGGCAGCTCCACATAGAATTGCAGCGCCCCCGGTGTCGGCAGGGTGAATTCGGTAACATCGCCGTATTCCAGCCGGTTGATCACGGTGCCTGCCACTGACGCCACCACAATCGGCGCAAAGGCATTGACCGAGAAATGCCGCAGCACCACCTCCATCGCAAACAGCGCACCCGCAATCGGCGCGTTGAAGCTGGCGGAGACGCCGGCCGCCACGGCGCAGCCCAGCAGGTCGCGCCCGGTGATGCCATCGGCGTTGATCCGATTGCTGACCCAGGTGGCAATGACGCCGGCCATATGCACCACCGGCCCCTCGCGCCCCGTAGAGCCGCCGGTCGAGAGGGTGATAAAGGACGCCAGCGCTGAGGCCAGCCCCTCCTTGTGCTCGACCCGCCCATCATTAAGCGCCGCGCCCTCGATCACATCAGCGACCGAGCGCACCCGCCCGTCCGGCGTGAACCGGTCCAGGATCAGGCCAACCACCAGCCCGCCACCGGCTGCAATACCGACCAGCGTGTACCAGGGCAGATCCTGGGCAAAGGAATGCAGGTAATGCACATCCGGCGCGCCGTAGATCCAGCCCTGCAGCGCCGTGATCCCCTTGCGGAAAAACAGGGCGGCAAAGCCTGCTGCAATGCCGATCAGCAAGGCGATCAGCCAGAACTGGAACTGGCTCGGGCCGCGATGGCGCAGCACCCGCCAGATATCCTTCAGGCCGGCCAGCCACTGGACAAGCATTGCGGAAAGGGACGAACGGATTTCTTCTACCATAGCCTGCCAGCGGATCTTTTGTTTTCAATGGCGCAAAACTGCCATAAATCCGGTTAAGGAACCCTCACCCGGCGCCGCTTTTGGGGCGGTTACCCGGCCAGCAATGCGCGGGCCGCAGCGCGGGCCTCATCGGTGATCGTATCACCTGACACCATTCGGGCAAGCTCGTCCACCCGTTCGCCGTCCGCCAGCGGCACCACCTGCGACAGGGTCATGCCGTCGACCACCTGTTTGCGCACCTGCCAGTGATGGCCGCCCAGAGCCGCCACCTGCGGCGAATGGGTCACCACCAGCACCTGGCCGCTGCCCGCAAGGCTGCGCAAGCGGCGGCCCACAGCATCTGCGGTCGCACCGCCGACACCGCGGTCGATTTCGTCGAAAATCAACGTCTTGCTGGCGTCTTCACCGCGCAGGCAGACCTTCAGTGCCAGCAGAAACCGGCTCAGCTCGCCGCCCGAAGCGATCTTGTTCAAGGCGCCAGCCGGCGCGCCCGGATTGGTGGCCACGGTAAAGGCCACCGCATCCATGCCCTCTGGCCCCGGCTCAGCGGTGGTGATGCGGGTTTCAAACACCGCGCGTTCCATCTTCAGCGGCGCCAGCTCCGCCATCACCGCCTTGTCCAGCGCCGCTGCCGCCTGCCGGCGCACCGCGCCCAGCTGCTTTGCCGCCTGCAAATAGGCGGCCTCCGCCGCTTTCAGAGCAGCTTCCTGATCCGCCAGGTTCTGGTCGCCCGCATCAAGTGCTGCCAGCTTGGCGCGCAAAGTTTCGGCATAGCTTGCCAGCTCATCCGGCTGCACGTCGTGCTTGCGTGCCAAGCCCCGGATCGCAAACAACCGTTCTTCGCAGTCTTCCAGCTCGCCCGGGTTGAACTCCAAAGCATCCAGCACCCGCTCGACCCCGTCCTGAGCGTCGCCCAGCTCGATCATCGCGCGGGAGAGTGCGGCCAGCGGCTCATCCAGCCCGGTATCCTCTTCCTGGCCCGTGACGCCTTCCAGCCAGCGCTGTGCCTCGCCCATGGCGCCTTCCGCACCTTCGCTCAGCAGCGCGTGGGCACGGGCGATGTCGCCGCGGATGCGCTCGGCCGCCTGCATCTGGCGGCGGCGGGTGTCCAGCGCCTCGTCTTCGCCCGCCTGCGGGTCCAGCTTGTCCAGCTCTCCCACCGAATGGCGCAGGAATTCCTCCTCGGCCCGCACCGCCTCCAAGGCGGCCCGGGTGGCCTCTACTGTCTTTCGCGCCTTGGCGGCACCGGTCCAAGCAGAGCGCACCTGTGCCAGCAGGCCCTGCACATCCGCGTATTGGTCCAGCAAAGCCATGTGGCCGCGCGGGTTCAGCAACCCGCGGTCATCATGCTGCCCGTGCAGCTCCACCAGGGTTTCCGACAAAGCCCGCAGCACCTCGCCCGAGCAGCGCCGGTCATTGACCCAGGCGGTCTTGCGCCCTTCCGCCGTATTCACCCGGCGCAGGATCAGCTCATCGCCGCCCGGCAGCCCGGCTTCCTCAAGAATGGCATGGGCGGGATGACCGTCGGCAAGCTCGAACTCTGCCAGCACTTCGCCCTGTTTGGCACCCTGGCGCACCAGCTCGGCCCGGCCGCGCCAGCCCAGCACAAAACCCAAAGAGTCGAGCAGGATCGACTTGCCCGCCCCGGTTTCACCGGTCAGCACATTGAGGCCGGGCTGAAAGTTCAGCTCCAGGTGATCGATGATCAGGATATCCCGGATATCAAGCGCGCGCAGCATCGCCCTGCCCCCGTGCCGCAGCGGCCGTTACAGCCACTGCCCTTTGATAGTCTGGCGGTAGATCTGGCTCAGCCAGTTGTTGCCCCGGTCCTTCGGCTTGAGCCCATTGGCCGTCAGCAAGCGGTAGCTGTCCTCATACCATTCAGTCGACTGGAAGTTATGGCCCAGAATTGCAGCTGCAGTCTGCGCTTCGCCGGTCAGGCCCAGCGACAGATAGGCTTCGACCAAGCGGTGCAGCGCCTCTGCTGTGTGGCTGGTGGTCTGGAACTCCTCAACCACCACCCGGAACCGGTTGATCGCCGAAGTGTAGTGGCCGCGGCGCAGGTAATAGCGGCCGATTTCCATCTCCTTGCCCGCCAGATGGTCAAAGGCCAGGTCAAACTTCAGGATCGCCGAATTGGCATATTCGCTGTCGGGATAAACCTCGATCACGGTGCGCAGCGCCTGCAGCGCCTGGAAGGTCAGCCCCTGGTCGCGCCCCACTTCGTCGATCTGGTCGTAATAGCTCAGCGCCAGCAGATACTGGGCATAGGCCGCATCCTCATCCGCCGGGTAGAAATCGATGAACCGCTGCGCAGCGGCACGGCTGTTTTCATAGTCCTTGGTGCCGTGATGCGCGAAGGCCTGCATGATCACAGCCTGCTTGGCCCATTCGGAATAGGGGTACAGGCGCTCAATCTCGGCAAAATAGTATGCCGCATCCTTGGGGCGGCTGTTGGCCAGTTCGAACTCGCCGCGCTCATAGATCTGTTCCGGCGAGAAGGCTTCCAGCGACTCGCCCCGCTTGACGGCGCCGCCGTCTCCGCCGCAGCCCGCCAAGGCTGCCATCAGAAGGATTGCGCCGAGGGTTTTGGCTCCTGCCCTGATGCCGTTCATAGTGCCTAACCTCACCGTCATTGCCTTACGGGTGTGCGCCCCGGTTATGCCGTCTCTAGCATATTCAATTGGGGCGCAAAACGCCTTTTGCCACTTCCGCGTTCACATGGCAGAGAAAGATTGGCCGGGTCAAGGCCAGCCGCCCCTTGCCGGCGGGGCAGAAAGGAAAAGACCCGGGACAATTGGGTCCCGGGCCAGTCTGTCCGCTCGTTCTTTAGTCTCTGCCTTATGCCACGCGGCGCTGCTCGGCCGGAATTTCCGACCAGATCAGTCCCTGTCCCGGCAGCCGTGCGGTCATCGCTGCATCGCAGGCGACGGCCCGGACCGCACCCGGCTCCGCAAACAAGGCACGCAGCAAAGTGTTGGTCAGCGCGTGCCCCGCGCGCTCACCAACGTAACGCCCCAAGACCGGCCCCCCGGCCAGCGCCAGATCACCAAGCGCATCCAGCATCTTGTGGCGAACAGGCTCATCCATGTGGCGCAGCCCTGCGCCGCTTTCGACCCGCTCTCCGTCGAACACAATTGCGTTCTCGCCCGGCACGCCGCCGAGAGCGAGGCCGTTGGCCTGCATGGTTTCAACATCCGCCTGGCGGCAGAAGGTGCGGCTGTCGCACAGCTCACGCGCAAAGGTGCCGTTGCGCATGTCCAGGACCTTGCTCTGGCGGCCGATTGCGGCCTCGGCAAAGTCGATGTGGAATTCGATGGTCAGACGGTCGGACGGCAGCAGGGTGGCGCGGGCGCCGTCCCGTTCCACCGTTACCGGCTTCAGCACTTCAAAGGCGGTCGCGGGCACACCCTGGCGCTGCACACCGTGTTTCATGATGCCGCGCACAAACGGTGCCGAGGAGCCATCGACGATCGGCACTTCCGGCCCGTCGATCTCGATCAGCGCGTTGTGCACGCCGCAGCCGGCCAGGGCCGCCATGATATGTTCGATGGTGGAGACGCTGACACCGGCTTCATTGACCAGGCGGGTGCACAGCGGGCTGCGCTCGACCAGGTCCCAGCGGGCGGGAAGCACAGTGTTGCCCAATGCGATATCGGTGCGCTTGAAGACGACGCCGTGCCCCGCCGGAGCCGGGATCAGGACCATGCGTGCGGGCTTGCCGGAATGCAGGCCGACCCCTTCGAATGCTACCGATGCCTTGAGCGTATTCTGCACGTTGCGCCTCGTTCCACTGTTTCCGGCCACTCGGGGCCGTGTTGCGGATGAGAGTTAAGGTTTTGCCAAAAAAGGCACAACTCAATCTTTGTAACGGATTGAAACATGGGTGTAACAGATAGGCAAAACACCGCTCAGAACCACTTAATGCACTAATATTAAAAAATAAAAAGCCGCCCTGAGGCGGCTTTTTCAAGCGGTTTTGTGAACCGTTAATTTGCCTGGCGGCGCAGGAAAGCGGGAATTTCGATGCGTTCCTGGTCCGGATCGGCCTGCTGGGCCTGCGCCTGCTGCGGCTGGGCAGCCGGTGCCGGCGCCTGCATGGCAGGCTGCTGGCGCACCGCCTGCGGCTGCTGCTTGGCAGCCGGGGCTTCATTGCTGCCGGTCATCCGGTGGATCAGCGAATTGAGACCAAAGCGGCGCTGGCCCTCAGGCTGCTGCGCCTGCTGCTGTTGCTGCGGCGCCGGTGCGGCCGGGGCTGCGGCAGGACGCGCCTGCTGGGCCGCCGGAGACTGAACCCGCTGAGCCGCGGCCTGCAGGCGTTCCAGCGCCTGCGGCGACGGGGTGCCCGGCGCGGGCGCTTTCGGCGCTACAAAAGAGGCTTCGGGCTGCGCGTCCACGGCATCCGCCTGCGGGCGGAACTCCGGCACCTGCGGCTGGTAAGCGGGCGGCGGCAGACCGTCGTCGCCCATCGGTTCGACCTCTTCAAAGATGTCCTCAGCCTGCTCCTGAGCTGCGGCCTGCTCCGCGTTCATTTCGGCAAACAGCGACGGCTCTTCCAGCGCCGGGGCGGACTGTTCCGCTTCGGCGGCTTCCGGAACCGGCGCGGCTTCGGCTGCTGCAGGCTGTTCCACCGGGGTTTCCAGCTCCAGCGGTGCGGCGGTGCGGGTTTCCTCGACGGTCACGGTCTGGCGCAGCGGCGCAGACATCGGGCGGCGCGGCACCGGGATATCGGTGTTCACATCCACGGCGTCGATGCCGGTGGCCACAACGGAGACCCGCATCTTGCCTTCCATGCCGGTATCCAGTGTCGAGCCGACGATGATGTTGGCGTCCGGATCCACCTCTTCGCGGATGCGGTTGGCAGCCTCGTCCAGCTCGAACAGGGTCAGGTCGTGCGAGCCGGTGATGTTGATCAGCACGCCGCGCGCGCCTTTCAGGCTGATTTCGTCCAGCAGCGGGTTGGCAATCGCCTTCTCGGCCGCCTGGACAGCGCGGTCTTCGCCCTCGCCCTCGCCGGTGCCCATCATCGCCTTACCCATCTCGTCCATCACCGCACGCACGTCGGCAAAGTCGAGGTTGATCAGGCCCGGGCGCACCATCAGATCGGTCACGCCTTTGACGCCCTGGTACAGAACGTCATCCGCCATCGAGAACGCCTCGGTAAAGGTGGTCTTTTCGTTGGCAAGACGGAACAGGTTCTGGTTCGGAATGATGATCAGCGTGTCGACAACCTTCTGCAGGCTTTCGACGCCGGCCTCAGCCTGGCGCATCCGCTTCAGCCCTTCAAACTGGAACGGCTTGGTGACAACACCCACGGTCAGAACACCCAGTTCCCGTGCAGCCTGCGCAATGATCGGCGCCGCACCGGTGCCGGTGCCGCCGCCCATGCCGGCAGTGATAAAGCACATATGCGCGCCGGCCAGGTGATCGACGATCTGCTCGATGCTCTCCTCAGCCGCCGCCGAGCCCACCTGCGGACGGGCGCCCGCGCCCAGGCCTTCGGTGACTTTCACACCCAGCTGGATACGCGCTTTTGCCGCGCTCTGCTGCAGCGCCTGTGCATCGGTGTTGGCCACGACGAATTCAACGCCGTCCAGCTCTTTCTCGATCATGTTGTTGACGGCGTTGCCGCCGGCCCCGCCGACACCAAACACCGTGATCTTCGGCTTCAACTCTTCCTGCCCGGGCATCGATAGATTCAACGTCATGCTCTTACCGCCTGTGTTACCCGCCCTTCCCGCAAAGGGCTTGTTCCTGTCCTATTCACCATAATCCTACCGCGCAGCAGATGTTGCGTCATCCAAAAAAGCGCAAAACGCCACAAAATAAGGCCTCTTTCTGAGGCAAACACGCGGTATTTCGCCGTCCCTAGCAGATATTGGGGATCAAGCACAAGCCACACACAACAAAGCTCCGCCATCCGCAAAACCACTGCTGCGGAGGAGGTCTTCGAATTGAGTGACGGCCACTGCCCGGCCTTCTGACTCGCCGCGTTTTCGCGGACGTTAAGAACAACCTAACGGGTCATAAGGACGCTGTCACGCCCTCATTCGCCAAGAAGGTTGAATTGATCTGCTGCTTACCAGTTGTCGCGGAACCAGCGCACAGCCCGGCCCAAAGTACCTGCCGGATGACGGCTGGCGGGCATGTCGAAGTCCCACCATTCGTCCTGCGGGTGGGCCGCAAACAGGCACAGCCCGACAGCCGAGGCAAAGCCCGGACCGGTCGCCGATTGCGGCAGGCCGTGGACGCGCAAGGGCCGCCCCAGACGCACCTGCTGGCCCAGAATGCGGCTCGCCAGCCCGTCCAGCCCCATGATCTGGCTGGAGCCGCCGGTCAGCACGATCTGCTGGCTGGGCAGATATTCGAAACCCGCCGCATCCAGCCGCGCCCGCACCTCTTCCAGGATCTCTTCGACGCGCGGCCGCATGATGCCGATCAGCTCCGCCCGGCTGACGGTGCGCCGGTCATGCTCCCAGTCGCCGGTATCGCCACCGATATCGATCATGTCGCGGTCATCAGCTCCGGTGGCATGCACCCCGCCGCAGAAGGTCTTGATCCGCTCTGCATTCGCCAACGGCACCCCCAGCCCCATCGAAATGTCGCTGGTGATGTGATCGCCGCCCAGGCGCACCGCGTCGGCATAGATCATGTGCTTTTTCATGAAGACCGAGATCGAGGTCGAGCCGCCACCCATATCGATACAGGCCGCGCCCAGCTCCTGCTCATCCTCGACCAGCGAGGAAAAGCCCGAGGCATAGGCCGAGGAGGCAATCCCCGCCAGCTCCAGATCGCAGCGCTGAATGCAGCGCACCAGGTTCTGCACCGCGATGGCATCCACTGTCAGCATATGCATGTCGACCGCCAGCGTCTGGCCCATCTGGCCGCGCGGATCGCCCAGCCCCGAGCGGTTGTCGAGCGCAAAGTTCACCGGCTGCGCGTGCAGCACCTCGCGACCTGCGCCGTACTCCGGCACCTCGCAAGAGGCCAGCACCTGCGCCACCTCATTCTCGGAAACCACCTGCCCTTCCAGCTCCAGCTTGGAATCCAGGCCATAGGAACGCGGATTGGCGCCCGAGAAACAGGCGATCACATGATCCACCCGCACCTCGGCCATCTTCTGCGCCGCCTGCACTGCGGTGCGGATTGCCCGCTCGGTCTCCTGCATGGCATTGATCTCGCCAAACTGCACCCCGCGCGACCGCGTGGTGGCAGCGCCGATCACCCGGAAGCCTGACTGCCCGGCCAAGGCGCCGATCGAGCCGTCCTCGCTGAGGCGGCCGGAGCCGTCAAAGCGCAGCACCAGGCAGGCTATCTTGGAGCTGCCCACATCCAGAATGGCGACCACGCCGCGCTGCATCGCCTGGCGGCGCATCTGGCGCATCGCCCTTTGGGATTGATAGAGATCTGTCATTGTTACTGCCCGCCCCCGTTCAGCTGCCGGATCCGCCACCAGTTTTCCACTGAGTTTTCGGTCATGCGGATGGTCGGGCGCCCAGCCAGGCGCATATCCACCGCTGCCACATCGCGTTCCAGCAAATCCTGCACTTCACTCACCGCCAGCACCCGCTCCAGCGCGGGCACCGGATTGTCCGCCGGCAGCATGATCCGCTGCTTGCGGTCCAGCACCACGTCCCAGCGCCGCTCGCCGACCCGGACCAGCCCGCGCAGGCGCGCACCCAGGGGCCGTGCCGCCGCAAACAGGCGCAGCGCCTCAACCGCTTCGCCGTCCGCCCCCGCGCCCGCAATCAGCGGCAAATCCGGGTGCAGGCTGCGGTGGCCCAGCTCAGCCACGTGAATGCCGTTTTCATCCAGCAGCGCCAGCCCCTCGCGGCTGCGCCAGATCAGCGCCGGTTCGCGCTCTTCAACATCCACCTGCAGGATGCCGCCCGGCCGGATCCGCACACTGGCGGACTTCACCGGATCCAGGCCTGTGATCACGTCCCGGATCTGCTGCAGGTCCAGATCAAAGGAGCTGACCGGGAAATCCAGCGGCATCACTTCGCGGATATCCTGCGCCACGCTGGTACCCGCCCCGTCGACCGCCATCACATTGACCATGAACTCGGGCCGCTCTTCGATCGCGGCGCGGGCATCATTGACCAGCCCCCGCAGCGCGTCGCGGCGGGCTTCATCCGCCAGATAGGCGCTTCCGGCCGCAAAGATCAGGCAGAACGGCACGCCGAACCGCAGGCCAAAGCGGATGCCGGGGGTCAGCATCCAGCGCTGCAGCCGGTACTTCAGCCGCGACGGCGCCGGGTCCGCCCGCTCGCTTGGCTCACGGCGGAAACGCCCTTTCAGCGGTTGCATGAAGCATCCTCCACCATCCAGGCGCACAGCTGGCCAAAGGTCATGCCGCAATGGTCTGCCTGCTCCGGCACCAGCGAGGTCGGGGTCATGCCAGGCTGGGTATTGGTCTCAAGAATGATCAGCCCGTTCGCGCCGCGGGCCTCGTCCCAGCGGAAATCCGTGCGGCTGACACCGCGGCAGCCCAGCACGTTATGCGCTGTCAACGCATAGTCCAGGCAGAGGTCGAAGATTTCCCGCGGCAGATCGGCCGGCAGCACATGGCGCGACCCGCCCGGCTTGTACTTGGCGTCGTAGTCATACCAGCCGTCGGTCAGGATATCCGTCACCGTCAGCGCCCGGTCCCCGATCACCGTGGTGGTCAGTTCGCGCCCAGGCGCAAAGGTTTCCACCATCACTTCTGCAGGCATCTCCGGCGCCAGCTGCGGCGGGCCGTTGGCGGCCTCATGCACGATATAAATGCCGACACTGGAGCCTTCGTTATTGGGCTTCACCACATAGGGCGGCGCCATCACATGGCCCGCGCTCACATCATCCTTGGGGAATATCCCGCTTTCGCAGACCGGCAGACCGGCCGCTTTGAACACGTCTTTGGAACGCTGCTTGTCCATCGCCAGGGCTGAGGCCAGCACACCGGAGTGGGTATAAGGGATACCCAGCCATTCCAGCATGCCCTGCACGCAGCCATCTTCGCCCCAGCGCCCGTGCAGAGCGTTGAAGACCACATCCGGCTTGATCTCCTGCAGGCGCGCGCACAGATCCTGGCCCGCATCCACCTCGATAACTTCGAACCCCTCACCGCGCAGAGCGGCCGCACATTCGCGGCCGCTGGACAGCGATACCTCGCGTTCGGCTGACGGTCCGCCCATCAGCACCGCGACTTTCGGGAGTGCCCTGCTCGACTTACTCACCACAAGCGCCTCAATATACGGGGCTTTGCGCCCCTGGTTTTTGGAGCCCCGAACGGACCCGCCTTATGTCTTTGCGCCGGATTGGGTCCGGCTGATTTCTGCGAGGCTTTGCGCCCCTTGCACCGGCATATCATTGCCGCCTCTTCGGCACCCTAACGCCCAAATCATTACCGGGGTGTTAACGATGCCTTTACCACGTTTAACAATTGCCGCCCCCGGATCCTGGCTGGAGCCCATGCCCCGCTCAGGCTGCGGCCTGAGAAGCCTTTGTCAGCGCTGAGGAATTCCAGTTATTCGGGAAGCGGATCACCAATCCGCATGATTTCCCACTCTAGCGTGATGCCGGAATTGGCGTAAACCTTTTTCCGCACCTCCTCGCCCAATCCCTCCAGATCTGCGGCAGTTGCGCCACCGGTGTTGATCAGAAAGTTCGAGTGCTTCTCGCTCATCTGCGCGCCGCCGCGGCGGGCGCCGCGCATGCCGGCATTGTCGATCACCTTCCAGGCCTTGAGGTCATGCACATCATCCGCCCGTCCCGTCGAGGAAAACCCGGCCGGGTTGCGGAAGGTGGAGCCGGCCGACCGGTCGCGGGTCGGCTGGGTCTCGTCGCGCTTCTGCAGCTGCGCCTCCATCCGCGCATGCAGTTCCGCCGGATCGCCGTTGGGTCCGCGCAAAGTGGCCGAAACCAGCACCGCACCGTCGGGAAACGCAGTCTGGCGGTACTTAAAATCCAGTTCTTGGGCGGTGATCTCGCGGACCTCCCCCGCGCGGGTCACGATGGTCGCCGAGACAAACACATCCGCCGTATAGCTGCCGTAGCAGCCCGCATTCATCCGCACCGCGCCGCCGATCGAGCCGGGAATGGTACGCAGGAAGGTCAGGTCGATTCCCGCATCCGCCGCGCGCTTGGCCACATGCGCATCCAGCGCCGCAGCCCCGGCGGTTACCGTATCGCCGTCTGCCTCGATTGCATTGAAGCCGCGGCCCAGCCGCACCACCACGGCGCGCAATCCGCCATCGCGCACGATCAGGTTGGAGCCCACCCCCATCGGGAACACCGGCACCGCCGGATCCAGCGCCCGCAGGAAAGCGGCCAAGTCTTCCGTGTCGGCCGGCTGGAACAGATGATCCGCAGGGCCGCCGACCCGCAGCCAGGTCAGCTCCGCGAGCGGTTTCTGCCCGGTGAGCCGCCCGCGAGCCGCCGGAAGAATAATTTCAGATTGCGCCGCCATCGTCTCTTTCGTCCCAAGTTCCAGCCAATGAACGCGCATAGTCCGTAAACAAGATGGCCGTTGAAATAAAGGGACAACACGACCTGGCGAATGTCGTGCTCATGATTTCTGTGGTAGATGCCAAGCGCCAGCAGGATCAGAACCGCCAGCCAGAACAGCACCAGCGCCTGCGCCAGCCTGAACCGCTGAAACCGGGCCAGGTAATAAAAGCTGATCAGCCACACCAGGCCAAACACCAGCCAAATCAACACGATCGCAAACACAACCTGCCTCCGGCAGAACACTCGGGCTGGAAGCCGGACCGCCATAACCCGGCTGCCGGCAATCAACACAACTCAACACAACACAGACTGGCAGCAGATTTCCGCCAGGCTTCCCCGGAAACTATCACAACAACGGAAACACCCGGTAAACGGGAAGCGGTGTATTTGCTGGAAATCCAGTGAAAATCAGAGCTGACGGGCTGCCGCTCAGCGGCTCAGCCCTCTCTTGATCCAGCGGCCGAGGTAAATCACAGGCCAGCGCAGAACCGACATGCCTGCCAGCAGCACCGCCAGCCCCCACCAGGGGCCGTTCTCATACGTGACATAGCCCAGCAAAGGGATTCCCAGCGCAATCAGCACATAGGCCCGCCGCCAGTGGTTATCCCGGCTGGGGATCATCGCCAGGATATTGGCCGCCAGAGCCCAGACAGCGGCGAGTGTCAGCGAAAGGGTCATGCCCCGGCCCTCCTCAGCCCTGCAGCCGGTCCGGCAGGCCGTTGGCCCAGGTGCTGATGGTGCCGGCGCCGAGGCACACCACCATATCGCCGGGCCGGGCCTGCTCGCGCACAAGGCGCTCCAGGTCGTCCTCGCTCAGGATGGCGCGGGCATGGCGGTGGCCGTGGCGGATCAGACCCGCCACCAGATCGTCGCGGCTGGCGCCTTCAATCGGCTCTTCTCCGGCGGCAAAGACCTCGGCAATGGCCACCACATCCGCCTCATTGAAGCAGGCGCAGAAATCATCGAACAGGCTCGACAGACGCGTGTAGCGGTGCGGCTGATGCACCGCGATCACCCGGCCCTCGCAGGCCTGGCGCGCCGCCTTCAGCACCGCCGCAATCTCTACCGGGTGGTGGCCGTAATCGTCGATGATGGTGACGCCGTCCACCTCGCCAACCTTGGTAAAGCGCCGGTTCACTCCGCCAAAAGCTGCCAGCGCCTCGCGGATCTCGGTACTGTTCATGCCCAGATGCCTCGCAACCGCAACAGCGGAGAGCGCATTCGAGACGTTATGATCGCCCGGCATCGGCAGGGTACAGCCCTCGATCACCCGGTCCTCGGCCTGCAGATGCACATCGAAATGGGCAACGCCCGCCTTATAGGTCAGGTTCACCGCCCGCACATCGGCCTGGGCGTTAAAACCATAGGTGACAACACGGCGGTCCGAGATCCGCCCGATCAGCGCCTGCACCTCGGGATGGTCGGTGCAGCAGACTGCAATGCCGTAGAAGGGAATGTTGGAGACAAACTCCAGGAAGCCGTCGCGCAACGTGTCGAAGTCGCCCCAATGCTCCATATGCTCGGGGTCGATATTGGTCACCACAGCGATGGTCGCAGGCAGCCGGTTGAAGGAGCCGTCGCTTTCATCCGCCTCGACCACCATCCATTCGCCCTGCCCCATCCGCGCGTTGGAGCCGTAGGCGTGAATGATGCCGCCGTTGATAATCGTGGGATCGAAACCGCCCGCCACCATCAGCTCCGCCATCATGGTGGTGGTGGTGGTCTTGCCGTGGGTGCCGGCAATGGCGACGTTGGACTTCAGCCGCATCAGCTCGGCCAGCATATCGGCCCGGCGCACCACCGGCAGGCCGCGCAGGCGCGCCTCGTCCAGCTCAGGGTTGCCCGGTTTGATTGCCGAGGAGATCACCACGACCGCGGCTTCCTCCAGGTTCTCCGCCTTCTGGCCTACAAAGATCCGCGCGCCCAGCTCTTCCAGGCGATTGGTGATCTTCGAGGACTTCAGGTCCGACCCCTGCACCATGTAGCCGAGGTTCAGCAAGACCTCGGCGATGCCTGACATGCCGATGCCTCCGATCCCCACGAAATGGATCGGGCCGACGTCACCAGGCAGTTTGGTTGCAGGGTTCATAACGTTTATCCTTCCTCGGCCAGCTGCTCCACCAGTGCCGCCAGACGTTCGGCAGCATCGGGAACCCCGGCGCTCAAAGCGGCAGCCGACATCTGTGTCGCAGCCTGCGGGTTACTCAGAATCGCGCCCATATGCTCTGCCAGCGCCGGAACATCAAGGGCGCTTTCCGGGATCATCACGGCAGCATTAGCGTCAACCAGCCCGCGGGCGTTGGCGGTTTGATGGTCGCCAGCGGCAGCCGCAAAGGGGATCAGGATCGAGGGCCGCCCGATGACCGAGATGTCAGCCACCGAAGACGCCCCCGAGCGCGAGATCACCAGCTGCGCTTCGGACATGCGCGAAGGCACATCATTGAAAAAGGTCTGCACATCAGCGTTGATCCCATTCTTCGCATAAAAGGCGCTGACCCGTTCCAGATCTTCGCTGCGCGCCTGATGCGACACCCGCAGGTGCTGGCGCATGGCTTCCGGCAGGGCTGCGATCGCACCCGGCACCACATCCGACAGGATGCGCGCGCCCTGGCTGCCGCCCATCACCAAGAGCGACATCGGGTAATCGCCCGGCGGAATATAGCCGGCCCCTGCCCGCTCCATCACCGCACCGCGCACCGGGTTGCCCACATGCTCATGCGGCACCCCGTCCGGCAGCACGGTCGGCCAGGTGCCGCAGGCAACGCCCGCAACCCGCTTGGCAAAGATCTGATTGACCCGGCCCAGAACGCCGTTCTGCTCATGGATCATCCGCGGCAGCTTCAGCAGCGTTGCCGCCCCCAGCGCCGGGATCGACGGGTAGCCGCCGAAGCCGATGACCGCATTCGGCCGCTCGCGCCGCATCTGCATCATCATCGACAGAACGCCGCCGGCAATCTTCGGCCCCACCAACGCCTTGGCCAGCAGGCCGCCGCGGGCAAAGGTGGCCGATGACACCTCGGAAATCTCAACCGCCTCCGGAAAGGCGCCGGTGTAGCGCGCCCCGCGCGCATCCGTTGACAGCTTCACCCGCCAGCCGCGGGCCAGCATCGTCTCCGCCAGCGACTGCGCCGGAAACATGTGGCCGCCGGTCCCGCCAGCCGCCATCAAGAGCAGTTTCTGTGCCATCCCAGGGGGTCTCTTTCCAGATCTCTCAGCGGCCGCGGCCGTTCAGGTAGTCGGCAATCCCGCCCTGCGGACGGGTCCGGGTAAAGGCCAGCAGCATACCCACCGCAATGCCGGTGGCAATCAGCGAGGATCCGCCGTAGCTCACAAACGGCAGCGTCATGCCCTTGGCAGGCAGCAGGCGCACCGCAACGCCCATGTTGATCATCGCCTGCACGCCGAACATGCACACCAGGCCGGTGCCCGCCAGACGGATAAAGGTATCGCGCTCGCGCATCAGCCGGAACAGCGAGCGCACCACGATCGAGGCGTAAAGCGCGATCAGGACCACCACCAGCACCAGCCCGTATTCTTCAGCCGCGACGGCCACGATGAAATCGGTATGGGCATCAGGCAGCGACCATTTCACCTGGCCTTCGCCAACGCCAACCCCGAACAAGCCGCCCTCGCGGATCGCATTGGTGGCGTAGCCCAGCTGGGTGGTCGGATCGACATCCGGGTTCAGGAAGCCGTCGATGCGGCGGGCAAAGTGCTCGGAGCTGTTATAGGCAAAGATGCCCCCCATCACGACCACGCCCGCCATGCAGACCAAGAGCAGCATCGGCGCTCCGGCGACAAAATACATCACTCCCCAGCCGAACAGGATCAGGCTGGCCTGGCCGAAATCCGGCTGCAAAACCAGCATCATGACCACAGCCAGGCACAGGCCGAAGGACATCAGCGTGCCCGGCGGGCCGTTGATCTGCTGGCTGGCGGCAATCATCCAGGCCGCCACCACAATGAAGCCCGGCTTCAGGAATTCCGAGGGCTGCAGCGAGGCAAAGCCAAGCGAATACCAGCGCACCGCGCCCTTGCCGAAATCGGTTCCGAAGATCGGCAGAAACGCCAAGGCGACAAAGGCCACGGCAAAGCCCAGCACCGCCAGCCGCCGCACCAGCGTGGGCGACATCACCGAGGTGATCAGCATCGCCGCCAGCGCCGTCAGGCCAAAGACCGCCTGCCGCTGCACATAGTGGAAATTGCCGAACCCGTTCCTCTCTGCCAGCGGCACCGAGGCCGCCAGCCCCAGCAGCAAACCGATCACGAACAGCATCAGGATGCAGGACATCGTCCACTTATCCAGCGTCCGCCACCATTTGGGGAGAATCGGTTCACCTGCCTGCACGGGAACCGCGCCATAGACCATCTCAGTCATGGGAATACCGCCACTATATGCCTCGCTCCGCCCCGTTTTCGGGGTCTCAAGGAAACTGTAACGAATCGTGAGCGATGGCGCCAGAAAAAGAACACAGTTCGGCGGAAAACCACCGCCGGGACCGCAGGCCGTCTTGACAGGCAGGAAGCTGCCGCCGGAGCGCTGCCGCCGGCAGTCCCGCGCCAGCTGCGGCATGCACAGCGAACCGCCTTGGCCGCCGGAGTGCCCCGCCCCAGGCACCCGGATGATCGCGAATGTGACCGGATCTTGCGGCTGCTAGGTGCAGAATGCAGGCTTTGCCAATCATCGCGTTGGACGACGGCTAACGGAGCATTGCTCCCGTTGAAGTTTTAAGACTAGGAACTTATTGCTACCTTATGATTGTACGACAATGTTGGGTTTGCGAACAGCGGATTGAACGAAGCGACATACAGGCCGTTCTCGTTTCCATCTGCAATCTTTGGCAGTGTTTAGACGGCGCTGACCAGCAAATGTATCGAGAAATTTTTCTTTGCTCCACATGCGCACAAGAACGGCTTACTGGCTCAATGGACTTGGAATTGAAAGAGATGAGCGAGCCTTGGAAAGAATAGGCTTGCTTACGTAGAATTGGGCTCGACGCACACATTCGCCGCAACTCGCTCAACCAAACACTTCCCCTGCTCAGGTCCAGGCGCATCCCAAGCCCTTCCATCGCCCCCCATTAACCGGCCCGCACCCCCGCCCCCTTGCGCCGACGCCGCTTCCGTGGTCGATGCGCGCCATGCAGGTAAACACTCTGATTCTCGGCGCCGGTGCGGCCGGCATGATGTGCGCGCGTTATTCGGGCGGCAGCACTTTGGTGATCGACCACGCCAAGGCGCCGGGCGAGAAGATCCGCATCTCCGGCGGCGGCCGCTGCAACTTCACCAACATGTATGCCGAGGCCAAGAACTACCTGTCGGCCAATCCGCATTTCTGCAAGTCGGCGCTGGCCCGCTACACCCAATGGGATTTCATCGATCTGGTCAGCCGCCACGGCATCGCCTGGCACGAGAAAACCCTGGGCCAGCTGTTCTGCGACGGCTCCTCGAAACAGATCATCACCCTGCTGGCGGAGGAGATGCGCCAGGCCGGGGCTGATCTCTGGCTGCAAACCGCCGTCGAAACCGTGGAAACGACCCCGGCGGGCTACCGGGTCAAGCTCCTGCGCGAGGGCAAAGCGCACACCGTCACCTGCCGCAACCTGGTGCTGGCCACCGGCGGCAAGTCGATCCCCAAGATGGGCGCCACCGGCCTTGCCTATGATCTCGCCCGCCAGTTCGGGCTGGCGGTGACAGAGACCCGCGCGGGCCTCGTGCCCTTCACCTTCCCGGACGGCCGCTTCAAACCGCTCGCCGGCACCGCTTTGCCTGCGCGCCTCAGCAACGCACGCACCTCATTCGACGAGGCGCTGCTGTTCACCCACCGCGGCCTCTCGGGGCCATCAGTTCTGCAGCTTTCCTCCTACTGGCACGAGGGTGAAGAGATCACGGTGAACCTGATCCCGGAAACACCTCTATTCACTCTTCTTCGCGAGCAGCGCCAGGCCGAGGGCCGCCGCGACCTGACAACCGAGCTCTCCCGCCATCTGCCCGGCAAGCTGGTGGATTTCCTGAAGCCGCAGCTGGATCTCAAGGGCCGTCTGGCCGACCAGTCCGATGCCGCGCTGCAGGCCCTTTGCGATGCCTTGCAGAACTGGCACCTGCTGCCCGCCGGCACCGAGGGTTACCGCACCGCCGAAGTCACGCTTGGCGGCATCGATACCGATGGCCTCTCCTCCAAAACCATGGAAGCCAAAGCCGCCCCGGGCCTCTATGCCATCGGCGAGGCGGTGGATGTCACCGGCTGGCTTGGCGGCTACAACTTCCAATGGGCCTGGTCCTCCGGTTTTGCGGCCGGCACCGCCATCGCCGCAACCATCTGAGCCTTTTCCGGAACTTTCCGCTTCGGAGCCGCCTTCGCCTGAGCAGAGACGGCCGGGGATGGCGGGCGGGGTCAAGGGAAATCGCGGAGGCTCCGCCAAAGGCGGATACCGCTGTTTCCCTTGAGCGCGCGCGGCAGCTCTGGCAGGCACAGATCATGCGATGGGGGATCAGAGGCGGATTTTCCGCTTGGGTGAGTCTGGAAGCTCCTCCCTGCTCAGCCCGTCCGCTCAGTCCTCGATGAACACCTTGTTGTTCGGCGTCACCCCGCGGGTATAGGTGCAGAATGTGTCATGCGCCTCAGGCGTGGTGGTGTGGATCTTGATATTGGTGATCACCTCCACCGCGCCAGCATCCAAACAGGCTTTCTCGGCCCGCTTCACGATCTCCAGCAGCTGGTCCAGCTCGCCCTTCATGGTGGTTTCCATCGCACCAACCTGAAACGGCACGCCGGCGTCCTTCACCACGGCAATCGCCTGGTCGACCACCTCAAAGTTGTTGCCTTCCCGCAGCCGCGGAATGACCTGGAAGGCCAGCATCACGGTGTTCCTGGTTTCTGTGCTCATCGTCTCACCCCGCTCCGCCGGCCTATCCCAGCCGGGCCTTCACTTCCGCCGCAAAGTCATCGCCGCGCTGTTCGAAATTGTCATACTGGTCAAAGCTCGCCGCCGCAGGCGCCAGCAGCACGGTGTCGCCTGCCTGCGCTTCATCCATGGCCCGCTCAACCGCCGCCGCCATGGTGGTGCAGACCTCTGCCTCCACATCCAGCTGCAGCGCAAATCCCGCCGCCTCGCGGCCGATCACATAGGCTTTCACCACATTGCCGGTCTGCCCCTGCAGCGCATCAAGCCCGCCGTCCTTTTCCAGCCCGCCGCAGATCCAGCGGATGTTTTTGAATGCCCCCAGCGCTTTCACTGCACTGTCCAGATTGGTGGCCTTGCTGTCATTCACGTAACGCACACCGTCCGCCTCAGCGATGGTCTGGCTGCGGTGCGGCAGGCCGGGGAAGGTGGCCATCGCCTCGCCGATCAGCCGCGGCGCCAGCCCCAGGGAGCGCGCCGCCGCATAAGCCGCACAGGCGTTCTGATGATTGTGCGCTCCCGGCAAACCCATCATGTCCCGCAGGTCGATCGACGCTGCCTGCCGCCCCTTGCGGTACTCGCTCAGAAACCCTTTGCGGGCAAAGACCTGCCAGCCCGGCCCGGTCAGCTTGCGCGCGGCGGAAATCCGGATCACCCGGTCATCGCCCAACCCTTCCGATAGCTGACCAGCCAGAAACAGCCCCTCGTCTTCGTCGATGCCAATGACTGCCCGGTCCGGCCCGCCTTCGGCAAACAGACGCCGCTTTGCCGCGAAATAGCCGCCCATGCCGCCGTGCCGGTCCAGGTGATCGGGCGAGAGGTTGGTGAAGACCGCCACATCCGGGGTCAAAGCACGGGCCAGTTCGGTCTGATAGCTCGACAGCTCCAGCACCACCACGCCGCCGTCGCCCGGCGGATCGATATCCAGCACGCCGCGGCCGATATTGCCCGCCAGCTGGCTCTCGCGCCCGGCCTCCTGCAGGATGTGATGCAGCAGCGCCACCGTGGTCGACTTGCCGTTGGAGCCGGTCACCGCCACCACCCGTGGCGGCTGGTCGTGCATCTGCCACTCGGCATCGGCAAAGGAGCGGAAAAAGAGGCCAATATCATTGTCCACCGGCACGCCCGCGTCCATCGCGGCCCGGATCACCGGATTGGGCTTGGGATAGAGATGCGGAATGCCGGGCGAAGTAATCAGCGCCGCCACGCCTTCAAACGCCCCCTGCTTATGCAGGTCGCGGCAGGCGAAGCCTTCCGCCTCCGCCGCCTCCCGCGCCGCCGGATTGTCATCCCAGCACAGCGCCTCAGCGCCGCCTTCGCGAAGGCTGCGCGCCGTCGCCAGCCCCGAACGCCCCAACCCCAGCACGGCGACCTTTGCGCCTTGATATCCTTTGACCGGGATCATCGCCTGCCCTCATCTTCAAAAACCAGTTCCGGCGGCACTTTGCACAGGAGCCGCCCCGCCTTCAAGCGCCCGCCCGCACGGGCCGCATGGCCCGTGCCGCGCCCAACAATTGGCAGGCAGGCGCAGCCTGCCGAAATTGGCGGGAGCGCATCCGTTGCCAGACTTGCGCACGCTGCCCTCACCCGGGCTTCACGACTCTGCGCTAACCTCTGCCCGTTGCAACACGACGACCAGGAGACCGGCCCCCAAAGACCACCTCTTCATCGGGTGCAGGGCGGGTCCGCACAAGGCCGATAGACGGGCATGGCCCTGGCACGGGCCATCCGGTGCTCCGCCCCTCGGCGGCGCCGCCTTCCTCATACGAAACAGCCGCGCTCAGGTTTCCCCGGCGCGGCTTGAGAAATCGGAGAGCTGATGACCCGCCCCGCAAAGCTGCAGGGCGGCCAAAAAGCGTGGCTCAGCGCACTTTCAGGGTCGCCAGGCCAATCATCGCCAGGATCAGCGAGATGATCCAGAAGCGGATCACGATGGTGGGCTCCGCCCAGCCCTTCTTCTCGTAATGATGATGGATCGGCGCCATCAGGAAGACCCGCTTGCCGGTGCGCTTGAAGTATAGGACCTGAATGATCACCGACAGCGCCTCCACCACGAACAGCCCGCCGACAATCGCCAGCACCAGCTCGTGCTTGGTGGCCACCGCAATGGCCCCCAGCGCGCCGCCCAAAGCCAGCGAGCCGGTGTCGCCCATGAATACGGCCGCCGGCGGCGCGTTGTACCACAGAAACCCGAGGCCTGCGCCGAACAGCGCCGCGGTGAAGATCAGGATCTCGCCTGTGCCGGGCACGTAATGCACATCCAGGTATTCGGTGAAGTCGACCCGCCCCACCGCATAGGCAATGACGCCCAGGGTGCCGGCCGCAATCATCGAGGGCATGATCGCCAGACCGTCCAAGCCGTCGGTCAGGTTCACCGCATTGGCGGCTCCGACGATGACGCAGATCGAAAACGGCACGTAGAACAGGCCCAGATTGATCAGCGTGTCCTTGAACACCGGCAGCGCCAGCTGGTTCTGCAGCGGCTCCGGATGATAGGCCGCAGCCCAAAGCGACGCAGTAATCGCAATCAGCACCCCCAGCAGCAGCCGCACCTTGCCCGGCACGCCCTTGGTGTTCTGCTTGGAGACCTTGGCATAGTCATCGGCAAAGCCGATGAGGCCGTAGGCCATGGTCACAAACAGCACCAGCCAGACAAAGGGGTTATCCCAGCGCGCCCACAGCAGCGTCGCGGTCAGCAGGGCACCAACAATCAGCAGCCCGCCCATGGTCGGCGTGCCCGCCTTGGAGAAATGCCCCTCCGGCCCGTCGTCGCGGATCGGCTGGCCCTTGCCCTGGCGGCGGCGCAGCACGTTGATCAGCGGCTTGCCGAACAGAAAGCCGAAGATCAGCGCGGTCATGAAGGCGCCGCCTGCGCGGAAGGTGATATAGCGGAAGAGGTTGAAAACATCCCCTCCGTCCGACAAAGCGGTCAGCCAATAGAGCATTGTGCCCTTCCCCCGATCCTTTTGGGTTTTTTAAGAGTTGGGGCCGGAGTGGCCCATTTCGCGGATGCCGTCAACAATCTTGGCAAGCGCCATGCTGAGCGACCCCTTGGCCAGCACGATGTCGCCGCCCCGGATTTCATCAGCCAGCCCCGGCACCGCATCCGCACTGGTATCATACCAGCCGCCGCGTTTTGCCTCCGGCAGAGCATCATGCAGCGCCTGCATCAGCGGGCCGATGCAATGGATTTTGTCGATGCCCTGCACCGCCTCCAGCTGCGCCAGCCCGGCGTGCAGCTGGACCTCCTGCGGGCCTAGCTCCTTCATGTCGCCGATATAGGCAATCCGGCGCCCCGCGCCCGGCGTCGCCGCCAACACCGCCAAAGCCGCCGCCATCGAGGTCGGGTTGGCGTTGTAACTGTCGTCCAGCAGCGTGATGTCTCCGCTTCCCAGCCGGATAGCTTCGCGCACGCCGCGGCCCTTCACAGGGGACCAAAGCGCCAGGCTCTTCACCGCTTTCGCGACGTCGGCACCAAGCGCCTCGACACAGGCCAGCGCCCCAAGGGCATTCATCGCAAAATGCGCGCCAAGCGATTGAATATGCAACTCAACCTCCCGGCCTGCAGCCGTGGCATGGGCGACAGTTTCCTCGCCTTCGATCCCGGCTGAGTGCAGCTTATAGTTATCCGCGCTTTCGCCAAACCAGCGGGCATCTGCGCCCAGATCCGCGGCCACCTTGCGCAGCACATGCGACTCGGCGATATCGGCATTCAGCACCGCGGTGCCGCCGGGTTCCAGCCCTTCCATGATCGCAGCCTTCTCAGCCGCGATGCCTTCGACGTTCTCAAAGGCCTCCAGATGCACCGCGGCCACCGTCGTCACCATCGCCACATGCGGACGCGCCTGCTTAGCCAGCGGCGCGATCTCACCGGGGTGGTTCATGCCGATCTCGATTACCGCAAACTCGGTGCCGCGCGGCATCCGCGCCAGTGTCAGCGGCACGCCCCAGTGGTTGTTGTAGCTGGCCACCGCCGCATGGGTGCGGCCTTGATCCGACAGCATCCGCGCCAGCATTTCCTTGGTCGAGGTCTTGCCGACCGAGCCGGTCACTGCAACAACCTTGGCATCGGTTCGGGCGCGCGACGCCCGGCCCAGAGCCTCCAGCCCGGCCTGCACCTCATCCACAATCAGCAGCGGCGCATCGGCAGGAACGCCCTCAGGGACCCGGGAGACCAAAGCGGCACCTGCCCCCTTCTCCAACGCCTGTGCGACGAAGTCATGGCCGTCGCGGGCAGCCTTCAGCGCCACAAACATGTCGCCGGGCTCAAGGGTGCGGGTGTCGATGGACATGCCGCTAACGGCCCACTCCCCTTGTGCCTGCCCGCCAGTCGCAGCGGCAGCCTCGCTTGAAGTCCAAAGGGTCATGCCAGCCTCCCGTCCAATGCGGCCACGGCAATGCTGGCCTGCTCCACATCATCAAAGGGCAGCACGGTGTCGCCCACGGTCTGGCCGGTTTCATGGCCCTTGCCGCAGACGATCAGCGCATCGCCCGCCTGCAGCATGTCAGCCCCGCGCAGGATCGCCTCGGCCCGGTCGCCGATCTCGATGCAATCCGGGGCGCCGCCCTTGACCGCGGCGCGGATGATGGCCGGGTCCTCGCTGCGAGGGTTGTCATCGGTGACAATCACCACGTCGGCATTTTCATGCGCCGCCTGCCCCATCAGGGGCCGCTTGGTGGTGTCGCGGTCGCCGCCGGCGCCGACAATGGCAATCAGACGGCCCAGCACATGCGGACGCAGCGCCTTGATGGCGCTGGCGACCGCGTCTGGCGTATGGGCGTAGTCCACAAACACTGCCGAGCCATTGTCCCGCTCTGCTGCCAGCTGCATCCGGCCGCGCACGGTGGTGAGATGCGGCAGGGTTTCAAAGACCCGTTCCGGATCCTCGCCGCCGGCAATCACCAGCCCGCAGGCCAAGAGCACGTTTTCGGCCTGGAAGCCGCCAATAAGGTTCAGCCGCACCTGATACGGCTTGTCATGCCAGGAGAACCGCAGATCCTGACCGGTGCCATCATAGCGCAGCCCCAGAAGGCTCAGATCGCCAAGCCCCCGGCCGACGCTGATCACCTCCTGGCCGCGGGCGGCGGCCACCGCACGCATCTCTGCCCCGCGGGGATCGTTCATGTTGATAACCGCAACGCCTTCCTCCGGCAGCACCCGGCGGAACAGGCCTGCCTTGGCAGCAAAATAGGCCTCAAACGTCTCGTGGTAATCCAGGTGGTCCTGGGTGAAGTTGGTGAAACCCGCCGCGGCCAGCTGCACCCCGTCCAGACGGCGCTGGTCAAGCCCGTGCGAGGAGGCCTCCATCGCGGCATGTGTCACGCCCGCAGCGGCGGCCTCGGACAGGGCGCGGTGCAGGGTGATGGGTTCCGGCGTGGTATGGGCCAGCGGATAGGCCCAAGCGCCTTCGATGCCGGTGGTGCCCATGTTCACTGCCTGATGGCCTAGCTCCATCCAAATCTGGCGCACGAAAGTGGCGACCGAGGTCTTGCCATTGGTGCCGGTCACCGCCACCACGGTCTGCGGCTGGCCGCCGAACCAGAGCGCGGCGGCATAGGCCAGCGCCTGGCGCGGATCCTCGACCACCACCAGCGCGGCGTGGCTTTCCTCCAGAACCTTGGCGGCAATCTCGGCACCGGCTGCATCGGTCAGCACTGCCGTGGCGCCCTTCTCCAGCGCGCCGGGGATGAACTTGGCGCCATGCACCTGGCTGCCGGGAAGCGCTGCGAACAGATACCCTTCGCGCACCTCGCGGCTGTCCACCGCAATGCCGCTGATCTCTGGATCGGCGCCGCCGCGGGCAGTAAGCCCCAATTGGCTCAGTCTCAATTGGTTCTGGGGCTGGTCTGGTCTGCTGCTCATGGCGGCCCTCTGCCTGGTTCAGTTCCCTGGTTCAGTTCGAAGTGAGGGTTATACCAGTCACCTCTGCAGGTTCAACTTGCGGACGCAGACCCAGCAAGGGTGCCACGCGCCCGATCATCTCTGCCGCCACCGGGGTGGCGGTCCAGCCAGCGGTGCGGCGCTCCTCTCCGTGGGCAATGATGGAGGGTTCGTCCAGCGTCACGATCAGCACGTATTTCGGGTCATGTGCAGGGAAAATAGAGGCAAAAGTGGCAATGACCTTGTCATCGTAATAGCCGCCGCGGGGCTTGGGCTTGTCGGCGGTGCCGGTCTTGCCGCCCACCTGATACCCCTCAACCTCGGCGAATGACGCGGTGCCTTCGGAGACCACTTTGCGCAACATCCTGCGCGCAGCCTCGGCGGAGGCTTCGCTCATCACCCGTTCGCCCAGCTGCGGCACGCTCTGTTTCAGAATCGTCGGCGCCACGTAGCGGCCGCCATTGGCCACCGCGGCATAGCCCGCGGCCAGGTGCATCGGCGTGGTCGAGATGCCGTGGCCGTAAGAGATGGTCATCGCCGACAGCTCGGACCAGTTGGCGGGCAAGAGCGGTTTCCCGCCTGCGGCTTCGGAGATTTCAAATGGGGTCGGCTCCAGCATGCCGAGGGTGTCGAGGAACGACTTCTGCCGCTCCACCCCGATCTGCTGCGCCAGCCGCGCGGTGCCGATGTTGGAGGATTTGACGATAATTTTAGTGACCGACATTTCGTTGCCGTAGTGGCGGAAATCGCGGATCGCAAAGCGGCCCCAGCGCAGCGGCCCGCGGGTGTCGATCACGGTGTCAGCGTTGACCAGGCCCAGATCCATCGCCTGGGCGGCGGTGAAGATCTTGAAGGTGGAGCCGAGTTCATAGACCCCCTGCACTGCGCGGTTGAACAGCGGGCTGGCCGAGGGGTCAAAGCCGGAGGTCGGCGGGCGCGGACGGTCGTTGGGGTCGAAATCCGGGAAGGAGACCACCGAGATCACCTCGCCCGTATGGGCATCCATCAGGATCGAGGTGGCGCCCTTGGCGTTCATCAGCTTCATGCCGCCATAAAGCACCTGCTCGGCCGCGGCCTGCACGGTGAGGTCGAGCGACAGCTGCAGCGGTTTGCCGGCATTGCCGGGATCGCGCAGATAATCGTCAAACTGGCGCTCGACACCGGCCACGCCGATGACTTCGGCGGCGTTCACGCCCTCCTTGCCGAAACCGGCGCCGCCCAGCACATGGGCCGCGAGGCTGCCGTTTGGATATAGCCGCATTTCGCGTGGTCCGAACAGCAGGCCGGGATCGCCGATGTCATGCACAGCCTGGAGCTGCTCGGGGCTGATTTTCTTCTTCACCCACAGGAACTTGCGCTTTCCGGTGAAGTCCTTGGTGAGCTGCTCTAGATCCAGGTCCGGGAAGATTTCCACCAGCTTTTGCGCGGCGCCGACCGGATCGATCATCTGCGGCGGCTGGGCATAAAGGGAATGGGTCTCGAAGTTGGTGGCCAGCAGGCGGCCGTTGCGGTCGACGATGTCGGCCCGCTGCGCGGCGATGGCGCTGCCGGGCACGCTGGCAACGGGCTCAGCGGGCTCGGAAACCGCGGTCATGCCCATGCGGGTGGCGATGGTGCCAAAGGCAAAGAGGAAGAACAGGCCCAGCACCAGAAGGCGCCCTTCGGAGCGCTGGCGGGCCTGCACCTGCATCTCCTGATGGCGCAGGGAAATGTTGTCCTGCTCGATCTGATCCGGGTTCCCGCCGGTTGCGCGGGCGTGCAGGATCCGGGCCAGCGGGCGCAGCGGGGTGCGGATCATGGGTAGTCCTCCGCATTGAGGCCCGAGACTTCAACGCCATTGGTGATCTCCAGCTCCGGCGGCGCCGGATAGGAGACCTCATCGACGCGGCCGAACTGATCCGGGCGCAGCGGCAACAGGCCGAGGCTTTCGAAGTTGATCTCTGCCAGCTCGCGCAGGCGCTGCGGGCGGTTCAGGTAAGCCCATTCGGCGCGCAGCACGCCGAGGCGCACCTGCGCAGCGCCGATTTCACGCTGCAGCTGACGGGTTTCCTTCAGCACCTGCTGGGTGGCGTAGTTTTCGCGGTAGGCCCAGAAGGCCAGGCCAAAGACGGCAAGACAGGTTGCGATGTAAAGCAGCGTCTTCATTTGCGCGCCTCTTTCAGCTGCGGCATTCCAAGCTCCTTGGCCGAGATCGGCCCCGGCGCGGCATCGGTGCGGCGCCCGACCCTCAGGCGCGCGGAACGGGCGCGCGGGTTTTCGGCCAGCTCCTGGTCGTCCGGGCCAACGGCCTTGCGGGTAACCAGCTCGAACTGCGAGGGGGTCTCTTCCTGTTCCGGCGCATAGCGGTTGGCGCGGCCGGTTTTGCCTGCGCGGTGCTGGAAGAAGCGTTTGACCATGCGGTCCTCGACCGAGTGGAAGGTGACAACCGCCAAGAGCCCGCCGGGCTTCAGCGCACGCTCGGCAGCCAGCAGCCCCTCGAACAGCTCGTCGTATTCGGCGTTCACCGCGATGCGCAGTCCCTGGAAGCTGCGGGTCGCGGGGTGCGACTGGCCGGGCTTGGGGCGCGGCAGGCAGCTCTCGATGATGCCCGCAAGGCGCAGGGTGGTGGTGATCGGCTCGATTGCCCGTTCTTTCACAATGGCTTTGGCAATGCGGCGGCTTGCGCGTTCCTCGCCGTAGTGGAACAGGATGTCGGCGATCTGCGCCTCGGTCAGCTCGGCGATCAGATCGGCGGCGGAAGGCCCGGACTGGGACATGCGCATGTCCAGCGGGCCGTCCTTCATGAAGGAGAAGCCGCGTTCGGCCAGGTCCAGCTGCATGGAGGAGACACCAAGGTCCAGCACCACGCCGTCCAAGCCTTGCGCATATTCATCCATGCGGGAGAAGACACCGGGCTGCAGGATCAGGCGGTCGCCGTAGTCCCCTGCCCAGGGCTTGGCGAGTTCAAAGGCCAGCGGGTCGCGGTCGACGCCGGTGACCTGCTCGGCACCCGCTTCCAGCAGGCCGCGGGTGTAGCCCCCTGCCCCGAAGGTGCCATCCAGCCAGCGGCCCGAAACGGGGGCCACGGCTGCAAGCAGCGGGCGGAGAAGAACCGGGATGTGGGGACCATTGGCAGCTGTTTGGTCCTGGGTCATTGTTTAAGCGCCCCCAGCGCCGTCTAGGAATTCCATCGGATCGAAGTCCTCGGGCAGGTCTTCCATCCATTCTTCGGCCTTGGCCAGCTCTTCTTCCTCGTAGGTCTCGGGCTTCCAGATCTGGAAGGTGTCGCCCGCGGCGATGAAGAAGGCCTCGGCGTCCAGCTCGATTTTCTGGCGCAGCTTGGCGGGAAGAACCAGGCGGCCGGTCTCGTCGACATTGGTCGGGAAGGACTGGCCGTGGAACATCCGCTGCAGCATCTTGCGCTGCATCGAGCCGCGCGGGAGCTGGTCGATCTTGGCGTCGACCTCCTCGATCGCCTCGATAGTATAGCATTCCAGGAAGTTGCGGCGCTTGTCGCCGTAGACGATCACCAGTTCCGGGTTCTGGCCCGGCTGCCAGTTGGGATCGGCAGCCTCGAGCACACGGCGAAAGGAGGCCGGAATCGAGACCCGCCCCTTTGTGTCCACCTTATGGTGGCTTTCGCCTCTGAACCTGCGGCCCAAGTTACCGTCCTTTTCGCGTGTCCCTCGCGTTAATCCGTCCCCCAGAATGAAAAGGGGCGGGTTGATCTGCTGCCACTGATCAACCCGCCGCCTTGGCCCGCTTTGCGGGATGTCCGACTGCGCGCGCCACCTGGGGGGATGTCTGCTCGCCCGCGCGCCGGATCTCTTTGTTCGATGAAAGCGAAGGCCTGTATGAAACCTGCTCTTTTAGTTTGGCTTTGGGGTCGTTTGGCGCCCCGTCCCTCGTCTCATTCGATGTAGTAGGGATACTATGGGAATTGATGGTCCTGCAACTGTTTTCTGCGGGAACCCGCCGAATCCTTGACAGAGATTCCAAGGATTCGAGAGGGATTCGGGGCAAAATCAGGGCAAAAATCCGGACTTGTTGTGATCACCTTCAGCCCAAACACTAGATATAGAGGCGAGTTGCACCTGCAATTTTTTTCCCATAGTTTCCCGCGATTCCGCCGAAAGACTCACCAAACCGGCCCAAGTTCCCCTTACGTTCACATGGTGAACTAAAGCCCCCCTTTGGAAATACCCGCTAAAACCGTTTCAACACCCGGCGATTCGCAACTTCAAGAGGTGGGGTGCGGGAATTGGGCCATAATTTCCCATGGCACCCATGAATTCCCAGCCGTCCCGTGAATTCCCAGGCCTCCCATGCAATCCCGGATATCCCATAAGGTCCCGCGCCAGGCCGCGGGTCCCATCCGGTCCCAAAACAAGCCGCCCTTCCCATCGGCGCCCATCCGCAGAGCCCCGGAACAGAAAAAGCCCGCCAAAGCGGCGGGCCTTCACACATATTATATAGGGGGTGCCGGGAGACGTCAGGCCATGCCGCCCTTAACCAATCCCTCGGCGATGCGGGCATAAGCCTGCGCCATGGCGCCCTCGCCCGCTGCAACGGGTGTGCCGCTGTCGCCGGCCAGCCGGGTCTCCAGATCAATCGGCAAGGCGCCCAGGAGCGGCAGGCCCAGCGTTTCAGCCTCAGCCGCAACGCCGCCATGGCCGAAGATGTGATGCTCGCCGCCGCAATCTGGACAGGTGAAGAAGGACATGTTTTCGATCAGCCCCAGCACCGGGGTTTTCAGGGTGTTGAACATATCCAGCGCCTTGCGCGCATCCAAGAGCGCCACATCCTGCGGGGTAGAGACCACGATGGCGCCGGAAAGCTCGGCCTTGGTGCACAGCGTCAGCTGCACATCGCCGGTGCCGGGCGGCAGATCGACAAGCAGCACATCCAGCTCGCCCCAGTTCACCTGCCCCAGCATTTGCTGCAGCGCGCCCATCAGCATCGGGCCGCGCCAGACCACAGCCTTGGCGTCATCGACCATGAAGCCGATCGACATCAGGGTGACACCATGAGCGTGCAGCGGCTCGATGATTTTGCCATCCGGGCTGGCCGGGCGGCCCTTGGCGCCCATCATGCGGGGCTGGGAGGGGCCGTAGATATCAGCGTCCAGCAAGCCGACCTTGCGGCCCTGTTTCGCCAGCGCCACCGCCAGGTTGGAAGAAATGGTGGACTTCCCCACCCCGCCCTTGCCCGAGCCGATGGCCAGGATGCGCTTGACGCCGGACGGTTTCAGCGGTTCGGCCTGAGGTTTCGGGTGCCCGCCGACCTTGAGGCTGGGCGCAGGCTGCTGCGGGGCATGGGCAGTGAGCGCGGCGGAGACGGTTTCAACGCCGTCCAGCGACAGGACTGCCGCTTCGGCGGCCTTGCGCAGGGGCTCCATCAGCTTGGCGATCTCGGGGCTGGGCGCTTCGATCACAAAGCTTACTTTGCCGCCTTCGATGCGCAGCGCCCGCAGCATGTCGCGCGACACCAGGGTGCCGCCATCCGGCAGGGCCAGCCGCTCCAGTGCCGCGTGTATCTGTTCCTTGGTGGCCGCCATGACTGCTCTCCTGCGTGTTGTCCGGCACATATATATGCAGGGGTTTCCCGCCTTGGAACCCGCCTTGCCGGATTGCCGCAGGCGCCGGGGAGGAACAAGGGGATGCGCAGCCGCAAGCAACCGTCCGCGCAGCCATGCGCTGCGCGCGGCTGGTGCCGGAAAATTATGCATATGTGTAAAGGGGTGCGGAAAATATTGTCATTTTCCAGTTACATACAAGATCACCACCCATGCAAATGCTGCATAGCAGCAATGACGAAGCACGGGATTGCACCCGGCGGCGGGATGCCTAGATTACGCCTCAAGCAAGCGCTGATGCAGCGCAGGACGAGACGGTTAGACGAAGGAACGGACCCATGGCAGCAGTACAGCAAATCTCCGCGGTGAACGTGGCATCCCCGGTTGGCTTCCTGGATGCGCTGCTGGTCAAGTTTGTCCGCTACCGCCTGTACCGCCAGACCGTCAACGAGCTGTCGGCGCTGTCGCGCCGCGAGCTGGCGGACCTGGGCCTGAACCGCTCGGAAATCAAGCGCGTCGCCTATCAGGCGGCTTACGAAAACAACTGATAGAGATCAGGCTCTTTCTCCTCCTCCCTTGAAGAGCCTGTCTTACGCGGCAGCATCCTCCTCCTCCCTGATGCTGCCGCACCCTATACCGGCCAAAAGCCGGGCTTGGATCACCGGGATCTCCTCCTCCCTGAATTCCGGTGTTTGACAGAACGGCGGCGCCCCTCCTCCTCCCTGGGCGCCGCCGTTTTTGTTTGCGCGGACAAAAATTGTCGCGCTCTTGCAACTTTGATGGCGGTTTCCTGTTATCAGCCGCTGGCGCTTGCTGGTTTTATCGTGCGGACGGACAGCAGGCTTTGCAGGATAGTGCCATGAAGTTCATCCATCTCACCGATATCCACCTGACGCGCTCCGGCGCGACGCTCAACGGCGGCGATCCGGCAGCAAACCTGTCGCGGGTGCTGGCGGACATTGCCGAATGGCACAGCGATGCCGCGTTCTGCGTGATCTCCGGCGATCTGGCCGATGAAGGCGATCCGGAGGCCTATGGCTGGCTGCAGGAGCAGCTGCAGGCGTTTCCGCTGCCGGTGTTCCTGATGCTGGGCAATCACGACGTGCGGGAGACGTTCCTGCAGGTGTTCCCGGACCATCCGCGCGACGCAAACGGGTTTGTTCAGTACAGCCGCACGGCAGACGGCGCCAAGTTTGTGTTCCTGGACACGCTGACAGGCGGCCCCGGCGTGCATGACGGCGAGCTCTGTGCCACGCGCCTGGCCTGGCTGGAAGAGGAGCTGGAACAGGCAGGCGATGCGCCAGTGTTCCTGTTTATGCACCATCCGCCTTTCGACATCGGCCTGCCCTATGTGGACGATATCAAGCTGCGCGGCCCTGATGCATTTCATGCGGCCCTGCAGAAAGGCCGGAACATCCGCCACATCTTCTACGGCCACATTCACCGGATCACCTATGTGAACTGGCGCGGCTATCCGTTCACGTCGCTGCCCAGCACCAACCACCAGATCCCGCTGGTGCCGGAACGGGTTGGCACGGATTACAGCGTCGAGCCCCTGGCCTACAGCGTGGTGCAGGTGAACGAGGACCAGGTCACGGTGCATTTCGACGCCTATCTGGACCGCCCGGGCCAAGCGGCAGGCGGCTGAGTGGAGCTGCTTTGGATCCTGCTGGTTCTGCTGTCAGCGGTCTCGCACCCGCTGCGCGACCTGACGCTGAAGGGGGTGGCGCATCCGGTGTCCTGCTACACCGGGGTGTGCCTCAGCTGGGTGGTGTTTGCGGCTGTGCATATGAAGCTGGCCGGGCAAAGCCCTGCCCTGCCGGCCGGGATCTGGCCGCTGGTTCTGGCTTCGGCTCTGGGGCTGACCGTTTACTACTACGGCACGCTGTCGGCGCTGCGGCGCGGGAATCTATCGGCCTACTATCCGATCGTGCGCTCTTCACCTCTTGCGATTGCGGGGTTCAGCTGGCTGGCGCTGGATCAGAGCTATTCCGGCTTGGCCCTGCTGGGGATGGGGCTGATTATCTGGGCCGGGCTGATGATCCAGAAGAGGAACGGCCGGCTGTTGGATGATCCGCGCGCCTTTGCCATGGCGGCAATGGCTATGCTGGGCTCCGCCGCCTATTCGATTTCCGATGCGGCGGCGATGCAGACCGCGGCCAGCGCGCCGTTTCTGTTCTGGACCTACATTCTGGTGACGCTGGCAATGGGGTCCTTGCGCGCCTGGGAGGACCGGGGACAATCGGCGCCATTGCTGGGTGTGGTCCGCGGCTGGGCCCAGAACCCCTGGCGCATTCTGTTTGCGGGGTTCTCGTCTTATCTGTCCTACCTCTTGATCCTGCGGGTGTTCCAGCTGGGCGCGGAAGCGGCAGCAGTCAGCGCTGTGCGCCAGGTGTCGATCCCGGTGTCTGTGATCCTGGCTGCCGTGGTGTTGAAGGAACCGCGCGGTCTCAGCCGCCTGGGCTGGGCGGCGCTGATTGCCGCGGGCATTGCAATGATCGCGCTGCGCTAGAACACCGCCAATCACACCCTCATCAAGTCAAGCAAACCTCAGAGGAAGGGGGTGGCGCGGGCGCCGCGGGCAGCTTTGCTGCCCGCGGCGCCCGCGCCCGGATCGGATCGCACAGCGATCCGATCCGCCGGCCTTGCCGGCGTTAACAGTTGCAGTCAGAACGGCACGTCGTCTGTGGCGGAGACAAAACGGGCCACAACCTTCTTGGGCCCTGCCTTTTCAAAGTCGACTTCCAGCTTGTCTCCCTCGATGCCGGTAATGGCGCCATAGCCGAATTTCTGGTGGAACACCCGCTCGCCCAGGGTGAAGCTGGAAGTGGCGGTGAGGTCTATCACCGTGTTTTTACTCTCCTTGGGCTGAGACAGCCCGTATTGCCCCGCACGCGCCTGCATCCGCTTCCAGCCAGGGGAGTTGTAGCCATCCGCCTGCGCCACGCGCTCGTCGATGGTGGAGCGGACCTGTGCGCCGCCCGGTGAGGCCGCTCCGTAGCCGCCGCCGTAGAGGCCGGGCGGGGTCAGAACCTCAACATGCTCATCGGGCAGCTCGTCGATGAAACGGGAGGGCAGCTGCGACTGCCACTGGCCGAACACCCGCCGATTGCCGGCAAAGGAGATGGTGCAGATCTGCTCGGCGCGTGTGATGCCGACATAGGCGAGCCGGCGTTCCTCTTCCAAGCCCTTCTGGCCGGTTTCGTCCATCGAGCGCTGCGAGGGGAACAGCCCATCCTCCCAGCCCGGCAGGAAAACCGCCGGGAACTCCAGGCCCTTGGCGGCGTGCAGGGTCATGATCGAGACCTTCTCGTCCGCATCCTGCTTGTCGTTGTCCATCACCAGGCTGACGTGTTCGAGGAAGCCCTGCAGGTTCTCGAACGTCTCCAGCGCCTTCACCAGTTCTTTGAGGTTCTCCAGGCGGCCGGGCGAATCCGGGTTCTTGTCGTTCTGCCACATGGCGGTGTAGCCGCTCTCATCCAAGATGATTTCGGCCAGCTCCATATGGGTGATGTCGGCGTCGCCCGCCATATGGCCCCAGCGGGCAATGCCCTCGACCAGCTGGCGCAGGGCACCGCCGCCCTTGCCCTTGATCTGGCCGCTTTCCACCGCCAGCCGGGCGCCTTCAACCAGCGAGACGCCGTTTTCGCGGGCGATGCCCTGAATGGCCTGCTGCGCCTTGTCGCCAAGGCCGCGCTTGGGGGTGTTGACGATGCGCTCAAACGCCAAGTCGTCATCGGGCGAGACCACAACCCGGAAATAGGCCATGGCATCGCGGATCTCCATCCGCTCGTAGAAACGCGGGCCGCCGATCACCCGGTACGGCAGGCCGATGGTCAGGAAACGATCCTCGAACGCGCGCATCTGGTGCGAAGCACGCACCAGAATGGCCATGCTGTTGAGGCCTATGGGCGCCTGGCCGCGGGTGCCGCGCTGCATCGCCTCGATCTCTTCCCCGATCCAGCGGGCCTCTTCCTCGCCGTCCCAATGGCCGATCAGACGGACCTTCTCGCCGTCGCCGGCATCGGTCCACAGCTCCTTGCCCAGACGGCCGGCATTGCCGCGGATCACATTGGACGCAGCCGCCAGGATATGGCCGGTGGAGCGGTAGTTCTGCTCCAGCCGCACCACCATGGCGCCGGGAAAATCCTTTTCAAACCGCAGGATGTTGCCAACCTCGGCACCGCGCCAGCCATAGATCGACTGGTCGTCGTCGCCAACGCAGCAGACGTTTTTGTGGGCGCCGGCCAGCAGCCGCAGCCACAGGTACTGGGCAACGTTGGTATCCTGGTATTCGTCCACCATGATGTAGCGGAACCAGCGCTGGTACTGTTCCAGCACATCCGGGTGGTTCTGGAAGATCGTCACCATGTGCAAGAGCAGGTCGCCGAAATCCACCGCGTTCAATTCCCGCAGGCGGGTCTGGTACTGCGCGTAGAACTCAGTGCCGCGGTTGTTGTAGGCGCCGGCGTCGCCCGCGGGCACCTTTTCGGGCGTCAGTGCCCGGTTTTTCCAGTCGTCGATGATGTTTGCCAGCATCCGGGCCGGCCAGCGCTTGTCATCGATGCCCGCGGCCTGGATCAGCTGTTTCAGCAAGCGGATCTGGTCATCGGTATCCAGAATGGTGAAGTTCGATTTCAGCCCCGCCAGCTCCGCATGGCGGCGCAGCAGCTTGACGCAGATCGAGTGGAAGGTGCCGAGCCAGGGCATGCCTTCGACCGCCTGGCCCAGCATGCCGCCAACCCGCTCCTTCATCTCGCGCGCGGCCTTGTTGGTGAAGGTGACCGACAGGATCTCATTCGGCCGCGCCCTGCCGGTGCTGAGGAGATGCACGATGCGGGTGGTCAGCGCCTTGGTCTTGCCGGTGCCGGCGCCCGCCAGCATCAGAACGGGTCCATCGAGGCATTCCACCGCCTCGCGCTGCGCCGGGTTCAGCGAATCCAGATAGGGCATCGGCCGCGCCGCCATGGCGCGGGACGACAGCGATGCGCCCTCAAAGGCGTCCATTTCGTCAAAACTGCTCATGACCGTGATCCTAGCGTGATTCAGGTCCGGCGGAAAGGGGACGTTCACAGTCTGTTCCCGACTTGGCAACCGGCCAGCATCTGCAAGAGCTTACGGAAAGCAGACGGCAGAAACTGGTCGCATCCTCTGCAGAGACCCGCAGCCGGTTAACGGTATCGCAAGCCCCGTCAGGCACAATCGAAAGGCTGCACCAATTCAGCAGCATTCAATCTCGCGGGCACCTAACGCATGAAAAGTAATTTCAGATCCAGCCTGGCTGAAAAAATTCGCAGCATGTCGCTGATCTTTGTTCTGGTCGCAGCTGCGGCCGCATCTGCCTGGGCTGTGTTTGCAGTTCCGGAACCGATTGTGGACCGGATGCTGGAAGATGACATCCGCAAGCAGGCCAAGCATTGGCAGCGCCGGGTTGTGCTGCACATGGCCAGCGTTGAGGACGCATTTGAGAACGGCACCATCAACCCGCATGACGCCCACATGCTGACCCTGCTGCCGGAAGAGACAGATGTATTCCGTTACCGGCTGCTGACCAGCGGCGGCGAGATTTTCTGGTCGTCGCGCAGCGAGGAAATCGGTGAATATGAAGCCAATGCCTTTTTCACGACACATGTTTCGCGTGGTGAAGTCTATTACATGCATGAAACGCTGCCCGCCTATGAGGTGGACGGATTTCCGCTGCATGACAACGGCTATGACAGCAGCATCACGCGGGAAGTTGCGCAGGTCTATGTGCCGCTGATGCACAATGGTCATTTTGACGGCGCAATCGATTTTTACACGGACATCACCGAGCTGCGGGACACGTTCATCCGCCGGGCGCAGCTGTCGCTGACCGTTATGACCTCGATCGCGCTGCTGGCGATGACGATTGCGGTCTATGTGGTGTTCAAGACCAACCGGCTCAACCTGAACCAGCTGCGCGCCCGCAACGAGCATGAGCGCCAGATCCTGGACGAACAGCTGCGGCTGGCGCGGGAGGTGCAGCTGCTGGGGGAGCTGAACGAATGGCTGCAGTCCAGCCGGTCGCTGGATGAGCTGTTCGAGATGGTTGCCAGGTTCATGACCCACATTCTGCCCACTGCCGAGGGCAGCGTCTATGTCTATTCCAACTCCCGCGATGTGCTGGACGGCTGTTCGAGCTGGAACGGCGGCAGCCACAGGGAGCATATCCACCCCGAAGAATGCTGGGGCCTGCGCCGCGGCCGCACCTACGAATTCGGCTCTGCAGAAATCCAGTTTGTCTGCGAGCATGCCGAGCCGCATGACGGGCGCAGCTATTACTGCTTTCCGATTCTGGCCCATGGCGAAACCGTGGGGCTGATGCATCTGCGGGCAATCAAGGAAAACTGCCCGGAATTCACTGCCAGCAAGAAGCTCGCCCAGATGTGCGCCGAGCAGATCTCGATGGCGATTGCCAATGTCCGCATGCGCGATCAGCTGCATGACCAGTCGGTACGCGATCCTCTGACCGGGCTGTTCAACCGCCGCCACATGACGGAATCCCTGCGCAAGTGCATCAACGCCAGCCAGGACAAGGGCCTCAGGCTGAGCGTCATTTCCATCGATGTGGATCACTTCAAGAAATTCAACGACAACCATGGCCATGACGCCGGCGACATGGTGCTGCGCGCGGTCGGCTCGGTACTGGAGCAGGCCTGTGACGGAGACGAGGTTGCCTGCCGCCCCGGCGGCGAGGAATTCACCCTGATCGTGCCCGGCGCCAGCCAGGAGGACGTGATGACCAAGGCGGAACTGGTGCGCCAGGCGGTCGAAGACGTGGTTGTGCGCTATGGGGAAAAGGCCCTGCCGCGGATCACTGTCTCGCTGGGCGTGGCACATTATCCGGCACACGGCACGATGCCGCAGGATCTGCTGCGCGCCTCGGATGAAGCGCTGTATGACGCCAAGGCCAAAGGGCGCAACCAGGTCTGTGTCGCCGACGGTGCCGATCCGGCGCCGCGCAACCCGGCCGCGCTGCCCGAGATGCAAGGGCCGCCTGACCGGCGCGCCGCCGGGTAAGGGGGAACACATGAGCTGCCGGCCTTGCTCAAGGGCTGGACATTTGCAACCTGCCCCGCCCAAATGCGCGGATGGATCTGCATCAGCGCTACCCCGGCCTTGACGATTTGAAACGCCGCGCCAAAGCGCGGCTGCCGCGGTTTGTCTGGGACTACCTGGACAGCGGCACCGGCGCCGAAGCGGCGCGCGCGCGCAACCGCTCGGGCCTGGACCGGATAGGCCTGCTGCCCTCAGTTCTGCATGGCGAGATGACGCCGGAGCTGGCCTGCGATTTCCTGGGAACCAGCCACGCTCTGCCCTTTGGCATTGCACCCGTGGGCATGTCAGGGCTGATCTGGCCAGATGCAGAGGGCATTCTGGCCCGCAGCGCCGCAGCCGCGGGCATTCCCTTTTGCCTGTCCACCGTTGCCAGCCAGTCGCCCGAAGACCTGGCGCCGCATCTGGGAAAGAATGCCTGGTTCCAGCTCTACCCCCCCAAGGATGAGGCGATGCGCGCCGATCTGCTGGTCCGGGCGCGTGATGCCGGGTTCAAAACCCTGGTGCTGACAGTAGATGTTCCCGCCGCCTCGCGCCGGGAACGGCAGACACGGTCCGGGCTCACCCAGCCGCCGCGGCTCACCCCGCGTCTCCTGGCACAGATTGCCAGGCGCCCAGCCTGGGCCTTGGGCATGGCGCGCGCAGGCATGCCGCGGATGCGCACGCTGGACAAGTATATCTCAGCCCCGCAGGCCAACCTGCCGCCCACCGCACATATCGGCTATCTGCTGCGTACCTCGCCGGACTGGGGTTATGTCGACTGGCTGCGCCAAAACTGGGAAGGCGCCTTTGTCGTCAAGGGCGTGCTGCGCCCGGCAGATGCGCGGCGGCTTCAGGAGGCCGGCGCCGACGCTCTCTGGGTGTCCAACCATGGCGGCCGCCAGTTCGACGGCTGTCCCGCCGCTATTGATCTGCTGCCAGACATCCGCAGCTCTGTTGATATCCCGCTGATTTTCGACAGCGGCATCGAGGGCGGCCTGGACATCCTGCGGGCGCTGGCGCTGGGGGCGGACTTCATCATGCTGGGACGCGCCTTTCACTATGCTTTGGCGGCTTTGGGCGCAGCCGGCCCCGCGCATCTTTGCGATATGCTGGCCAAGGACATGCAGGCCAATATGAGCCAGCTCGGCCTGACCGGGCTGAAGGCAGTCCGGAGTCTGCAGCCGCAAAATCTGGGCTGAATGCGCACATCGGCAGCGCATTTCGTACGATATACGCCAAATTGCGCCAAAATGACGCATCTTCGGCGCAAAATTCTCTCTGCAGTGCAGCAAAAATGGTTACAAAATTATGCTGCATGTGCAAAATTCCGGCAGATTCTGCATCTTTAGCAGAATGCACTGGAACGCCCGTCCGGCGGCCGGAACGGGCAAAACGCGGATCAGGAATGGAAAAACAGGCCGCATGAGAGCGCAATCATGCCGGAAATACCCAGAACTACGTCTATACGTACCGCTATTATCCGCCTAACACTGCACCAACTTGCACGGACCCCGAGGGTGAAATGACCGACTTCAAGAAAATCCTGATTGCCAACCGTGGCGAGATCGCGATCCGCGTGATGCGCGCAGCCAACGAGATGGGCAAGCGCACCGTCGCCGTCTATGCCGAGGAAGACAAGCTCGGCCTGCACCGTTTCAAGGCGGACGAAGCCTACCGGATCGGCGAAGGCATGGGGCCGGTTGCGGCCTATCTGTCGATCGACGAGATCATCCGCGTGGCCAAGGAAAGCGGCGCCGATGCGATCCACCCGGGCTACGGCCTCTTGTCGGAGAACCCGGAGTTTGTGGATGCCTGCGCGCGGAACGGCATCACCTTCATCGGCCCCAAGGCAGAGACCATGCGGGCGCTTGGCGACAAGGCCTCGGCGCGGAAAGTGGCGATTGCCGCGGGCGTGCCGGTTATCCCGGCGACCGAGGTGCTGGGCGACGACATGGACGCGATCCGCAAGGAAGCCAAGGAAATCGGCTATCCCTTGATGCTGAAAGCCTCCTGGGGCGGCGGCGGCCGCGGCATGCGCCCGATCCTGGGCGAAGCGGAGCTGGAAGAGAAGGTGCTTGAGGGGCGCCGCGAAGCGGAAGCCGCCTTTGGCAACGGCGAGGGCTATCTGGAAAAGATGATCACCCGCGCCCGCCACGTCGAGGTGCAGATCCTCGGCGACAAGCATGGTGAGATCTATCACCTGTGGGAGCGCGACTGCTCGGGGCAGCGCCGCA
>NZ_JWLD01000056.1 GCF_000813725.1 Leisingera sp. ANG-Vp
CGCCCAGGAAACCCCCGCCTTCCCGGAACTCACCGGGGAGGCTGAGGCCGACCTCGTGGTGATCGGCGGCGGCTACACCGGCTGCTCAGCCGCGCTGAAGGCCGCCGAACTCGGCGCCTCCGCCCGCTTGATCGAAGCAGATGAAATCGGCAGCGGCGGGTCGGGGCGCAATGTCGGGCTGGCCAATGCCGGCCTCCGGCTGCCGCCCGAAGACATTAACGCCGAGCTGGGCGCCGAGACCGGCAGCCGCCTGTCCCAGCTTCTGGCCGGGGCGCCAGAGATGGTGTTCTCGCTGATCAAGAAACACGCCATCCAATGCGAGCCGGAGAACAACGGCACCCTGCACTGCGCCCACGCGCCCTCAGGCCTCAAAGACCTGCAGCGCCGCTACGCTCAGCTGACGGCCATCGGCGCCCCGGTTGAGCTGCTGCCGCGCGAGGAAGCCATCCAGCGCACCGGTTCCGAGGCCGTGCACGGCGCCCTGTTTGATCCGCGCGCAGGCACTACCCAGCCGCTCGCCTATGTGCGCGGCCCCGCCCGCGCCGCCGCCAGCCCCGGCGCGCTGCTGCACGGCCATTCCCCCGCCACGGCCATCAGCCGCGACGGCGGCACCTGGCATGTGGCAACGCCCAAGGGCAGCATCCGCGCCAAGCACCTGATCATGGCCACCAACGCCTATGCCCAGGAGATCAGCGGCTACGACGCGCCGCAGGTGATCCCGGTGCACTACTTCCAGGCTGCCACCGATCCGCTGCCCGGCCCGCTGCTCAAGAAGATCCTGCCGTACAAAGAAGGCTGCTGGGACACCGCGCTGGTGATGTCCTCCTGGCGCCTGGATCAGGGCGGACGGCTGGTGATCGGCGGCATGGGCGCGCTCAACCATTTCGGCAGCGCCCTGCACCGCAGCTGGCTGCCCAGAAAACTGGCAGCGCTCTATCCGGACCTGAAAGCCGTCAAACTGCACAGCCATTGGCACGGCCGCATCGCCATGACCACCGAGCATCTGCCCAAGATCCTCGACCTGCAGGGCGGCTATGCCTGCTTTGGCTATTCCGGCCGCGGCATCGGCCCGGGAACCCTGTTCGGAACCGCCATAGCCGAGGCGCTGCTGACCGGCAACCGCGCCTGCCTGCCTGTGCCGCCCGCCCAGGGCCACTCAATTCCCTTTGCGGGCCTGCGCAGCGCCTACTACGAGACCGGCGCCACGCTTACCCATCTGATCAGCGACAGATGAAAAAAGCGGGCCAATTGGCCCGCCCCTTCTCTTCAGCAGCCGGCAATCGCCGTACCGATGTCCTGCAGCAGCGCCGGGTAAAACTGCGCCCCAGGCTCCAGCTTGGCGCCCAGCGGATCCAGGACCGCGGTGCCGGCCCCGGTGCCGTCAAGCACAGTAGCCACCAGACCGGGGTTGAACTGCGGCTCCGAGAACACGCAGGTCACATTCCGCTCTGCCACCACATCGCGGATTTCCGCAACCCGAGCCGGGCTCGGCTTGACCCCATCCCCCAGCGAAATCGCGCCGGCCGCATTCAGGCCAAAGCCGCGCTCAAAATACTGGTAAGCATCGTGGAAAACGATGAACTGCTTGGCCCGGAACGGCTCCAGCTGGGCTGAGATGTCGGCTACGGCCTCTGCAATCTCCTGCTTGCCGGCTTCGGCATTGGCCTTGTAGGCCGCAGCATTGTCCGGGTCATGCTCGGCCAGCTCGCCGGCAATCACATCCAGCCAAGCCTGCGCATTGGCCGGCAGCAGCCAGGCATGCGGGTCATCGCCGTCGTGGTCATGACCGTGGGCATCGGCATGATCGTCATGGTCATCATGTGCTTCGTGATCACCGTCGCCGTGGCCATGGTCATCATGATCATCATGCGCCGCATGTTCTTCGTGATCATGATCGTCATGCGCCTCGCCTTCGGCATGCGATTCATGATCATCGTGATCGTCATGGCCGGCGTGATCGTCATGGCCGTGATCGTCGTGGCCGTCATGATCGGCATGGTCCTCATGCTCTTCATGACCATCGTGGTCTTCGTGGCCCTCATGATCGCCATGATCATGCGCCTCAAACCGGGCGCCCTCGCGGAATGCCAGCACCGTGGTGCCCGCGGCTTCCAGCAGCTCCACCCGGTGCGCGTCGCCCGCCAGTTCTTCCAAAGGCCCTTCCAGCCAAGGCGTCAGAGCCTCGCCCATCCAGAATACAATGTCCGCCTGATCCAGCGCCCGCGCCTTCGACGGGCGCATCGAATAGCCATGCGGCGAGGCGCCCGGCGGCACCACCAGGGCAGGCTCGCCCACACCCTGCATCACCCGCGCCACCAGCCCGTGCACCGGCGTGATATCCGCCGCAACCTTTGGCACCTCTGCCCAGGCCGCCCCTGTTCCCGCCATAAGCGCTGCCACAGCCACCGCGTTCCGCATGCCATCCTCCGATGTAACTTTATAACATTTCGCCGGGTTGATAAACGTCATAACATTACATATCAAGTGCCAATCCCGCTCAGCCCCGGAGGCCTCACCCCATGGATTCCATCGGTTTCGAACCGCATGATCACAGCAGCTGCGTCCACGACGGCATTGCCGCGGCCGAGACCCACTGCCGGGAAAACGCCCTGCAATTCACCAAAGTGCGCCGCCGGGTGCTGGAGATCCTGCTGCAAGAGCATCGTGCGCTTGGCGCCTATGACATCCTCGACCGCCTGCGCGAAGAGGGCCTCGGCTCGCAGCCGCCCGTCGCCTACCGGGCCTTGGATTTCCTGGTCAAAAACGGCCTCGCCCATAAGATCGAACGCCTCAACGCCTTCATCGCCTGCACCCATCCCGGTGCAAACCACGCCCCTTTCTTCCTGATCTGCCGGTCCTGCGATGCGGTGGCCGAAGCCCATCGCGAGCCCTCTCAGGGCCAGCTTGGCGAGGCCGCCCGGGAAGTCGGCTTTATCATCGAACGCACCGTGATTGAGGCTGAAGGCCTGTGCCCGAAATGCCAGGAAAGCCCCGCGGCATGAGCCTGGTTTCCCTAAACGGCCTAACCGTCACCTATGGCGGCAACACGGTTCTGTCCGGCGTCAGCCTCAAAATCCAGGAGGGCGAGATCGTCACCGTGGTCGGCCCCAACGGCTCCGGCAAGTCCACCCTGCTGCGCAGCGTGATCGGCGCGCTGAAGCCTTCGGGCGGCTCGGTCACCCGCACGCCCCATCTGCGCATCGGCTATGTGCCGCAGAAACTGCATATCGACCCGACCCTGCCGCTGACGGTGCGCCGTTTCCTCAGCCTGCCGGTCCGCGTCTCCGACACCCGCGCATCCGAGGCTCTGGAACAGGCCGGCGCCGGCAATCTGGCGGCACGGCAGATGTCCGGCCTCTCCGGCGGCCAGTTCCAGCGGGTGCTGCTGGCCCGTGCCCTGCTCAGCAATCCGCAGCTGCTGATCCTGGATGAAGCCACGCAGGGCTTGGATCAGCCCGGCTCTGCCGCCTTTTACCAGCAGATCGAGAAAGTCCGGCAGGAAATCGGCTGCGCCGTGCTGATGGTCAGCCACGAGCTGCATGTGGTGATGGCCGCCTCTGACCGTGTAGTCTGCCTCAACGGCCATATCTGCTGTGAAGGCGCGCCTGAGCACGTTGCCAGCGCACCGGAATACCGGGCGCTGTTTGGCACCGGCACCCAGGGCGCGCTGGCGCTTTACCGGCACGAGCACAACCACAGCCACGACCACGATTGCGGCCATGATCATGGCCGCCAGCATGAGGCGGCGGAATGACCCTGCTTGACGATTTTCTGATCCGCGCTGCGCTGGCCGGCATCGGCGTGGCCCTGGCCGCAGCCCCCCTGGGCTGTTTCGTGGTCTGGCGCCGGATGGCCTATTTCGGCGATGCCACCGCGCATGCTTCGATTCTGGGCGTGGCGCTGGCGCTTAGTTTCGATGTGTCGATTTTCGCCGGCGTGCTGGCCACGGCGCTGGCCATGGCCACCACAGTCTCTGCGCTGGCGGGCCGCGGCTATGCAATGGACACGCTCCTGGGCGTGCTGGCCCATTCCTCGCTCGCCTTCGGCCTGGTGGCGGTGTCCTTCCTCTCCGGAGTGCGGATCGACCTGATGGCCTATCTCTTCGGCGATATCCTGGCGGTGGGCCGCGGCGACCTTGCGGTGATCTGGGGCGGAGCCGCTCTGGTGCTGGCGCTTCTGTGGTGGCGCTGGTCGGCGCTGCTGACTGCCACGCTGAACCCGGACCTGGCCCATGCCGCCGGCATCGACCCGCGGCGCGAGCAGATGGTGCTGACCCTGGCCCTGGCGCTGGTGGTGGCTGTCGCCATCAAGGTCGTCGGCGTACTGCTGATCGCCGCCATGCTGCTGATCCCCGCCGCCGCCGCGCGCCCCTTTGCCGCCACGCCAGAGCGGATGGCCGCCATCGCGGCCCTTTTGGGCATGCTGGCCGCCTCCGGCGGGCTGCAGCTGGCCTTTGTTTTCGACACCCCCGCCGGTCCCAGCATTGTCTGCCTTGCCGCGGCCCTCTTTGCCGCTTCCAGCGCCGCTGGCGTGGTGCTTCAGAGCCACCGCCGCTGACAACGCCTCACAGCGCTGCCGCCGCAGCCTCAGCAAAAGAAAAACCGGCCTGCCCCTGAGGCGGCCGGTTCCAACCTGCCAAGCAGCAAGCCCCGGGCGCGCCGCCCGGACCCCCTCAGCTGCCGGTGCGCTGCAAATCCTCGCTGCGGGTCCATTTGCTGATCGCCTCGGACAGCGCCTTCTTGTTGATCGGCTTGCTGAGGAAATCATCCATGCCGGCTTCCAGGCACTTCTCCCGGTGGCTGGTCAGCGCATTGGCCGTCAGCGCCACGATCGGGCATTTGCCGCTGCCGCTCTCCGCCTCGATCCGGCGCATCTCGGCGGTGGCCTCGATACCGTCCATCTCCGGCATCATCATATCCATCAGCACGATGTCCGGCCGTTCATCCTGGAATTGCGCAACTGCCTCCGCACCGTTTCTGGCGATGCTGATCTCCAGCGGTGCGTCCTTCAGCATTTTGGTCACCACCAGCTGGTTGGTGCGGTTGTCCTCCGCCAGCAGCACCTTCAGCGGACGCTCCTCCGCCGGAAGTGCAGCCGCTTCTGCAGCCGGTGCCGGGGACACCCGGTCCGGACTGCTCAGCACCCGGCTGATCACCTGCCGCAGCTGCACCGCCCGGACCGGCTTCAGCGCAAACTCGCAGATCCCGATCGCCTGGCAATCAGCCCTGCTCAGCGCGTGCTCGACCGAAGAAAGCACAATCAGCGGCACCGTTTCGAACCCTGGCATGGCCCGGATCCGCGCCGCCAGCTCGCGGCCATCCATGGCCGGCATCTGGTAGTCCAGAATAATGAAATCGAACCGCCGGCCGTCCAGTTGCGCATCGGACAGGATCTCCAGCCCCTCATGCGCAGAAGCCGCCAGCGTGCTGGTCATCCCCCAGCTGCTGAGACGTTCGGACAGGATCACCCGGTTCAGCTCCAGATCATCAACCAAAAGCCCGTGCAGCCCGGTAAAACTATGCACCTCTCCATCCGGCACCGCGGCCACCTGGCCGCCTGCCTGCAGCGGCAGCTCAATGGTGAAGACCGAGCCGGCGCCCGGTTCGGACTGCACATCGACCTCGCCGTCCATCAGTTCCAGCAGGCGTGCAGAGATCGCCAGCCCCAGGCCGGTGCCTTCAAAGTTGCGGGTGGCGGCGTTGTCGGCCTGCTCGAAAGCACGGAAGATCTGGCTGATCCGCCCAGGCTCGATCCCGATGCCGGTGTCGGTGACCTGAAGCGTCAGCAGATGGCGGCCGTCCTGTTCACGGCCGGTCACTTCGATATAGACATAGCCCTTGCGGGTGAATTTCACCGCATTGCCGGCGATATTGGTGATCACCTGCCGGATCCGCCCGGCATCGCCCACAAAGACCTCAGGCAGCGCCGGGTCATAGCGCATGGTGATCTCGACCCCTTTCTCCACCGCCTTGGGCGACAGCAGCGTGACCACATCCTCAACTGCGGTCTGCAGGTTGAACGGCGCCGCGTTAAGCTCAACCTTGCCGGCCTCGATCTTGGAGAAGTTCAGAATGTCGTTGATGATTGTCAGCAGCGCCGAGCCGGACTTGGCAATCGTTTCGGCGTACATCCGCTGGTCCTCGTCCAGCGGGGTTTCCTGCAGCAGCTCCGCCATGCCGATCACCCCGTTCATGGGGGTGCGGATTTCATGGCTCATGTTGGCGAGGAATTCCGACTTGGCCCGGTTGGCGATATCCGCAGCCTCGCGCGCCTGCTCCATGGCGAACTCGCGCTCGTCGCGCTCGGCAAAGGTTTCCTCCAGCACGCCGACCGAGAAATCCAGCGCTCGGAATTCGCGGGAGGCATACCAGGGCAGCGGCCGCCGCGCGCTGCGCAGGCCGGCAATCGCATCCGACATCCGCGAGTGGATCATCTGCAAGGGGCGCAGCGCCAGCCCATGCACCAGAAGCAGTACCAGGAGCGACAGCGCCAGCACCGGCACCACCGTCCAGATGATGATCTGGCGCACCTTGGCTGCCACCAGCGCCTTGCCGTCGCGGGTCGACCATTTCACTTCCATGGTGCCGAAGGAGGCCCCCTCCAGCTCGATCGGCCGCTCATAGATCACATGGCCGCCGTCCAGCGGCGCGCCGGGCGCAACTGCCGAGGCCAGCATTTTGCCGGCCGGGCTGCGGATCTGGATCGACACGATCTGCGGGTTGCGGGTAACGGCTTCGATCAGCCCGGTTTCCAGCACCGGCACATCTTCAACGATGATCGATTCCAGCATCAGCCCGCTGAGCAGCGAGACCGTCAGGTCCGCCTGGCTCTCCAGCTGCTCCTCCAGCCGCTGCACTTCCTGCCGCTGCGCCATATTGCCAACGGCAAAACCGACCGCCGATGCCGCCAGCAGCAGCGACAGCACGATCTGAAATAGAATGCCTGTACGTTTCATGTCTTCAATGCGGGGCCTTTAAAATGCCAGGCTGCGCTCCATCGCCCGGCGGATGATGTCATAATCCTGATCTGCCCCTTCCAGGAAGCCGTTTTTGGAAATGCGGCGAACGATTTCCTCGTTCTCTGAGGACAGCATTACCTTGCGCATCGCCTCCAGCACGCCCGCCGGCATATCCGGCGCTGCCAGCCAGGGTTTGGTCACGTTGTCAAAGGATGCCAGCACCCGGATCGGCACGCCCTTGGCAACCAGCTTCTTAAAGGTGCTTTCCTTGAGTGCCCCGGCCGTGTACCGCCCCGCCCCGACGGCTTCGCCAACCAGATCGTGGCGGCCGAGATAAGCAAACTCAAGCAGATCGTCACCGGTGATTCCCGCATTCAGCAGATATTCCTGCGCCAGGTAGCGGCCAATCGTTGACAGCTCATCACCAAAGGCGAAGCTGAGCCCGGCCAGGTCGTTCACGGACTGAACGCTGCTGTCCTGATGCACCACGATCACCCCCTTGAACCGCTTGCCGCCGTTCTTGGATTCCATCGCCACAATCTGCACATCCGGATTTTCATTCATCACATGCACGTAAGACGCCGGGCCGAAACGGGCGAAATCCACCTCGCCGCTGGCCAGCTGGCGGATGCCTTCCCCGTATTCCTTGGCAATCTTCAGCCGGATCGACACCGGCTCGCCCAGTTCTTCGCTCATCCGCCCGGACAGGAACGACAGGAAGGGCTGATACTTTTTGACCGTTGCAGTAGGTTTATCCGCCGCATAAGTGCCGAAAACCAGCTCAATCCCGGCATGTCCTGAGGCGGGAGTCAGCGCGGCAAGCAAAGCCGCCAGGAATGCACCTGGACTTGCCGCCCGCAAACGCTCCAGGAAAAACCCAATAATACCAACAGCCCGCACAAACAGCTTCACGGTTCTAGCCTCCTGACTGAGATGGGCCGGCCTGCGGCCCGCCTGCACTTCCTCGTTACATGGCACATTGTTGAGAATACAATGTTAACGCTCCTGCAATTCTCGGAAAAATTTTGCGGTTCTTTTATTCTGCAGCCCCTATATTAACGGTTCAGTAAGATTTTCATAATCTTTTAGGCAAATTCGCCATAATTTCAGAACCCAGGTTGCACTGGCTCAACAGGACACGCCGTGAAGAATACCACTTTGCCATCAAAACCGCTCAGGTCTAACCGCCGTATCGCGCAAATTACTGTGCTGACGGCATTTTTCTCTGCTCTCCCTATCGCGGCTCTTGCCATCCCCTCGCCGGAGCTGGTGATCGGATCGGTTTCTTCGCTGTCCCAGGTCCTGGCCGTGGGAATTGCAATGGTATCCGGTTTGGGCGCAGTCGTTGCGGCAAAACTAGGTTTTACGCCCAAAGCGGGCGGTTCACGGCTTCGTTACCCGGTGAAGCTGATCTCGTTCCTCATAGTGGCGGCGATTGCACTGGCCGCCGGCAATTACTGGCAGTATTCCTCGCACAGCACTGCCGAGCTGGCAAGGCTGCAGGCCACTTTGACGCGGCCTGCGCAGTTTGACGGCACCACCATCAAGGATGCGACGCTCAAGGAAACCAGCTTTTCCAAGCAGGAGAACCACCCCCTGGCGATGAGCACCACGGATGCCGCCGCCGCGCTGGGGGACGGCTCCACCCTGTTCTACGACATCCGCGAAACCGGCGAAAACGCCATGGGCACCCTGCCCGGCGCCACCCACATCCGGTTTCCGGACTTCTTGGAGACCCGCCCGGTGCAGCCGGGCCAGAAGGTTGTGCTGTTCTGCCACAACGGCAACCGCAGTTCGGAAACCTGCGCCAAGCTGGCTGCAATGGGCATCGACTGCAGCTTCATCGCCGGCGGCATCGAGAAATGGATCGTCGAGGGGCGCGACTTCTCCGACAAGGATGTGAAAACCCTCTCCGACCTGCGCGCAATCCCGGAATACCCGGGCAAGGACGTGCTGCTCAGCACCGCAGATTTTGAAACGCTCCTGACCACCGAGGATCTGCAGATCGTCGACACCCGCTATCCCGGCGACTTTGAGACCGGCCACCTGCCCGGCGCCGTCAACATCCCGATCCGCAAGATGACGACTGCGGACCTGATGGACCGGATTGCACAGCTGGACCCCAGCAAGCCCACCATTGCTGCATGCTACGACCGCCGCAGCTGCTTCATGAGCCAGGTGCTGGGGCTGGAGCTGTCGCAGCAGGGCATCGACTTCCGCGGACGCTACACTCTGCCGTGGGAGTACTTCGTGGCACCGCCGCCGAAACCGCATGTGCAGGCCTGGCTGGCCGATCAGCAGGGCGGTCTCTGGGGCAAGGCGATCTCGGCCCTGGCCACCGCGCTGCTGTGGGTGCATGAGCGCAGCCATATCCTGCTGGGCCTGCTGGCGCTGTCGATCCTGACCCGCATTCTGGTGCTGCCGGTTGCCCTCAAATCCGAGCGCGACCAAATCATCACCGCCGAGACCGCGGAGGAGATGAAGGCGCTGAAGGCAAAGCTGGCCAATGATCCGGTGCGCAAGGCGCGCGCGGTACAGGCGTTCTACGCCGACAAGGGCCTGACCCCGATGAAAAACCTCACCGCGCTGCTGTTCCTGCCGGTGATGATGCTGGGCGTCTCCGCCGCGCAGGAGGCCAGCGCAACCCTGCAGACGCCGTTCCTGTGGATGGCCGACCTCGGCGCGCCCGATCCGCTGTTCCTCATGCCGGTGCTGTTCTGCGCTTTGGCCGCCGTCTACCTGTTGTGGGCCGTCGCCAAGACCAAACGCCAGAAACAGCTGTGGATGGTGCTTGGCATGCCTGCGCTCTTTGCCATGGTGTTCAGCCTGTCCGGCGCCGCCAACGCCTATCTCTGCTTCAGCCTGACCCTCTTGCTGGTGCAGCGCGCCTATGTGACCGGCATGCACAAGCAACTGGGCGAGGCGCTGTCCCTGCGTGCCCACCAGCGCAAACTCGCGAAGCTGCCCCGCGGCGTGATCCCGATGGGCTACACCGAAGAACTGGCGGATGCCGGCAACAAGGCCCTGCGCCTGTCGGTGCTGAAAAACGCCGGCCTGCCGGTGCCCGGCGGCGTCATCGTCCGCTCCGACGCCATCCAGGACTACCGCGCCATGCCTGATGCACAGAAAGATGCATTTGCGGCGCAGGTATTCTCCCTCGCAGGCGGCAAACCGGTGGCTGTGCGCTCCTCCGCCAGCAACGAGGACGGCGCCGGCCAAAGCTTTGCCGGGGTGTTTGAATCGGTGCTGGACGTGACCGCAGAGACGATGCGCGCCGCACTCGACGAAGTGGTGGAAAGCTTCTCATCCGAGCGCGCCGCCAGCTATTCCGCGGAGGGCGGCCAGGGCAATATCGTGGTGCAGGAGATGGTGCAGGCCGACTATGCCGGCGTCTTGTTCACCCAGGACCCGATGGCGCCCGGCATGGCGATGATCGAATGGGTCGAGGGCTGCGGCGAAGACCTGGTTTCAGGCCGCGTCACCCCGACCTCCCTGCGGTTCGGCCGCTACACCGGTCAGCCCGCGGCTGAGGATCAGGACCAGACCCTCGACATGGCGCCGCTCCTGGCCCTTGGCAAACAGATCGAGGAGACCTTCGGCGCGCCGCAGGACGTGGAATGGGCCTATGCAGATGGTGGGTTCCAGATCGTGCAAAGCCGCGACATCACCACGCTGTCCTTGGGCACCGAACAGGAGCAGACCCGCCTGGCCGAATGGCGCGAGGTGCTGGACCGCTACGGCGACGCTGACCCGGATGAAACCATCCTGGAACAAGACGAAATGTCCGAGGTTCTGCCGCGCCCCACCCCGCTCAGCTTCTCGCTGATGAGCGCGCTTTGGGCGCCGGGCGGCAGCGTTGACCTCGCCTGCCGCGAGCTGGGCGTGCCTTACGGCCTGCCCGAGGGCCGCGACGGCCACCTGGTCAACCTGTTCGGCAAAACCTACGTCGATGTGGCGCTGAAACAGGGCATGACCCTGAAACTCACCGCCGCCAAGGCCAAGCAGCTGCGCAAACAGGCGCATCCGATGATCCTGCGCTTCCGCAATGAGGTGATGCCGGACCTGAAGGACAAGCTCGCCATCTGGCAGGCCGTCGACTATACCGCCTTGCCCCAGGCCAAGCTGATCGAAACCATCGCCACCCTCAAGGACATGTTCATCCGCGAGGTCTATCTGGAGGCGGAGAAGATCAACATCCTGGCAGGCTTCACTATGGGCGAGGCCGGCTCCGCAGCCGCCGGCGACCCGGCCCTGCGGGCGCATCTGATGCACGCCGAGCTGCCTAATGCGCCCTCCAGCCTGATCGCCTCCTGCACCGGCAAGGACGCCGAGATCCGCGCGATGCAGCTGATGGGCCACCGGTCGATCTTCGATTACGAGCTCAGCTCGCCGCGGTATTGCGAGGCTCCGGCACTGCTGCACTCCCTGCTCGGCAGCACAGTTGAGCCCATAGGCGCCGTGCCAGTCCCGGCCAACCTGCCGGACGAACTGGACGATACCATCGGCATCGCCATCGCCTATCAGGATCTCAAGGAACAGGCCAAGCACGAAGCCCTGCGCGTTGTCGCCGAGCTGCGCCGCGCCCTCTTGGCCCTGGGCCAGGTGAGCGGGCTGGAGGATCTCGTGTTCAGCCTGACCTTCGACGAGGTGCTGGACAGCAACTGGTCCAGCCCGGACGCCCTGCGCGACCTGGCCGAAGCGCGCGCCGAAAAAGAGGACCTGCGCAAGAAATCTGCGCCCACCGAGGTCTCCCTGACTTTGCGCGGCTGCGAGCTGCTCTCGCTCGGCGCCCAGGCCGGCGGCGGCGATGAGAGCCTCGGCGGCACCTGTGTGGCCGGCAGCGGCAGCGCCACTGCCCGGGTGTTCTGGATGGAGGACGACAGCTGCATCGACCCGGCGGCCTTTGCCGGCTTCCAGGACGGCGACATCCTGGCCTGCCGCATGGTGAACCCGGCCTGGCTTCCGTATGTGCAGCGCTCCGGCGCAGTGCTCAGCGAGGTCGGCGGCTGGCTCAGCCACATGGCCATCGTCGCCCGCGAAAAGGACATCCTGATGCTGGTCGCCTGCCGGGGCCTTAGCGGCCTGGCCCATGGCGAAACGGTGACGGTCAGCGAAGACGGCACCATCCAGCCGCAGGAGGAAAAGGGCCTCAAAGCGGCCTCCGCCTGACCCTGTCTGCAGCAAGAACCAGGAAACACCCGCGCGCCGGCCGGCCGCGGGTGTTTTCCGTTTCTTCCGGCCGCCGGCGGGCCAATTCCAGGCGGCACGGCCCTCTCTCTTGCGTTTTTGGCAAAGATTGCCATATCCTGTCCCAGCGAAAGGAGCCCAGCAATGGCCACCATGAATGTCTCTTTGCCGGACCAGATGAAGGACTGGGTCGAGGAACAGGCCCGAACCGGCACCTATGCCAATTCCAGCGACTATGTCCGCGACCTGATCCGCCGCGACCAGGCCCGCACTGCCGCCATCGCCGAGCTGCAATCCGCCATCGACGCAGGCCTTGCCAGCGGCCCCGCTGAGGCTCTAAGCCCTGAGGATTTCAAGGCCTCCATGCGCCGCAATGGCTGACCCGCGCTGGGTGATCCGCCCCGCCGCCCGCGCCGATCTTGCCGCCATCTGGCGCTACGGCCTGGAAACCTGGGGCGAGGCGCAGGCCGATGCTTATGCCGACAGTCTCTTTGCCCTGTTCGATCTGCTGGCCGATTTCCCGGAAATGGCCCGCGAACGCTCCGAATTCACGCCCCCGGTCCGCATCCACCCATCGGGCGCGCATCTGGTGATCTACCGGCTGGAACAGGGCTGCCCGGACATCCTCCGCATCCTGCACGCCCGCCAGGACCTGACGGCTTACCTCTCGGAATAGGCCGAGAGCGAAACATTCGTTCCACCCTTGCCATTTTCCGCACATCTGCTCTGATGCGCCCATGGACCCGCATCTCGACCCCAAGCAAACCGCCCGGCTGATCCAGCATCTGAAGGACCAGATGGACGCCCTGCCGCCCAAGCTGAAGGCGGCCGCGAAATACGTGATCGACCACCCCGGCGATTTCGGCCTCGACACGGTGCGGGTCTCGGCCGCAAAAACCGGGATCAGCGCCAACGGCTTTGTCCGTCTTGCGCAGCACCTGGGCTATGACACGTTTGAGGCTTTCCGCGCCCCGTTCCGCGCCGCGCTCACCACTACGCATGAGGCCGACCTCGGCCAGGACTGGCTTGACCGCACGTCCGCCGAAAGCCCCGCTGGCGCGCTGCAGGCCGCCGCCGCGCGCAACCAGCTCAACATCACGTCGCGCTCGCTGCGGCTGATGACGGCGGAACGCAGCCAGGCCATCACCGAGACCCTGCTGAGTGCAAACCGCTGCATCGTCACCGCCACGCGCTCTTCCTACGCGCTGGCCTATTACTTCCACTATGTCGGCCGCATGGCCCTGCCCCGGCTCGAACTGGTTCCCCGCCACATGGGCGCCGCGCTGGATGATCTGCTGGAGATCGGCCCCCAAGACTGCCTCATCGCCCTCACCTTTGCCCCTTACTCCGCCAGCACCATCCAGGCGCTGCGGCTGGCGGGCGATCGCGGCGCCAAGGTGATCCTGATCTCCGACAGCGAAGTGATCGCCCCCGGCATCCGCACCGACCACGTTCTGGCCGTCGCCGCCAACTCGCTGCACCCCTTCGGCGCCATCGGCGGTGCCATGGCGGGGCTGGAATGCCTGCTCACCCATCTGATCGAGGCCGCCCGCCCCGAGGCGCTGCGCCGCATCGAAGCCTATGACGCCCTGCGCCAGGACAGCGGCGCCTACTGGAGCGGCCCGAAACTGCCGCGCGTCGGCAGCTGAACAAACGCTTGTCCGCCGCCCGCAAACCAGCTCCTTAGGCTGCTGGATCCGCTTTGCAGCCCCTCAAACGTCCCCGTCAATGAAGGGGTTCTGCGCTTCCCATTCGTCCCGCGTGGCGCGCTTGTGGCTGCCGTCCAGCCGCACTGATGCCATCGCCCGGTCGGCATAGATCTCCGACCGGAGCGGCCACTGCAGGGCGGCATCAAACAGCCCCGGCATCAGGTCGTACGGCCCGCCTGCCTCATCCACGTCCCGCATCCACAGATGCGCGCCGCAGGTACTGCAAAAGGCCCGCTCGGCAAAGGCCGAGGATTGGTAGCGCGTCACCGGCCCTTCAACCGTCACCGCGTCTGCATCCGCTTCGAAGCATAAGAACAGCCCGCCGCTCCAGCGCTGGCACATGCGGCAATGGCAGGCTCCGGGGCGCGGATCATGCGCCCCTTCAACACGGATTTTCACAGCACCGCACAGGCAGCGGCCTTCCAGAACGTCACTCATAGCCGGTCTCCTTGCTGACATGGCCAGGGTACAGCAATTCAGGGAACCGCGGAAATGGAGCATATGCCACAGTGCCCGCACCGCTTACTTTCAGGCGCTGAGGGCCGCAGAGACCCGCGGGGTGGCGCAATCGCGCCGCCCCATGGGGGCGGGTCGGCGCGGCCCGGCTTGCAGCCGGGCGATGGTTGGTCGCAAGACGGTTCAGTATATCGGGATCAAGCTCTAAAGCCGCAAATCCGCCTCTTCCGGCGCCAGCACATACTTCAGATCATAGACCAGCGCGCCCTCGGATCCCAGGGCGCGGATGGCTTGAGACCCCATCTCCCGGAACTCCGAGTGCGCCACCGCCAGCACCACTCCGGCATAGGCCCCCTGCCCCGGCTCCGGCACCAGCGAAAGGCCATATTCCGCCTGTGCTTCTTCCGGGTCGGCATAAGGATCATAAACATCCACCTGAGCGCCGTATTCCTCCAGGCTCCGCACAACATCGATCACCCGCGTATTGCGCAGGTCCGGGCAGTTCTCCTTGAATGTCAGCCCCATCACCAAGACCCGCGCACCCGCCACCGGCAGGCCGCGTTTCAGCATCGCCTTGACCATCTCGCCCGCAACATAGGCGCCCATGCCGTCGTTCAGCCGGCGGCCCGCCAGCAGAATTTCCGGGTGATAGCCCAGCTGCTCGGCTTTATGGGTCAGATAATAGGGGTCCACCCCGATGCAGTGGCCGCCCACCAGGCCGGGGCGGAATGGCAGGAAGTTCCACTTGGTGCCGGCCGCTTTCAGCACCGCCTCGGTGTCGATGCCCATCCGGTTGAAGATCTTGGCCAGCTCATTCACCAGCGCAATATTGATATCCCGCTGGCTGTTCTCGATCACCTTGGCGGCTTCCGCCACACGGATGCTCTCGGCCTTGTGGGTGCCCGCTGTCACCACCTCGCGGTAGAGCGCATCGACCCGCTCCGCCACCTCCGGCGTGGAGCCGGACGTCACCTTGACGATATCCGGCAGCCGCCGCGCCTTGTCGCCCGGATTGATCCGCTCCGGCGAGTAGCCCGCAAAGAAATCCCTGTTGAAGGCAAGTCCTGAGCGCGCCTCCAGCACCGGCACGCAATCCTCTTCGGTGGCGCCGGGGTAGACGGTGGATTCATAGATCACCAGATCGCCGGCTTTCAGCACCCCGCCAACAATGGCCGAGGCCGACAGCAGCGGGCTCAGATCCGGTGTGTGATTGGCATCCACCGGTGTCGGCACGGTGACAATGTAGATCGAACACTCCGCAATCTCCGAAGGATCCGAGGTAAAGCTCAGATGCTCTGCCAGAGCCAGCTCCTGCGGCTCCAGTTCGCGCGTGCGGTCTTCGCCCCTGCGCAGCTCATCAATGCGGCCCGGATCGATGTCAAACCCAACCACCTGCCGGTGCTGCCCGAACGCCGCCGCCAGCGGCAGCCCCACATAGCCAAGGCCAATGACACAGATCTTCTCTTGCGCGCCGCTCATCCGGGCTGCTCCTTCATGCTGCGGGCACATTCAGCCAAGTACCCTGCCCGCCCACATAATGCCGCGCTGCACACGGGTTCAACCGCCCGCGCGCGGATTTGATCTCAGGCCTCAACCACAATGGCTGAGACTTCACTGTCCACATCCCGGCAGGCCGCCAGCAGCCGCGGCATCAGATGCGACATCACGTAATTCGCATGGAACCGGCTTGGCGCCTTCAGAACCAGCCGCCCCCCTGCCCTGCCGCTGCGTTCCAGGCCTTGCACCCAGGACGCATAGTTGGCCGGGTCCTCGGCATGAAGCACCGCCTTCGCCAGGCTCCACTCATGGCCGTCAGACACATCCGGCGCAGGCGGCACGGCTCCGGGGCGCAGCGGCACCACATTCTGCGCAGGCGCGTCTGCCCCTTGCATCCGGTGCTCAAAATCCGGCCCCACCGCCGCCCATCGTTCCTGGGTGTCGGCCAGCAGCCGCTCCAGGTCGATGCCGTACTCGGTGACCCGCCCGCGCGCACCCTGGCGTTTCACCACCAGCCAGCCTTGCCCTCGCAGCTTGGCCATCTCGCGCTTCACCGTGCGCTCATCGACATCCCACAGCCGGGCGATCTCCCGCTGCCCGACAGCCAGCTCATCGCGCTGCCAGTTGTAGCGCGCGGTCATCAATGTCATGAAGCGCAAGACCAGCTTCTGCGCCCCCTTGCCCTGGCCAAGCGCGTAAGCCCCCATCGCCGTGAGGATGTCATATTTCAGCGCAGAGGCATTGCGCCCCGCAGGCCGTTTGGCAAGCATTTCTGCCCCCGTTTCTCCCTCCCCTGCCCTCCTGGGCCGGGATATGCTGCCTCAAGTGCTCTCAGCTTGTTTGCTGAAAATTACGCTGGCCGGATTTGCACCGAACTCAACGCTATTCGTTTGTTGTACCTGATTTGCGTCCGGAATTCCGATTCTGTCAAGCGCCGGTGTGAATTGAATTCAGACCCAATCCCTTTTTCGAAAGAAAAATTGGTATCAATGGTATTGGGTGACACCTTGGATGTCCCCTATTCGTGCAAAAATGTCCCCCAATCTGCTGTATCCGGGCCTGACGTGTCCCCCTAAATCTGGCGTTCAAACACCAGAAAAACCCAATGAAACGAATCGCTTGGCTTCCGCCTTCCGAATCGCCCCGGCCCTTATTTCACAGGGCGTTTTGCAGATGTGTCCCCGCGGGGACAGGACGCTCTTCCCGACCATATTAGCTTTTGCGTTTTTTGCAAATTCGGCGTAAATGAATATTGAGGCTGAATTAGCGTCCTGAAGAAATGGGCGCTTTCAAAAACAACACCGTGTGAGGCTAAGGAGCAGCGATGTTTACGCACGAAGACCTGTCCAAAATGCAGGCCCAATCCTTGAAGATGCAAAGCTGGATCCGCCAGCAGACCTTCTCCCCCGAAATGGAAAAGACCCTGCGCCGGTTTTCCTCCTGGGAAGTGGCGGAGCTGATCTTCCGCGTCAACCAGTCGACCCTGCGGGGACGGCTGTCGGCGGACCCTTCCCTGCCCCAGGGCCACGTTGAGGAAGACGGCCGCCAGCGCTGGTACTCGCTGGAGGAGATCAACGAGCTGCGCCGCCGGATCAAGATCAACCGCAAGTCCCTGCTGCCCAAACGCCCCGCGGGGAAGCGGGCGCTGCGGGTGGCGATCTCCAACTTCAAGGGCGGCGCAGGCAAATCCACCGTTGCCCTGCATTTCGCCCATGCCGCGGCGCTGGACGGCTACCGGGTGCTGTGCGTCGACTTCGACCCGCAGGCGACCCTGTCCCATTCCATGGGCCTCAGCGATGTCACCGAGGATTACACCGTCTGGGGCATCATGGCCCGCGACCTGGTGCGCGAGACCGAGCGGATGAATGCGTCTCTGCAGGGGGCCGAGTCCGGCACCGCCCTGCCCCAGCGCCAACTGCCCGACGCGATCACCGGCATGGGGCTGCAGGATCTGCGGGTCAGCGACTTTGTGAAACCGACCAGCTGGCCCACTATCGACGTGATCCCCTCCTGCGCCAATGCGGCATTCGTGGAATTTGCCTCCGCTCAGTACCGCCACCTGAATCCGGAATGGTCGTTCTTTGCTGCCGTTTCCCGCTATCTCGACCAGCTGCCCGCGGAAGACTATGACCTGATGATCTTCGACTGCCCGCCCGCCATCGGCTACCAGTCGATGAACGCGGTCTTTGCCGCCGACATGCTCTATATCCCCTCTGGCCCCGGCTACTGGGAATATGACTCCACCACCTCCTTTATCGGCCAGCTGTCCGAGGCGCTGGAGGATCTGTCGGCGTTTAACGGCGTTGTCCCCGCGGGGACATTTGCGCTGCCCAAGGTGTTCCAGGACGTGCGCTTCCTGCTGACCCGTTACGAGTCCGGTAACGATTTGCACCGTGCGATGCGTTCGGCCTTTATGAAGGTGTTTGAGGGTAGAATGACCGAACACCCGATTGAGATGACACGCGCGGTCGAACAGTCGGGCCGGTTCCTGAGTTCTATCTACGAAATCGACTACCGGGATATGACCCGCGAGACCTGGCGGCGCGCGCGCGCGTCGTTTGATCAGGCCTATGACGAGTTCAGGTCATACGCGCTGGAAGCCTGGGAGAAACTGGAGGATGAGGCATGAGCAAGAGACGCGTTTTCGACATCGACTTCACCCCTGACACGGCCGCTGTCCCCGCGGGGACAGCACCGGAAAACCCTGCAGAAAAACCGGCCGAGAACCGCCGCGGACCGATGGCCACTGCGATTTCCGAGAACGCGGATGCGCTGCGCGCCCGGGCGGAGGCTGAACAGAACATCCGCGCCGAAAACGACCGGCTGGCGCATGAGTTTGTGCGGCTGAAGAAACTGGGGCTGGTGGTCGACCGGATCCCGCTTGGCAAGATCCGCATGGACAAGCTGATCCGCGACCGCAGCGACAAGCGCGATCCGGAGCTGGACGAGCTGAAAGAATCAATCAAGTCGGTTGGCCTGTCGAACCCGATCCGTGTCGAGGAGCGCAGTGACGGCACTTATGAGCTGATCCAGGGCTACCGCCGGATGCGGGCCTATTTCTCGCTGCTGAGCGATACCGGCGACCAGCAGTATGCGGCGATCCCCGCGGGGCTGGTGGCCAAGGGCGACAGCCTGCAGGATCTCTACCGCCGGATGGTGGACGAGAACCTGGTGCGCCGCGACATCTCCTTTGCTGAAATGGCGCAGCTGGCGCTGCGCTACGCCGAGGACACCCAGACCGGCGCCGAAACCACCGAGGATGCGGTCAACGATCTTTATGCCTCGGCAGGCCGCCAGAAGCGGATCTACATCCGCCATTTCGCGCAGGTGCTGAAAGCGGTGGGCGGCAGCCTGAAGTTCCCCGAGGCAATCCCGCGGGCGCTGGGGCTGGAGCTGAAGAAGCGGCTGGAGGCCGATGCGATGAACGCGCAGATGCTGCGCGATGCGCTGGCGCGGGTGCAGCCGTCGACCGAAGAGGCCGAGCTGGAAGTGCTGCGCGGTTTTGCAGAGGGCAAGCGCAAGAACGCGCCGCGCGCCGCAGCTGCGCCGCGGCCTGGCGTGGCCAAGACCACATTGCGCTGCACTGTCCCCGCGGGGACAGTCCGTTGCCAGGCGCGCGATGGCAAGATCGAGATGGCGATGGACCACGACTTCTCGGCAATTGATCAGCGCCGTCTGGAAGGCGCGATTGCCGCCTTCTTTGAAGCCTTGGGCGACGAAGACTGACAGCCTGTCCCCGCGGGGACAGGTGAAGAAAACGGCAGGGGCCCGGCAGAGATGCCGGGCCTTTTTCATGTCTAATCCGCTTGTTTGAGCCTGTTTTGAGCCGTTGTCCCCGCGGGGACAGGATTGAGGACGTGTGCAAACAGCTTGGTCAGGAGCGCTGTCGGCAGGGGGATCGAGCCGGGCGGCTTGGCGGCTGTGTGGGGCCTCCGAACCCGGTTTGTTCCCGCGGGGACAGGTCTCGAAAACAGGAGAGGGCCGGAGGCATCCTGTCTTTTCCCACGGCGTGACCGGCGTGCAGTCTGAGGGGCGGTGGTAAAATGCACTGCCGTCCCAATGGGGGCAAAGCCCTGAAAGGCACAGAGGAGCGACTGATCCCATTTGTCCCCGCGGGGACAAATGGCGCCGGCCTGGGTTTTTGCAGGCACGGCTGGATCTGCTGGCGCCATTTCTGACTGCAGGCGGGGCGGCCCTTTTTGGTTTGGCAGACGTGTCCCCGCGGGGACAGTGTGATTTGCGGCGCAGCGGTCCGGGTGGTGCTGGCGCTGTGCAGCAATGGAAAAGGCCCGGCGCACCGGCCGGGCCTTGCTGATTTTTCTGAGGGTGTCCCCGCGGGGACAGGCAGAGTTTTTTCCGGATGCGCCGGGGTCAGTTCAGAACCTTGAACTCGATCCGGCGGTTCTTCGCCCGGTTCTGCACTGTGTCGTTGGGCACCAGCGGGGTGGTCTCGCCATAGCCGACAGCGACCAGGCGCTCGGAGGGAATACCCTTGCTCTGCAGGTAGCTGTTCACCGCGGCGGCGCGTTTCTCGCTCAGCTGCATGTTCCAGGCGGCCTTGCCCTGGCTGTCCGTGTGGCCGCCAACCTCAACAACCATGCCGGGGCAGCGGCGGATGATGTCGGAGAGGCTCTCGAGGAAGTCGCGGGAGCCGGCATTCAACCGGGCGGTGGAGGGCGCGAAATTGACGCTGCGGCTGCGCGATAGGATCTCGAACCGGCCGGTGCAGGCCTCGCGGCTGAAATCGCCGTCCGATTCCAGTGCCGTGGCTGCGCCTGCGGTCACTGTCCCCGCGGGGACAGGAGTGCTGCCGGGGGCGGTGCGGTCGAACATCAGATCGAGGCTGACCAGCCCGACCGGAGTAATGGTGACGCCTGCGGCTTCCTCCAATTTTTCACGGCCAGGGTTCAGTGCGAAATCCTCCAGCTTCAGGATGATGGGCTGAACAGTGGCGACGGCAACGCGGTCCTTGTTCAGCAGTGTTACCGCTACCGGAGCGGTGACCTCAGCTGAGACGCCATGGAGCGAAAGGGTGACCGGCAGCTCAATCTGCTTTCGCTGCACTGCAGCAAGGTCCGCCAGCTGGGCCGGATCGATGCGTGCTGTGATGACGGCTTCGGGGTAGGTGAAAGTCTCGAAGAACAGGAACCGCATCCGTACGTTGCGCAAATCAATCGAGGTGTCGACAGAGTCCAGCGCAATTTGGACCCGGGCTTCTCCCAGTTCGGAAATGCTGCCGGAAAAGGCGGCAAAGCGGCTCGACTCCGCAATGCTGCCTTTTTTGATTGATATGAAGCGGATGGCAGAGGATTCGGCATTGAGATGCCAGCCGTGCTCAAACGGGCCGGCCGCCAGGGCGGGCCGGGTAAAGAGAAGAAAAACTGTTAAAAGTGAAAGGGTTAAGCGAAACATGCGGTGTCCATTTGGGTTGCCGTAGGGGAAACCCCGGGCAGGCGCCGGGGGCAGAAACGATACGCCCAGACTAACAGCACACTTGCTGCTGCGTGCAAGGGACGCGATAGTTTCGTAATCAAATACCCTTAATAACTGGGAAGCTGCCCTGTCGGGGCAAGATGTTGGAGCAGGTGTGTGCGCAAATTACTGATCTGGACCCGGGCGGCAGTACTGGCCCTGATGGCCTGCCTTGGCGGGTTTGCCCAGGCGGAGGAACGGCTGGCACTGGTGATCGGCAACTCGGCTTATGGCTCGGTGGAGGCGCTGGACAATCCGGTGCGCGACGCCCGGCTAATAGCGGAAACGCTGGAGGGGCTGGGGTTTGACGTGACCCTGGCCGCGGATGCCAAGCAGATCGAAATGAAACGCGCTATTGCCCAGTTCGGCCGAAAGCTGCGCGGGGCAGGGGAGGACGCGACGGGTCTGTTCTACTACGCGGGCCACGGGGTGCAGAGCTTTGGCAACAACTACCTGCTGCCGGTGGATGCCGCGCTGGAGGATGCCGCTGATCTTGATCTCGTTGCAATTGAAGCGCAGTCAATTCTCCGGCAAATGGCTTCGGCCCGCAACCGCACCAACATCGTCATTCTGGATGCATGCCGCAACAACCCGTTTGAAGCGGTTGGCGATCTGAATGAAAGCGGTTTGGCGGAGATGAAGGCGCCCACCGGCACCTTCCTGGCCTATGCCACCGCACCGGGTGATGTGGCGCTGGACGGGGCGGGGACTAACAGCCCCTTCACCGAGGCGCTTGCGCAGGAGATCCTGACGCCCGGTCGGCCGGTCGAGCAGGTTTTCAAGGAGGTGCGCCGGGCTGTTTTGGAGCAGAGCGGTGGCCGCCAGACGCCATGGGACACGTCGTCCCTGATCAGCGATTTTGTTTTTGCCGAGGCCGAACAGCCGGTCTTGTCGCCGGTTGACCTTGAAGAAGAGGCGCTGTGGGCATCGGTGCGCGACGCGCGGGATGTGGTGCAGACCATGCTTTTCCTGCGCGGCTATGGAGATGGCAAGTTTTCCGGGGAAGCACGCATTTTGCTGGCCGAACTGGTTGCGGAGGAGCTGGCGGACAGTGACGGAGGGCCGGCTGCCGGACAGGCGGCCGCAGCTGATACCTATGTCATGGAAGACGTGGAAATGGCCATGTTTGAGGCGGCTCAGAGGGAAGGAAGCACAGCGGCATATGAAGCTTACCTGATGGCTCATCCGGGCGGCCGGTATGCCGAGATGGCAGAGGTGGAGATTGCTGCTTTGGCTGCTGGCAAGAGCCAGGACCCGGATGCCGGCGGCGAGGCCCCGGCTGCGGTGCCGGAGCCGGAACCAGCAGCGGTTGAGAAGGCCGAGACCGGGCCGGTGACTTTTGCCGGCCCGCTGCACAGCAGCGTGCCGGAGATTTCTGGGCGGACGCTGGCGGAAGTTATGACCCTTGCGCCTTCGTTCCCGCCAGTTGAGGGGCTGCCGGAGAGCTATTGGAAGGACCAGTCCTGCAGCAGTTGCCACCAATGGACGCGGGAGCGGCTGTGCACCCAGGGCAACACCTATCTGAGCCTTAGTATGCAGCGGTCTCTTGGCAAGCAGCACCCGTTTGGCGGCGCCCTGAAATGGGCACTTAAGAGCTGGGCGGCGGGCGGCTGCCAGTAGCGCCGGAAAATGTACTCAGACCGGAACAGGGCAGGGGAAGCTTTCCCGCCCGCGCCGGCGCATTTGGCAATGCATCTTGGCGGCGTCATCCGCTGTGCCTGCGGGCGCGGGAGTGCC
>NZ_JWLD01000057.1 GCF_000813725.1 Leisingera sp. ANG-Vp
AAAGCCCCGCAGCGCCAGCGACACCGCCATAAAGGAGGCGCCCCAGATCACACCGAGGAACAGAAGCTTGGCCCAATTGGCGGCGCCGGGGGAGTCGCTCATCACAATACCTCAAAACTGGCAGCAAATTCAGTGTGCTGAAGAGCTGCGCTGGTGCTGTCAATCGGGGAGGGCGGCGCCTGACCCTGGGCGGGTGCGAAGCGCCCTCCCCGTTTTGCCGGAGGCAAGCCTTCGGCTTGGCGGGAGGGTCGGGCGCGGCACGGCCTATCGGCCGGGCTGCAGGGCGGTAAAATGACTTTCAGAAGAAAAAGGGCGCCCCGGGATGGAGCGCCCTGCAGAGGAAAAGGCTGCGGAAAACTCCGCGGGCGCCTTAGTTCTTCTCTTTGTCGACCATCTTGCCTGCCGAGATCCACGGCATCATGCCGCGCAGCTTGGCGCCGGTCTCTTCGATCAGGTGCTCGTCGTTGGCGCGGCGGGAGGCTTTCAGGGTCGGCTGGCCAACCTGGTTCTCCAGCATGAAGTCGCGCACGAATTTGCCCTGCTGGATGTCTTCCAGAACCGCTTTCATGCGGGCTTTGGTTTCGTCGTACTTCAGGATGCGCGGGCCGGTGACGTACTGGCCGTACTCGGCAGTGTTGGAGATCGAGTAGTCCATGTTGGCGATGCCGCCTTCATAGATCAGGTCAACGATCAGCTTCACTTCGTGCAGGCATTCGAAATAGGCCATTTCCGGGGCGTAGCCGGCTTCGACCAGGGTTTCGAAACCGCAGCGGATCAGCTCAACCAGGCCGCCGCAGAGAACCGCCTGCTCGCCGAACAGGTCGGTTTCGCATTCTTCGCGGAAGTTGGTTTCGATGATGCCGGAGCGGCCGCCGCCGATGGCGGAGCAGTAGGACAGGCCGGTTTCCAGCGCTTTGCCGGTGGCGTCGGTGTGAACCGCGACCAGGCAGGGCACGCCGCCGCCTTTGGTGTATTCGCCGCGCACGGTGTGGCCCGGGCCCTTCGGCGCCATCATGATGACGTCGACGCCTTCTTTCGGCTCGATCAGGCCGAAGTGCACGTTCAGGCCGTGGGCGAATGCGATGGCTGCGCCCGGACGGATGTTGTCGTGGACGTATTTCTTGTAGGTCTCAGCCTGCAGTTCGTCGGGCATGGTGAACATGATCACGTCGCACCAGGCTGCTGCTTCTGCGATGCCCATGACCTGCAGGCCTTCGCCTTCGGCTTTCTTCGCCGAGGGGGAGCCTTCGCGCAGGGCAACGACAAGGTTCTTGGCGCCGGAGTCGCGCAGGTTCAGCGCGTGGGCGTGGCCCTGGGAGCCATAGCCCAGGATGGCCACTTTCTTGTCCTTGATCAGGTTCACATCGCAATCGCGGTCGTAATAAACGCGCATGATCCACGTCCTTTCGTATGGTGTTTGAGGGCATCATAGGGAGGCGGGGCAGGAAGGCGATAGCTTATTAGCTATGAAGTGGCGTGAATTAGCTGTATTCTATTCGTGTAAATGCCAATTCGTGAAGAAATCATGCTTGATGATCTCGACCGGCGCATTCTGCGCTATTTGCAAAGCGACCCGGAGCAATCGATTCCGGATCTGGCTGAACGCCTGGGCCTCAGCGCCTCGCGCCTGTCGCGGCGGCTGGAGAAGCTGCGCGAGAGCGGCGTGATCCTGGGCCAGCGGGCGGTGATCGACTGGCGGGCCCTGGGCTATGAGGTTGAGGTGTCGCTGCGGGTGACGCTGGACAAAACCAACCCGCGCGCCTTTGATGAGTTCATCGAAGCTGCCCGCACCATTGCCGAGGTGATCGAGATCCAGACCTTTCTGGGCCAGGTTGATGTGCGGCTCTCGGTGATCGCGCGCGACATGCCGCATTACCAGCAGATCTACCGCGCCGCCATTCTGAACCTTCCGCATATCACCGATATCGAGGCGCTGATGCATGTGGCGCGGATCAAGTCGGATGAGGTGCTGCCGGTATGAGCGGGCTGGATGATCTGGATTTTACCATCCTGCGGGCGCTCTCGGAGGATGCGACTTTGTCGGCAGGCGCGCTGGGGCGGCAGCTGGGGCTGAGCCAGCCCGCCACCTGGCGGCGGATCAAACGGCTGCAGGAGGCGGGTATCATCGCGGGCCGCAGGCTGGAGCTCGATAAGGAGAAGCTGGGCTTTGGCGTGACCGTCTTTCTGGGGGTGAAACTGGCCACCAAGGGGCGGGTCTCGCTGGAGGATTTTGAACGAGCCGTCTCTGCTATCCCCGAGGTGCAGACGGTGGAGCATGTTCTGGGCATGTATGACTACCGCCTGCGGGTGACGGCGCGGGACATTTCCGACTTTGAACGTGTGCTGCGGCGAAGGGTGATGACCCTGCCGGGGGTGGGGAATGTCGAGGCGAATGTGCTCTTGAGCGAGGAGCGGCGGCCGGGGCCTTTGGGGTGAGTTTTTGATAGTGAGAACGGGCATTGGAGTTCGGAAGTGAAATGCAAGCAAGCGAAACCGCTTAAAGGCAAGCTGCCGCATGATCATGAGTTGGCGGAAGTGATTGCAGAAGCCTATCACGTCTTTGCCTGTGAAAAGCCCTCTGATCCCGGTGTCTGTGATTGCTGCATGGATCAAAGAATACGGGAGCATTTCTTTGAACCTGAAATCGCAGAGATGCCTCTCCATTACCTGCAGGATTGGTACTTTGCGGCCATTGGAGATGAGTTCAATCAGCATACCTGGCGTTACCTGCTGCCTCGTATTCTGGAAGTGCTGGCGTCAGGGGAGACGCTGGCGGGTGTTGGCATTGAAGTAAGCTTGAACCGGTTTCCCACCGGTGTGGAAGGTAACTGGCGTGATGAAGAGTGGCAGGTTCTGGACAGGTTCCAGCGGCTGTTCTTGCGCAGGGCTGTCCTGTCTTATCCGGAATGCTTGGATGATGTGCTCTGCATGCTTGGAATCGCGGACTGGCCGCTCGCCGGATTGTTCGAGCAGGTCTTGAACTGCCCGTCAGGGGATTTGGCGGAACGGTTCTGGAAAGACTGGTGCCAATTTCCTGCACCCGGCGTTTGGGTCGGCAGTTTTTGGGAGCGAAGCCAGGAGCCAGAGGTGTATGCATTCTACCGGTCCTATGAACTATACCAAAAAATTGCAGACCTGGCCTCTAAGGATCAGACGCCGCCTGAACTCGCAGAAAAGGCACTGGCTGTTGCAGCGGTAATCGAAGGGGAAGCAAGCTGGACCTGACGCTCCGGCCCCGGCCATTGAGCTGACGTTTGTTTCCGATGCGAAACGGGCTTGGCGCAAATTCACCTGCTTTCTGTCGCCCATGGGCTGTCTTTTATCCGTGCCTTCGCCAGTATCGCCCTTCGGAGGACGGCTGCCGGATGTATGCCACGGTAGGCTTTGCCAAGCCGCGCGGCACCGGCTAGCCGTATGATGAGGAATGTAAGGGAGGCCAAGATGGCACTGCTCGAGACCGTCGACCCGCAGGGTCTGGATGAATTTTCGGTGGTTTTCACCGACCGCTCGCTGAACCACATGTCCAAGACATTCCAGCAGGTGATGCTGGACATCAACGGGATGCTGAAAGAGGTCTATAACGCCGAGGCCGTGGCGCTGGTGCCTGGCGGCGGCACTTATGCGATGGAGGCGGTGGCACGCCAGTTTGCCCGCGGCGCCAATGCGCTGGTGGTGCGCAACGGCTGGTTCTCCTACCGCTGGAGCCAGATTTTCGAGGCCGGCGGATTCACCGCGTCCTCGACCGTGATGAAGGCACGCCGCACCGGCAATGAAAGCGCCTCGCCGTTTGAGCCTGCGCCGATTGCCGACGTGGTTGCCGCGATCAAGGAGCAGAAGCCCGATATCGTCTTTGCCCCGCATGTGGAAACTGCAGCCGGTGTGATCCTGCCTGACGACTATGTGACCGCGATGGCGGCAGCTGCGCATGAAGTGGGTGCGCTGATGGTGCTGGACTGCATCGCCTCGGGCTGCGCCTGGATCGATATGAAGGCCACCGGTGTCGATGTGCTGATCTCCGCCCCGCAAAAGGGCTGGAGCGCGTCGCCCTCGGCCGGTCTGGTGATGTTCTCGGAGAAGGCGCTGGCGCGTCTGGAAGAGACCACCTCGGACAGCTTTGCCATCAACCTGAAACAGTGGCGCACCATTATGAAGGCCTATGAGGACGGCGGCCATGCGTATCACGCCACAATGCCGACCGATGCGCTGAAGGCGTTCCGCGACACCATGCTGGAGACCAAGGAATACGGCTTCGATAAGCTGCGCGATGCGCAATGGGCGCTGGGCAACGGCGTGCGCGCGATGCTGAAGGAAAAGGGCATCACCTCCGTGGCTGCGGACGGCTTTGGCGCGCCGGGCGTGGTAGTGAGCTATACCTCTGATCCGGACGTGCAGAACGGCAAGAAGTTCCTGGCGCTGGGCACCCAGATCGCGGCGGGCGTGCCGCTGCAGTGCGACGAGCCTGCGGACTTCCGCACTTTCCGTCTGGGCCTCTTTGGCTTGGACAAGCTCTATGACGTGGACGCCACCATCGCGCGGCTGAAATCCGTCGCGGACCAGGTGCTTTAACGCAAAATCCGGATTGGGCTGCGCAAGGGGATATTGCTAGTGCGGCCCAGCCCGTGGCGCAGGGTGAGCCAGATCACCCCGAGGCTGATTGCCAGCCAAATCCCGCCCCACAGCATGGTTGCGCCGCCGAATTCCTCAGCCATCATCCGCGCGTCCGAGCGCAGGTGAGAGCGTGCGATGGTATCGTCCCAGATGTCGAGCGGTGCGTAGATCATGCTGCTGATGCCGATCACCCGCAGGATCATGTCGTTGATATTGAGGCTGAGATAGCGCGATGCCGCGAGCATCAGGGCGCCGGTGGCGAAGGTGAAGCCAAGCGCAAAGAGGTCGCGGATGTAAAAAGCCGCAACGCCCAGGGTGACGGCACCAAAGAAGGCCAGCACCTTGCGGTCCCAGTCAGTGCGCAGGGCAATCACGAACAGGGCCGCACCGATCAGAAGCGATCCGGTATAGCCGGCAGAGAGCGTCAGGAAGCGGCTGCCGCCGCGGGACACCACCATGCCGCCTTCATGCGGGTTGATGGTGAGGCTGACAACCTCGCCGCCGGTCAGCAGCGTCATCGCCGCGTGGGACAGCTCATGCAGGAATACGGTCAGGATACGCAGGGGCAGAAGCGCCTGGGTTTGCCAGAGGGCGGCAATGGCCAGTGTCAGGCAAAAGAGCTGCCAGTGGCCTTTCAGGAAGCGTCCGGCAGCCTGCATTTATTTCACACCAAGCCCCATCTGCATCAGCGTCTTGCGCACAGGTGCCAGCGAATAGAGCGCATTGAGGCCAAAGGCGCGCAGGTCGCGCAACGGACGCGGGGCCAGCATGGAGGTGCGGTTCAGCAGGTCGATGCCTTTGACGCGCAGCATGATCTCGTTGTGGCGCGCTTTGTGGTAGGCCTCCAGCATCTGCGCGTCGCCTAAGGCTTCGGGGCGGGCCTCGGCCAGCTCCAGCAGGCTGCGCAGATCGCCCAGCGACATATTCAAACCTTGCGCGCCGATCGGTGGCACCACATGGGCGGCTTCGGCCATCAGCGCCAGGCGTTCGCCATTCAGGCGCTGGGCGGACTGGCTGATGATCGGCCAGATGGTGCGGCGCGAGGCCAGTTTCAGATCGCCGAACAGTCCGCAGCTGCGCCGGGTCATGGCGGCCTCAAAGGCCTCAGGTGCAAGGTTCAGCAGCTCCTGCGCCTTGGGGCCGCGCTCCATCCAGACAATCGCCGAGGACGGCTGGCCTCGGTAGTCCGGCAGCGGCACGAGTGTGAAAGGGCCCCCGGAGCGGTGGATCTCGGTTGAGACGTTTTCATGCGGCACCGGATGGGTGACGGCAAAGGCCAGCGCCTTTTGGCCGTAGCGGGTGGTTTTGACCGGGATGCCCGCAGCTTCGCGCATTGGCGAGTTGCGGCCGTCGCAGGCGACCACCAGTTTCGCCGTGACCTGGCTGCCGTCGCTCAAGCGAACACGTGCTTCATCGGTGCGGGTGAACAGGCCGGCGGTGCCGGTGCCAAAGCGCAGGTCGACGTTGGGCAGCTCTGCCAGCCGGGCAATCATCTCGCGCCGCAAAAGCCAGTTGGGCAGGTTCCAGCCAAAGGGCTGGTCCGAGATATCGGCAGCGTTGAAATCCTTGACCACCCGCGGCTCGGGGCGAAGGCCGCCTGCATCGACAATGCGCATGATTTGCAAGGGGGCGGCGTGATCCGCCAGCCGGGCCCAGATGCCGCAGCGCTCCAGCAGGGCCTGTGCGGGCTGGAGGAACGCGGTTGTGCGCAGGTCGGAGCCTTCGGCGTCGCGCTCGGTCACCGGCGGGGCCGGGTCAGCGCAGATCACGCTGAAGCCTTGGGACGCAAAAGCGGCGGCTGCGGTCAGTCCCGCAATGCCGCCGCCGGAAATCAGGATGTCGCAGGTTTCGGCCATATCTCAGCCCTCCGTCTCTTGGCCCAGAGATAGGCCCGCGAGCGGGGGGAAGACAAGCGGATACCGGCAGATACGGCCTTTAGCCGCGGGTGATGGTCAGCAGCAGGATGAACATCACTGGAACCAGGCAGAGCGCCGGGATGTAAAGGCCCGGAATGCCGAACAGCAGGATCGAACAGCCCCAGGCACTGACCAGGGTTGCCAGCGCGTAATAGAGGTTCTCTTCCGGCCCATAGGCGACCTCTTTCATGATCCGGCCCAGGACGGGGATGGCAAAGAGAATGCGCTGCCAGATCGTCAGCTGTGCGGGGAGGGCATATGCGGCCATGTCGAGGCTCCAATTCGTCGGTTTCCGCGGCGCATATAGGGAGGAAAAGATGCAGCAAACAGGTGCATTTCGCCGCAGGTGCGAAGAAATGCCGGCATGCCTTTGTGCACAATCCGGAATGCGGCAATCGGCATCGGAATGCGGCCCGGGAGGGCGGGTTGATCAGATCAGCTTTGCCAGGAAACCGGCCAGATCATCGGAGTGATGGTGGATGTGCTCCGCGGCCACAGGCTCGGGGGCCACATGCACGGTGCGCATGCCCATTTCATGGGGCGCGGCCAGGTTGCGGGGGTCGTCCTCGAACATCGCCGCCTGGCTTGGCACCACACCGGCCAGGGCAAACACCTTGTCAAAGGCGCGGCGCTCCGGCTTGGGGTGGTAGTCCGCGTTTTCGACGCCAAAGACGCCGTCAAACAGGCCGGACAGCCCGCGGGCGGCCAGCACCCGCTCGGCATAAGGCGCGGAGCCGTTGGTGTAGACGATCTTCTTGCCCGGCAGGTTGCGGATAGCATCGGCCAGGGGCGCATCCTTTTCCAGGTGGTCCATCGAGATGTCGTGCACCGCGACCAGATAGGGATCGGGATCCAGATCATGCTCTCGCATCAGCCCTGCGAGGGTGGTGCCGTGCTCGCGCCAGTAATGGCCGCGCAGGCGGTCGGCTTCGGCCTTTTCCACCCCCAGGGCGTCCATCACGTAGGCCGTCATCTTGACCTCTATCTGGTCGAACAGCCGCGCCGACGGGTGGTACAGCGTGTTGTCGAGGTCGAACACCCATTGGGTGACATGGGAGAAGGATTGCTTGGGCATGTGTCCGCAGTAGGGCGCAGGCGGCGGATTCGCAATCAAAAGCGCATTTTGGCTGCGGGTTTTCAGCACGTTGGCGCCATCAGGGTTGAATGCGGCGGCGCGCGCTGTAGAGATGGTCTGATCCAGCAAGACAGGAAAGACCATGAGCCGCAGCAACCAGAAAGATGCCTATGCGCTGATCCTCGAAGCGATTGACGTTGGCGTTTACAAGCCCGGCGACCGGCTGGTGGAAAGCGATCTGGCGGAGCGCTTTGGCGTGTCGCGCACACCGATCCGCGAGGCGCTGCAGCGGCTGGAGACGCAATCGCTTCTGGAGCGGGACGGGCGGTCGCTGATCGTGGCGTCGCTGGACCACAACCAGATGGCCGAGCTGTACGTTGTGCGGCGGGAGCTGGAGGGGCTGGCAGCACGGCTGGCAGCGCGCCATGCCACCGAGGAAGAGGTCAAGGTGCTGAAGGATATGGTCGAGGCGGATGATGCGCTGGTCGATAATCCGACGGAGCTGTCCAAGGCCAACCGCCGCTTTCACGAGCAGATCCATCTGGCCTCTCACAACCGCTACCTGGTGCAGCAGCTGGACCTGGTGCACCGGACCATGGCGCTGATGGCCACCACGTCGCTGGCGGCCGAAGGGCGCAGCGAAATCGCTCAGTCCGAGCACAAAGGCATCGTCGATGCGATCAGCCGCCGCGACGAGGATGCTGCGGGGGCGGCGCTGAAGGAGCATATTTCGGTGGCTTTCATGACCCGCCTGAAAGAGGACGCCAGCGGACGCGGCTAAAGCGCAGCAGCTTGCGGCGGTGCCCTGCGGCCGGTTTGACGCCATGCGCTGTCTTGTCCCAGAAGAACGGGCGGGCGAGCAGCTCATAGGCGGCCTTGGCCACCGCTAGCGCACCCATCGGAAAATATAGGATCATCGCGGGCGCCCAGGCCGCGAGCCTGGGGCGGCCCATGGCGAAGGCCGCTGTTACGCTGAGGATCATGCCGAGCCCTTCAAAGAAAACCAGGGCCGCCGCCGCCAGCATCAGCAGCTGCGGCGGCGCGGTGCCTGCACTGGGATGCGGCATGCCAAGGGCGATCAGCCAGAACGACCACAGCACGGGGGCAAACAGGAACTGCCCGACCGTGCCCAGGAAAAAGGCCTGAAAGCCCAGGAAGCGCTTCCATCCCAGTTCTCCCAGCAGCCGCAGCGGCTGGCGCATGTGCACCAGGTAGGTGACCATGAAGCCTTTGAGCCAGCGCGAGCGCTGCTTGACCCAGGGCCAGGGGCGGCAGTTGGCCTCCTCGTATGTGGTGCTGGGCAGCATTTCGGTGCGGTAGCCGGCGCGGTAGAGCCGGACGCCTAGATCGGCGTCCTCGGTCACGTTATGGGCGTCCCAGCCGCCCAGCTCCTCCAGCACCTGGCGGCGGATGAACATGGTGGTGCCGCCCAGCGGCACAACCAGGCCCAGGCGGGCAATGCCGTTCAGCACAATCCGGAACCAGCTGCCATACTCCAGCGTGAAACAGCGCGAGATCCAATTGGTGCGCGGGTTGTAATAGTCGAGCACCCCCTGGAAACAGGCTGTATCAGGGCTTGCCCGGGCAAAGGCCCGCGCCACCTGGTCCAGCTGGTCCGCCTGGGGCGCGTCCTCGGCATCCCAGACCCCGATAAGATCGCCGCGGCAGAAGTTGAGCGCATAGTTCATGGCCCGCGGCTTGGTGGTCAGCCCGCCGAAGGCGGGCACTTCCACCACCCGGATCCAGGGCGGCAGCCGGGTGGCAGCAAGGGCTGCGCGGGTGACGCTGTCATGTTCTTCGAGCACCAGGATCACATCGGTCAGGGCGCGCGGATAGCTGAGCTTGCGGATGCGGGCCAGCAGGGCGCGGCTGATCTCGGCTTCCTTGTAGAGCGGCACCAGCACCGAGATGACCGGAGGTTTTGCCTGCGCTGGCTGGCGGGCCGGCGGCAGAGCAGTGCCGGAACGGCGGGCCTGTGCGGTCCAATAGGCGGCCAGGCCGCAGAGCTTTAGTGCGGTGAACAGCAATACCGATAGCAGCGCCAGCAGGCTGAGCGCGGTAAAAACCTGGGCCGGTGCCTTCCAGCACAGATAGAGCGCGGGCAGGGCGCAGGCAGCCAGCAAGGCCTGGCCCCTGGCGGGCTGCAGGCCGCGGCAGCTGAGCCGCGGCACCACGCTGCAGCTGGCCTGGCGCACCAGGACGGGGCTGAAATGGGCAGTGAGCTGCGCAGTGATCTGCGCCTCGGAGGCCAGCACCGGAGTGATTGAGCCGAAACTGCCCTGCAGTTCGCTTTGCAAGTCTGCGAAGCGGTCTGGATGGGCAATGGCAATGGTAACGGTCTGGCCCAGCTGCATCCAGGGCAGCGCGCAATGGCGCAGCCAGAACTGGGCCGGCTTGCGGGCCAGGAGACGGGGATTGGCCACCTGACCGGTCAGGTCGGCGCGCGGCATCCGGTACTGCTGTGCCAGCGTTTCCTGGATCTGGTCTTCGCTGGCAAGCCCTTCGGCCACCAGCACCCGTCCCAGTGCCGCCTTCTGATGCTGGCGCAGCACCAGTGCCTTCATCATGCTGCCGCCATCTATGGCTGGCGGCAATTGTGAAGCCCGGCCCTGGGGCGGCAGATGCCGGGAGCCGTGCAGTTTCTGAATTGCAGGATGCATAACCGTCCCGCCAGGTTGAGCAGTGAGGCTCACAGGCTGGCGGCGGTGGCTTAAGAATTGGTAAACACGGCATTAACCATGCCGCCAGGCGGCATGGTTAACAGATTTTTTATGCAGATTTACGTTCGGCCATGGCGTCGGCGAAGCGTTCGAACAGGTAGAAGCTGTCCTGCGGGCCGGGGCTGGCCTCGGGGTGGTGCTGCACCGAGAACACGGGTTTGCCCGCGATGCGGATGCCGCAGTTGGAGCCGTCAAACAGCGACACGTGCGATTCCTCGACCCCTTCCGGCAGGGTTTGTGCGTCGACCGCAAAACCGTGGTTCATCGAGGTGATCTCAACCTTGCCGGTGGCGTGTTCCTTGACCGGGTGGTTGGCGCCGTGGTGGCCGTGGTTCATCTTGACGGTATTGGCGCCCAGTGCCAGTGCCAGCATCTGGTGGCCAAGGCAGATGCCAAAGACCGGCAGGTCGGCTTTCAGCACTTCCTGGATCATCGGCACCGCGTATTCGCCGGTGGCGGCCGGGTCGCCGGGGCCATTGGACAGGAACACGCCGTCGGGGTTGTGCGCCAGGACTTCTTCTGCAGTTGCGGTGGCGGGCAGCACGGTCACGTCGCAGCCGGCCGAGGCCAGGCAGCGCAGGATGTTGCGCTTGGCGCCGTAATCGAGAGCGACAACTTTGTGCTTGGGGGCTTCCTGCCGGGAATAGCCGTCCGGCCAGGCCCAGCGCATCTCATCCCAGCGGTAGCTTTGGGCGCAGGTCACGTCCTTGGCGAGATCCAGGCCGACCAGGCCGGACCACTCGCGCGCCTTGGCGACCAGTGCCTCGACGTCGAAGTTGCCCTCGGGATCGTGTGCCAGGGCCACATGCGGCGCGCCCTGCTGGCGGATGGCGCGGGTCAGGCGGCGGGTGTCGACGCCGCCGATGGCGATGCGGCCGGTGCGGGTGAGCCAATCCTTCAGCTCTTCGGTGGCGCGCCAGTTGGAGGCCAGGGTCGGATCCCATTTCACCACCATGCCGGCCGCGACCGGGTCGCCGGTCTCGTCATCCTCAGGGGTGACGCCGGTGTTGCCGATATGGGGGAAGGTGAAGGTGACGATCTGGCCGGCGTAGGAGGGGTCGGTCATGATCTCCTGGTAGCCGGTCATCGCGGTGTTGAAGCAGAGCTCGGCCACGGTATCGCCGGTGGCGCCGAAACCGGTGCCGTAAAAGACGGTGCCATCGGCGAGCGCCAGGCAGGCTGTGGGCTTGGTCGGGGCGGAAGCGGCCATTGCGCGAGTCTCCATGCGGGATAAATTCATGGGCTTGTAAGGGGAGCGCCCATGCGGGTCAAGCCTGCAAGGCGGCGGCGGGGCGCCGCCGGGGCAGAACCCGGAAAATTACTGTAAACTTGCGCAGGTGCCGCATTTTGGATAACCATCGGTGTCCGGCAACCACGAGGATGCTTTTGCACATGGATACGCGCACCCGGGTCAATCAGGCCCTGAAGCAAGCGATGAAAGACAAGGCCGCCGACCGGCTGGCCACCCTGCGGCTGATCAACGCGGCGATCAAGGACCGCGAGATCGCGGCCCGCGCCGATGGCGAGGAAAGCAGCATCGGGGACGCTGAAATCCTTGCCATCCTTGGCAAGATGACCAAGCAGCGCAATGAAAGCGCCCGCGCCTATGAGGAAGGCGGGCGGCTGGATCTGGCGGAACAGGAATTGGGCGAGATCTCCATCATCGAAGAGTTCCTTCCGCAGCAGCTGAGCGACGGGGAAGTGGCCGAGGCGATCAAGGCTGCCGTCTCCGAGACAGGCGCCGAATCGATTCGCGATATGGGCAAGGTGATGGGCGCTTTGAAGGCGAAATACACCGGTCAGATGGACTTCGGCAAAGCCGGTCCGATGGTGAAGGATCAGCTCTGCAGCAAGGGCGACTGCTGATCCACGGCCGGCGGGTTTTGTACCGCGCTGGCGCGCTGCCTCCGGCGGGGGTATTTCAGACCAGAAAGAAAAAAAGGGCCCGGGTTTCCGGGCCTTCTTTTTTAGCGGGCCGGGCCGCTGGAGAGGGCGGTCTTGAGGTCGCCGTATAAAGCCACCCGTTCGTCTTCCGAAAGGAACGCGCCGATCTCCACTTCGCGGCCGCCGCCCTGCAGGGTGACATAGTGCGGCACTGGTCCGTCGTGATCGTGCATTTCGACCCGGGTCCAGTAGCGGTTGCAATGCCAGCTCTGGCGGCGGCCGTCCGGGTTGATCCGCTCAAGCCGGGCATTTTCGGGGCCGATGGTCAGAACCTCAAGGATCTGGTGGTCGCGGCGGCTGCGGTCGAGCGCGTATTTCATCCCGAACAGGGTCAGCAGCAGGAACGGCAGCAGTCCCCACAAGAGGAAGGAGCCCAGAAGCGGTACCAGCGGCACGCAGATCAGCGCCGCGGTCAGCCCCAGAAAGCGCACATAGCCCCGGGGCCGCAGTGACTGATGCGGCCAGAGGTGCAGCTCGCGTTCGGCGCCTTTTCGCGGCCGGGTCCAATTGTAGGGCATGACATGCAGCCTGCAGCGGTTTCGGTAACTTACTTAAATGATGTGCCGGAGACGGCAGATTTCCACTGCGGTTTACTATCGCGGCAAGAGGCAATGAAAAAGGCCCCGGGACATCTGCCCGGGGCCTTTCGGTGATTTCAGGATCTCAGCCGCTTAGTGCGAATGCGAGCGGTCCCATTCTTCCTGCTTGGGCAGGATTTCGAAGGTATGCTCCGGCGGCGGAGAGGGCAGGGTCCACTCCAGGGTGTCCGCGTATTCGTTCCAGTAGTTGTTCTGGGTGACGCGGGCGCCGCGCAGCAGCGAGTAGATCACCACGCCGAAGAACAGCAGGAACGAAGCGAAGGAGATGAACGCGCCGTAAGAGGAGATCTTGTTCCAGTAGGCGAAACCTTCCGGGTAGTCGATGTACCGGCGCGGCATGCCCTGGCGGCCCAGGAAGTGCTGCGGGAAGAAGGTCAGGTTGGCGCCGATGAAGAACAGCCAGAAGTGGATCTGGGCGCCCAGCTCGTTGTACTGACGGCCGGTCATCTTGCCGAAGTAGAAGTAGATGCCTGCAAAGATCGCAAAGACGGCACCCAGCGACATCACGTAGTGGAAGTGCGCCACAACGTAGTAGGTGTCGTGATAGGCACGGTCCACAGAGGCCTGCGACAGCACCACACCGGTCACACCGCCGACGGTGAACAGGAACAGGAAGCCGAAGGCAAACATCATCGGAGCTTTGAACTCGATGGAGCCGCCCCACATGGTGGCGATCCAGGAGAACACCTTAACACCGGTGGGCACCGCGATCACCATGGTGGCCAGCATGAAGTAGGCCTGCTGGTTCAGCGACATGCCGACGGTGTACATGTGGTGCGCCCAGACGACGAAGCCCAGAACACCAATCGCGATGATCGCCCAGACCATCGGCAGGTAGCCGAAGACCGGCTTGCGCGCGAAGGTGGCGATGACGTGGCTGATGATGCCGAAGCCCGGCAGGATCACGATGTACACTTCCGGGTGGCCGAAGAACCACAGGATGTGCTGGTACAGGATCGGGTCGCCGCCGCCGGCTGCATCAAAGAAGGTGAAGCCGAAGTTGCGGTCCATCAGCAGCATGGTGATGGCGCCGGCCAGAACCGGCAAGCTCAGCAGGATCAGCCAGGAGGTGACGAAGATCGACCAGGAGAACAGCGGCACTTTGAACAGGGTCATGCCCGGCGCGCGCATGTTCAGGAAGGTGGTGATCATGTTGATCGCGCCCAGGATCGAGGAGGCGCCCGAGACGTGCACGGCAAAGATTGCCAGGTCCATCGAGTAGCCGCCCTCTTTCACCGACAGCGGCGGGTACAGAACCCAGCCCACGCCGGAGCCCAGCTGGCCGTTGCCGCCCGGGGAGACAACCGAGAGAACTGCCAGCGAGGTGCCTGCGACATACATCCAGAACGACAGGTTGTTCATCCGCGGGAACGCCATGTCCGGTGCACCGATCTGCAGCGGCATGAAGTAGTTGCCGAAACCGCCGAACAGCGCCGGAATCACCACGAAGAACATCATCAGGATGCCGTGCGCTGTGATCATCACGTTCCAGAGGTGGCCGTTCGGAGTACAGGGCTGCGATGCGTCTGCAAAGAAACGCGCGCCTTCGCCGCACATGTACTGAACGCCCGGATCCATCAGCTCCAGCCGCATGTAAACGGTGAAGATAACGGAGATGAGACCTGCGATCGCCGAAACGATCAGGTAAAGAATGCCGATATCCTTGTGGTTCGTGCTCATGAACCAGCGCTGGAAGAATGAGCGCTCGTCCTCGTGGCCGTGACCATGAATGGCTGCGTCTGCCATTTAGGTGCCTCCTGCTGCATAACGAAAGGCCCCCGGAGACGGACTCCGGGCGGCCTGGATTCTCTGGGAGTATTAGAGCGGCCTGACGGGGCCTTCAATGGCGGAGTTTGATCTCGATCAAGAATTATTGCCGCAGGGGCTTGAATGCCATTGCCGGTGTGCGGGCGGCGGGTGCTTGACCTGGCCGCAGGCCGGGCGCACAACCGGAGCAACACCAAAACAGGAGGTTTGGCGCATGCCCGCTTATGATCCCGACAATATCTTTGCCAAGCTGCTGCGCGGCGAGATCCCCTCGGCCCGTGTCTATGAAGATGATGAGACACTGGCCTTTATGGATATCATGCCGCGCGCCGACGGCCATTTGCTGGTGATTCCCAAGACCCCCTGCCGCAATCTGCTGGATGCCAGCCCGGCGCAGCTGGCGGCGGTGATGCAGACGGTGCAGAAACTGTCGCATGCAGTGATCAAAGGCCTGGGCGCTGACGGGGTCACGGTGCAGCAGTTCAACGAGGCGGCCGGAGGGCAGGAAGTGTTTCACTTGCACATGCACGTGCTGCCGCGCCGCGAAGGCGACCGTCTGCGCCCGCCTGGGCAGATGGGCGATCAGGCGCTGATCAAGGAGCAGGCGGAACAGATCCGCGCCGCGCTGGCAGCAGACTGAGCGCTGCGTCCGGCCGCGGCGCAGGCGGCACGGCAGAACAATTGGAAACGCCGCAGTTTTGATGGCGTTTTCACTGTGATTTTGCGCATTTGAATTAAATGTTGAATTCCAGTTGAATTTGAGACTAGCTGGTTCCCAAATTGGTTGTAGTTCGGAGAGGGCGCACGCGCCCAAGCGTATGGGGTCCCAAGAATTGGGGTGGTCCGGCATCGTATGCCAGCTCGGCTGAGAGTGGCATCAGCCGGGTATTTTCTGTTTACAGGCTGGCTGCCTGAAACCGCCGGGCCGAAGCGCCCGGACCTGTCCGTATGCTTGCAAGGCGCGCTGTCTTACCGGTGTGGAAATGCAATAGTGGAGGGGCAGGGGTGACGCTCTTGTGCCGTGCGCAGGCCTTGTCTCAGGATCAGGTCGTCGCCGCAATTTACGAGACGATGATCCGGCCGGAGCAGTTCGACCGGTTTTCCTCCGTGCTGCAGGAGGGGCAGGGTTTAACGGAGGCCGTGGACAGCCGCTGGCGGCTGGAACGGGTCCGGGCTGCTCCGGTGCTGCAGGCGCATTTTGCCCGCGCGGCGGAAATCCACGAGCAGGAATGGCAGCGGCAAGGGCAGCCGCATCCCGGCAGCTATTCCGGTAACTGCTGCCGCTTCTGGCTATTGGCCGGAGCCGGGCCGGGCGGCGGGCTGTTTAATGCGTCGCAGCGTGCGGCACGGCAGTTGAGCGGCAGCGCCGATCTGCCGGCGGCGATGGGACTGACGGCCGCTGCTGCCGGGTCCTGGCACAATTTTCTGGAACAGGCGCGGCAAGGGGCGGTGTCGGGACAGGATGTCCTGGTTCTTGAAACCGGCCGACCGGGAGAGAGATTCCTGTGCCGTCCGGTCTGGCTGGACGGGGCCGATGGCGCGGCGGCAGTGGTGATGGCCGAGCGCCTTGATGTGGAATGGAACTGTGACGCAGCTGCGCCGCTGGCTGCGGCCTTCGGGCTGCAGGCGGCGGATCTGAAGCCGCTTGAGGCTCTGCTCACTGGAACCGGCCGAGGCACGGCAGCAGCGCTCGGGCCGATTGCCGCCCGCGCCGGGGCGCCAGGCATCGCCGAACTAATCCGGCTGGCGGCTTTTTTGATAGAGGAGCGGACCCGGGACCTGAAAATCTCCCGCGGCGAGATGCTGCCGCCTGCGGATGAGTTCCAGGACGCGAACGGCAACAGGGTCCAGTACTTCCGGCTTGGCGGAGATACCGGGCAGCCGGTAATTTACCTGCACGGGCTGCTGGACGGAATTGCGCCGCTGCAGCGCCTGCAGCCGCAGCTCAGGACGCTGGGTTTCCGGGTTTATGCGCCGATGCGGGCAGGTTACGGGGGCTCCTCACCGCTGCAACGCGGCCAGGACCCCGCGGATGTTTTCGTCCGGCAGCTTGACGCGCTCATTGCCCGCGAGAACCTGCAGCGGCCGGTGCTGCTCAGCCACCGCGGCGGTGCGCCCTACGGCAGCCTGGCGGCCAACCGGTTGCACAGCCGGGTGTCGGGGCTGGTGGCGGTGGCGTCGAACTACACGATTAATTCGCCCCGGCAGTTTTCCAGCCTTACAGGCTATGCCTGGCTGGTTGCATTCTGTGCTGCCCGCGCCAGATGGATGCTGCCTGCGCTGATGAAGGGCTGGTCTGCCGCCTTGCATTGGTACGGCCATGAGAAGCTGCTGAAGATTCAATCCGCCCGTGGCAGCCGGGAGCGCGAAAGGCTGAGCGCCATGGACCTGCTGCCGCTGTTAAAGCACAGTCAGGGGCTGTTTCTGCAGCAGGGCGGGGCTGGCTTTGTGGCTGATGTGCAGATGATGCGGCAGGGAGTGCAGAAAATTACTCTGGCACGGGACACGCGGGCGGTGTTTGTGCACGGCGGCGAAGACCGGGTAGCCCCCTTGCCGTCGATCCGCGAGGCGCTGAAGGGCATCGGCAATGCCCAGCTCTGTGTCAGCCAGGAGGCGGGTGCGCTGCTGTTTTACACCTTTCCGGAGCTGGTGCTGACCACGCTGCAGGACACCACTGCCGCCGCGCAGCGCTGAGTCAGCCCTCAAACACCTGATCAAAGGTGCGTTTCAGCGCCACATCGACATCCGCCATGGTAACGGGCAGCCCCAGGTCGACCAGGCTGGTGACGCCGTATTCGGTGATGCCGCAAGGGACAATGCCGTTGAAGTGCTCCAAATCCGGCTCGACGTTGATCGAGATGCCGTGAAAGCTAACCCATTTGCGCAGGCGGATGCCGATGGCGGCAATCTTGTCTTCGGCAAGGCCGCCCGAAACAGTGCGCGCTTTTTCCGGGCGCTCGACCCAGACGCCCACGCGGCCATCGCGGATATGGCCCTGCACGTTGAATTCATCCAGCGCTGCGATCACCCAGGTTTCCAGCTGCTGCACAAAGCGGCGCACGTCATGGCCGCGCCGGCCCACGTTCAGCATCACATAGACCACCCGCTGGCCCGGACCGTGGTAGGTGTACTGGCCGCCGCGCTTGCTCTCGTAGACAGGAAAACGCTCCGGGTCGGTCAGATCCTCGCGCTTGGCAGAGGTGCCAGCCGTATAAAGCGGCGGATGTTCGCAGAGCCAGATGCACTCTTGCGCAGTGCCTGCCGCAATCGCTGCGGCGCGCTCCTCCATGAAGGCAACCGCTTGATCATACTCAACAAGACCGTCCGATGTGATCCACTCAACCATGGCCATTGTTGTCCTTTTCCATCCTTTTGCGGGAGCTTTGCGGGGAAAATCACCGCAAATTCCCTAGGTGCCAGCGCTGCCTGTGGAGTATCCTGATTCCGTAGCGAGTATCCATAGGGGGCGAGTATCATGTTTACGAAGCCGCTCAAACCGGCCTTCACGGCCGTATTTCTGGCCACCTCGGCCACTGGTCCAGCCATTGCGGATGAACTGGGAGCAGCCATTGCAGGCGCCGTGATCGGCGGTGTCATTGTCAACGAAGTCCACAGGAACAAGCAGCGCCAGCGCGCGGGCACTACGTACCGCAGGGCGCCGGTTTATTCCGCCACCCGCGCTGAAAACCGCGAGACCCAGGTGGCGCTGAATTACTTCGGGTTCAACGCCGGATCGCCGGACGGGGTGCTGGGCCGGCGTTCGCGCGCAGCCATTACCCAGTATCAGATCCACATGGGTTATCCGGCCACCGGCCATCTGGCGCCTTATGAGCGCAACTTCCTGGTCAGTTCCTACAACCGGGCGCAAGTCGGAGGCCCGCAGGTTATCAAGGCGATGCAAGGGCCGAACGGCGTGCGCGGCGTGCTGCATACCTGGCGGGATGAGGCGGCAGGCGTCAGAACAGCGGGCGGCGGTTACAGCGGCGGCGGTTATGGCGGGCTGCCGCCTGAGGTCAGCCACGCAGTGGACGAAATTGCTGCAAGCTCTGAACCTACTGGCGAGCAGCTGCTGCAGCGCACCGGATTCATGCAGCTGGCAGATCTGAACGGCGACGGCCGCAACGATTATGTGCTGGATACTTCCGTCTCCGGCAGCTCGTTCTGGTGCGGGGCATCGAATTGCTCGGTGATGGTCTTTGCGTCCACCCCGCAGGGGTATCAGCGCAATGACTTTCTGGCCCGCGGCGTGACGCCTGCCAGCTTTGCCTGCCATCAGGGCACCTGCCGGATGGTGGACACCGGCTCTGAGGCGCCGGTGCAGGCGTCTCAGCAGAACCGCAGCACGGTTATGGCCTTTGCCGGACAGGAGAGCGCCGGGCTCGGCGGCATCACCCTGTTCGACCAGCCCGAGCAGAATGCCTCGCTCACCAGCTACTGCAGCAAGCTGAGCCTGCTGACCAGCTCCAATGGCGGCTACATGACTGTCGAGAACCTGACCGACCCGGAGCTGGCGCTGGGCGAGCAGTTCTGCCTGGCCCGCTCGTATGCGATCAACTCGGGTGAAACCCGCGCCAGCAAGGTGCAGGGGGTGTCTCAGGCGCAGATCGACAGCCAGTGCGATGCTTTCGGACCGGCCGTGCAGCCGTTCCTGGCCAAACTCGGCACCGCGGGCAGCGGTGAGGTGATGGGCGACGTGCAGAAATTCGTGCTGCAGTCCGGCATGTCGCTTGAGCAGCTTTCGAATACGGCCGGGATCTGCCTGTTCTCCGGCTACCGCCGCGACGACATGGATGTGGCGCTGGGGGCCGCGCTGATCCTGACCGGAACCGGCAAGCGTCCCTACGCAGAGCTGATCGGCCACCATCTGGCGCTGGGGTACGGGGTGCCGGTCACGGCTGACAAGGCACAGGATTGGTACGGCATGGCTGTGGCATCTCTGGACAGCGGCACGCAGCCTGTCTTTGCCCCCGGCCAGCCCGGGCGGGCGGATCTGATCAAAGCAGCCTCAGCCAGGCTGGCGGGCGGCCGGGTGCAGCCGGTTCAGGCTTCCGGCGGCGGCTTCTCGCTGCCTTCCTTCGGGTCCGAGTAAGGCTAACCTTTTCCTTTCGAACGCAGCAGCATGGCCGGCGGTATTGCCGGCCATGCTTTTGTCCGGCCTCGCCCGCAGCACCGGAGAAGTAGTTAAAATTGTGATGCAAGCTGGCAGCTTTGGCTGATTTTTTACGTTTTAGTGCTGAATTCCGGTATTTGACGGGATGTTTTCCTGGCTACACTCAATGCAATCACGAAGTGCATTTTAGGGGGTTCATATGCGGTTCAAGCTGCTTTCCACATTCGCCATCAGTCTGTCTGTGGCGCTGACGCCGGCGTCCCGCGTTGCGGCGGATGCAGGCGACTTCGCGGCTGGTGCCATCATCGGCGGGATTATCGGCGGGGCCATCGGCAAGAACCAGCAGCGCCGCTCTGGAAACAAGTCGACCCGGCGCTCCCGGCTGCCTTCCACCCAGGAAGGCCGCCAGATCCAGCAGTCGCTGAATTACTTCGGATTCCCGGCAGGAACGGTGGATGGCCAGCTGGGCCGGAAATCGCGCCAGGCGATTTCCGGCTATCAGGCCTATCTGGGGTATCCGGTGACCGGGCAGCTCAATGATTTTGAACGGGATCTGCTGATCGGTTCTTTCCAGCGGGCCCAGGCCAGCGGCTATCTGGCCACCCAGCAGGCGATGGCGCATCCCGACGGGCCGCGGGGGCTTTTGAAGATCTACCTGGCCGAGCGGCTGGCGCCTCAGCCGCAGCAGCCGCAGTATCCATTGCCCAATACAACCATGGCCGGAGCCAATGCGGGCACCTACGGCGTGCCGCAGCAATACGGGCAAGGCGCTCAGCAGCCTCAGTATGGCCAGCAGCAGCTGGGCTTCGCCGCGACCACCCAGACCTATGGCATTCCGCAGCAGCCGCAGTATCAAGGCCAGCAGGGGCAGTATGTGCAGCAGGGCCAGCAAGGGCAGTATCTGCCGCAAGGCCAGTACGGGCAGCAGGTTCAGGTGCCGCAGCAAGGGCAATTCGTTCCGCAAGGCCAGGTGATGGCGTCGGTGCAGGGGCAGGGGCAAATGCAAAACGGGGCGGTCATCCTGCAAAACGGCACGGCAGCAGCCGCCACGCCAGTGCTGCTGCAGCAGAATGACGCCGCTGCGCCGCTGATCAGCCGCCGGGCGCTGGTGATCGGCGTAGACGGCTACCAGAACCTCGCAGCGCTGCAAAAGGCCCGCAATGATGCGCAGGCCGTCAGCAACACTTTGGCGGGGCTGGGTTTCGAAGTGACCACGCTTTATGACGCCAGCCGCCGCGACATCAACGGCGCGGTTTCAACTTTTGCCAACCAGATCAAGCCGGGCGATGAGGTGCTGTTCTACTTTGCCGGACACGGGGTGGAGGTTGACGGGCGCAATTACTTGCTGCCTTCGGATGTGCCGATGGTGAACTTCGGCGACGAGAGCTACCTGACCGGCGAGAGCATTCCGGCAGCGCGGGTGCTGGACACCTTCCAGCGCAAGGGCGCGCGCTCGACAATCATGATCCTGGACGCCTGCCGCAACAATCCCTTCCCGCAGGACGGCCAGCGCTCGGTCGGCGGCACCCGCGGCCTGGTGCGGATGGAGCCGCCGGAAGGTGCTTTCATCCTCTATTCCGCTGGTGCCGGCCAGACGGCGCTGGACCGGTTGTCGGATGTGGACGCCAATCCGAACTCGGTTTTCACCCGGGCGCTGCTGTCACGGCTGCAGGAGCCGGGCATGACCCTGCACCAGCTGGCCAAGCAGGTGCGCCGCGATGTGCAGGACCTGGCGGCCTCGGTGAACCACGATCAGTTCCCGGCCTATTATGACCAGATGTCGGGCGACATGGTCCTGCGCCGCCAGATCGCAGCTCAAGGCAACTGAGCCGCCCTATTGCAGAGCACGCATAGGGAAGCAGCCGGATTATCCGGCTGTTTTCCAGCGCTTAGGCGGACTGTGCCAAGGCTGCAAACATTCTGTTCAAAAAAGGCGATTTTCGGCTTCACATCACATCCGGGCTGGTCTATATGCCCCTACACCAAGCCTAAGACAGTGCGGTCGTGGCGGAATTGGTAGACGCGCAGCGTTGAGGTCGCTGTTCCTTAACCGGAGTGGAAGTTCGAGTCTTCTCGACCGCACCATCACTGGCCCTTGAAAGCCATGTTTTTCAAGCACATCAGTCACTTCGCCTCTGTCCTGAGACACAAATCGGGACACATTGGGGACATTCGGCATGGTGGTTGTTATGAAGCTCAAATACGTTGATAGCCTCGTAGGTGGTCGCAAGCGGTTCTGGGGAGCCTGATCTGACT
>NZ_JWLD01000058.1 GCF_000813725.1 Leisingera sp. ANG-Vp
AGTCCATGGGAGAATGGATACGTCGAAAGCTTTAATGCCCGGCTCCGGGACGAACTGCTGAACCGAGAACTCTTCTACTCGCTGAGGGAGGCTCAGATCATCATCGAAAGCTGGAGGAAACACTACAACACTAAGCGGCCCCACAGCGCCTTGGGATACCGGCCGCCTGCGCCGGAAACCGTCGTCTCGATGGACCAAAGGCCAGTCATGCACTAACAATCAAATCGGACCAGTCAGATCAGGCTCCCCAAGCTCTCCGAAGGACGATGAGCCGATTAAGGTTGTGCTTAGTGTGCCGCTGGTACTTTCCGTCAACATCCCAGTCGAAATGAATTTTTCGGTTTGGGACGGTGCCGATCGGGAGAGCGTTGATTTGGGCGGAAGATTAACAGAGGTCGAGGAAAAGGTGCGAAGACGCGCAACGTTGTCTCTGGAGATTACGGATTTCGATCGAGGCGATCAGAGAATAACCTTCTTGGAAGGTGATCTGGATACATCCTTCTTGGTCGCCGAACTTGGAAACGTGAATGTCTTCGACCTTGAGGAACGTCCCGTAAACGACGAAGAATAGGGCTGCAGGCAGCATCTGGTTCTGCAGGAAATCAGTTCCAAGTTCGAAACGCCACTTTTGTCACTGTTTTTGCTTAGATATATGTTTTTCCTGCAGAAAACCCGTTCTAGGAAGTGTCCACTAAAGAATGGGGCCAGTTCCAAGTTCGGGAGCGCGATTTCAGGAGGTCGCCCGCCACCGGTCCTGTGTTAAAGCTCTGTTTTATGGGCCTTTCAGGGGTGTTGGAGAGTTTGCAATGGGAAATGTCCCAGATTTGCCTTTAGGCGCCATATCGGCCAAATTGCCAGGTATTGAAGGACAAACGCTCTGAGCCTCATCCTAGTTTGAAACTTACCTGAAAGCCCTTTCTAATATAGCGCCATCCGGGTTCTTCCGGCTTCATCCAGTCTCTTCCAGTTACTGCAGTATCAAGTGTCTCCTAACAGGGACACTTCCCGTTTCAGTGCGGGACACTTCCCGTTGCAGCAACTCGTTTTTGAATTTTGCCTGATTTTCAGGGCGTTTCCGGGGGTGTTTGCAGCTCCTGCGGCGCGCCTGGGGCGGCTCTCAGGGCGCCGGGATTGGGACACTTCAAATTGCAGTAGCCGGAAATCCGCCGCCCAAACCGTTAAAAAACGCCGGGCGGCGGAGGTCTTTAAAGGGTGTTTGAAGGGTGTTTTACGGTTTTTGAAGGTTTCGGGCCGAGGCAGCCTAGGCAATGGCCCCGGCCTCATGTTTGACAGAAAAAAACCGGCCACCAAGGCCGGTCACTTTTATCAACTTTTTGCTCTTCCCGGCCTTCTACCGCGGTTGAACGCCCGCATCTACAATAATCAATTGAGAGCCACCTCCAAGGCCAAAGCCTTCGCCTTGAAAGCCATTCGGGCAGATAGTGATCGGTTGGTCGAGCTCAAGTCCCGGGAAGTCTGGAAACTCCATTTCAGCCCCTAAGACAAACCCCCGAGCTTCAAGCCCTGACTTGATTCCTTTCATTAGCGTCGTTGTTCGAGAGTTGGTGCCTGCACGCGCCAAGGCAAAGATGTTACTTTTGTTGAATTTCGAGGCAATCATGTCGAGCATGTCATCCGTTATTTCTACGCGTTTGTTCACATAGACGTCGCCAGTATTTATCAACCCGCTATTGCTTGAGCTCTCAAGCCGAACGCTCCTGTCTTGATGATCTACAGGGCTACCGGCAGCGTTATCGCCAGTGTTTATTGCCCCAAGATTGTTTGAGCTCTCAAGTCGGACACTCCTATCGTGTTTTTCGACAGGTTTGTTTTGCTCAGACTTCTCAAACATTGAACGCAATGCCGGGCGATAAACCCATACCAGTATAGCGACCGACATTAATACACAGAGCCAAGGCAACAGTGGGCTGCCCCCCATGTGTTTTTTGCCAAAGTTTTTCAACGTTTTCCGGAAGCATCGCCATGCCAACTACAGCATCAATGATCGCCCAAACAAAGCTGCCTGTGGTCAGTGCCCACACTAGAATTTTCTGTGTCATACGGCTTTTTTTCATCAATTCCCGGACAGAGTCGACACCGCTCAATATCGTAAAACCCTCGTTCTGATGCTTTTACGAGCGCTTGACGCATCATCGGGAAATGCGTGCTGTAGGCTTGCTTGATGCAATACACAATTCGATGTTGCCGACGATCATCCCCATTTGCATTAGGAAAACTGCGCCAAAACTCCTCAGAACAATGAGCTCGACATTACTGAACGGGAGACTGCTTCTGTGCCGCGCTGCAGAACTGCATACAATTTTCCACCAATCTGGCTTTGCATGTGCAGGGAGGGCAGCAAGGCAGCAGGCGCAGGCAGGTTGAGACTCAGCTTGGATGCAACGCGCTGGCCGGCCTCTCGGAGGGGGCCGCACAGCTATTCTAACGCGGAGCCGGGAACCGTTTGGGCCTTTGTGGAATTTGCACCAGGTTCAGAGCCGGTTCGGCAAGTCTGGAAATGCAAAGGCTCAAACTGGCCCGCCTGCTCCGGTTCCATTCGGCACTACCGGCTGTCGAAACGCAGCCTATCCCAAATCGCCCCGTGGCGGGCAGCTGCTTCGGAGATGGTATCGCCGCTGAGAGTCCAGGAAAGCGCGGTTATGCTCCTCTCCAACTAGTGACAGGTGCTGAAAAATCTTGAAGCAATCTCAGGAACTGTGCCGGCCTGCTCCAGGCTGCCTGGCGCGGACTGGCGGTCCCGTTGACCAAAACACTCTTTACTTACACTTAACAAGGCTCCGGAGATGGAGCATAACCGTACCGTTAACAGTAATTTGAACGGCTGGTAAAAGACAGGCGGGTATTCCTGACCTTAGGTCAAGCTTGTGCGCAATTGAGCCATTGACGCGCCGGGACCGCCGGAACAGTGTCGGGACATGAGCACTGTCCTGAAAATATCCCGTATTCCCCGGCCCTTCGACCCTGATCTCGGCGCCGAGGCGCGCGATCTGGTTCCCGAGCTTTCCGGGGATCTGGCGAACCTCGTAGCGGGGGCCTGCGGCTCGAGCCCGTATCTCAAGGAATTGACCGCACGCGAGTCGGCCTGGCTGCCGGAGGCTTTGCGGGACCCCGCGGCAGCGCTGGCAGAGGTCTTTGACGGATGCCGGGCTCTGGAAGGGAGCCAGCTGAGGCCGGGGCTGCGCCAGGCCAAGCGGCGGGTGGCGCTGCTGACGGCGCTTTGCGATCTGTCCGGCGGCTGGAGCCTGGAGCAGGTGACCGGCGCGCTCACCGATTTCGGTGCGCTTTGCGCTGATGTGGCGGTAAAGGCGGAAATTGCCGCTCTGATCCGCCGCAAGAAACTGCCGGGCCTGACTGATGATGATGTGGAGACCGCCGGAGGGCTGACCATTCTTGCGATGGGCAAGATGGGCGCGCATGAGCTGAACTACAGCTCGGACATAGACCTGATCTGCCTGTTTGATGAAACCCGGTTCGATCCGGACGATTTCTATGAAGCGCGCCAGGGCATGGTGCGCGCCACCAAGAATATGAGCGCGGTGCTGAACGACCGCACCGGCGACGGCTATGTGTTCCGCACCGACCTGCGGCTGCGGCCCGATCCGGCGGTGACCCCGGTTTGCCTGGCGATGGAAGCGGCTGAACGCTACTACGAAAGCCTGGGCCGCACTTGGGAACGGGCAGCCTATATCAAGGCGCGGCCCTGCGCCGGCGACATTGCCGCGGGGGAGAAGTTCCTGAAAAACCTGCGCCCATTCGTCTGGCGGCGGCACTTGGACTTTGCTGCCATCCAGGACGCTCATGACATCCGTCTGCGCATTCGCGAGAACAAGGGCACCGGCGGCGCCCTGTGTGTGCCCGGACACGATATGAAGCTGGGCCGCGGCGGCATCCGGGAGATCGAGTTCTTTACCCAGACCCGGCAGTTGATCGCAGGCGGGCGCGACGAGAGCCTGCGCTTGCGCGGAACCGTCGAAGGGCTGGCGGCGCTGGCAGAAAAGGGCTGGGTGCCGCAGGGCGCGGCCGAAGAACTCAGCGCGCATTACCGCGCCCACCGTGAGGTCGAGCACCGCATTCAGATGGTGCATGACGCCCAAACACACCGGATGCCGAAGTCCGAGGACGGCATCGCCCGGGTGGCTTGCCTGATGGACCGGGACCCGGATCAATTGCTGGCAGAGATCGAAACCCGGCTGGAAGAAGTGCATGAGCTGACCGAAGGCTTTTTTGCCCCGGGCGGCGGGCCTGCGCCGATACCCGATGACACCGCTGAGCTGGACGGTGCCATTATTGCCCGCTGGCCAACCTATCCGGCGCTGCGCTCAAGCCGCGGTGCGCGGATCTTCGAACGTCTCAAGCCGGAGCTGCTGGCCCGCGTTGCCAAAACCGCCAAGCCGGCTGAGACGCTGGTGGCGCTGGACGGTTTCCTTGCGGGCCTGCCGGGCGGGGTGCAGCTGTTTTCGCTGTTCGGAGCCAATCCGCATCTGATCGACCTGCTCGTCGACATCGCCGGCACTTCGCAGGAGCTGGCCAGCTTCCTGTCGCGCAATTCCTCGGTGTTTGATGCGGTGATCGGCGGATCGTTCTTTGACGACTGGCCGAGCCGGGCCCGGCTGCTTGCCGATTTGAAGCACCGGCTGGCGCAGGAGAGCGATTATGAGGCCAGGCTCGACGCTGCCCGCCGCTGGTGCAAGGAGTGGCACTTCCGCATCGGCGTGCATCATCTGCGCGGCCTGACCGACGGGCACCGGGCCGGGGCGCAATATGCCGAACTGGCAGAAGTTGTGATTGCCTGCCTCTCGCCTGAGGTGGTGGCGCAGTTTGCCCGTAAGCACGGCCCGCCGCCGGGCCGGGGGGCTGCCGTTCTGGCAATGGGATCGCTGGGGGCAGGGCAGATCAACTCGCAATCAGACCTTGACGTGATCGTGATCTATGATCCGGGCGAGGCTGAAATGTCCGAGGGCAAGCGGCCGCTGGCCACGCGGCCGTACTTTGCGCGGCTTACCCAAGCCTTTGTCACCGCGCTGTCCGCACCGATGGCACAGGGGCGGCTGTATGAGGTCGACATGCGCCTGCGCCCCTCGGGCACACAAGGCCCGGTGGCGGTCAGCCTCAAGGGCTTCACCCAGTACCAGCAGAACGAGGCCTGGGTATGGGAGCATCTGGCGCTGACCCGCGCCCGGGTGGTTGCGGGCGAGGCCTCCCTGGCCGCTGAGATCGAAGATTTCCGTGCCGGTTTCCTGCGCCAGCCGAGGGAGCGGGGCAAGGTGCTGGCGGAGGTTTCTGAGATGCGGGCGCGGCTGTCAGCGGCCAAAGCGCCCTCTGGCGTGTGGGATGCCAAGAACGGGCCCGGGCGGATGATGGACATCGAGCTGATCTCGCAAGCCGGCGCACTGACCTCCGGCTCGGTGGCCCGCGATGTGGCCGCAGGCCTGCGCGGTGCTGTCGCTGCCGGATGGCTGAGTGACGCTGACGCAGAATACCTGCAGGCCAGTTACCGCTTATTCTGGTCCGTGCAAAGCGCCGCGCGGCTGCTCTCCGGCAAGGCCATCGAGGCGGACAGGATCGGGGAGGGCGGGGCGCAGTTCCTCTGCCGCACCACCGGATATGCCCGGCTGGACGCGCTGGAGCAGGAGCTGCAGGCCCGCTACACGCGCTGCGCCGCGATCATTGCAGAGGCCTTGGAAAGGGATGAGGCGGATGAAGGGCAGCACTGAACAGGACCCGCGCGGTCTGATTTACGAATCCTACCGGATCGACGGCATCACGGATGCGCAATGCCGCAGCATCTTCTTTGACTGGGCGCTGGGCATGGACGCGGCGCGCGACAGCCGTGCGGATATCCAGGCATTGCTGGAAATGTACGGCAATGGCCAGCCGGAGCATCCGATGACGGCGGTTCTGCGCGACGGGCTGGAAGGCGCTGAAAAACCGCGCCGCCGCGGCGGCTGGAGGTCGCGCGAGCGCTGAGTGATGGCGGCGTATATGGCCGGAGCAAATAGTTACCCGGCCATAAACATTCGTTAATTTTTCGCTAAATTGGACGCAAATTGTCCCAATTCCGCCCCGATTGAGCGGCACCTTACCCTTGTCCCCGCCACCGGACCCTCACCGGCAGCGGCTGAAGAATGGTAAGGAGAAGCCCCATGAACATCTTCCGCAGCCTCGCTCTTGTTTCCCTCGGCCTGATGGTTTCCGCCTGTGCGTCGGTTGATGTGCCGTCGCGGAACCTGCCGTTCGAGGCGACCCCCGACGCGGCCGTGCAAGTGCCCGAGGGCTATGAATCCCTGCCGCAGATCGACCCGCTGCCGGCCCTGCGGGTGAGCAGCGTCACGGTTGAAGTGCCCCGCACGCTGACTGTGTCCGAGACCAACAGCTATTTGCCCAAGGGCGACATTGTCTGGCGCGAAGACCCCTTCGGCGACCGCTACGTCCAGGTGCAGGCCATCGTGCAGCGTGCGATGGAGGCCGGCAGCGCTAGCCTGGAAGGGCCGATCGAAGCCGCTTTGCATGTGGAGGTGCAGCGCTTCCACGCCCTGACCCAAAAGGCCCGCTACACCACTGGCGGTATTCACGCGATTACCTTCAAAATGCGCCTGACCGACCCGGCCACCGGCACGCTTTTGCGTCCGGAGAAGGTGGTCGAGGCCGACCTCAAGGCCTTTGGCGGCGCCCGTGCGCTTGAGGCAATGACACGCGGCCAGACCCAGAAAGTGCGCATCACCGGCCATCTGGCCAGTGTGATCCGCCAGGAACTGACCAAGCCCGGCAGCTACCAGAACCCCCGCCTGGGCCTGCTGCAGGCGTTCCAGTAAACGGGCAGGCAGCGGAAAACTTCTTGCAAAGAGGGGCCAGGCGGCCCCTTTTCCTGTTGCGGGCTTACGGATAAGAGGGGGCCATGACAGCCTCCCCTGAAGCGCCGCAGCGCCCCCGTGTGAAAATGAAGCCCAAGTCCAATGCCCGCGCCATCCGGCACGGGTTCCCTTGGGTTTATGCCAATGAGCTGGTCACCGACCGCCGCACCCGAAAACTGGCGCCGGGCACCCTGGCGGTGCTGGAGGACGAGGCGCAACGGCCCCTGGGGCTGGTGTCGGTCAATCCCGAAAGCAAGATCATTGCCCGGATGCTGGACCGTGATCCGGACGCTGGGATCAATCAGGCCTGGTTCGCGGCCCGCCTGTCCCGCGCGCTGGAGATGCGCGAGCGCTTGTACGATGCGCCGTTCTACCGGCTGGTTCATGCGGAATCCGACGGTTTGCCCGGCGTGGTGATCGACCGCTTCGGTGCGGCATGCGTGGTGCAGCCCAACGCTGCCTGGGCCGAGGCGCATCTGGATGCGCTCACCGCCGCCCTGGCCGAAGTGACCGGCGCGGAAGTGATCCTGAAGAACGCTTCCGGCCGCACCCGCAGCCTGGAAGGGCTGGATGACGTCAATCAGACTCTGCTGGGCGAGGCTCCCTCTGCACCGGTTCAGGTGCTGATGAACGGCGCCACCTATATGGCCGACCTCACCGGCGGCCAGAAAACCGGGTTGTTCTTCGACCAGCGCGAAAACCACGCTTTCGCCGCCCGCCTCACCGCGCCCGGCGCCAAAGTGCTGGATGTGTTCTCTCACGTTGGCGGCTTTGGCCTGGCGATGCTGGCCGGCGGGGCAGGGGCAGCCACCTGCGTCGACGGTTCCGCAGCGGCGCTGGAACTGGCCGCCCAGGGCGCAGAAGCCAGCGGCTTCAAGGACAGATTCACGGCCCGCCAGGGCGACGCCTTCGATGTGCTGGCCGCCCTCAAGGAAGAAGGCGAGAGCTATGACGTGGTGATCTGCGATCCGCCGGCCTTTGCCCCCTCAAAACAGGCGCTGGAGGCAGGCCTTCGCGCCTATGAGCGCGTTGCCAAACTGGCCGCTCCGCTGGTCAAACCCGGCGGCTACCTGGGCCTCTGCTCCTGCTCGCACGCGGCAGACCTGGCCAAGTTCCGCAATGCTTCGGCCCGCGGCATCGGCAAATCCGGCCGCCGCGGCACGCTGATCCACACCGGATACGCAGGCCCCGATCATCCGCAGCTGCCTCAGCTGGCCGAAAGCGGCTATCTCAAGGCTGTCTTCTTCCGGCTGGACTGAGCCCGGTGAAACTTCTTCTCGATACCTGCGTACTCTATCCAACGGTGATGCGAGAGATGCTGCTTGGCGCGGCAGGGCTGGGGCATTTCACCCCGCTCTGGTCCGCCCGCATCCTGGGTGAATGGGAGCGCGCGGCCCTGAAACTCGGCCCCGAAGGCGCCGCCCAGGCCAAGGCAGAGATTGCCCTGGTCCGCGCCGGCTGGCCGCAGTCCGAAGTGCCCCCGGCACCGGGCACCGAGGCCCGCCTCTGGCTGCCCGACAGCGCCGATACCCATGTGCTGGCTGCCGCCATCACCGGCCACGCCGACGGCATCGTGACAGTCAATAACAAAGACTTCCCCCGCCACACCCTGGCCGAGGAAGGGCTGGAGCGCCTTGGCCCGGATGAGCTGCTCTACCGCTTCTGGCTGGATGACAGCGCAGGGATGGAAGCACTGGGCAGCCGGGTTCTGGCAGAGGCCAACCGCCTCTCCGGCGGCGGCTGGGAGATCCGCCCGCTGCTGAAAAAGGCCCGGCTGCCGCGCCTGGCGAAAGCTTTGTCTTCTTCTTTGTGAAAATACTCCGGGGAGTTTGAGGGGCAGGCCCCTCAAATCCGCCAGGCTCTCAGCCCTTCGCCCATTTGTCTTCCAGCCGCTCCAGCGCCTCGATCCGTTCTTCGGTCTTGGGGTGGCTCATCAGCCAGGCAGGCGCCATGCCGGCCCTTTGCTGGGTCAGCTCTTCCAGCTTGGCAAACAGGCTCTTTTGCGGCGCCAGCCCGATGCCTGCCTTGGTCAGCAGCGCTGCGGCATATTCATCCGCCTCATATTCGTCCCCGCGCGACAGGCGCGCCGCAATCAGATTGGTCAGCACGCCGGCAATCCACGGCCCCACAATGGGAATATAGCGGCCCAGGATCATCATCAGCGCGGTGCGCAGCGCGTTCTGGCCGGAGAAGTCGATCATCCGCTTCCGGGCGTGCCCCAGCGCCACATGCCCCAGCTCATGGGCGATCACCGACGCCATTTCCTCAGCGCTCACCTCGCCGTTCTGGTACTTGCGGTAAAAGCCGCGGGTGATGAAGATCCGCCCGTCAGGGGCGGCCAGCCCGTTGACCGGGTCGACCTCGTAGATATGCACGGGGATGCGTGCGATGTTCAGCGCCGCGGCCAGCCGGTCGGTCAGCTTCTTCAGCTTTGGGTCCGCCAGTTCGGTCGAGCGCTGATCCAGCTCGCGGTGCGTGCGCCAGACGGAAATCCGGTACATGACCAGGCCATAGGCTATTGCCAGCAGGATCGGTGTCAAACGCAGCATGAGGCAGATATGGGGCCTGTGGCGCGCAGGCTCAAGCGCAAAGCCGGGCTGCAGCCGGAGATTCCGCGGGAAGCCTGCCGCCGGCGGCACCGCGCCGCGCCCTGCGCGGCGTCCGGCCCAACGGGCGCGGTGCCTTTTCAAAGGTACCGGCGGCGGGCGGGAGCAGTTGCCGGAACTGCGCGCCTCCCGCCGCCGGCTCCCAGGGGGGCGCCCCTAGGGCCCCGGCCCTAGTTCATTCCCAGCTTCCCCGGGAATTCGATGTTGATCTCCAGGCTCGACAGCTCGTCGCCGCGTTCCATGCGGATGTCGATGGCTTCGTCGCCGATCTGCATATGCCGCCGGATCACCTCCAGGATGTCGCGCTGCAATTGCGGCAGGCAGTCGGGGCGGGTGCCGCCGCTGCGCTCATGCGCCAGCAGGATCTGCAGGCGTTCCTTGGCCGTGCTGGCCGAGGCTTTGCGGGGGCGGAGGGAAAAGCCGAACATGCTCACGCGGTCCTTCCGAACAGGCGCTGCAGCAGGCCGGGGCGCCGGTCGGCGGCAATGCGCATTTCGATCTGCTCGCCGATCAGCCGGCCCGCTGCATCCTCGTATGCGGTGCCGGCAGCGGAGGGCTCATCCAGCACCACCGGCACGCCAAGATTGGAGGCGCGCAGAACCGCAGCGCTTTCGGGAATGATGCCCAGCAGGGGAACCGCGAGGATCTCCAGCACATCCTCCACCGGCATCATCTCGCCGCTGTCGATCCGGGCCTTGTTGTGGCGGGTGATCAGCACCTGCGCCTTCACCGGCTCGGCGCCTTCTTTTCCGGCGCGTTCGGTGATGCTGTTCAGAAGGCCCAGCACCCGGTCGCTGTCGCGGACCGAGGAGACCTCGGGGTTGGTCACAACAATCGCCTCATCGGCAAAATACATCGCCATCTGCGCGCCGCGCTCGATCCCGGCCGGGCTGTCGCAGATGATGTAGTCGAAGTCCTGGCGCAGCTCTTCCAGCACTTTCTCCACACCTTCGCGGGTCAGCGCATCCTTGTCGCGGGTCTGCGAGGTGGGCAGCACCGACAATGTCTCCAGCCGCCGGTCGCGGATCAGCGCCTGCTTCAGCTTGGCATCGCCCTGAATGACGTTGATGAAGTCGAAGACCACCCGCCGCTCGCAGCCCATGATCATGTCGAGGTTGCGCAGGCCGACGTCGAAATCGATCACCACCGTCTTATGGCCGCGCCGGGCCAGTTCGGCACCCACCGCCGCGGAAGTTGTTGTCTTGCCGACGCCGCCTTTGCCGGAGGTGACGACAATCACCTTGCCCAGCGGCGCTTCCGGTATCAGGTCCTTGCTCATTGCCCTGCCTTTCCTAGTCCATTGCCTCGACGCACAGCCGCTCGTCACGCAGGAACACCTGCGCCGGGCGTCCCTGCAGTCCGGGCTCCAAAGTCTCGCTTGTCCGGTAGAGCCCTGCGACCGCCAGCAGCTCCGCCTTCAGGCTGCGGCAGAAAATGCGGGCGCTCTCATCGCCTTCTGCCCCGGCCATGGCACGGCCCCGCATGGGGCCGTAGACATGAATGCTGCCGCGCGCGATCAGCTCGGCGCCGGAGCTGACAGGCCCCACCACAATCAGATCGCCGCCCTCGGCCACCACCGACTGGCCCGAGCGCACCGGCTCGGTGATCAGGCGGTTTTCCGGCGGGCGCAGCTTCTTGGGAATATCCTTGCGCAGCCCGGGGCCGGTGTTCAGCGGCGCATCCTTGCCGCTGGCCAGAAGGATCAGCCCGGCATCCTCAGCCGCGGCTTCCTGCAGGGCGGTGGCATTCTGCACCCCGAAAACCGCCAGCCCGCGGCTGCGCAGGCTGTCCGCCAGCGCCCGCAGCTGGGCCGGTCGGCTGAGGTTCGGTGCCTGCGCCAGATCCAGGATCAGCGGTGCGCCGTCAAAGAAATGCGGGCTCCAGCGCAGCTGCGCATCGAGGGCTGCGTAGAAGGCCTGGTCCAGCGGCCCCTCTTCGGGGCGCAGAGCCACGGCGGTGAAGTAGCGGCCGCGGATCTGGAACGGCTTCACGCTGGCGGCGGGGGCGCCGCCACGGGGTTTGATGTCTTGATGCGGCACGCTCACGCGATGCTCCTGCTCGGGGATGGCGGCCTTTTATGTGCCGCGCCTTTTCCTCTTGTGTAGCGTCTGGACGGCGCGCCGTTCAACCGGGGTGCAAAGGCTTCGGCGGACATGCGCCGGATGCCGCATCCGGCGGCGGATTTCCGCAGGCGGACCACTGCAGGTTGCGCCGGGCAGAGGATGCGTTGGCGGTGTTCCGCCGGCCTAGAGAGGCAAGGGAGGAGATTTCCCCGAGATCTCGAAATCCCATGCTGCAGACCATGTGCTGCCGGAGCGCTCCAGGATCAGATAGTTCCGCTCCGCCGCATAACGCCCTGCCTGGCCGGGGATTTTGCGGATCCGGATGGGGTGGCCTTTGAGCGGCGCGTCCCCCAGCCATGACAGCATCCCCAGCACTTTGGCCCAGGCCCGGGGCGGCGCCCGGTGGGCAATGCCCGAGGCCACCAGCTGGTGCAGGGTCTTGCCGCCGCCAAGCGTCATTTCGCCCCGGGTGGCCAGATGGATCTCGCCCGATACGGCAGTGACCTCCTGCTCCGGTCTGGCAGCCATGTCCCGCACCAGCCGCAGCATCCGCCGCCAGGAGGCCCGGTGCGCCCGGCTTTGCCACTGGTCGCGCAAGTCGTCTTCATACTTTTGCATCCGGGGTGTCATAACCATAAGCAGTTCCAGCAGCGACAGCCGCGGTCCCAGCAAGGGCACGCTGGACAGGATGAAGGTGCGCCCTGGCGCGTCTGCTTCCGCGGCGGCCTTCAGCATCCGCCAGCCGCCCCGCGCCATCACCCGGCGGCGGCTGCGCTCAGAGCGCAGATCAGGCGCCAGCAGCCGCAGGCCGGGGGCCTCGACGCTCCAGCCGAGGTGAGTGCCCTCCGGGTCGGCAAACCGCGGCGGCAGATCACCGTCGGTGCAGCCGTGCTGAAACAGCAGGGCGGCTTCGCGGGCGGCTGCAAACAGGGTTTGCCCCACCGGCGAATAGGTGCGCGAACGGCGCAAGGACCCCCAGCCGTCGCAGATGTCGTGATCGTCCCATTGCATCAGCGAGGGCACCCGGGCGGCAATCCAGGCAAACTCCGGAGCGGCGTAGACCGCCAGATAGCGCTGCATGAAGCGTTCCCGCAGGTGATCCCGAAGATCCGCAAGATCCTCCCGCGACGGATCGCGCGGCAGCCGGTCCGGCCAGTTGCGGCTTAACGGGTGGCCATCGGTCACCTCATCCGCATAGACCTGATCGCCGCCATGCAGGAGCAGAGAAAAGGGCGCACGGCCGTGCTCCTCTCCCATCCGGGCCCACATTGCATTGCGCTCGTTTGCATCGCGGTCCAGATCGCCTTGCTCTTCGCCATTGCAGGAGGCATAGGCCATGCGCATACCGCCGCAAAAACCGCCCGCCACCTGGAAGCTCTGCCCGTTCCAGAAGTAGGCAGAGGGTCGGTCCGCAGGCAGCGTGAACCGGGCCCGGTGCACAGAGATTTCTGTGTAGTCCGCAAGATTTTCTGGTGGATGAATGATGCCTTCCGCCTCGACGGGCGGCACAGGAAAGCCCTTCGGCGCAAGAAACAGCGCGGCCAGCTGCATCCGGCCGTCGCAGATTGCATCAAGTATCAGGATCGGGCCGGTGACAGGGCCGGTTGGGGAACTGCTCATGGTGAGCAGAGCTAAGACGCCGGGGCACGCCAATCAAGAGCCTCAAGAGGCGGCGAAGCGCTCCCGCCCGTTCGGCCTGCATTGAAAATGCCGGCCTCCCGGTTGGGCCCGGCGCCGGACCGTTGGTCCGGCGCGCATCCTGCCTGCCAGAGGCAGGCAGGATGCCATGCCCAAGGCTGCCAAGGGGGGGCTGGCGCCAGCCAGTGCACCTGCAGGCGCGGGAGGGCTTGCCTCTGCCGGATAGGGTCTTACCGGGACAGCTCCCGCATGCCGCGCTCCAGGCCGTCCAGGGTCATCGGCACCATCCGGTCCTCGAAAATCTCCCGGATCATGCCTATCGAATGCGTGTAGTCCCAGTATTTCTCCGGCACCGGATTGATCCAGAGGTTGGATGTCCAAGCCTCCCGCGCGCGCTGCAGCCAGACCTGGCCTGCCTCCTCGTTCCAGTGCTCATTGGCGCCGCCGGGATAGGCGATTTCATAGGGCGACATCGAGGCGTCGCCCACGAAGATGCATTTGTAGTCCGGTCCGTAGGTGCGCAGCACCTCATGGGTCGGTGTCTTCTCGTTCCAGCGCCGCCGGTTGTCGCGCCAGACGCCTTCATAGAGGCAATTGTGAAAGTAGTAATACTCCAGATGCTTGAACTCGGCGCGGGCAGCGGAAAACAGCTCCTCCACCACCTGAATATGCGGATCCATCGAGCCGCCCACGTCCAGGAACAGCAGCACCTTCACCGCATTGTGCCGCTCCGGCCGGGTCTTCACGTCCAGATAGCCGTGTTCGGCGGTGGAGCGGATGGTGCCGTCCAGGTCCAGTTCCTCCTGCGCGCCTTCGCGGACCCAGCGGCGCAGGCGTTTCAGAGCCACCTTGATATTGCGGGTGCCAAGCTCGACATCCCCGTCAAGGTTCTTGAACTCGCGCTTGTCCCAGACCTTGACCGCACGCTGGTGGCGGCTTTCCTTTTGGCCGATGCGCACGCCCTCGGGATTGTAGCCATAGGCGCCAAAAGGCGAGGTGCCCGCGGTGCCGATCCACTTGCTGCCGCCCTGGTGGCGGCCCTGCTGTTCCTTCAGGCGTTCTTTCAGCGTCTCCATCAGCTTGTCGAACCCGCCAAGCGCCTCGATCTCAGCCTTCTCTTCCTCTGAGAGATGCTTTTCCGCCATCTTGGCGAGCCACTCTTCGGGAATGTCGACGGCCTCCATCACCGCCTCGGACGGGATCGCTTCCAGCCCCTCGAAGGTAGCGGCAAAGGCGCGGTCGAACTTGTCGATGTTGCGCTCGTCCTTCACCATCGCCGCCCGGGCGAGGAAGTAGAAAGCCTCGATGTCATAGGTCGCCAGCCCCGCTTTCATGCCTTCCAGAAAGGTCAAATACTCGCGCAGGGACACCGGGATGGAGGCCTTGCGCAGGTTTTCAAAGAAGGGCTGGAACATCGCGGGGCCTCCGGCAGGGTTACGCCAGCACCCGGTGGGTCAGGATGGTTGCCAGCAGGCCGAGAATACCAAATATGATGGCGTAGACAGCCCCGTATTGCAGCATGTCCAACGTGTTGCCGCCACGTTTGCGGGCCTTCAGAGCACCAGTGAGGGCGCCCAGCAGCACCGCGGCAATTACGATCATGGTTCTTTCCGTTTCCTTAGTTCAGCCGGTTCGGGATCAGGGGGCAGAGGGGCGCAGCGCGGCGATTTCCTCGAGCCGGGCCTCGACCACCCAATCCGGGCCAAAGCCGTAGCGTGCCCATCCCAGGCTGTCCAGCCTGACACGGCGCGCCTCGGCATTGCGGCCCGCCAGTTCAAGCGCCTCCGCCTGCAGCATCAGCAGCGTCGCCAGCAGGGCCGCATTCTCATGCTGCGCCGCTGCAGCGGCAGCCGGTTCCAGCCGCTTCATTGCGGCAGCACCGTTTCCATGGGCGATATCCCAGGCCGCGAGCTGAACAGTCAGCTTGGCCTGATGCATTCGGGTTCCGGGCAGGCCGGCCAGAAAGCTCTCGGCCGTGCGGAAATGCTTCTGCGCCAGTTCAGGCTCGCGGATGCGCAGCATCCGGCCCAGCGTGTAGTGGCTCAAGGCGCGGCGGTGGTCCTGCCAGCCCAGATCGCGGGCAATTGCGGCGGCCCGGTTTGCAGACCGCAGCCGGTCCCGCAGCGAGGCTTGCGGACCCAGGGCCTGTTCAAAAGCCGTAATCCAGGCGCGCGGTGTTTCCGGCAGCCACTGCGTTGCAGCCTGATTGCCGCCCGGGTTCAGCCGCGTCAGGATTGCGGGCAGGCGGGCCTCGACCTCAGCCCGGCTCATACCGGTGCGCAGCTCCGGCGCATAGGTCGCGCGCAGGATCAGCATGTCGAAACCAGTCAGAACTGCGTGAATGTTGTCGTCATTGAAGATCGAATCCGGCAGCCGGTAGAGATCATTCAGCGGGCCGATCGCCTGCGCCAGTTCCTCATGCAGGCAGTCGCGCACTTCCTGCGGGCTGACGTCATTGGGGATGAAGACGGCCAGCCGTTCGCGGCTGCGCAGCAGCGACCAGTTGGTGCGGGCGGCACGCCGGTTGCGGCGGTATTCTGCCAGCGACGAGACATTGGGCACCACAAAACAGGCGGCCTTGGGCAGGGCCCGGCGAATCTCGGCACGGGTCACAGATTGAATGGTGATATTGGCGCCGCCGCTGGAGACGCGGCTGATGCTTATCCCGGCCTCATCCCGCAGCCGGGCCAGCAATGTGTTCAGGTCGCGGGTGAACCCTGGCGCCGGATCACCGGTAACACGCAGGGAGATAGGCCCTTCGAAACGGGTGAACTGGGGCAGGGTGCTGCCGCCTTCCAGTGCAAAATGCAGATCCAGGAAATCCCGCGCGATATCAGCGTTTGAGCGCTGCGGCGGGCGGGGGATGCGGGGGGCGAAC
>NZ_JWLD01000059.1 GCF_000813725.1 Leisingera sp. ANG-Vp
GTTCGGGTAGATCTTGCGGATCGCCTTGAAGGTCGCGTCCACCGGGCCGTCGCCCTCGGCGGTTTCCGTCACATCCTTGCCGTCGATTTCCATCTCGACCGTGGATTCCGCCGGGCCGCCGGTGCCGCAGACCACTTTCATGGAAACGATCTTGAGATAATCGTTCTCAGCATCAACACCGGTGCGCATAAGCGCGATCAGGTCGTCGTCGAAGACCTCTTTCTTGCGGTCAGCCAGTTCCTTGAAGCGGACAAAGACATCCTTCAGCTGGTTGTCGCCAACGTCATAGCCAAGGTGCTCCAGCTTATCGCGCAGCGCCGCGCGGCCGGAATGCTTGCCCAGCGGCAGCGAAGTGCCGGAGAGGCCGATATCCTCAGGCCGCATGATCTCGAAGTTCTCGCGGTTCTTCAGCATGCCGTCCTGGTGGATGCCGCTTTCATGGGCAAAAGCGTTCTTGCCGACAATCGCCTTGTTCGGCTGCACCACAAAGCCGGACACGGTCGAGACACGGCGCGAGATATGCATGATCTTGGTGGTGTCGATGCCGGTGTGCCACGGCATGATGTCATTGCGCGTCTTCAGCGCCATCACCACCTCTTCCAGCGCGGTGTTGCCTGCGCGTTCGCCAAGACCGTTGATGGTGCACTCGATCTGGCGTGCACCTCCGGCAACGGCTGCCAGCGCGTTGGCGGTCGCCATGCCAAGGTCGTTATGGCAGTGGGTGGCAAAAACCACCTCATCAGCGCCCGGCACGGTCTCGATCAGGCGCTTGATCAGGTCGGCCGACTCCATCGGCGCAGTGTAGCCAACGGTGTCGGGGATGTTGATGGTCGAGGCGCCGGCTTTGATGGCGATCTCGATCACCCGGCACAGGTAGTCCCACTCGGTGCGGGTCGCATCCATCGGCGACCACTGCACGTTGTCGACAAGGTTGCGGGCGTGGGTGACGGTCTCGTGGATCTTGTCCGCCATCTCATCCATGGTGAGATTCGGGATGGCGCGGTGCAGCGGCGAGGTGCCGATGAAAGTGTGGATGCGCGGCTGCGCGGCCTTGCGCACCGCTTCGGCGCAGCGGTCGATGTCCTTGAAGTTGGCGCGGGCCAGTCCGCAGATCATCGCATTTTTGGAACGCTCTGCGATCTCGGAAACAGCTGCGAAATCGCCTTCAGAAGCAATCGGGAAGCCTGCCTCAATGATGTCCACGCCCATCTCGTCCAGAAGCTCGGCAATCTCCAGCTTCTCGTCATGGGTCATGGTGGCGCCAGGGCTTTGCTCGCCGTCGCGCAGGGTGGTGTCGAAAATCAAGACGCGGTCTTTGCCGCCGGAAATCGGGGATGCGTTGGTCATGTCGGTATCTCTTGTCTCTGTCCTAGGCCCGGTTGCGGGCATCATAAGCCTATCGTGGCGCGCGTGCGGCAATCCTCTGAGCGGGCGCGCCGGAAGGGCACGCTCAGAGGCGGGCTAGGATCAGTAGGGCGCGCAGAGCTGCACCGCAGGAAGCGGTGTCTGCAATATGGATATCTGCGCGAATGCTCATGGCAGCGATTTATACAGAGGCGCGGCAGAATGGAAAGGGGGATTCTGCGGATCTTGCGCTGGCCGGAACATTGGCTGTCTGCCGGCCCGGTGTGCCGGCGGCCCGGTTCGCGTCCGGCCTCAGCCCGGAGATGAGGTGAGGACCCCGCGGCGTCTGCAAAGCTGTTTGATACAGGCTTGCCAGTGGCCGCTGCCGAAGCTGGTGCCAGAATGCCCGCCTGAGCTGCCACACGTGAAACACCGGATGCAGCGCTCTGCGCAGGCTTACTCCGAGCCGCTGCTGACCAGGGCGCCGTTTTCCCAATTGCCTTCAGCTTGCTGGCCGCTGGCGTATTTCATCGTGCCCGGCCCCTGGCGCTTGCCATTAACAAAACTGCCCTCGTAGACGTCGCCATTGGCATAGGTCGCCACGCCCTCGCCAAAGATCTTGCCGCCCTGCCAGCCGCCCTCATAAGTAAAGCCGTCCGGCATTTCGATCTTGCCCTGGCCGTGGCGCTGGCTGTCGGCGAACTGGCCGGTGTAAAGCGAGCCATCGGCGTAAGTCACCTTGGCATCGCCGTGGCGCTTTCCATCCTGCCAGCCGCCTTCATAACGGTAGCCGTCAGCATAGGTCATCACTCCTTGGCCGTGATTTTTGGCATTCTTGAAACCGCCGGTATAGGTGATGCCATTGGGGTAGGTTGCAGTGCCTTCGCCCTCGATCACTCCGGCAATCCAGGCGCCCTCATAGGTGGAGCCATCGGGATAGGTGATCTTGCCCTGGCCATCAGCCAGATCATCGCGGAAATCACCCTCGTAAAAGGAGCCGTCCGGGTAGACCGCTTTGCCCTTGCCTTCGATCTGGCCCTTCACCCACGCGCCGGTATAGCTGTAACCGTCCTTCTCGGTGAACGTGCCCGTGCCGTGGCGCTGGTCCTCCAGGAATGCGCCGGCATAGACATCGCCGTTGGCATAGGTCTGCTTGCCGGTGCCGTGGCGGCGGCCGTTCTGCAGCTCGCCCTCGTAAATGTCGCCATTCGGCTGCGCCAGGCGGCCGGTGCCATGCATTTGGCTGGCCTCCCATTCGCCCTCGTAGACCAGCCCGTCCGAAGTCTCCAGCCGCCCTTGCCCCTGCAACTGGCCATCGGCCACAGCGCCTTCGTAAACAGTCCCCTCGGCATAGGTGATTTTTGCCTGGCCCTGCTGGCGGCCCTGTACCCAGCCGCCATCATAGCTGTAGCCGTCCGGTGAGGTCATTTTACCCTGACCGTCCCGCTTGCCGCCGGCAAAGCTGCCCTGGTAGCGCACGCCGCTGGCATAAACCGAGGTGCCGTCGCCGTGGATCTGACCGTCCTGCCAGCCGCCTTCATAGGTGCTGCCGTCAGCGCGGGTCAGCTTGCCAAGCCCGTGCGGTTTGCCTTGCGCAAACTCGCCCTCGTAGACCGAGCCGTCCGGGAACCGCGCCCGGCCCTGGCCGCGCACTTCACCGTCGACCCATTCGCCGGTGTATTCATAGCCATTCGGCAGCTTGTAGGTGCCGGTGCCATGCTGCAGCCCGTTGCGGAAGGTGCCTTCGTAGACACCGCCGATCTCATCCTGAGTGGTAATAACGCCGCTTTCCTGCGCCCAGGCCGGAGCGGCCAGTGCCAGGAGTGTGGAGAACGCAAATGCGGTGCCGAAACGGGTCATTCAAAACCTCTGCCTGCCCAGGAATTACGGTGCTGCTGCCATTTAGGGTTGCTTGCCCGGAAACTAAGCTACCGCGCCCGGCGCCGCAATGTCTTTTCCCCCGTCCTTGGTCCGGGCTCTTTCCCTTGGCCGTCAATCTGGTAAATGGCTTGGGGAGGAAATTTGCAAAGGGCCCTAGCAGCATGGCAGACCGTTTCCGTGTGACACTGGCGCAGCTGAACCCCACAGTGGGCGATCTGGCGGGCAATGCCGCCAAGGCCAGGGCCGCCTGGGAGGAGGGCCGCAAGGCCGGTGCCGACCTGGTGGCGCTGCCGGAAATGTTCATCACCGGCTACAACACCCAGGACCTGGTGATGAAACCGGCCTTTCACAATGCCGCGATTGCCGAGCTCGAGAAGCTGGCGGCGGATTGTGCCGACGGCCCGGCACTGGCCATCGGCGGCCCGTGGATTGAAGGCGGCCGGCTCTACAACGCCTATCTGATCCTGAAAGGCGGCAAGATCGCGTCGCGCAGCCTCAAGCACCATCTGCCGAACGAAACCGTCTTTGACGAGGTCCGCATCTTCAATGCGGGCCCTCTGGGCGGCCCCTATGCCGTCGGCAATACACGCATCGGTTCGCCGATTTGCGAGGACGGCTGGCACGAGGACGTTGCCGAGACCCTGGCCGAAACCGGGGCCGAGTTCCTGCTGATCCCCAACGGCTCACCCTATTTCCGCAACAAGATGGAAGTGCGCTTTAATCACATGGTGGCGCGTTCCGTCGAAACCCACCTGCCGGTGATCTACCTGAACATGGTGGGCGGGCAGGATGACCAGGTTTTTGACGGCGGTTCTTTCGTGCTGAATCCCGGCGGCGCTTTGGCTCTGCAGATGCCGGTGTTTGATGAGGCCTATGCCCATCTCGATCTGGAGCGCACCGACGAGGGCTGGCACGCCATCGAAGGCGAAAAAGCGCATTTGCCGGACGAGTGGGAGCAGGACTACCGCGTGATGGTGGAATCTCTGCGCGACTACCTGGGCAAAAGCGGTTTCAAGAAGGTGCTGCTGGGCCTCTCCGGCGGGGTGGACTCGGCCATTGTTGCAGCCATCGCGGTGGATGCCATCGGCGCCGAAAACGTCCGCTGCGTGATGCTGCCGTCTGAATACACCTCGGATGAGTCGCTGGAGGATGCCGAAGCCGTCGCCAAGGCGCTGGGCGTGCATTACGACTACGTGCCGATCTCCGAAGGGCGCGACGCGATTTCCAACACTCTCGCGCCGCTGTTCGCAGGCCGCGACGCCGACCTGACCGAGGAAAATATCCAGTCCCGCCTGCGCGGGCTGCTCCTCATGGCGATGTCCAACAAATTCGGCGAGATGCTGCTGACCACCGGCAACAAGTCCGAAGTCGCAGTCGGCTATGCCACCATCTATGGCGACATGAATGGCGGCTACAACCCGATCAAGGATCTGTACAAGACCCGCGTCTTCGAGACCTGCCGCTGGCGCAATGCCAACCACCGTCCCTGGATGAAGGGACCGGAAGGCGAAGTGATCCGCCCCAACGTGATCGACAAGCCCCCCAGTGCTGAGCTGCGCGAGGATCAGAAGGACAGCGACAGCCTGCCGGACTACCCGGAGCTGGACGCGATTCTGAACATTCTGGTCGATCAGGACGGTTCAATCGCAGATTGCGTCGCAGCCGGTTTCGACCGGGACGTGGCAAAACGTGTCGAGCATCTGGTTTATATCAGCGAATACAAGCGCTTCCAGTCCGCGCCCGGAGCCCGGCTGACCCCGCGCGCCTTCTGGCTGGACCGCCGCTACCCGATCGTGAACCGCTGGCGCGACCCGTCCTGATCCGTGCGGTAACTGCTTGATGGCGCAAGGCTTTCTGTGCCCTCTTTGCCATTTTCCTGTCCGTGTCCGGTGGCGGTAACGCTCTGATATGCGGCGCAAAAAACACAATGGCAGAAAGCGGCACGTTTGGCGTCGCCTGCATGCTGGACCCGCGATTGGGCACCGGGCATAGATGCCCGCATGCCTGGACCGAAGCTGCCTCATTTCCAATCCGACCTGGCCTTGCCCAAGGCCGTTGACGCCGTGGTGATCGGCGGCGGAATTATCGGTGCTACCACCGCACTTGAACTGGCTGAACGCGGCCATTCCGTGCTGCTGTGCGAAAAGGGCCAGATTGCTGGTGAGCAAAGCTCGCGCAACTGGGGGTGGGTGCGGATCTCCTGCCGCGATCCACGGGAAATCCCGCTGATGGCCGAGGCGCTGAGGCTCTGGGAAGGGCTGGCTGAACGCACCGGAAAGGAAACGGGCTTCACCCGTTCCGGCATCCTTTACACAGCCGGGACGGCCAAACGCGAGGCGCAGCTGGAGCGCTGGCTGGGCAACCTCGACAATTGGGGGCAGGGCGCCCGCATGGTCCGCGGCGACCAGATCGAACAGCTGATGCCGGGCCACCAGACCAAGACCCGCTCCGGCCTGCTGACCCCGATGGATGGCCGGGCCGAGCCGCAGATGGCCACCCATGCCATCGCCACAGCTGCCCAGGCCGCTGGGGCAAAAATCATGACCGAATGCGCCGTGCGCAGCGTCGAGACCGCCGCAGGCCGCATCAGCGGTGTGATGACCGAACGCGGCCGCGTAGCCTGCTCCGCTGTGGTCGTGGCCGGCGGCGCCTGGTCGCGGCTGTTCCTGGGCAACGCCAAGGTGAAGCTGCCGCAGTTGAAGGTGCTGAATTCGGTGCTGCGCACTTCCCCGGTGCAGGGCGGTCCGGAAACCGCAATCCGCGCCGCCAATCTCGGCCTGCGCAAACGGGCCGATGGCGGCTATACCGTCGCGGACGCCCATGAAAACATTGTCGACATCGTGCCGGACAGCTTCCGCCTGGGCTGGAAGTTCATGCCCAGCTACCGCCAGGAATGGCGCGCGCTGCAGTTCCGTTTATCCGGCCGCTGGACTGAGGAAGCCGCCCAGGCCCGCCGCTGGCAGCCGGACCAGACCACCCCGTTCGAACTTTGCCGGGTGCTCGATCCCGCGCCCTCGCAAAAGGCGCTGAAAAGCGGCTGGGCCGCGGCGCAGAAAGCTTTTCCGGTGCTGCAAGGCGCTGATGTTGTGCAAAGCTGGGGCGGGCTGATCGACGTGACACCTGATGCGATTCCGGTGATCTCGCAGGCTGACGGGCTGCCGGGGCTGTTTGTTGCCACCGGCTTCTCCGGCCACGGCTTTGGCATCGGCCCCGCCGCGGGCAAGCTCGCCGCCGATCTGGTCACCGGCGACAAACCCGTCGTGGACCCGCATGACTTCCGCCTGTCACGTTTCACGGACGGCAGCAAATACGGGCCGCAGACCGGCTACTGACGCCTATCCCATCAGCTGATAGCTCACCGGAACATAGCGGAAACCCTCGCCCCGGGGTTCCACAAACCCGGCCGCCGGGAACGGCATGTGGTAACCGATCATCGGCACCTTGTCCGCGGCCAGCATCCCCAGCACCTTGCGGCGGGAGGCACTGGCAGCTTCCGCATCTGCATCAAAGCTGAAGGCCCAGTCCGGCCGGGCAAAGCTGTAGACATAATGATTGGCCAGATCCGCCGTCAGCAACAGCTGCCGCCCGCCGCTCTCTAGCATGTAGCACATGTGACCCGGCGTATGGCCAAAGCTCGCCACTGCTGTGATTCCGGAGGCCACGCTGCCGCCGTCATCGATGAAGGTGGTTTTTTCGGCCAGCGGCGTCACATTGCTGGCGACCAGATCGCCAACCCGGTTGCCGGGCTCCATCTTGGACCAGAAATTGTACTCTGCGGCAGCCGTCACATAGCGGGCGTTGGGGAAGGTCGGCGCACCATCGGTCATCAGCCCGCCGATATGGTCAGGATGCATATGGGTGATCACCACTACGCTTATCTGGTCCGGCGTCACCCCGGCTGCAGTCAGCGCCTTGGCAATACCGCCCATGCCAAGCCCTGTGTCAAACAGAACAAGCTCGGCGCCGGTATCAACCAGCGTGGGGGTGAAATAGAATTGAAGCGTATCAGAGGAAATAAAGTTCTCAGCCGAAACCTGGGAGAACTCCTCATCGCTCGCCGCCACTCCAAACATCGCCTTCTGGCCTTCCCGCGCGACCGATGTGTCCAGCAGTGTGGTGACGGGCATTTCTCCCAGCTTAAAAGAATGGGCAATCGGCGCCTCGGCGCGGCCGCCATGGCCGCCGGCCAGAACAGGTGCAGCAGCTCCGGCAAAGGGCAGGGCGGCAGCGCCAGCGAGCGCTGCGCGTCGGGACAGGGAAACAGTCATCAGGGGATCCTCCAAGTTGCATTGGACTTGCCGCATCCTAGCGCCGCTTGCGCAAGGGGCTGTAAACATTCCCGTGATGAGTCACTATCCGGGGCAGGAGGAATGCGCATGAGCCAGAACAAGACTGTCCCCACCGGCGCCAGTGCCGAGGCTTTCCTTGCGGCCGTCGAACCGGAGAGAAAGGCGCTCGAGGCACAGCAGCTGGATACTCTGTTCCGCCAGGCTACCGGCTTCGCACCGCAGATGTGGGGCGCCTCGATTGTCGGCTATGGACGCTACCACTACCGCTATGCCACGGGCCGCGAAGGCGATTTCCTCGCCACCGGTTTCTCCCCGCGCAAGGCACGCCATTCGATTTACATCATGCCGGGCTATCAGGACTATGGAGCCATCCTTTCGCGTCTCGGCAAGCATAAGCTTGGCAAAAGCTGCCTCTACGTGAACAAGCTCGCAGATATCGATCTGGCGGTCCTGGCCGAACTGATCCAAACCGGTCTCAAAGACCTCGATGCACTTTGGCCGGTACGGCCGAACTGACCCGCTCTTTCATCTTGCCGGAAATACTCGCGTCCCGGCGCCCGGCAGGCGGCTATGCTGCCGAGAGGGGAGGCCCGCGCCAAAGGCGCGTTAACCCCGCTGAAACTGGACAATCCGCCGCCCATGTGACAAGGCAACGGCAACAGGAGATCCGAGATGACCACCACCCGTTTTGCCCCGTCGCCGACCGGCTACATCCACGTCGGCAACCTGCGCACCGCGCTGATGAACTACCTGATCGCCCGCAAGGCCGGCGGCACCTTCATTCTGCGCATCGACGACACTGACCCGGAGCGGTCCAAGGAAGAATATGTCGATGCCATCAAACAGGACCTGGAATGGCTGGGCCTGACCTGGGACAAGGTGGAACGCCAGTCCGAGCGGCTTGACCGCTACGTCGCTGCGGCTGACAAACTCCGGGAAATCGAACGGTTTTATGAGGCTTTCGAGACCCCGACCGAGCTGGACCTGAAGCGCAAGAAACAGCTCAACATGGGCAAGCCGCCGGTCTATGACCGCGCCGCGCTGGCCCTGTCCGAGGACGAGAAGGCCGCCCTGCGCGCTGAGCGCGGCGACGGTGTCTGGCGCTTCAAGCTGGACCACCAGCGCATCGAATGGACTGACGGCATCCTGGGCGACATTTCCATCGACGCTGCGTCGGTCTCCGACCCGGTGCTGATCCGCGGCGACGGCCAGTTCCTCTACACGCTGGCCTCGGTGGTGGACGACACTGAAATGGGCGTGACCCATGTGGTGCGCGGCTCGGATCATGTCACCAACACTGCCACCCAGATCCAGATCATCGAGGCGCTGGGCGGCTCCGTGCCGTCTTTTGCTCACCACTCGCTGCTGACCGGCCCGCAGGGGGAGGCGCTGTCCAAGCGTCTGGGCACGCTGGCCCTGCGCGATCTGCGCGAAGCGGGGGTGCAGCCGATGGCGCTTTTGTCGCTGATGGCACGCCTGGGCTCTTCGGATCCGGTGGAGCTGCGCACTGAAATGGCCGAGCTGATCGACGGCTTCGACATCAACCGCTTTGGCGCCGCGCCGACCAAGTTTGATGTCGAGGATCTCTATCCGCTGACCGCCCGCCACCTGCAGTCGCTGCCGCTGGAGGCTGTGCAGGGGCAGGTGGATGCGCTGGGTGTCCCGGCGGAGAAACAGGCTGCCTTCTGGGATATGGCAAAGGAAAACATCACCACGCTGAAGGATCTTGCGGGCTGGTGGGAACTGTGCCGCGACGGGGCCGACCCGCTGGTGGCAGATGAGGACAAGGACTTCATCACCGAAGCCATGGCACTGCTGCCGGAAGGCCCCTACGGCGCGGACAGCTGGAAGAACTGGACTACGGCCGTGAAAGAGGCCACCGGCCGCAAAGGCAAGGGCCTGTTCATGCCGCTGCGCAAGGCGGTCACGGGCATGGAGCGCGGTCCGGACATGGGTGCGCTTCTGGCGCTGATGGAAAAGGTTCGCGCCCGCGGCTGAACCAGAGATGTCTTGCAGACATGGAAAGGCGGTGCCTCAGGCGCCGCCTTTTCATTTGAGAGCTCCATCAGGATGGCTCCCGCCCGCCGGAGCGGCATCAAAGATGCCTTACCGGCGTTGGGCCGGGCGCCGCGCTTGCGCGCGGCGCTGCACCGCACCGCAGGTGCGGTGCGATGCCCAACTGTCCAAGGTGCAGCTTGCCTGCGCCGGGGGCGGGGGGAGAGCTTGCAGCAATGGCAGCAGGTGGAGGGCTCAGCCCGGCAGAACCCGGGCTCCGGTATCTGCGATCAGACTGTCAAACAGGGATCTTTCTGCCCGGCTCAGCCTCTGGTGGCGCGGATAGCGCGGCGCTGCCCGGTCATTCAGAAGCGGAGCTTCCCAGCCATCGGTGGTGGCGATGAAATCCTTCACTCCGGCTTCGCCGAACACCTGCAAATAACCCTGCAGCACCACGTCCAGATAACTGAGCAGCACCGGATGCTGGTCCGTTACCCCATTCTGTTTCTCCAGCGCCACGGCATAGACGGAAATTTCCGGAGCTCCGGCCACATCATGCTGCACTTGCTCTGATGCGGGCAGCCGGTCATAAGCAAATTCCCGTTCGTCCAGCGCCGCCCAATCCGCCTCGGGCACTTCAGCGATCAGCCCGTCGATTGCGCTGTCCTTGCAGGGAACCGCCGACAGAAACGCGACCTCGCGCAGGCCTGTGTGGACCCAGGCTCTCCGCCAGCCCTGCAGCCGCGCGGGCCGGGCATCGCCATAGGTGTGGGTGGCCGTGTTCACCAGGCTGCCGTAGCCAAAGAAGTATGGAGCTGCCATGTTCGGGCCCTTCGCCGCCGTTTCCATTATTGATGTATGTCAAACCGCTTTTTCCGCGCCCGTGCAATAAGCGATGCATTGAAGCTGTGGGAACGAGTCATGCGCATTACCAAAAGGACCAATATCGCCGTGCGGCTGCTGATGTATTGCGCCGCGCATGAAGAGCGCCTGGTGACCAAGGCCGAGATCGCTGAATGCTGCAATATCTCGGAGAACCACCTGGCGCAGGTGATCAATCAGCTAAGCCAGCTTGGCTATCTGGCAACCCAGCGCGGCCGCAACGGCGGCATGAGTCTTGGCAAGCCCGCCGGGGAGATCCGGATCGGGGATGTGTTCCGCGACGTCGAGGGCAACCTGCCGATGGTGGAATGCTTTGCCGATGCCGACAACACCTGCCCGCTGTCTGACGCCTGCCGCCTGAAAGTGGCCCTGGCGGATGCGGCGCAGGCTTTTTACGCCTCGCTGGATGACATTTCGCTGGAAGCACTGGTCTGCGGCAACCATGATCTGCTGCGGATCCTGCAGCCGGTGTCCTGCGGCGCCCGCTGAATCGGGACGCCGCAGCCTGACTTATTCCCTTGCGCGCAGGATGCGGGCCGGTTTGGCGGCCAGCGGCCGCAGGGCAAAGGCGAGCCCGGCCAGCAGCGTGGTCAGCACGCCGCCGGAAATCACCAGCAGCGCATTCGGCCAGATCACCGTGTAGCTGGTCTCGAAGACAAAGGCATTGATCGCCCAGGCGCCGGCAATGCCTGCTGCCAGTGCCACGAGCCCGGCCGCCGCACCCAGCAGTGCGGACCGCAGGGCAAAGCTGGCCAGGATCTGCCGCCGTGGTGCCCCTAGTGTCTTCAGCAAGGCTGCCTCGTACCGCCGTGCTGGCTCCCCGGCAGCTGCCGTTCCCAAGAGCACCAGAAACCCGGTCAAGAGCGTTGCCGCGGCGCCATAGGCCGTTGCCGCTGCCAGCTGGCGCAGGATGTCCGAGACCCGGTCGATTGCGTCGCGCATGCGGATTGCGGTGATATTGGGCATCTCGCGCGCCAGGTCGCGCAGGATCGCCGCCTCGGCCTGCTCCTCGGCATAGACGGTGGCGATGAAGCTATGCGGCGCACCGGCCAGAGCAGCCTCGTTCAGAACCATCACAAACCCCATGCCCGCGGTGGAGAAATCCACGTTGCGGAAGCTGGTGATGGTGCCGGTGATGTCGCGGCCCAGGATGTTGAGCGTCAGCGTGTCGCCCAGCTGCAGCCCCATCTCCTCGGCTTCTTCGGCCGAGAAACTGATTTGCGGGTCACCGGTGTAGTCTTCCGGCCACCATTCGCCTGCGGTGACAGTGGTGGTTTCCGGCTGGGCCGCGGCATAGGTGACGCCCCGGTCGCCCTCGACCACCCAGTGATCGCCAGCCACCTCGGTGGCGGGCTGGCCGTTGATCCGGGTCAGCACGCCGCGCAGCATCGGGGCGTTTTCCACCCGGGTCACGGCTGGGTCATTCTCGACCCGTTCCAGGAAGCTGGGCATCTGGCTGCGCTGGATGTCGACAAAGAAGTAGGAGGGCGCCACATCCGGCAGGTTGCCGGCTATCGCCCGGCGCATGTTGCCGTCGATCTGGCCGATGGCTGCCAGCACTGTCAGGCCCAGACCCAAAGCCAGCACTGCAGGCACCGCGCCGTCACGGGCACTGCCGATGGACGAGAGCGCCCAGCGAAGCGCAGGCCGTCCGCGCGAGGCACCGGTGCCGCGGCGGGCCAGCAGGCCGATGCCAAGCGCCGCAATCAGCAGCACGATCAGCGAGCCCATCAGCCCGCCTGCAGTCCACAGCGTCAGCTCAGCCGAGCCGCTGAACCAGGCTGCCAGCCCGACCAGCGCGCCCAAGGCCACTGCTGTCGCCACCAGGTAACGCGGCGCGGGCAGCCGGGTGCGGCTGGCAAAGGCATCGCGAAACAGCGAGGCAGCGCGGATGCGCTCGGCCCGGGCCAGCGGCCACAGGGCAAAGACAAAGGCAGTGAGCAGCCCATAAAGCGCGGCTTCGATCAGCGCCGAAGGGTAGAGGGAGAACACCGCCGGGAACGGCAGCTGCGCCGCAATCAGCGGCCCCAGCAGCACCGGCATCAGTCCGCCGATGCCCAGCCCAATTACCACGCCCAGCATCGCCAGCGCCCCGATCTGCAGGAAATAGGTGAGGAAGATCGTCTGCCGCTCGGCTCCCAGCGTGCGCAGGGTGGCAATGGTTGAGGTTTTGGTCGCCAGATAAGCCCGCACCGCGGCAGAGACGCCCACACCGCCCACCGCGAGGCCCGACAGCCCCACCAGCACCAGGAAAGCGCCAAGGCGTTCGACAAATTCGGAAATCCCCGGCGCGCCGTTGCGGGCATCGCGCCAGCGCATGCCGGTGGTTTCAAACAGCCCCTCGGCTTCGGCCTGCAGGGCGTTCAGGTCATGGCCCGCGGGCAGCTCCATCCGGTATTTGGTGTCAAAAAGGGTGCCGGTTGCCAGCAGGCCGGAATTGGCCAGATCCGGCGTCGCCACGATGGTCCGCGGCCCCAGCTCAAAGCCGGAGGCCGCCGCATCCGGCTCCAGCGCAATCATCGCCATCAGGCGGAAGTCCTGGGTGCCAAGCCGGAACGTATCCCCCGGCTGCAGCCCCAGCCGGTCGGCCAGCACCCGGTCCATCACCCCGCCGGGCAGGCCATCGGCACCAGTCAATGCGGTCTCCAGCGGCATCTCCGGCGCCAGCCTTATCTCGCCTTTCAACGGATAGAGCCCGTCAACCGCCTTCACTTGCGTCAGCCCGCGTTCCTCGCCCACGGTCGCCATCGAGCGGAACTCGGCAATTTCCGAATAGCGCAGCGTGTTCTCAGCCAGCCAGGTGCGCTCGTCGTCATTGGCAAAGCGGTAGGTGAAATTCAGCTCCGCATCGCCGCCCAGGATTGTTGCGCCTTCGCGCGACAGCCCGGTTTCAATCGAGGCGCGGATCGAGCCGATAGCGGCAATCACCCCAACCCCCAAGGCCAGGCAGGCGAGGAAGATACGGAAGCCTTTCAGGCCGCCGCGCAGTTCGCGCAGGGCAAAGCGCCAGGCCAGGCGGAAAGCGGAGGTCTTCATTCCGCCGCCTCGCGCGCGGCCTCGTCGTCGATGCGCCCGTCGCGCAGCCGGATCACCCGGTCGCAGCGCGAGGCAAGCTCAGGCGCGTGGGTCACCATCACCAGCGTCGCGCCATAGCGGTCGCGCAGCCCGAACAGCAGATCCATCACCGCTTCGCCATTGGCTTCGTCCAGGTTGCCCGTGGGCTCATCCGCCAAGAGGATCGCAGGCCGCGGCGCCAGGGCGCGCGCCAGCGCCACCCGCTG
>NZ_JWLD01000006.1 GCF_000813725.1 Leisingera sp. ANG-Vp
TCCAAAGCGAATACGCCCAGGCGCGGTTTGGCTTGTACGTCGATGGCTCCACCAGCGCCGGGCAGATCAACCCGATCGAGCGCAGTGCCACCCCCTGGACCAAATTCATCACCGATCAGGAGAGCGGCAAGTGACAGCTATCACCGTAGACACCCTTCGTGACACCTGCCTGCCGATTTACATCGGCGGCGAATACATGGCCTCGGCGGGGGCGCCGATTGACAGCTATGACCCGGCTACCGGCGAGGTCTGGTGCCAGGTGCCCGATTGCACCGATGCCGAGGTCGATGCGGCCGTCAAAGCCGCCAATGCGGCGATGAACAACCCGGCATGGCGCGACATGACGCAGAGCCAGCGCGGATTGCTGATGCTGAAGCTGGCGGATCTGCTGGATGCGCATGTAGAGCGGCTGGCAGAGGTCGAGACCAAGGACAACGGCAAGCTGTTGCGCGAGATGCGGGCGCTGAGCCAGGCGCTGCCGGTCGCCCTGCGCTATTTCGCCGGCATGGCCGACAAGATTGAGGGCACCACGATCCCGGTCAATAAGCCTGACATGCTGAATTTCACCGTCCGTGAGCCGCTGGGCGTGGTGGCGGTAATCATCCCCTGGAACTCGCCTTTGTACATGATGATGCGGGCGCTGGCGCCCTGCCTGGCCTGCGGCAACGCGGTGGTGGTGAAGCCGTCGGAGCACGCTTCGGCCGGCGCTGTTGCCTTTGCCGGGCTGATGAAGGAAGCGGGCTTTCCGGACGGGGTGTTCAACGTGGTGACCGGGCTGGGCCATACCGCGGGCAACGCACTGATTTCCCATACCGGCGTCAATAAGATTGATTTCACCGGCGGCCCGGCCACCGGCAAGGTGATTGCCAAGGGCGCGGCGGAGCAGCTGACCCCGGCGGCGCTGGAGCTGGGCGGCAAGTCGCCTCATGTGGTCTGCGACGACGCTGATCTGGATGCTGCCGCAAATGGCGTGGTGGCCGGGATCTTTGCCGCTGCCGGGCAGACCTGCGTGGCAGGCTCGCGCTGTTTCATCCAGGAAAGCGTCTATGACGAGGTGGTCGCCAAGATCATCGCCAAGGCCCGTGCGATCAACATCGGCGACCCGGGCCGGGACGACGTGCAACTGGGGCCGCTGGCGCTGTGGAGCCAGGTTGAAAAAGTCGAAGACTTTACCCAAAGCGCCCTGGGTGAAGGCGCCACGCTTGCCTTTGGCGGCGGCCGGCCCAAAGGGCTGGGCGACGGCTGGTTTGTCGAGCCCACGATTTTCACTGACGTCACTAACGACATGCGCATTGCCCGGGAAGAGATCTTTGGCCCGGTGCTCGCCATCCTGAAATTCCGCGACGAAGATGACCTGCTGGAAATGGCCAACGACAGCGACTTTGCGCTGGCCTCGGGCATCTGGACGCAAAACATGAACCGCGCGCTGCGCTTTATGCGCAGGATCGAGGCCGGCATGGTCTGGATCAACACCTACCGCAGCCCCTCTGTCATGTCCCCCTCCGGCGGGCACAAGGACTCGGGCTACGGAAAACACAACGGCTTTGCCGCCATCGAAGAGTTCAGCCGCATCAAGACAGTCGTGATCGACTATTCCGGCGCCCAGCAGGATGCCTTTGTGATGCGCGTCAACAAATAGGATTGTTCCCATGAAGTTCTCCATTGTCGTCAACATGGCGCGGTTCGACACCTCTAAGGGCATGGATCAGGTCGCTGCCGAAGCGCTGGATCTGGTGAAGATCGCCGACCAGGGCGGGTTCGATATCGTCTGGACCGCCGAGCATCACACGATTGAGCTCACCATCTCTCCGAACCCGTTCCAGCTCTTGTCCCACTGGGGCAACCACACCAAGAATGTACGTCTTGGCACCGGGGTCGTCGCGGCGCCTTACTGGAACCCGATCCGGCTGGCGGGCGAGGCGGCGCTTTGCGATATCCTCACCGGCGGGCGGCTGGAGCTGGGTCTGGGCCGCGGCGCCTATCAGTATGAGTTCGACCGCATGGCCGGCGGCATGCCGCAGGGCGAAGGCGGGCGGTATCTGCGCGAGATCATCCCGGCGGTACAGCGGCTGTGGGAGGGCGATTATGCCCATGAGGGCGAGATCTGGAACTTCCCCTCGGTCGCCTGTGTTCCCAAACCGCTGGGAAAAGTGCCTAGCATGTGGGTGGCGGCGCGCGACCAGAACACCTTTGAGTTTGCGCTGAAGAACAATTGCAACGTGATGTCCACCGCTCTGCGCAAGGATTTCGCCGAGGTCGAAGATCTGGAGACCAAGTTCCGCGCAGCGAAAGAGGTGGCTGGCAACCCTGCCGGTTTGTCTCACGCCACCATGCGGGTGTGCTGCGTTTATGACGATCCGTCAGTGCTGGATACGGCTGTGTCTTCGGTGGTGAATTTCGGCCGCAACTTCGAAAATCTGTTCAAGAACGCGGGCACCGTGGAAAACGGCTTCCCGGAACCGGTGGACTTTGACACCGTTGCCGCGCGCGGCGAGTACCAGCCGGAAAATCTCAAGGAAAACCTGCTGTTCGGCACGCCCGACGAGATCATCGCCAAGCTGGAACGCTATCAGGCCATCGGCATCGGCCACATCATGATCGGCCCCACCTTCGGGCTGCCGCATGAGGTGGCGCAGCGCACGGTCGAGCTGTTCGCCGACCGCGTCATCCCGCATTTCCGCGCCCAGAAAGCCGCTTAAAGACGGCCCAAGCGCATCACGCACGCTACAGTCTACCTTAGGGAGGAAATCATGACTGAACGTAAAACCGGGGCGGGCTTCAGCCGCCGCACATTCCTGACAACATCCCTGGCAGCGGGCGTTTCCGCTGCCGCATTGGCCGCTGGCACCGGCCGGGCCATGGCCGCGGCGGACCTTTCTGGCCGCGAGATGGTCTTTGCCAGCTGGGGCGGCAGCTATCAGGCGGCGCAGGAGGCTGCCTATTGCAACCCGTTCATGGAGAAAAGCGGCGCGGTAGTAATCCAGGACGGCCCGATGAGCGGCTCAAAACTGCGCACCATGGTCGAGGGCGGCCAGCCGATCTGGGATGTGGTGGATGTGACCGACACCTTCCTGTTCGCCAATGAAGAGCTGTTCGAGGATCTCGACTTCGGTATCGTCGATGCCAGCGCGCTGGATCAGGCCTATGTGCATCAGAAAGGCATCGGCTGCATCGTGTGGTCTTACAATATCGCCTTCAACACCGATGTGGTGGGTGAAAACACCCCGCAAAGCTGGGCGGATGTATTCGACGTCGAGAAATTTCCTGGCAAGCGCGCTCTGCGCGACCGCGCCTATCCGATGATGGAAATTGCGCTGATGGCCGACGGCGTTGCACCTGAAGACCTCTATCCGCTGGATATCGAGCGCGCCTACCGCAAGCTGGATACGATCAAGGACCACGTGATCTGGTACAAGTCGAACTCTGCCGCGCAGCAGCTGTTTGTGGATGGGGAGGTCGGCGTCGGCGTGCTGCTGAACGGCCGTACATTCGACGTCAACAAGAAGGGTGCGCCGGTTGACCTGACCTGGAACCAGAACATCCGCTCGATTGACTATCTGGTGATCCCCAAGGGCGCACCGAATGCCGAAGTGGCGCAGCATTTCATGAACGCCACAGTGGACGCGGACAACCAGGCGCTGATGGCCAATACGCTGGCCTATGCGCCGGTGAACCCCGCTGCCTTTGACAAGGTGGAAGACAGTGTTGTGCCGTGGCTCGCCACCACGCCGGAGAATGCCGAGAAAGGCTTCCTGATCGACGCGGCCTACTGGCGTGACAACCTTGGCCCGCTGACCGAGCGCTGGAACGAGTGGAAGCTGAGCTGATCGGCTCAGGCAAACACGGGTGCTCGGAAAAATGAACTAAGGGCAGCGCTTGACCTTGGGGAGGCGAGTAGCGCCTTCCCAGGGGGAAGGTCAGGCGCTGCCCGGCGTGCCGCCGGGCGATTCAGCCATATTATTAACTCTCTAAACAACAGGAGGCGCTGTGCGATGACGGCGGGAAACCGTACTCTCTGGCTCTTGATACCGGCAGTTCTGCTGATCGGGGTCTGTTTCCTATACCCGGTCAGCTGGCTGTTGCAGCGCAGCGTCTCCGAACCTGTCTGGGGGCTGCAGAACTACATCGCCATCTTTTCCAAGAGCATCTATCTGGGTGTGCTCTGGAATACGGTGGCGATTGCCGGGGCGACCACGATCCTCTGTGCGCTGATCGGCTTTCCGGTGGCCTATTCGATGGTCCATGCCCGGCCCTGGATCCGCAAGCTGCTGATCTTTGTGGTGCTGATCCCGTTCTGGACCTCGATCCTGGTGCGCAGCTTTGCCTGGCTGGTGATCCTGCAGCGCGGCGGCATCATCAATGACATCCTGGTTGGCATCGGCATGATCGCCGAGCCCTTGGACATCGTCTACAACCGCTTTGGCGTGCTCTTGGGGATGGTGCAGGTTCTTCTGCCTTTCATGGTCTTCCCGCTCTATTCCGTAATGGCACGGATTGACGGGTCGTTCTTCCGGGCCGCCACCAACCTGGGCGCGACGCCGGTGCGGGCCTTCTTCCGGGTCTATCTGCCGCTCTGCCTACCGGGGCTGGGCACCGGGGCGATGCTCGTCTTCATCATCGCGCTTGGCTATTTCATCACCCCGGCCCTGTTGGGCGGCCGCGGCGACATCATGATCGCGCAGCTGATCTTTGAACGCATCGACGAGTTCGGCGATTGGCCGCTGGCCTCGGCCCTGGCGATTGTGCTGCTGATCGGCACCGGGCTGCTGTTCGCAATCATCAAGGGCGTATCCAAACTGCGCCGGGGGCGGATCTGATGTTCTATTCTGCAAAATTCTGGGGCGGCCTGCGGGGCATCATCAACGTGATGCTGGTGGTCTATATGCTGGCGCCTCTGGTGATCATATTCGTGATCTCTTTCAGCTCAGCGCTGTACCTGACCTTCCCGCCGCCCGGCCTGTCGCTGCAGTGGTACGAGAAGATGTTCAGCAATCCAACCTGGACCCGGACGCTGGTTACCTCGCTCAAGATCATGGTGCCGGCAGCCATTGCCGCCACCGTGCTGGGCACCGCCGCCGCTCTGGCCTTGAGCCGGATGGACAGCAAATGGGCGCTGGCGGTCCGCGCTGTGCTGATGGCGCCGCTGGTGGTGCCGGTGATCATTACCGCCGCCGCGATCTTCGGGGTGTTCCGGATCTGGGGTCTCTATGGCTCACTCTGGGGGCTGATCCTGGCCCATGTGATCCTGACCCTGCCTTATGTGCTGTCGACGGTCAGCGCCAACCTGGCGGTGTTCGACAAGCGGCTGGAGGATGCCGCGGCCAATTGCGGTGCTCCGCCCTGGATCGCTTTCCGCCGGGTGACGCTGCCGCTGATCTCGCCTTCGGTTATGTCGGGGATGCTGTTTGCCATGGTGATCTCCTTTGACGAGCTGGTGGTGTCACTGTTCCTGTCCACCCCGCGGGTGCGCCCGGTGACGGTGCAGATGTGGTCCAACATCAAGGGCGACACCGACCCGACCATCGCCGCCATTGCCACCGTGCTGTTCCTGTTCTCCCTGCTCGCCCTCTTGGCGGACGGCATCGCCCGCCGCCGCTCGGGCCGCGAGCCCGGCCTGTAGACTTCCGAGGATACTTCGACATGACTGACCCTCTTTTGAAACTCGCCGGTCTCGGCAAAGCCTATGGCCAGGTTGACGCCGCCAAGGACATCAATCTGGATGTGGCCGACGGCGAGTTCGTGACCTTCCTGGGGCCGTCCGGCTCGGGCAAGACCACAACGCTGATGATGGTTGCGGGGTTTACCGAGCCGACTGCCGGCGGCATCAGCCTCAATGGGCAACCGCTGGATCCGATCCCGGTCTGGAAGCGCGATATCGGCATGGTGTTCCAGCATTACGCGCTGTTCCCCCATATGACCGTGGCGCAGAACATCGCCTTTCCGCTGGAGATGCGCGGGGTGGCGAAAAGCGATCGGCGTTCCAGGGTTGAAGAAGCGATGGAGATGGTCGGGCTGGCGGGCTTTGGCCAGCGCCTGCCCAAGGAGCTGTCGGGCGGCCAGCAGCAGCGGGTGGCGCTGGCGCGGGCCATGGTGTTCAAGCCGCGGCTGCTTTTGATGGACGAGCCGCTGGGCGCGCTCGACAAGAAGCTGCGCGAGCATATGCAGCTGGAAATCATGCACTTGCACAAGAACATGGGCACCACGGTGCTCTATGTGACACACGACCAGGAAGAGGCGCTGGTGATGTCCGACCGGATTGCCGTTTTCAGCAATGGCCGGATCGAGCAGGTGGGCTCGCCGCGCGAGCTGTATGAGGCGCCGCAGACCAAGTTTGTCGCGGATTTCATTGGTGAGACCAATTTCATTGCCGGCAGGGCCCAGGGCTGCAACGGGGCAGGGGCCTCGGTGCGCGGGCTGAACGGCCAGCTTGGCGCACCTCTGCAGGAGGGAGCCGACGCAGTTCTGGCGGTTCGGCCGGAACGGCTGAAGGTGATGAATGGCACCGGTGCTGCGGGGGGCAACACGCTGACTGGCACCGTGAAGGAACTGATCTATCTCGGCCAGTCGCGCAAGGCGATCATCGCGCTGGAGGACGGCACCGAGGTGGCGGCGCTGGAACAGGCCGCCCAGGCCGAGGCCACGGCGCTGGAGACGGGCAGCCAGGCGACTCTCAGTTTCCGGGCCGAGGATGCAAGGATCCTGGCCGATGTTTGAACGCTCCGCCGACGTGGCGTTGAACTACCGCGACGAAGGTGCGGGCGATCCGGTGCTGCTGATCCATGGTGTCGGCTCGGACCTGGAGAGCTGGGACGGGGTGCTGTCGCATCTGTCGCCTGACCGCCGCTACATCCGCTTTGACCTGCGCGGGCATGGGGCTTCACGGCGCTCCCCTGGGCCCTATACGCTGCAAGGCTTGGCCGATGACGCCATTGCGCTTCTTGACTACCTGGATGTGGCGTCCGCTTCGGTCATCGGATTTTCCCTCGGCGGGCTGATCGCGCAAGCAATTGCATTGAGCTACCCGGAGCGGCTGCGCTGTGTGACGCTGGTGTCTTCGGTCGGCGGGCGCACACTAGAAGAACAAGCCCGCGTCAGCGAACGTGCCGAAACCCTGGCCCGCGAAGGCGCGCTCACCCATCTGGCCAACGCAGTGGACCGCTGGTTCACGCCGGAGTTTGTTGCCGCGCACCCCGAGGTGCTGGAGGCGCGGCGGCAGAAGTCGCTGAAAAATGACCCCGATTGCTACGTTGCCGCCTACCGGGTGCTGGCGGGCAATGATCTGGGCGCCGAACTGCATAAAGTCACCGCCCCGGCGCTGGTGATGACCGGCGAGAACGACATCGGCTCCTCGCCGCGGATGTCGGAGTTCATGGCATCACAGATCCCCGATGCCCGCCTTCACATCCTGCCGCGGCTGAAACATTCGGTGCTGCTGGAAGCGCCGGAACAGGTGGCTGCCCTTATCGACCCCTTCCTTGCTGCCCATGGCGGCCCAACAGAAAAGACCAAGACATGACCCCGGAAGTCCGCAAATACGTTGCCTGGATCGAAGACATCCTGATCGAGGGCCACAAGCCTGCCAACCCGCCCCTGCGCATGGCCGCGGTGGCGGCGGTGCTGAAAAACCCCTGGTCCGGGCGGTTTGTTGAAGACCTCACCCCCGAGATCCACGCCTTTGCCCCGGTGCTGGGCGAGGAAATGGTGAACCGGCTGATGCCGCTGGTGGGCGGCGGGGACAAGGTGCAGGCCTTCGGCAAATCCGCCATCGTTGGGGTCAACGGCGAGGTCGAGCACGCCTCGGCTCTCATTCACACCCTGCGGTTTGGGAACTTTCTGCGCGACGCGGTGCAGAGCAGCGAGTTCATCCCGTTTTCGAATAAGCGCGGCGGCCCGGGCAACTCGATCACCATGCCGCTGAAGCACATCACCGAGGGCGGCGCCCGCTCGCATTTCCTGACGGTGGAGTTCAGCATCCCCGACGCGCCCGGCCCGGACGAGGTGCTGATCGCCATCGGCGTTGCCACCGGCGGGCGGCCGCACCACCGGATCGGAGACCGCTTCCAGGACATGCAGGACCTGGGTCACGATCAATCTGCGCGACCGCGGTGAGGGTCGCGCCTGATGGCAAATGAAACTTAACCCCGGCTCTCGCTTCTGGTTGAGCCAGGTGTCGTAGCGCAATGGCGGCGCCGTATCCGGCGGCCCCAAGACCTTCCCCAGCCGGTCCTGCAATTAGTTCATGATGCTGGTTGCCGGGGCACTTCACTATCCAGTGCCATCCGGGCTGCGTGCCGCTCCAGCCGCAGCCCGGCCATGGCCTTACGATTGGCCTGCAGCGCGGATGACCGGACCTTAAGAACATCAAAAGTTCGAGCTGTATCCGTGCGTGGCGCGCTGATCAGTTCACTCAATTCAGCACATCAAACTCAGAGATGGGAACGGAAGCTTTCCTGCTCGGCCGGAGAGGCGCGGAAAACGAGACGCTTGACTCAGAATTTCCGTTTTGCCATTCAGCCAGAGTGACCGGTTCCGCGAGTGTTTCAATGCGCAGCGGAAGAAATAGGGAACACGGTGCGGCGTACCCAAAAGGGACCAAATCCGTGACTGCCCCCGCAACTGTAAGCGGTGAGTGACGCTGAACACGCCACTGGGAGCTTCCCGGGAAGGCCAGCTGAACCGAGACCCGCGAGTCAGGAGACCTGCCGGACACAGGACTGAGGCTTCGCGTGCGGAGTTTCGATTCTTTTCCACCGGACGCCGGGGTGCGCGTCTGGCGCGACGGCCGTTCCGGCTTCCCGTGCCACTACTCCCCGTTGTTCATTCCTGATTGCAGGTGCGCCTGCGTCGTCGAATGAGGACGATATGAAACTGAACTACCTGGCCGCAGCTCTGGCCGTTTCCCTGCCGGTTACCGCATCGGCGCATTTCCAGCTGAACTACACCGAAAACGCGCTGATCGAGAAGCCGGGCGACGTGCCGATGGGCCTGGTGTTCTGGCACCCGATGGCAAACGGCCATGCGATGGACATGGGCAAGCCGGAAGAGTTTTTCATGATCCATAAGGGCGAGAAGACCGACCTGTCGGACCGCCTGGAGCCTGCCACCTTCAAAGGTGTTGAAAACGAAGCCTCTGCCTACAAGGCGTCCGTTCCGGTGAAGCGCTCCGGCGACTATGTCGTGGTGACAGTGCCCGCGCCTTATTACGAGGAAAGCGAGGACATCTACATCCAGCAGATCGCCAAGGTTGTGCTGAACCGCAACACCCTGCCGACCGATTGGGACCAGCCGGTTGGCCTGGCCACCGAGATCCTGCCGCTGAACAAGCCCTATAACGTCATTGTCGGCTCCACCTTCTCGGGCCAGGTCCTGGCGGACGGCAAGCCGGTTGCCGGTGCAGAAATCGAGATTGAGTTCATGGCAGCCGAGCCGGACCTGGAGAAGTTCTCCACCACCAGCCCCACCGTGGGTGAGATGCCAGGCGGTGCGATTGTTGCCATTGCCGACCAGAACGGCGTGTTCTCCTTTGGCATCCCGAAAGCCGGCTACTGGGGCTTTGCAGCTCTGGGTTCCGGCCCGGCGACCGAGCACGACGGCAAGGAACTCAGCCAGGATGCTGTGCTGTGGATCCACGCTGAAGAACTGAAGTGAAAGCAGACCGATGCATATCGTAGACGGCGCCCTGTCTAACCCTGTTGTGATCGGCGGCGCAGTTGCCGCCGTCGGCGGTATTGCCATGGGTCTGCGCAGCCTGCCGCTGGAGCGTATTCCGGCGGCGGGGGTGCTTTCGGCGAGTTTCTTTGTGGCCTCGCTGATCCATGTCCCGATCGGACCCAGTTCGGTTCATCTGATCCTGAACGGTTTGGCGGGGTTGATGCTGGGCTGGGCTGCGTTCCCGGCGTTGTTTGTGGGGCTGCTGCTGCAGGCGGTTTTCTTTGGCTTTGGCGGGCTGACCGTTCTGGGGGTGAATGCCGTCAACATCGCCTTGCCCGCGGTCCTCGTGGGCCTCATCTTCCGTCCGCTTGTGGCGCGCGGTTCGCCGCTGCAGGGGGCGATCTGGGGCGGCATCGGCGGCGGTGTGGCGGTTGCGGCGACAACCCTTGCTGTTGCGGTTTCGCTGATGCTGTCCGGCGACGAATTCGTACTCGCCGCCAAGCTAGTTTTCTTCTCCCATATTCCGGTGATGGTGATCGAAGCGCTGCTGTCCGGCGCGGCCATTTTCCTGGCCCGGCGGGTGAAACCCGAGCTGTTTGTCGACACAAAAGGAAGCCTGGCATGATCCGCTCCTGTGTTCTGATCCTCGCATTGCTGGCGCCGCTGCCGGCCTTGGCGCACAACGTAATCTCCTCGGTGTTTCCCTCCGGTTCGGACATTGAGGGCGAGGTGGGCTTCTCGAACGGGGATATGGCTGCGGATCTGCTGATCGAAGTGTTTGACGGGGCCGGTGCGAAACTGGGCGAGACCAAGACTGATGCCGATGGCTTTTTCCTGTTCACCCCGGCGGCACCGGTGACGCATGTCTTCCGCGGCGACCTGGGAGCGGGCCATGTTGCCGAAATGACCATGGAGGCGGCCGAGGTCGCGGCGATTATGGGCGAAAGCCCGGTTGAGACCGCAGCCAGCCCTGCCGCGCCTTCGGCGGCGGCCTCTGCCGGGCTGTCCGATCAATCCCGGGCAGAACTGGCACGGATGCTGCGCACCGAGCTGCGGCCGCTGCGTCAGGAACTGACTGCGTTCAAGAACAAGTCGGACTTCCAGTCCGTCCTAGGCGGCATCGGCTATATCTTCGGCCTGTTCGGCCTGGGCTTCTACATCGCTGCACGGCGCAAAATCGGCGGCAGCGCATGACCTATGTTCTGACAAGCGAAGAAAAGCCGCTTAGCGGGTTTGGGACTTTCCGTGCCAAGGTCACAGCGCTCGACCCGCGGATGCGAATTGTGATGACTGCCGTCTATGCAGTGGTCGTGGTGTCCCTCAGCAACCTTTGGGTCCTGGCGGCCGCGCTTGGTCTGTCGATGTGGCTGCTGGCCTTCTCAGGCCTGCCGTCCCGTAAAACGCTCAAGCGGATGGCGATGATGGACAGTTTCATCATCTTCATGCTGCTGATGCTGCCTTTCACAATCCCAGGGGCTCCGATTTTCTCCGTTTGGGGACTGGAAGCCAGCTGGGAAGGCTTGTGGCGTGCTGCGGAGATTGCGCTGACAGCCAATGCTGTGATCCTGGCTGTCATGACGCTGGTGGGAAGCATGGAGCCGGTTACCATGGGGCACGCGCTGTTTGCCCTCAGAACACCTGAGCGGCTGGTGCATTTGATGATGTTCACCATCCGCTACATCGATGTCCTGCGCGAGGAATACCAGCGGCTGCGCACCTCAATGAAGCTGCGCGGCTTCCGGCCTGGAACCAACTGGCACACCTATCGCAGCTACGGCTACCTGGTGGGGATGATGCTGGTGCGGGCAATTGAACGGTCGGAACGTATTCTCGCAGCCATGAAATGCCGGGGCTTTTCCGGACGCATCATCCTGCTGGAAGACTTCCGCTTCCGGCGCGCAGACCTGCTGTTTGTTCTCGCGCTTTCTTCCGCACTTGCCGCCCTGGTCTGGGCCGAGGCCGTCTATGCCGCTTCTTGAACTGAACGACATCCATTTTGCCTACCCCGGGCTGGATCCCGTGCTGCAAGGCGCCTCGATGCAGCTTGATGCCGGAGAGCGGCTGTCGATCGTCGGTCCCAACGGCGCCGGAAAATCGACGCTCCTGAAGATCATCATGGGGCTGCTCGCCCCTACCAGAGGGACCGTCTCTGCCTTTGGCAGACCTTGCGGCGCCGAGGCGGATTTTCACGATGTGCGCCGCCGCGTGGGCTTTGTGTTTCAGGATGCCGACGACCAGCTGTTTTGCCCGACTGTGGCCGAAGATGTGGCCTTTGGCCCGCTGAACCTTGGAAAGTCCAAACAGGAGGCTTTAGCGGTTGTTGACACTGTGCTGACCCGCCTGGGCCTGATGCATTTGCGCGACCGGGTCACACACAAGCTGTCGGGCGGAGAAAAGCGGCTGGTGACGCTGGCCACAGTCCTGGCCATGGAGCCGGTAGTGCTCATTCTGGATGAGCCGACCAACGCGCTGGACCCGGACAACTACGCGCGGCTGACTGAGATACTAAAAGGGCTTGATCAGGCGATCCTGCTCGTCAGCCATGACCCGGAATTCCGCGCGCAGATTGCTCCGGGCGGGTTTCAGCTGAAAGAGCGGGTGCTCGTGCGGATTTAGCACGTTCGGGCAGAGGGCCTTGCGGCAGAGGCAGGTGCCTGGCGGCATAGCCGGTCACCGCTTGCCGGTGCGGGCCGGGCCGCCGCAGGGGAAGCCCGGCTGGTTGAGGCCGCTGGTCAGCAGCGGGCAACGTTTATTACTTGCATCTGGGTATATTCCGCCAGCCCCTCGACTGATTGCTCGACGCCAAGGCCAGAGCCTTTGAAACCGGCCATCGGGATATGCGGGCCGATGTTCAGCTGCTGGTTCACCCAGATCGTTCCGGACTCGATACGCCCTGCAATTTCAGTGGCCTTGCGGGTATCGGAAGAATGCACCGAGCCGCCCAGGCCGTAGTCGGAGGCATTGGCGCGGGCGACCACATCATCGATGCTGTCAAAGCGGATCACCGGAAGGATTGGCCCGAACTGCTCCTCGTCCACGATTTTCTGCCCATCGGTGACATCGCGGACAATTGTCGGCTGTACAAAGTAGCCAGGCCCCTCCTTGACCGCTCCTCCGGCAATAATCCGGCCGCAGGCGCGGGCGTCTTCCAGGAACCCCTTGATCTTGTCGAACTGTGCCTTGTTCTGGATCGGGCCGATGGTCGTTCCCTGTTTCATGCCGTCATCAACCACCGCCTGTTTGGCGAGCGAGGCCAGTTCGGCACAGAACTCCTCGTAGATGTCGTGGTGCACATAGGCGCGTTTCACAGCCAGGCAAACCTGGCCTGCATTCAGAAACGCCCCGCCATAGACCTTTTCCGCAGCCGCTTTCACGTCCACGTCCGGCAGTACGATGGCCGGGTCATTGCCGCCCATCTCCAGGGTCACCCGCTTCATGGTGTCTGCTGCGCTGGCCATGATCCGCTTGCCGGTTTCCGAAGAGCCGGTAAAGCCGATCTTGGCCACGTCTGGATGCACGGTCAGCTTGGGGCCGAGGTCATTGTCATCGGTTATGACGTTGACCAGCCCCGGCGGAAAGATACGGGCGCAGATCTCGCCCAGCTTCAGCGCCGCAACGGGAGTGGTCGGCGCGGGTTTCAGCACAATAGCATTGCCTGCCATCAGTGCCGGGCCGATCTTCCAGCAGCACAAGAGCAGCGGAAAATTCCAGGCAATGATGCCTGCCACCACGCCCAGCGGTTTGTGACGGGTTTCGATGCGGAATTCTGCATCGTCCTGGATAACGCGGTCGGGCAGCTCCAGAGTTGCGGTGTGGGCCAGATAGCCCTGCGACCAAGCGGTCTCGCCCTGCGCTTCAGGCAGCGGCTTGCCTTGCTCCAAGGTGATCAGCCGGGCGATTTCGTCGGCTTCCGCGCCGATGGCGGCGGCCAGAGCCTCAATCTTTGCGCGCCGTTCAGCCATGGGTGTCTTTTCCCAATCCTTCTGCGCAGCCTTGGCTGCAGCAACAGCCTGGTCCATCTGCGTCTCGGAGGCATGCGGCACGCGGGCGAAAACCTCTTCTGTTGCCGGGTTGATCACCTCAATCATACGCTCCGCCGAAACCTGTTCGCCGTTGATCAGCATGCAGTAGTCCATCGCTGTCCTCCCTGTTTATCCATCAGCCGGGTTTGATTGGGAAACACCACCATGGAGCGGCGGCGGTGTCTTGGGCGGAGGCGCCGAAGAGTTTGCGTCCTGTGCCAAAGATCTGCGGCACGCCTCTGCGCTGAGGAAGCTGCGCGGCGAACAGCCGAAATGCTGCCGGAAGATTCGGTTGAAATGGGAAATATCGCCAAACCCCGCACCATAGGCGGTTTGGGCAATTGGCACCCGGCGGTCCTGCCGTGCCAAATGGCGCAGCTTGCCCGCTACTGCGGCCAGTCGTGTGCGGGTAAGGCAATCGGTAAAGGTGGTGCCGTTTTCCTGAAATTCACGCTGCAGCTGGCGGCGCGATAACCCGGTGCGGACAGCAAGAGTGTCCACAGTCAGCTTTGGATCAGTGCTGAGCAGCTGCAGCGTTTCGCAAACCTGCCTGAACCGGTGTTTTCGGCATCCAGGTCCGTTTGCGGCAGGGCGCAGTCCGGCACCGGTAAAGGCCAGTGATACCAGTTCGAAAAGATACCCGGAGCCGTCCTGTGCGCCTTCCGGCTCCAGCAGGGCGCGCATGCTGGCAAGCAGCGGATGCGGCGGGGCGATTTTGCGGCCGGCGTGCGGCATCTCCCGGCTGGCTTCCAGCACCAGCGCCCGCGGCAAGTGAGCTGACAGGAAGGCCGCCGGCCGGCCGCAGATGCTAAGCTCTGCAGAACGGGTGGAATCGAGCAGCAGAAACTCTCCTGGCTGCAGCAGCGTTTGGCGGCCCGCATGCTGGATGCCGGTTTCACCATCCAACTGGTGCAGCAGGAAGAAATGCTCCTGATCGTCGCGCAGGATGCCTTGACGTGTGCGCTCGATACGGACCGGCGCGCTGCGGATCTCGGCAACGTCGATGCTTCCGCGCCGGTGCAATTCAAACGAACCCATCCAGGCGGGAGCAGATCTGTCCGGGGCAGCGTAGTAATGGCCGCAGCTGGCACGCAGGGTGCTGTTCCAGTCGTCAAAGCAGATCATGCGGCCTGCGGACCACCCGGCACGATGCGTTCACGGCCGGTGAAGGAGGGCGCGCGCAGCATCCTTTCAACCCCGCCGTTCATGCAGGCATGGGCCAGCAGCCCGGTGAAATGCGCCGCCGCCAGGCTAGCACCGCGAACAGCTGCGCCGGGGCTGCCGGCACAAGCGCCGAACCGCGCGCCGGGCAGGTCGAGCCGCGACCATTGGGCCGGGGTGCAGCGGGCATCGCCCTGCACCGAGAAAACCTGCTCGCAGGCCGCGGGATAGACCGGCGCACCGCGCGCAGGCGCTGAGGCGGTCAGCAGTTTGCCGGCCGCCAGCACAGCTGTCACGGCCTCCGTCAGCAAATGGCTGGCGCTGGTATGGCCAAAGGAGCAGTGCACGATCTCCGCCTCGCTCTCTGCAGCCCGGTACAGCGCCTCTGCAGCAGTTGCGAGAGACGTGGACAGGCTGCCGGGAAAGATACTGATCCCAAGAAACCGGGCTGCGGGCGCATTGGCACGGATGGCGGCGGCCATGTGAGCGGCATGCAGCGCCGCCGGGCTCTCAGCGGCCCGCAGATGCAGCGCGCAGGCATCGGTGCGGGCGCTGAGACCGGGAGTGTCCGCTGCCAGCGGGCCGTCTATCAATGCAATCAGCGGAGCATGGGTCACGGGCGGGCCTCCGTCAGGGAGATTTCCATGTCAAAACTCCCGCCGGCCGCCGCGCCGTTGTGTGCAGTGAGGATACGGGTGGCATGCGGAAAGGTCTCGTCGATATAGGCGAGGATCCGGCTGGCAGTGGCAGGATCGACCTCCGACAATGCTTCATCCAGAACGAGGATGTCGAAAGGGGACAGGAGCGCGCGCAGCAGACAGAGCCGCTGGCGCTCGCCGCCGGAAAGAGTCAGCCCGTTTTCCCCCAGAAGGGTGTCCAGGCCGTCTGCGTTGCGGAACCTTTCCGCCAGGCCGAACAGGTTGAGCAGTTCCCACACTTTGGTTTCATTTCCGGCGCCGCCCCAGAAAGCCCGGGATTGGAACAGATTGTCACGCAGGCTGGCTCGCAGAGTAAATGGCCTTTGCCCAGCATAGGCCACCTGCGCAGGCAGCGGGGTTCTGCCGAGCAGGCTAAGCTCCGCACCGCCCAGGGTTGCCCGCCCAGCCAGGGGCGTGGCACGGCCGCACAGCACCTCAAGCAGCGAAGTCTTGCCGGCACCGCTGGCCCCGCTCAGCAACAAACGGGTACCTTCGGGAATGGTCAGTGTGAGCGGGCCGAGCGGGGCGGCATTGCCGCGGGCCAGGGTCACGCCGTCCAGCCGCAGCTTGTAGCCCGCGGGAGAGAAGCCGGCAGAGCGGGCAGGGGGGGCATGCATTACCGCATCAAGGCGGGCCGCGGCAACCTTGACCCGGGCTTGCGCATGCCACAGGCCCAGCAGCGACTGCATCGGCCCGGTCATGAAACCCATGTAAGCAATGAACGCGATTAGCGAGCCCAGCGGCCACTCGCCGTGGATCACCATCAGCCCGCCCGCCAGAAAAACCGCCGAGCGGGTCAGTGCTGACAGCAGCACCGGCACGGCGCGGGTGAACTCCCCCCACAGGTTCTGAGCGATCAGCCTTTGATTCAGTCCGGCATGATCGCGCAGGCTGCGCTGCTCTGCCCAGCGGAGCCCGCGCGCAACCTGCAGAGCAGGCAGGCCGAACAGGGTCTCGGACAAACCGGCGCTGTAGCGCCCTTGCGCCTCCCGCACTACTGCAGCGTGGTGTTCGGTACGCGGCCGCGCCCAGATCAGGAACAGCAGCTCAGCCGGAGCCAGCAGCGCTGTCAGCAGTCCCAGCCGCCAGTCCAGAACCATCAGCATGACCGAGCCGCCGGCCAGCCGGATCACTGCGGAGCAACCGCTCAGCACTGCGTTGAAAGCAAACTTCTGCACCTCAGCCGCGTCGCCATCAACCCGTGCCAGCAGCTCTCCCGCGCGCTGGGCAGCAAACCAATCTGAGGGCTTTGCCGCCAGCCGGGAGAGCAGTTTCTGCCGCATCCGCGCCAGCATCCGGACTGAGGCGCGCATATGCAGAATGTTGCTAAGGGCACCGGTGCCGGTGGCCAGCAGGCCAACGGCAAACAGCGCTGCAGACCAGACCAGCAGCTGTGTGGCATCTCCTGCCATCAGTCCGCGGTCGATGACCAGCTTGCTGATATAGGGCGGCAGCAGGCCAAGGGCGGCAGCGGCAAAGCTGATCAGCAAGAGCACCGCCAGCCGCCGCCGGTGCGGTTGCAAAATGGGCAGCAGCCAGGCCGCGGTCGAGGAAGTAAAAAGCACCGCACCTGCACGTGACGGCAGGTGCGGCCAGACCCGGACAGCGTCAGGGCCGTCCGGCTGGGGGGAGTATTTGGCGGCTGGCCCGTTCATCACTGCGGCACGACATGCAGGGTTGAGACCGACATGTCCCCGCCGGAGGGCATCCGGATCTCGCCCACCCGTTCCAGTGTGTCGCTGTCATAAATGCCGATGTCGTCATTGGTGCCCGCGACATAGATCTCGCGCCCGTCGCTGGAAACATTGATGACGTAGTAGGTGTGCGGCAGGTCCACCCGCTTCACCAGTTCGCGGGTCTCCAGGTTGTGCTTGGAGAGCTGGGTGTAAACTCCATAAAGGTGCTTGGGATCCGTGGCGCTGCGCACGGCTGAGAACATCAGTACCTCGAAGGAGGCAAAATCGGCGATCTCGGTTTCTCCGGTGCTCAGATCGACCGATTGATAGCCCCAGACAAAGTCCGCCAGCTCCTGCTGGGTTTCATCCGCAAAGACAGCCGCCGTGTACATCAGCAGCATCTCGTCGTTCTGGCTGCCGGTGGGCCAGAATGCCAGCACATCCGGCGGGCTGTAGGTGGGGCGGTCCCAGCTGGCGTTGGCTATTGCCACTTCGGTTGTGCCGCTGTCGGGGTCCACCCGGTAGATCTCATGCCCGGCGACATAGACCTGGCCATTGCGGTCGCTTGCCATCAGGGTGGAACGGCGCGGCGCTTCGAAGACGGCGGATGGTTCCGCTGCAAGCCCCGCACCCGCGTCATAGACGGCAAACTCCGGCTGCATCACCTCGTAGCGGTCAATCTTCTTTCGTACCGGATTGCGCACCGTGTAGATCTGACTGCCATCCTTGGACACAGCCAGCGAAGCCAGCGAGCGGCGGGTGACATCGCCTTCGGACTGGGCGGCATGGAACACTTTCTCGCAGGTTTCGATATCGACACCGACCACATCCTGCCAGTGGTTCAGCAGCACATAGGCGATGCGGTTGTCCGGCGACATGGCAATGACACCGGGTGTCACATTTTCACCCAGGTCGCAGTCGGCTTTGACCGAGCGGTCCCCGGCATCAAAGACATAAAGGTTCGAGGGCCGGGCCACCGTCACCAGAAGGTCGCCTGCGGCCAGCGGCAAAGCTGAGGCGCAGAGCGCGGCAGCAGCAAAAAACGCGGATTTCATGATGCGGGTCTCCTCAGGTTTCGGCGTCTGCAGGATAGGTGGCGCCAAGCGACCGCCAGTCCTTGGCGGCATTTGGTGCGCCCTCGTCCCAATTCGGGTGATTGACCATGATGTCGGGCACCTGAGCGGGCCACCAGCAAGGGTCGGAGCAGCCGTAAAGATCCGCTTCCATCGGCTGGCACAGGGCGGCAAGGCCGCCAAAGGGATCGACCTCCCAGCCCGGGTCGAAAGTGGTGGCACATCCGGCAGTCACGGTCTGCATGGCACGGACTTCATCCATCTGGCCTTCGGCAGCGGCCTGCTGCACGCGTTCAGCTTTTTGATTGAGCGGTTTCATTTTCCAAACGCCCTCCTCGGCGCAACATGGTGGTGGAAAAACTGCGGCGCCTGGGCGATCAGCCGGGCGTAGGCTGCGACTCCGAAATCAATCCAGTCGCGCATCAGGTCGCAGTAGTGATAGGTGGGCATCATCGGATCGCTGAAATGCGCATAGCTTTCGTGGTAACAGCCGCCGGCGCATAGATTGCGGATCCGGCAGGTGGCGCAGCCCTTTTCTGTCCGGTCGGAACGCGCCTTGATGAAACCCGAAAGTTCCTTGCGCTTGATGCCCTCATCAACGGAGCCGAACTGATCCATTTCCGAGCCGGTGAACCGGTGGCACAGGTTCAGCGCGCCATCGTGATTGACCGCCAGCATCCCAACGCCGGCTCCGCAGGGCAGTGCCTTGGAGCGACCCTCGTAGAGGTCGTTCATCATCTGATGCATGTTGGAAAAGCCGATGTTCCGGCCCTGCAGCGCCTCCTCGGCATAGCGGCGACCCAGGGATTTCATCCCCTCGAATACCTCCAGCAGTTCGGCGCCGTTGAGGTTGAACGCATCCATCTCGCCCGATGTCACCGGCGAAAACCCGACTTCGGCAAAGCCGATATCGTTTTTCAGATGGTCCCAGATCTCGACGATATTGGTGATGCCTGCGGTCAGGGTGACGCGGGCGCCCACCGGTTTTGAAGTGTAGCGCGACAGCAGCAGCCGTGCCTTGGCCGCCACCGTGTCATACGTGCCCTTGCCGCCCACCGTTTTGCGGTTCAGGTCGTGCTGCGCTTTGGGGCCGTCGATTGAGACTGTCAGCCCGAACCGGTGCGCGTCCAGCCAGTCGATCAGCGGCTCGGTCAGCAGCGTCGCATTGGTGGTGAGACTGAAATTCACTTCCTTGCCAAGCGCCGCAAAATGCGGCTCGGCCCAATCCACCACCTGGCGGATCAGCGGAAGGTTCGAAAGCGGCTCGCCGCCGAAAAACACGATGTTGTAGCTGTCCCGGTCCGGGTTTTCGGCCAGCAGCATCTCTGCCGATTTCCTGGCGGTTTCAAAGGCCATCTTCTGGCCCTTGGACGGCACTGCCAGATCCTCCTTGTAGCAATAGGAACAGGCCAGATTGCAGCCGGTGTTGACGTTCAGAACGATGGTCGTCAGCGGAAATGTCTCGATCTCGATCGGCGGCCGTTCCGGCTGCAGCGGGCGGCCGTCATTGACGATATCCAGCCGCACCAGCCCGTCGAGCCGTGCCGCGGCATCTTCAACCGCAAACCGCGCTTCAAACTCGTCCATCGAGAAGGCCTGTTCTTGCGCCGCATAATCGAGAATGTCGCGGTCTACGCTGTCCATCTCGAAAATCGAGGTGGTCGGAACATGGAACAGAACCTCGCGTCCGCCGACTTCAACCCGGTGCGCATTGGCAGGCTGATAGTGAAAGTCTTTCATGGTTTCTCTCCAGTCTCAGCGGATCGGCGGGTCGATGAAGCGCTGCACGGTGACAATCAGCATGGCTTCGGCCCGCAGGCCCATCGCCTCGGCCTGCACCTTCAATTCTCCCACATTGTTGGCGCTGAAGGGGCGGTCCGCATTGGGGCCGGCAATTGCAGGCAGGAAGATGCCGCTGGCCTGCATTTCGCCTGCATATTCGGTGTCCTTCATATGCGCCGCGTGGTCATGCGCGTTGGCCACTGACCACTGTGCGTCAACCCGGCCGATGCGCACGTCGTCCTCTGTGCCGGCTTGGCCGTCGGGGCCGTTCCACATGCCCACCGCGTTGAAATAGGCGGGCACCGCCGCAGGGCCGCTGTCGCTGCCGCCTCCGACACGGGCGATGGTGAACTCCGGTTCCACCCGGATGCTGTCGATGGAGGCATAATGCGCGATTTGCCCTTCAGCATTGCCGGTGCTGAAAGTGACGATCCCATTGCCCTCAGTTGACAGCGACAGGGCCGTGCCGAAGTCATTTGCGGCTGTACTGCCAGTCGAACTGGCAAGTGACTCCAGGCCGGTGCCAACCACCTGCACCCGGGCCTTTCCGGCAGGAACCGCAGATGGGACTGTGCCTAGAATGCTGCTGCCCGCTCCGTCTCTGACACCTGTCAGCGGTGCGCCCAGGGCATCGTTGCCGCGGTCGAACTGGCGCCCCTGCAGGCTGTTGCCGTCTTCCGACAGCGCCAGCACCTGACGGTAGGCGGTGCCGCCTATGTCCAGATTGGCCCGCCATTCATATCCGGTGTACAGGTTCATCTGGCCTGACGCGGGATGCACAGTACCATCCGCCGTCACAAATTCGCCGCTGATCTGGTAGGGTGAGTTTTCGCCGATGACCGTCAGCTTGCCGTAGGCTTCGCCGATGCCAGGAAGGTCGGTCATCACCACCCAGCCGCCCGCCACCGGCTGCTTCTCCGCGGCCCGCCAGTCCGTCCAGGCGGCAGTCTCCAGCGGGTTCTGTTCGGCCAGATAGTCTGCAATCTCGGTCCGGGCGATCTTGTACCATTCGCGGTCGCGGCCCAGTGCCTGGTATTCAATGGTCGGGAAGTGACCGACATGGAAATCCATGTGCAGTTCCCATTCCTCAGCCGTGCGGTTTTGCAGCAATCCGCGGGCGGCAGTATGGCACCGTGCGCACATCGAGGCAAAAGGCTCCTCCAGGCTTTCCTGGTAATTCGGATCTTTTTCCAGCGCATAGCGGAAGGGGGCGGCTTCCGCTGGAGCCAGGCCTTGGGTATCCGACAGATGCTGCACAACGGCGCGGCGGTCCGCGGCGCTGATGTCGAGCCCGTGCGCCTGCTGCATCCGCACAATTGTCATCATCCAGCCTTCTGGTGTTTTGCGCTGCCCGCTGATCCGGCTCAACCCGCTTTCCTCGGCGGTGTGGCAGCCGGAGCAGCTGTCCTGCAGCAGCCTCTCGCTGGCGAGCGCCGGCGCCGTGCCTGCGATCGTTATTATCAATGCGGCCGTCAGGCTGCCTGTTCGTGCTGTCATTAGATTGTCTCCCTGTTGCTGAGGTCCAAAGGGATCTGCGTCCCTTCGGTGAAACCCTGCGCGATCAGCCATTGGTGAATGGCGTTGGCGGCTTGCGGTGATGCTTCGGGCAGGACGGAGGTGTGAAACCCTGCGCGGCCGGGCAGCGGCCGCGTGCCCAGACGGCGCAGAAGCGGAATAATCTCTTGCCCGCAGGCAAAGGCGGCGCCGCCGGGGGCGTCGCGCGTAATCAGCACGTCGCGCCGTGCAAGCCGGCCGTCCTGCACAACAACCCGGCTGCTGATGTGCGGCCGGATGCCGGTATCATGGGCCGGGGTGTCATCGGGCCAAGCCGCGCGCCGGTCCCAAAACGGCGAGCCAAGCCCGGCCTCCCGGTAGAAATCGCGGCCGATCCGGGCCTGCCGCCAGAAGGTTGCGGCCACCCGGTCGCGGTAGAAATCGCGGGCGAGTGCTGTTTGGCCGTTCAGCAAGGCATTGGCGATTGGCACGGCCATCAATGCCGAAGAGACTGCCCAGAACATCCCGTGGCCCGACAGGGGGTCCAGCGCAACTGCCGCGTCGCCCAGCCGCGGACAGAGCGGGTCCAGCTCCGGCGCCGCCAGCCGGGCAGCAATGGCATGCACGGCAGGGCGGCGGGGAAGGGGGATGGAAGTTTCCTCCAGCACGGAATGCCACAGGGCACTGACCGCTGTCTTGCCGCCGGCCTTCGGGCCCAATGAATCAGCGTCTCCGACGGCCTGAAGCCACAGCTGGTTCCGGTTCACAGGGGTCGACCAGATCCACCCATTGGACCGCGCGTCGATCCGCGGCGTTTCCATGTACCCGGCGAGCGGCGGCACAATGCCGGCGACGGAAATTGTATCCGGGCCTGCGCACCTGTCCCGGCCCGACCCTGCGAATAGGCGCGGTGCGCGGCGGCCGCGTGCTTCAAACAAGAGGGCGGCTGTGATCTTCCGGCCGCCGGCGAGGCGGATGTGCCTTTTGTCCGGGCGGACAGCTGCAATAGCCGTGCAAAACACGGCGGCACCGCTGGCCCGGGCCGCCTCCAGAAGCTGGTTGTCGAAGGTGCTGCGGTCTGCCGGGTGCTCGTTGTTTTGGCCGCCCTGAAAAGCGCCCCACCGCACCTGTCGCTGCTGGGCCGTGCCAACCCCGTCCAGCGGCAGGCCGTGCCGGTGCAGAATTGAGGCCACGCGGGCAGACATGCCTTCGAACCGGGCCGCGCGCGGCGGCAGGGTGGCCAGTGCCACCCGGTACCCGGCCCGCGCCAGCAGAATGGCGGCCACCGACCCGGCTGGGCCGCCGCCTGCGATTGCAATGTCAAAGGTGCCAATTCGAGGTGCCATTTGCACAAGCTGCCCCGGTCAGGCGGTGTTTGTGGCGGACGCATCCGGACAAGAAGACGACATTTCCGGACAGAATCGGGGACAGCGGTGCAGCTTGCGGTGATTTTTCTGGAATGGCGGAAATTTGAGGTATTCTGGCGCAATCCTGAGGAAATGCGCGATGCCACACAATTATCAGCCCCGTATTTCGGCCACGACGTTGAACGATCCGCTGCGTGCGGTGGAGTTCATGAACGGCAATTCTGCTTCGATTTTCCGCAGTGCCCGGATCAGCCCTGAGGATCTGGACGGGGAGATCGGCCTGAAGAAATTCGTGGATTTCTGCGAGCACGCTGCCAATGATCTGGAACTGCCTGATTTCGGCTGGCGGGTGGGGACTGTCTTTGACCTGCAAAATCTTGGATTGCTGGGGGAATTCATCAAACAGGCACCAACGCTCGGCGCCGCCTTGCTGCTGTTCCGCAATGCCTTTCCTGCAGTGCAAAGCGACTCGGAAATGCGGCTGACCGTCGAAGCGGACAAGGCGTTTCTGACGTACCGGATCCTTGATACCGGCATCTGGCCGAGGCAGCAGGACGCGGAATTGACACTGTCCGTGTTCAATAGCCTCATAAAATCCGCAAGCGGTCCGGACTGGCGGCCGGAACTGCTGACCCTGGAGCACGAATCAAGTGCTTTGCAAGCTCAGAACACGGCAGGCCCCCGCTGTCCGGTGCAGGTCGCGGCCCCTTCAAACACGCTGGTGTTTTCCTCATGCCTGCTTGATCTGCCGCTTGCCGGCCGCGAAAATCCGGCCTTCAAGGAAGCTTCGCTGCAGATTGTAAAATTAGCCCGCCAAAGCGAGCGCGCCGCGCCGGTGACGGTGCGGGTGCGCCGGGAATTGCTGATGCGTATCGGGCGCGAAAACTTTGAACAGACCACTGTCGCATCGGCGCTGGGCATGTCGCGCCGGACGCTGCGGCGCAGGCTGGCGGATGAAGGGCAAAGGTTCTCCCGCTTGCTGGCTGATTGCCGTATGGAAATCGCCAAGCGGATGCTGCTGACACCCGGCGTGCAGCTTCAGGCCATTTCGGAGATGCTCGGATACTCCGAGGTTTCAGCTTTTGAGCGGGCATTCCGGCAGCAGGAGGGGGCTACGCCCAGCCAATACCGGAAACAAACGCCTGTCTGATATTCCCGGCCGGGGATGTGCCGCAGTGTTCGGGCTGCCGGGCGGCGCAGGGGAGGCGGTCAGCCTTCCCGGCTTGTCCCTGCAACCCAGAATTCGTTTCTTCTGGCTTGGATCCGCCCTGCCAGGAAATCGACAAAGAGCCGGACCCTTGCCGTGTTGCGCAAATCCTTGTGCAGCAGCAGCCACAGGCTGCGGTAGGGTTTGGGCTTTTGGAACGGCGCCCGGATCAGACCGGGGTGGCGGTCGCCCAGACAGCAGGCGAGATAGGCCATTCCCAGGCCTGAGGCCGCCAGGGTAATCAGCGGCACGATATCCGAGACCCGGTGGCGCAGCAGCGCTTTGGGGTAGCAGCTTTGCTGGACCCATTTGGCGGTGGTGTCCCCTTCCGGCTCGTGCCAGCCGATCAGAGACAGCCCCTCGCCGCCGTTGTCCCGTACCCGCTGCGCATAATCCTTGGAGCAATAGGCAGCCTGCGACAGTTGCACCAGCTTGCGCCCGACAACATCCTGGGTGACCTGATCGGCAATCCGCAAGGAGACATCTGCCTCGCGGCGGCTGAGATCGGCCACTTCGTTGCTGAACCGCATGTTCAGACTGATGTCGGGATAGCGTTCAGCAAACAGTGCCAGATCATCCATGACCGAGGTCATCGCCAGCCCGTGCGGCAGGGTGAGGTAGATAGTGCCGCTGGGCAGTGCGTCGCGACCGACGATGATGCGGGAAGCTGCGGTCATTTCCTCTTCGACCCGCTCGGCATAGGGCATCAGGTCCTCGCCAAGCTGAGTCAGAGCCAGCCCGGCCTTGGAGCGGTCGAACAGGCGCGAGCCGACATTCTCTTCCATCACCGCGAGGCGGCGGGCCAGCGTTGTATGGTTCACCTGGATACTGTCAGCCCCGCCCCGGAGCGTGCCGCAGCGCGCCACAGCCAGGAAGTATTTCAGATCGTCCCAATTCAGCGAATGGCTTTCCTGCAGGGTCATGTCCGCCCTCTCTGAGTGGTTCACTTTTGAGACACGGTGTTCAGTTCTACCCGTCTACAGCGCAGATCTCAACCACCCTAACTCTACTGCAAAGGCACCGGAGGCGGTGCCGCAGCCATAGAGGGAAGACTGTCATGAACACTATCCAATCCGTTCTCATCACCGGCGCCAATGCCGGCCTGGGCCGCGAAAGCGCCCGGCAGCTGGCGATGCAGGAGGGTATCCGGAAGATCTATCTGGCCTGCCGCAGCGAGGCTAAGGCAAAGGAAGCCAAGGCTCAGCTGGAAGCTGCGACCGGCCGCAAGATCTTTGAGATTATCCTGATGGACGTGATGAAGCCGGACACGGTCCGCGCAGCCGTGGCCAAGCTGGAAACGCCGGTTGATGCGGTGATCCTCAATGCCGGCGGCAGCGGCGGCACAACGCCTTTCGCAAAAACAGACAGCGGCGTCAGCCATATCTTTGCGGTCAACGTGCTGGGCCATGTGGTGCTGGTGGATGAGCTGCTGGAGCGGCAGCTGCTGACCTCCACCGTGCTTTATGCAGGCTCCGAAGCGGCCCGCGGAATTCCGAAGATGGGCATGCCGGTGCCGGAGATGAAAACCTCATCCGTAGCCGAATACGCGGCCGTGATCGACGGCAGCAGATTTGCGGACGAACCGGACCCGATGGTGGCTTACGGTTATGTCAAGCTGCAGGCGGCGATGTGGATGGCGTCGATGGCCCGCCAGCACTCCCATATCCGCTTTGTAACCATGAGCCCGGGCGGCACCACCGGTACCTCGGGCTTTGACGATTTGCCGTTTTTCAAGCGGTTGTTTTTCAAGCACATCGGCGGTGTCCTGATGCCAAGGCTCGGCATGATGCACAGGATTGAGACCGGCGCCAAACGCTATGTCGACGGATTGCTGGACGCAAAATTCAAGACCGGCCGGTTCTACGCTAGCCAGGGCAAGTTTCCGACAGGTCCGGTGGTGGATCAGGAAAGCCGGACCGCAGGTTACGGCAACCCGGAGTTCCAGGACAACGCAAACATGGCGGTGCGCCGGTTCATCTGAGCCCGCCTAGCAAAGGAGAAGAAAAATGGAACTGGCACTTCAAACCGTGATCGGACTGGGCACGCTGATGCTGGCTGGACTGGGGCTGATGTCGATGCTGAGCCCCGGCAGGATGGCCGGCATCTTTGGCGTCGGGACCACCGGACCAGTGGGGCTCAGCACCATCCGCTCGGCGATGGGCGGAATGTTTCTGTCCTGCGCCGCCATGCTTGCAGCGGGGCAGCTGACCGGTTTGACCCTGTGGTTCATCCCGGTGGCTGTGACGATGTCTGCCATTGCTGCCGGCCGGTTGATCAGCATGGCCTTTGATGGTTTCGACACGCAAGTCGTGCCGCCGCTGGTGATCGAACTGGTGCTGGCCGCCGCGCTGACCACAGCACATATGCAGGGCGCTGCGGCGTAACGGTTGCTGCAGACGGCCAGGAATTGCCAATCTTCCTGGCCGCGAACCCTGCAGAATTCCGGTGCGGCGAGCTCAGGCTGGGGCGGCGGCCGGGCTGTTGGGCAGCACCACACGCATGCCAAAGCCGCCTGCATCCTGGAACGGGATGATGTCACCGCCATGTTTGCGCACAATGCTGCGGGCAATCGACAGCCCCAGTCCGACGCTGCCATCTGTCACGTCCCGTGAACTGTCCAGCCGGGTGAAGGGCACAAAGACTTCCTCGTACATGTCTGCCGGAATGCCGGGACCGTCGTCGCAGAACTCCACTGTGACCTGCTCTGGCCCCTGCTTCAGCGCAATCCGCACCCGGGTTCCGTATTTGATGCCATTGCCTATCAGGTTGCGGAACACCCGCTTGATCGAGACTTTGCGGCAGAGCGTCACCGAGGGCACGGTCTGTACCAGCTCTGCCGCTTCGGTTTCGCGCGCCAGATCCTGCAGCATTTCCGCCAGATCGACTGGCTGAGGCTCCTCCTCGGCCGCTTCCTGGCGCGAGAAGGCCAGGTAGCTGTCGACCATGGTCCGCATTTCCTCGGCGGTTTCGATCATGTTTTCGCGCAGCTCGTCATCCTCAATAAACTCGGCCCGCAGCCGCAGCGATGTGATCGGGGTGCGCAGATCGTGATTGATCGCGGCCAGCATCGCGGTGCGGTCGCGGACAAAGCGGGTCAGCCGCTCCTGCATTTGGTTGAAGGCCTCGGCGGTTCTGCCCACTTCGGCAGGGCCGGTAACTGCAATGGGCTGGGCGGTTTCGCCCCGGCCCAGCTGTTCGGCGGCGCTGGACAGGTCGCGCAGCGGCCGGGTGATCTTGCGGGCCAGAATGGTTACACTGCCGCCGATGCCCAGCAGCGAGGTCAGCACCGACAGGGCGAAGGGCGCCAGGTAAATGCTGAAATCGGCATTGGCGAATGTGCGCACGTTCAGCCAGCTGCCGTCTGCCAGCTGCACCGAAATGGTCCAGAACGGGCACTCGGCCGCTGTCGGTGTGTCATACAGAGGCACCACGCACACTTCCGCGGCGTCGCCGAACATGATCCACCACAGGTCGGTGATATTGATTGTCCGGACTTCGGTCAGAACATTTTGCTCTCCGAAGTATTCCCGCAGCACATGGGCATCCGGGGAGTCTTCCAGGGGCACCTCACCCTGCGGAGCCGCTGCCACCCTATAGGTGGTTTCATCGTTGCTTGCCGTTTCCAGAATGCGGTTATGTGCAGATGCGGCCGAGCTGTTCAGATAGTCCGCGGTACTGACAATTTTCTGGAAAAAGTACTGGTCCTCGTATTTGTCGAACTTCTCGTCCTGATAAAACAGCAGGGCGCCGGTGATCAGCGTCTGTGTCAGCACGGTTGCGATCACCGTCGCGGCAATCAGATAGCCGGCCAGGCTGCGCGGCAGCAGCCTCATAGCTTCACCACATCGCAGGCAAAGGTATAGCCGCCGCCCCAGACCGTCTTGATGAATTCGGGCTTCTTGGGATCGTCCTCGATTTTCTTGCGCAGGCGGCTCACCTGGTTGTCGATGCTGCGGTCGAACACTGTGCCCGTACGGCCGCGCACCTGGTCCAGCAGCTGGTCGCGCGACAGCACGATGCGCGGATGCTGCAGGAAGGTGGCCAGCAGTTTGAACTCGACGCTGCTTAACTCCACGGTTTCGCCTGCGCCGCTGGTCCGCGTCAGCTGCCGCTGGCTCATGTTCAGCTGCCAGGAACCAAACTGCATGTAACCGTCGGAGAGGCCCGAGTATTGCTTGGGCAGGCTGTTCACCCGTCTGAGCACGCCGCGGATCCGGGCGAGCAGCTCGCGCGGGTTGAACGGCTTGGTGACATAGTCGTCAGCCCCCAGTTCCAGTCCGACGATACGGTCGGTCTCGTCCGTGACCGCCGTCAGCAGGATCACCGGAATGTCGCGAGTCTCGCGGATGCGGCGGCAAATATCCAAACCGCTTTCACCCGGCATCAGGATGTCCAGCACGACCAGGTCGATCTGCGCCGTTTTCAGCGCCGCATAGGCCTGGGTGCCATTGGCTGCCGTGGTGGCGCGGAAGCCGTTGCGCTTCAGGTAGTCGGCCAGCGGCTCGCGAATGTTCTTGTGGTCGTCCACGACCAGAATATGCGGCTCCTGCACGGCCATCTGCCCTAAGTTTTGCTAATTGTCCGCAGCTGAGACTAGCGCCAATGGGCAGTAAAAAGAATTGCTCAATTGTCACCAGCTGTGCCAGCCCCGCCCGTTGGCATACTTTTTTACAATTTCCCCCGCCGCTGGCACAAAACGGCGACATTGGCTGCCTACCTGCCGGACCAACGACGGCGCAACGCGCCCGGGCAGGCAAAGGACAGAGCATGGGCGGCAGCCCCAAGACAATAAGAACCCGCTCCATTTGTGCCGTGCTGGCCGCCGCCGGTTTGACGGCCTGCAGCGCATTGGAACCGGTGGCGCTTCCGCCGTCCCAGGAGGTGCTGAATGCGCCTGCGCAATTCTCAGCACTGACGCCTTCGGACGGGCAGATCACCGGCAGCTTGCTGGATCTATTTGATGACCCCGCATTGCGGGCTGCGGTTGCCCTGTCGCTAAGCGGCAACCTGGATCTCCGGCAATCGGCCAAACGGCTGGAACTGGCCGGCATCGACCTTACGGTAACTGCCGCGGATGCATGGCCGCAGCTGTCCGGCAATGTGAATGCGAGCCGCGGCAGCGGGGCAGGGGAGAGCATCTCTCCCACGCTTGATGTCCAATGGGAGGTCGATCTCTGGGGCCGCCAAGCTGACCGCCGCCGTGCCTCCCGGGCGGATCGCGCGGCTGAGGCCGCCCGTCACAAGGCCTTGCAGGATTCGATTGCAGCGCAGCTGATGCAAGCCTGGTTTGATGCGGTGGCTGCAAAGCAGCAGCAAAGCTTGGAGGCCCAGCGCCTGAAAGTCTTGCGCGCCAGTGCCGGGAACACCCGCGCCAACTTCCGTGCGGGTATCGGCACCCTGGATGACCTCTCCGCCATCGAGCGGGACGTCGCCCTGTCCCAGGCTGCCTTGGCTTTGAACGAAGGTCTGACGCATGACGCTGTGCGCACTGTGGAGCTGCTGCTGGGCCAGTATCCGGATAACGACCTTGCAATCCCGTCCCGCTTCCCGCGTCTCAAGGCAGCGCCGGCCCCGGGAGTGCCGCTTTCGGTTCTGACGGAGCGCCCCGACATGCAGGCCGCCTGGCAGGATGCGGTGGCAGCCAACCGCCGTATCGCGGTCAGCCAGAAAGAGCTTTTGCCGCAGATCTCGCTGACTGGGCAATTCGGCAGCACCAGCAATGACTTCAGTGCTCTCAGCCATGGCGCCACGGTCTGGTCGCTGGCCTCGGCGCTGACTGCGCCCATCTTTGAGGCCGGGCGGCGCAAGGCCAATATCGAGGCTTCCAAGAACCGTGCCGATCAGGCTCTGATCACCTATCTGCAAACCGCGCTGATCGCGTTTTCGGAGGTCGAGCGGGCTTTGGATCAGGAACGGATCCTGGCCCGGCGCGAGGCCCGGCTGGCGGCAGCTGTCACCCATGCCCGCGCCACCGAATCGACGTTTGAAACCCGCTACCGCTCGGGCCTTTCGACCATTCTCGACCTGCTGAGCGCCCAGGGGGCGGTCTTCGACATTCAAAGCCAGCTGCTGGCGGTTCGCAATGAACGGCTGAAGAACCGCGTCGCCCTGGGCTTGGCGCTGGGAAAAGGAGTTTAGTGCGATGCTCAAGAACTGGATTGGCGCGGCCGTGCTGACCGCTGCTGCTGCCTTTGTGGCCTATCCCGCAGACGAGATCCCGCCCGCCGGGGAAACTGAGGCGCCGCAGCAGATGCTGGCGGACGTGCACATCCTGAAACCGGAGGCGCGGCGAGCCACGGTCACCACTCACGGCCAGGTCCGTCCCCGCTGGCAAAGCCGCCTTTCGGCCGAAGTCGGCGGCCGGGTGGTTTCCGTCAGCAGCAGCCTGCTGACCGGTGCCCGCTTCCAACAGGGCGAGCTGCTGGCCCAAATCGAAGACAGCACCTACCGCAGCGCAGCCGCTTCAGCGCGCTCAGAACTGGCCACCGCGGAACGGGCGCTGCTGGAAGAGGAGCAGCGCGGCAAGCTGGCGCTGGAGAACTGGAAAGCCTCGGGGCTTGGCGGCCAGGCCTCCGGGCTGACATTGCGCCAGCCGCAGCTGGCCGAGGCCCGCGCCGCGGTTGACGCGGCCCGCGCTGCGCTGGCCCAGGCCGAATACGAGCTGCAGCAGACCCGCATCACTGCACCCTTTGACGGCGTTGTAGCCAGCCGCAGCCTGAACCCGGGCGAAGTGGTGCAGGCCGGCTCCCAGATTGCTGAAGTCTTTGACACCAGCGTGTTTGAGGCCACCGCGCCGCTCAGTGCCAGCCAGTTTGCGCAGCTGGGCACGGCAGCCGGTGCCAAGGCAGTGCTAAGCAGCGCCGAAGGGGGAACCTGGCAGGGCCAGGTGGTCCGGATTGACCCTTCGGTCGATACAGAAAACCGCTGGATCAATGCGGTCATTCAAATGCAGCCGGGTGCCAGCGTAATGCCGGGGCAGTTCGTGACTATCAAGCTGCAGGGCCGCCGCCATGACGCGCTTTACGCAGTTCCCGAGGGACTGATCTCGCCAAAGGGGCAGGTCTGGTATCTGACACCGCAGGACCGTTTGCAGGCGTTTGAGGCAGACCCCGTCTTTACCGCGAACGGCGTAGCTTACATCATACCGCCTCAAGGCGCTGCGGAAGAACTCCGGCTGGCCGCTCCGCGCAGCGGCTATCTTCGGGGCGCTGCAGTGCAGTCCCGTATCGTTTCCGAACCGCGGCCAGGTGCGGCTCTGCGCGCTGCCAGCACCGCAGAAGGATCCATGCAATGAGCGCGCGCGCGCGCTCCGAAGGCTGGATTGGCTGGTTTGCCCGGAACAGCGTCGCCGCCAATCTGCTGATGCTGATTATCCTGGCGATGGGGCTGGTCACCGGCATCGGCATGCGCACTGAAGGGTTCCCGGCCGACCCGCCGCGCAATGTCACTGTCACGGTCAGCTTCAACGGCGCCTCCCCCGAAGACGCCGAGGAAGGCGCAGCAGTGAAGGTGGAACAGGCGCTGAACGGCTTGCAGGGGATCGAAGAGATCACCTCTACCATCACCGCTGACTCCGCAGAAATCGTGGTGAAGAGCCTGCCGGACTACCCGATGGAGCGGCTGAAATCGGACGTCAAGGACCGGGTCGACGCGATCACCACCTTCCCGGCGCAGGTGGAGAGCACCACCATCGCGCTGGAGCAGGAAGAGCGCCACGTGATCTATGTGCAGCTTATGGGGGGGCAGGATCACGCTACGCTGAAGGAGGCCGCCCGCCGGACCCGTGAAATCCTGCTGGACCTGCCCACGGTCAGCAAGGTCACCACCGAAGGCGCCCGCACGTCCGAAATCACTGTTGAACTGCAGGAGGAGAAACTGCGCGCCTATGGCCTCAGCTTCGAAGAGGTTGCGCAGGCCGTGCAGGGGCAGTCGGTCAGCCTGTCGGGAGGAACCCTGGAGGCGGCAAACGGCACCCTCAGCCTGCAAAGCCGCAACCAGGCCTATTTCGGACGCGATCTGCTGGAGACCCGCATCCGGGTGTCACCTGATGGCGGCGTGGTGCGTCTGGAGGATGTCGCCCGCGTGGTGGACGGGTTTGCAGACGGCCAGGTTCTGTCGATCTACAAAGGGGAGCCCTCGATCCGGCTGGACGTGCAGCTGATCGGCAAGGATTCGATCACCGAAACCTCGGACAGCGTTCAGCAGGAACTGGAAGCCTTGCGCGCCGCCCCCTGGATGCCGGCGGACGTTACGCTGGAAACCTGGCTGGACGAGGCCCAGTCGATCCGCGACCGGCTGGGGCTGATGTCCAGGAATGCGCTGACCGGCATGGCGCTGGTTTTTGTGATGCTGGCGCTCTTCCTCGATATCCGCGTCGCCTTCTGGGTGGCGGTGGGTATCCCGGTCTCTTTTGCCGGCGCGCTTTACCTGATGGGGCCGGACTGGTTCGACTACTCGCTCAATGCGCTATCGACCTTTGGCTTCATTATCACACTGGGCATCGTTGTGGATGATGCCATCGTCACCGGTGAGAACATCTATGCTCATAAGCGCAAGCATGGCGGAGGAGTGGACACCGCCATCCGCGGCGCCCTGGAAGTGGCGACCCCGGCAACCTTTGGGGTGCTGACAACAGTGGCGGCGTTTTACCCGCTGACGACGATCTCAGGCGACTTTGGCGGCTCCTTCAAGATCATTGCCGTAGTGGTCATCCTCTGCCTGCTGTTCTCGCTGGTGGAATCCAAGTTCATTCTGCCGGCGCATCTGGCTGGTATGGATGTTTCACGGAAACCCAAAAAGCATCCGCTTGCCCGCGCCTGGCAACAGCTGCAGGCAGCCGTTGAGCAGGGAATGGCCTGGACAATTCAGTGCCTCTATCTGCCGCTTCTGCGCACCGCCCTGGCGCATCAGCTGCAAGCGGTGATGGTATTTGCGGCAAGCTTTCTGTTTGCCCTCGGTCTGATGGCGCAGGGCATTGTCGAGACCAATTTCTTCCCCGACCGGGATTCGACCCAGGTGCATATGGATGTGACCTTGGACAGCGGTGCACCGCCTGCCCGGACCCGGGAAATCGCCGGGCTGTTCGAAAGCAGCCTGCTGGAAACGGTTGAAGCCCTTGAAGCAGAGCATGGGATGCAGGACCCGCTGGTGACCAGCTACTACGTCTCCTCCACCCGGGCTGAAAAACTGGTCATTTCCGTCGGGCTGATTGACAGCACCAAACGGCCATTCGGCTCGGATGAGCTGGTCGAGCGCTGGCGTGCCGCGGCCGGGATGCCGCCTGGTGTCCGGCAGATGGAGCTGTTCTCGGACGACGATGGCGTCGAGGATCTGCGCTTTGGCCTCAGTTCGGAAGATCCGGCTGAAACCGCGGCCGCGCTGGCCAGCCTGCAACAGACCCTGCAGGGGATGCCCGAGCTTTATGATATTCTCACCGATCTCGACAATGAGACCCTCGAAATGTCCTTTGAGCTGCTGCCGGAGGGCGAGGCGCTGGGCCTGACCAACCGCGAGGTGATCACTCAGATCCGCAACGCAGTGTTCGGATTTGAGGCGCAGCGGATCCAGCGCGGAAGCGAGGAAGTGCAGGTCCGGGTCCGCTATCCGGAAAATGAGCGCGACAGCCTGAGCGATCTGAACCGCATCCGCCTGCGCACCCCGGCGGGCGGAACCGTGCCGCTGGACACGGTGGTGCGGCTGAACCAGCGCGAAACGCTGCTGGAGCTTAAACGCATCAACGGCACCCGCACACTGGAAGTCTCTGCCAAGGTTGATAAAGACCTTGCCTCGGTGACCGAAGTTGTCGAGCGGCTGGAGACCACTGTCTTTGCCCGTCTGCGTGCCGAATACAGCGGGCTGACAATCACCGTCTCGGGAGAAGCGGCGGAAGAAGAAGAGGCCACCAGCCAGCTCAGCAGCGGTTTTGTGCTGGGGATGATGCTGATCTATGCACTGCTGGCGATCCCGCTGAAGTCCTACACCCAGCCTTTCATCATCATGCTGGCGATCCCCTTCGGCATTGTCGGGGCGGTGCTGGGGCATCTTGCCACCGGTCTGCCGGTTTCGCTGTTGTCCTTCTTCGGCATCCTTGCGCTGAGCGGCGTTGTGGTGAATGACTCGCTGGTGCTGGTCAGCCGATACCATGCAGCCCGGCATGAGGGCCTGCCGGTCTATGAGGCGCTGCTTGAGGCCGGTACCTCGCGGTTCCGCGCAGTGATGCTGACCTCGATCACCACATTTTCCGGGCTGATCCCGCTGGTTCTGGAGACCTCGGAACAGGCACAGTTCCTGATCCCGATGGCGGTGTCGCTGGCCTTTGGGGTGCTGTTTGCCACCCTGATCACGCTGATCCTGATCCCGGTCCTGCTGAGCCTGAGCGCGCGTTTCCCCGCCATTCTGGACCGCCGGAACACCGGGCGGGCTGAGGCACAAACAGCACCGTGACACTTTTATACACTTTCGCCGCATCCCGGGATCATTGCGGCACACCCCGCTTTTAGATCTTCGCCCGAAATCTTCAAAAAGGATCACGCAGAAAATGAAACCTGTTCAAAAACAGATGATTGGGGCCGGGCTGTCGGCGATCTCGATTTTGGCAGCAACCCAGGTGCAGGCCGAAGGCGATTGGGAAGGCAGCATCGGTGCGGGCGTTTTCTGGGAGCCGGAATTCCTGGGCTCCAGCGAAACCACGACCTCTGGTTTCCCGATGTTTGAGCTGACCTGGCGCGACCGCCTGTTCATCGGACCGGGCGGCATCGGCGGCTATGTTTTCAACACCGAGGATTTCAGCCTTTCGGCGTCCATCGGCTATGATGACGGCCGCAAGGGAAGCGACAGCATTTTCCTGCGCGGTCTGGGCGATATCGATGGCGGCATCACCTACAACCTTGGTTTGGAATACGAGCTTGGGCCGGTCACACCCTATCTGGAAATGACCAAATATTCCAAGGGCTCCGAGGGGCTGAGCGCCACCATTGGCGTCGAAGGCATGGTGCCCTTGCGTGTCCTCACGGGGAGGGCGTCCTTTGCCGGCCTCGAGGATGGCGGTTCACCCCTGGACCTGGGGCCTGTGCTGACCGCCGGTATCTCCGCCGATTGGGGCAATGACGATTTCAATGGCACTTACTACGGGGTCACCGCGGCGCAATCCGCAGCCTCCGGTCTGGGCCAGTACACCGCTGCCAGCGGTTTCCATGCGATCAACCTGGACATTGGTATCCAGGTGCCGGTGTCGGAGCGTTTCAGTGTTGGCGGCATGGTCACCTATTCGCAGCTGACCGGTGATGCCAAGGACAGCACCATCGTGCGCGACACCAGCGGCACCTCAGTTGGCCTGTTCGGCGTCTACCGCTTCTGATCCTGCCGGCCCTTCCACCTCCAGAAAGGGGATGCTGGCGGTGGCACGCCTCCTTCTTCTCTTCGGCTTGATAATGCTGGGTTTCGCCTGCAAAGGCTGCGCAGCCATGCCGCCTGAATGTTCTTCAAGCGGAATTGCCGCGCCTGTGTGCGAGGCCGCACGGGCGGGCAGGGCGGAGAGAGAAGGGGGCGCTGCTTTTTTCCGGTAACGCTGCGCCGGCCGGGAACATAGCTGCCTGTCAGATCAGAACCATTGCCCCGGTTCCATCAGTCCCAGGTCCAGCAGTTGGCGGGAATGCCATTCAAACGGTGCTGAGTTGTGCCAGCGGAAGGTCTCGATATCAAAGGTCGAGCCCGGATTGCGCTTTAGCGCCTTGGCGGTGCGGAAGGAGCAGACCGCCGCGGTCAGGTTGTGGTGCCAGGGACAGGCATAGGTATTGTATTCCTGATCATTGAATGTGTGGTCCGGCTGCAGTTCCAGCCCAGGTTTGGCCTTGAACAGAGAAATCCGGTCGATCTTGCGGCTGGTTGCAGGGATGTGTTCCTCGAACCGCCAGCGCACGCCGCCGAAGAAATCCAGCTGCCGCTCGCGCGGGTGGCCGGTCTCTGGGTCTTTGCGCGATTGGGCGTAATAACCGGACTTGTCGAGATAGGCGGCCTCCAGAGACACCGCGGTCGGGCTGGTTTCCAGATCGCCGGCATATAGGTCGATCACATAGCTGAGCATTGCGTCACGCCGCTCTTCGGTGTGAAAGGCAAGCATTTCGCCAACGCTGCGGGTCTCGCAGAAAGGGTAGAAAAGATACTCTGCGTTGTAGCAGTAATACAGCCAGCAGCCAGGCTTCGCTGTGGCGGTAACCGCGTTGACGGCCATGGTCACCGCGCCCTCCGGGCCGCAGTCAAACGGTACCCTGTGCACTTTGCTGCGCACATCCTGCGGCAGGTCAAAGGCATCTGGCATCAGTGCAACCACAGCTTTGAAGCCGCTTTGCAAATGGTGGCGGAGGGTGGTGGCGATCTCTACTTCGTCCTCGATGAAGACCAGCGCCACCGGCCCCTTGGCCAGCAGCGCCTTGCCTTGCTTCAGGAAATCCTCCAGCGAAGAATACATCATGCCCGTGTGCCTCTGCCTTTCTGGCCTTTGCGCTCAAAATCGGGTAATTGCGGCCTCATTGCAAGCAGCGGCATTTGCCTGTATGGCAGGCCGCTGTTTACCCACCCTGGCTGGAAGGCTGACCCGCATGACCGCGCCCAAGAAGCTGTTTATCAAGACCTATGGCTGTCAGATGAATGTCTATGACAGCGAACGCATGGCCGAGGCGCTGGGCGGCGAGGGCTATGTGGAGACGAAATCGGCGGATGACGCCGACATGATCCTCCTCAATACCTGCCATATCCGGGAAAAGGCAGCCGAGAAAGTCTACTCCGAGCTTGGCCGCTTCAAGGGGCTGAAGGCCGAAAAACCGGACCTGAAGATCGGTGTCGCCGGCTGTGTCGCGCAGGCCGAGGGCGAGGAAATCATGCGCCGCCAGCCGCTGGTCGACCTGGTGGTCGGCCCGCAAAGCTACCACCGCCTGCCCGAGATGGAGGCAAAGACGCGGGAAGGGGAGAAGGTGCTCGACACAGATTTCCCCGAGGAAGACAAATTCGAAAAACTCAAGAACCGCCCCAAGGCCAAGCGCGGCCCGACGGCGTTTCTGACTGTTCAGGAAGGCTGCGACAAGTTCTGTGCCTTCTGTGTCGTTCCTTATACCCGTGGCGCCGAGGTTTCGCGTCCGGCGGACCGTATCCTGCGCGAAGCCCGGGACCTGGTGGAGCGCGGTGTGCGCGAAATCACCCTGTTAGGGCAAAATGTGAATGCCTATCACGGCGCAGGGGCCAATGGGGACCTGACCCTGGCACAGCTGATCTGGGAACTGGACAAGATCGACGGGCTGGAGCGCATCCGTTTTACCACCAGTCACCCGAACGACATGCAGGACGACCTGATTGAGGCGCATGGCACCTGCGCCAAGCTGATGCCGTATCTGCACCTGCCTGTGCAGGCGGGCTCGGATAAAATACTCAAGCGGATGAACCGCTCGCATACCGCTGAAAGCTATCTCCGTTTGATAGAGCGGATCCGTGCTGCGCGTCCTGATATCCTGATCTCCGGCGATTTCATCGTTGGCTTTCCGGAAGAGACCGAGGAGGACTTTCAGGCCACCATGGATCTGGTGGAAGAAGTCAAATACGGCACCGCCTATTCCTTCAAATACTCCACCCGCCCCGGCACCCCGGCGGCAGAGCGCGCGCAGGTGGATCCGGCGGCTGCCGATGACCGGCTGCAGCGGCTGCAGGCCCTGCTGACCAAGCAGCAGCGCGAGGTGCAGGACAGCATGGTCGGCCGCGAGGTTGGCGTCCTGTTTGAAAAGGCGGGTCGTCTGCCGGGCCAGATGGTTGGAAAATCCGACTATTTGCACGCGGTGCACGTAGCCGATTGCAGCCGCGGCGTGGGTGAGCTGGCCCGGGTGCGGATCGTGTCCTCCGGCGCCAATTCGCTGGCGGGCGAGCTGATCGGATAACACACTTCGTCCCGGCCCGAATCTCGCCGGCTGCCCGGCCCGGGCAGCCGTTTTTTCGCGTGCCTGGGCTGGGCAGGTGAGTCCTGATTGCATCGGTTTCGGGAACAATTGCCCTTAGGCGCTTTGAGTGTTCGGCGTTTGTGCTTAATCTGCGCGGAATATCGCTTAATTTAGCAGGTATACTGCATCAATTTCAGGTAGTTTGGCTCTAATGGCCTGAGCGGTGGGCAGCTTTGCGGCAAACACCCTGGGGGAACTTAGGTGAAGGAAATCTGGTTGTGTTGACACTCAAATTGAACAAGGCGATTGCGCTGGCTGCCGCGGCCGCGGCCGCGGCCGCATTCAGCATCGCTGCCGCGCCTGCCAGCGCGCAAAATCAGCGGGTCATCAAGGGCGAACGCTACATTCCCACGATCTGGGTCGATCCGGATGGCTGTGAGCACTGGGTGATGGATGATGGCGCCGAAGGATTCATGACTCCGCATGTGACCCCGGACGGCAAGCCGGTCTGCCGCCGAGGCAATATCTGCGGCGTGATGCCGACCGACCAGTTTTTTGCGACCGACAAGCACTTCATCAATGCCGCGGGCCGCAAGCGCCTGGGTGAGTTCTTCCAGCAAGCCAAGACCAACGGCGCGCGCTCCTTTGTGATCGCAGGCCACACAGACAGCCGCGCCTCGGATGAGTACAACATCCGCCTGTCCGAACGCCGCGCTAATGCGGTGGCCCAGGTGGCCCGGTCAGTCGGTGCCCGGATCAACGATGTCCGCGCCTACGGAGAGCGCGACCCGCGGGTGCCCAACACCAGCGCCGCCAACATGGCGCAGAACCGCCGCGTTGAAATTTACTGCCTGCGCTGAGGGGGAAGAGACCATGCTGATGCGTAAAACACTTGTACTCTTTGCCGCTGCCGCTGCAGTTTCGGCTTGTTCGCCAGCCTTGGACAAGACCACTGACGGGCATGTCGCTGACGGCAGATCGCTGGACTTGTCGAACCTCACAGCCGGCATCTGGGTTGACCCGCAGGGCTGCGAGCACTGGATCATTGACGACGGCCTGGAAGGCTACGCGGACCTGCGCCGCACGCCGGACGGCCTGCCGGTATGCAACAGCGACTTGCCGCCCAACGTCGCCACCGGCCCGTTCAAGGAAGGGTCGACGTTCGCCGACCCGATCTGACCAGTGCAGACCTTTCAAGCTGACAGCCGCCCCCCCCGGGGGCGGCTGTTTTGTTTCAATTGAGTGAATTTCCGCCGCGCCTGCTTGCGCAAACGGTGCGGCCCGGGCAAACTGAAAGTACAAACCCGGAATAAGGAGATCAGCTTGGCCATCGGTGCCCTGAATGACGCGCAAGACCAGACCGCCACCCATGAAGTGCTTCTGGAATTTCCCGACAACCGCTTGCTGATCGACCTCTGCGGCGAATACGACCGCAACTTGGCTGACATCGAACAGAAACTGGGCGTGCAAATTGTCCGCCGCGGCAATCAGCTGTCGGTGATGGGCGAGGATTCGGCGCGTGAACAGGCCGCGGGGGTGCTGACCGCGCTTTACGACCGGCTGGAAACAGGCCGCAGCGTTGAAAGCGGCGATATCGACCGCGAGCTGCGGATGAACCCCGATACAGATGACGCGGAACCTGACGGCCAGCTGCAGATGTTCCGCGGCGGCCGGGTCGAGATCAAGACACGCAAGAAACTGGTGGAGCCGCGCACCGAGGCGCAAAAGGCCTATGTGCATTCGCTGTTCGAAAACGAACTGGCTTTCGGCATCGGCCCGGCCGGCACCGGCAAGACATACCTGGCGGTGGCTGTCGGCGTCTCAATGTTCATCACCGGCCATGTCGACCGCATCATCCTGTCGCGGCCTGCAGTAGAGGCCGGGGAAAAGCTCGGCTACCTGCCGGGTGACATGAAAGACAAAGTCGACCCCTATATGCAGCCGCTTTACGACGCGCTGAACGACTTTCTGCCGGGCAAGCAGCTGGCCAAGCTGATCGAGGACAAGCGCATCGAAATTGCGCCTCTGGCCTTTATGCGCGGCCGCACGCTCTCGAATGCCTTTGTGGTGCTGGATGAAGCGCAGAACGCCACCACCATGCAGATGAAGATGTTTCTGACCCGTCTGGGCGAGGGCTCGCGGATGGTGATTACCGGCGACCGCTCGCAGGTCGACCTGCCTCGCGGAGTGCAGTCCGGACTGGCCGATGCCGAACGGCTGCTGAAGTCGATCCCCAAGATCAGTTTCAATTACTTCACAGCCCGCGACGTGGTCCGCCACCCCCTTGTGGCGGCGATCATCGAGGCTTATGACGCGGACTCCGAACCGGCCTGAGGCCCGAATCCGCCGCGCTCCTTTCATCTTGCCGGAAATACTCCGGGGTGCGGGGGCCGGCCCCCGCTTTGACAGGCGCGCCATGACGCTCGACATTACCATCGAAGACAGCCGCTGGCAGGACGCCGGGCTTGACGCGCTGGCCGGTGAGGCCGTGGCAGCTGTGCTGGCGCATTTTTCCTTGGACCCGGAGGAGTGCGAAATTTCGCTGCTGGCCTGTGATGACCTGCGCATCGCGGAGCTGAACGCCGAGTTCCGCGAAAAGGACAAAGCCACCAATGTCTTGAGCTGGCCAGCCGAAGATTTGGCCGCTGAGGAAGATGGCAGCGCTCCGTTGCCGCCCGAAGCTGATTTTACCGGCGAAATTGCACTGGGCGATATCGCAATCTCCTATGACACCTGCGCCCGCGAAGCTGCAGAAGCAGGCAAGCCATTGGCAGATCATACCCGCCATCTGATTGTTCACGGATTGTTGCATCTCTTGGGATACGATCACATTCGTGACCGCGATGCCGCATTGATGGAAGGGATTGAGGTCCTGGTACTTGGCAAAATGGGTATCGCGAACCCATATATGATTGAGGACGCCTCCTGAGCGGGGCTTTTGGATTGGAAAGATGGGCGACATAGAAGGCAGTTCTAACGCGGCGCAGGGCGCGCTGCAGAACGTGAACGGCACGGCGGCAGAAGCTCCGGCCACTGAAAAAACCGGTTTCTGGGCGCGGCTGTTTGGCGCGTTCACCCCTGAGACGCAGGACGAGGCGGAAGCCGGCAGCGACCAGCCTGCGCCGGGCTCCCAGCCGCATGGCATGATCAACCTGCGCCGGATGCGGGTTGAGGACGTCGCGATCCCCTCAGCCGAAATTTCCGCGGTGCCGGTCACGGTTGCCAAGGAGGATCTGGTTGGAATCTTCCGCCAAAGCGGTTTCACTAGGATCCCCGTTTACGAGGGTACGCTGGACACGCCCCTGGGCTTTGTTCACCTGAAGGACTTCTCTCTCACGCATGGCTTCAATGGCGATGGCGCAGAGTTCGAGCTTTCGCGCATGCTGCGGCCGCTGCTGTTTGTTCCGCCGTCGATGCCGATTGGTGTGCTGCTGACCAAGATGCAGGCCGAGCGCCGCCATATGGCACTGGTGATTGATGAATACGGCGGTGTCGACGGGCTTGTCACCATCGAGGACCTGATCGAACAGGTGGTGGGCGAGATCGAAGACGAGCACGACGCTGACGAATTGCAAACCTGGTTCGAGGAAAAGCCTGGCTGCTATGTGGCTCTGGCCCGCACCTCGCTGCCGGATTTCGAGGCTGAGACCGGCCATTCCCTGACCAGCCACGACGACGTGGACGAGGAGGAGATTGATACGCTCGGCGGATTGGTCTTCATGCTGTCGGGCCGTGTGCCTGCCCGCGGTGAGGTGATCGAACACCCTGAGGGTGCTGAGTTCGAAATCATGGACGCCGACCCGCGCCGGATCAAACGGCTGCGGGTGCGGCTGCCGGACGCCGCCGCATGATCTCATTAGGGCTGCGCCGGGCCGCGCGCCAGCTCCGGCTGGCGCCTGCTGCGCTGGCCTTTGGCGGCGGCGCGCTCCTGTCGCTGGCTTTGGCCCCGTGGCACATCCTGCCTGGTGTGCCCGTTGCACTGGCGCTAGCCGGCTGGCTGATCTTGAGGACCGCTTCAGCCCGCTCTGCTGCGCTGGCAGGCTGGCTGTTCGGACTGGGGTATTTTGCCTTTGGCCTGTCCTGGATCATCGAGCCGTTTCAGATCGACCCGGAACGCCACGCCTGGATGGCGCCGTTTGCGCTGGTGTTCCTGGCTGCCGGCCTGGCGCTGTTCTGGGGCGCTGCCTTTGGATTGGCGGCACGGTTCAGCGCCGGCGCATGGCGGATTCCGATGCTGATTGCCGCCTGGTCCTTGGCTGAGTTTGCCCGTGCCTACCTGCTCACCGGCTTTCCCTGGGCTGCCTTTGGCCAGTTCTGGGTGGAAACCCCGGCGGCGCATATTCTGCCCTGGGCAGGTCCGCACGGGCTTGCATTGCTGACGCTGGCCGCCTTCCTGCCGCTGGTCTTGCTGCGGCAGAATGCTGCGGCTGGCCTGATCCCGTTGGGCCTGGCAGCGGCGGCTGTTTTCGCCGTGCCTGCTCCGCCGGAGGCAGCGATGACGGGTAAAACCGTGCGAATCGTCCAGCCCAACGCCCCGCAGGACCTCAAGTGGCACCCCGACCACCGCTGGGAGTTTGTCCGGCGCGCTGTTGCCTTCTCGGAAGAGGAGCCGCGCGCGGATCTGATCGTCTGGCCGGAAACCGCAGTGCCGCAGCTCATGAACTATGCCGGAGATACGCTGCGGGCCATCTCGGAACGCGCCGCCGGGGTGCCGGTACTGCTGGGTATTCAGCGGGAGGAAGCCGGTGCCTATTACAATTCCGCTGTGCTGCTGGACGGCGAAGGAGAGGTGGCTGCTGCCTATGATAAGGCGCATCTGGTGCCCTTTGGTGAATATGTGCCTTTTGGTGATGTCATGGCCCGGTTCGGGATCTACGGCTTTGCGTCGCAGGCGGGGGCGGGATATGCCGCCGGACCGGGAGCGCAGATCATGGACCTGCCGGTTGGCACGGCGCTGCCGCTGATCTGCTACGAGGCTGTTTTTCCACAGGATGTGAATGCCGCAGCATCCCGGCCGCAGATGCTGGTGCAGATCACCAACGACGCCTGGTTCGGTACCCGCTCCGGCCCCTATCAGCATCTGGTGCAGGCGCAGATGCGGGCATTGGAACAGGGTATGCCGATGATCCGCGCCGCCAACACCGGCGTGTCGGCAATGATCGGGCCGGACGGGCGGCTGCTCGAGAGCCTGGCCCTGGGAGAGGCGGGCTCTATCGATGCGGTGCTGCCGGAACCGCTGCCGCCGACATTCTACAGCCGCAGTGGCGACTGGCCGGTTTTTCTGCTGTGTCTGTTCGGTGCAGTTGCCGCCGCTGCAAGCAGCCGCAGTCTTGCACCGCGGTCATAGCTGCTTAACTTTATCGGAATAAAGATTGACCGGCGCGGCCGCGCCGCGTAATGCGGCTTGACCCTTGCCACAACGGCTTCCTGGCGTGGCAGGCTGAACCCCAATGGAGCACATCTCACATGACCCGTTTGAACTACACTTTCACTTCGGAATCGGTTTCCGAGGGCCACCCGGATAAGGTCTGCGACCGCATTTCCGATGCCGTGCTGGACGCGTTCCTGGCGGAGGAGCCTGAAGCGCGTGTGGCGGCCGAGACATTTGCCACCACGAACCGTGTTGTCATCGGCGGTGAGGTGGGCCTCTCCGACCAGGACAAGCTGCACGACTACATGGGCAAGATCGACGAGATCACCCGTGCCTGCATCAAGGACATTGGCTACGAGCAGGACAAGTTCCACCACGAAACCGTGGAAGTGACCAACCTGCTGCATGAGCAGTCGGCGCATATCGCGCAAGGCGTGGATGCCGCGGCGGACAAGGACGAAGGTGCCGGCGACCAGGGCATCATGTTCGGCTATGCCACTACCGAGACTCCGGCGCTCATGCCGGCACCGATCCAGTATTCCCACGCGATCCTGCGCCGCCTGGCCGAAGTGCGCAAGAATGGCACCGAGCCTGCGCTTGGCCCGGACGCGAAATCGCAGCTGTCCGTGATCTATGAAGGCGGCAAGCCGGTGGGCGTGAGCTCGCTGGTGCTCTCGACCCAGCATCTGGATGAGAGCCTGACATCGGCCGATATCCGCGCGATTGTGGAACCCTATATCCGTGAAACCCTGCCTGAGGGCTGGCTGACCGATGCCACCGAATGGCATGTGAATCCCACCGGCAAATTCGTGATCGGCGGACCGGACGGCGACGCAGGCCTCACCGGGCGCAAGATCATCGTCGACACCTATGGCGGTGCGGCCCCGCATGGCGGCGGCGCCTTCTCGGGCAAGGACCCGACCAAAGTGGACCGCTCGGCGGCCTATGCTGCACGCTATCTTGCCAAGAATGTGGTGGCTGCCGGCATGGCTGAGCGCTGCACCATCCAGCTGTCCTACGCGATCGGCGTTTCCAAGCCGCTGTCGATCTATGCAGATACCCACGGCACTGGCGAAGTTGCGCCAGCGGCGATCGAGAAGGCAATCGATCAGGTGATGGATCTGACCCCGCGCGGCATCCGCCAGCATCTGGGCCTCAACAAGCCGATCTACCAGCGGACCGCGGCTTACGGTCATTTCGGCCGCGATCCGGAAGCTGACGGCGGTTTCAGCTGGGAGCGCACCGACCTGGCCGAAGCGCTGAAGAAAGCCGTTTGAAGCTGGACATTTCAAGCAAGGGGGCGGGCCGCAAGGTCCGCCCTTTTTGTTGGCAGAAAGGCACCCGCCCGGTTCGTCGCATTCAGTGAATACGCCTCACCCGTTGGGCCGGATGCTTTGCGCGCGAAATATTAGGGCAGAATGACTGACTTTCCAGGGCTGGAGTGCGCAGGCAGGACAGGCCATAGTGCGGGGGGTGTTTTGTTCGGCTGCCGGAGGTGTGATGCTGCGGGTTCTGACTGCTTTTTTCTGTTTGACCCTCGGGTCAGGCGCTGTGGCCAAAGACGGGCTGCCGCAGAAATTCAGCCTGCAGGGCCGGACGCTGGTCTATGACACGGAGACCGGGGAAGAGGGGGAGCCTGCCGAAATCTCCGATGAGGATATCGGGCGGCTGCGGGATATCCTGAAACAGAACCCGGATGTTTCTGAACTTCAGCTCAACAGCATTGGCGGCAGTGTCTTTGCGGGCGAAGAGATCGCCGGGCTGGTGCTGGAGCATGAGCTCGATACTTTGGTCGACGGCGAGTGCATCAGTGCCTGTGTCGATGTTTTCCTGGCCGGCAACCGCCGGCGGATGACAATTGGATCGCGTATCGGGTTTCATCAGCGCAGCTGGCCAGCTGCGGCAGTGCACACGTACTATCGCAGCGAGCGCAAGAGGCAGCGATGGGCGACGCCTTTCGAATTTGGCTCCTGGATTTATGTGGATACTCAGCGCGAGATGTATGACCACCTGAGCTATATGGTGTCGCGCGGGGTGGATCCGGGGTTTGCGATTGAGACGCTGCGCACGGAGCCAGGCAGCGAGTGGTTTCCAAGCCGGCTGCGGCTGATCGCGGCGGGTGTGCTGCGGGGGGTAATGACGGACCGGCAGCCGTAACCGGGACGGCGCCGGCTTGACCCTGGGGCCTGCTTGCGGCAGAGGAGCGGCCAGCCCTTTGAAGATGCCCTGAACAGGAGGCCAGACGCATGTCCGGCGACCAGAAGCCCCGCGAAGATCAATCCGCGGAAGCCAAGCCCGCAGCTGCCAATGCCGCAGACAAACACGCCAGCGGCGCACCCTGGCGGAACTTTTACGGCCGTTTCAAGGGCAAGACGCTGAAGGACAGTCAAAAGCGCTACCTGGACGAGGACCTTGCCGCTCTCAGCCCTGGCGCCGTTGGCTGGGACGAGAACCCGGACCGCCAGCCGCTGGACCTGGAGGCGCTGTTCGGCGGCAAGGACGTGTGGCTGGAGGTCGGATTTGGCGGCGGCGAGCATTTGGTGCATCAGGCTGTCAGCAATCGGGATGCCGGCATCATCGGCGCGGAGCCCTTCATCAACGGCGTGGCAATGCTGCTGGGCAAGATCCGCAACGCGGGCGCAGACAATATCGCGGTGCACCCCGGCGACGCCCGGGACCTGATGGATGTGCTGCCTGAGGCCTCTATCTCGCGCGCCTTTCTGCTCTATCCCGATCCCTGGCCCAAAGCCCGCCACCACCGCCGCCGGTTTGTGACACAGGAACATCTGGAGCCGTTGGCCCGCTGCCTGAAGCCCGGTGCGATCTTCCGGGTTGCCACCGATATTCCCGACTACGTGCGCCAGACCCTGGAAGAGGTGCCCAAGGCCGGTTTCGAATGGCTGGCCGAAGGCCCGGAGGACTGGCGGCAGCCCTGGGAAGATTGGATCTCCACCCGCTACGAGCAGAAGGCTCTGCGGGAGGGGCGCACGCCGCACTACCTGACTTTCCGCCGCCGTTGACCGGCAGGCCGGATGTGGCACTATGGCTCTGTTTTTTACGGAGCCATTTGCCATGTCCGGATCGCGGATCACCAATTGCCATATTCATTTGTTTACTGCGCAGCATGTGCCCAGGAACTTTCCTTTTGCGTGGACCAGAGTATTCCGGAAGGATCCGAGCCTGATACTGGGCTTGTCCTGGCTGGCCCGGATTGCCGGCCGCGATGAATGGGCGGATAAGCTGCACAGGCTGTACCAGTTCCAGCAGCAGGGCGCCTTGCCGGATGAGGCGAGCGTTTTTGCAGATGTTGCCGCCCATTATCCCCGTAATACGCGCTTTATTGCCTTGCCGATGGATATGCGCTGCATTGGCCACGGCGAAGTGCCGGTTAGCCTCCGTGAACAGCACGACGCGCTGGCCAGGCTGCGCAGCACCCGGCAGGCACGCGGGGCTGTTATTCCTTTTGCAACAGTGAATCCGCTGGTTCCCGGCAGCGTTGAGGAATGCAAGCGGGCACTGACCGATTTGCGGTTCGCAGGGTTGAAAATCTATCCCCGCATGGGTTTTGCCCCGGACCACCCGGACCTGATGGAGGAAATTTACCCTCTGGTCAGTGACCTCAACTTGCCGGTGATGACACATTGCTCGCGCGGCGGTGTGCAAGGGAAACGCATATGCAATTACCGCGGTGACGCCTTTACCAGGCCCAAGGCGTATCTGCCGGTGCTGCGCCGGTTTCCGCAGATGCGGATCTGCCTCGCGCATTTTGGCGGCCAGGATGACTGGGTGGACTATGCAGCAGCGCAGCCGACCCGGGGCAATGAAAACTGGATGGTGCAGATCCGCGAGATGATAGGCAGCGGGGAATTCCCAAACCTGTGGACTGACATTTCCTACACCATGTTCCACTTTCAGGATCTTGCCCCGATCCTGAAACTCATCCTGACCGGAGGCAGCCTTGAGGCTCGACGGCTTCGGTCCCGGGTTCTGTTTGGCTCGGATTTCTATATGACCCGCCAGGAAGAGCTGAGCGAAAGGGCTGTTTGCATCCGGCTGCGCGAAAAACTGGGGGAAGAGTTGTTCTGGCAGCTGGCTGAGACCGGGCCGGAAGTTTGGCTGGGTGAACGGGACGAAGACAAATCGCTCTGGACCCTTCAGGGGTGATTTTGTAGGGACTTTGCTAACGCTAGCATAGGAAAGGTCTCCTAATGTCCGGACACGGCACGCCCATCCCGATGACTTCGCACCGCTGCGGTCCGCTGACCGGTACAGCTGAGGTGCCCGGCGACAAGTCGATCTCGCACCGTTCGCTGATCCTGGGGGCCTTGTCGGTTGGCGAAACCAAGATCTCCGGCCTGCTGGAAGGCGAGGATGTTCTGGACACAGCCAAGGCGATGCAGGCCTTTGGCGCTGAGGTGGTGAACCACGGCGGCGGCAGCTGGTCGGTGTTCGGCGTGGGTGTCGGCGGCTTTGCCGAGCCGGAAAATGTGATCGATTGCGGCAACTCGGGCACCGGCGTGCGGCTGATCATGGGGGTGATGGCGACCTCTCCGATCACGGCGACCTTCACCGGTGATGCCTCGCTGAACAAACGCCCGATGGCGCGGGTGACTGACCCGCTGGCGCTGTTTGGCACCCAGTCGGTGGGCCGCTCAGGCGGCCGCCTGCCGATGACTATCGTGGGGGCCGCCGACCCGGTTCCGGTGCGCTACGAGGTGCCGGTCCCGTCCGCGCAAGTGAAATCCGCGGTGCTGTTTGCGGGCCTCAACGCGCCCGGCAAGACCGTGGTGATCGAGAAGGAAGCCACCCGCGACCACACCGAGCGGATGCTGGCCGGTTTCGGTGCCGAGATCACCACCGAGGAAACCGAAGAGGGCCGCGTCATCACCTTGACCGGCCGTCCCGAACTGACGCCGCAGGTCATCGCCGTCCCGCGCGATCCGTCCTCGGCCGCCTTTCCGGTCTGTGCGGCATTGATCACACCCGGGTCTGACGTGCTGGTGCCGAACATCGGCCTCAACCCGACCCGCGCAGGCCTGTACTATACGCTGCAGGACATGGGCGCGGATCTAACATTCGAGAACATGCGCGAAGAGGGCGGTGAGCCTGTGGCCGATCTGCGCGCCAAATACTCGCCGAATATGAAGGGCATCGAAGTGCCGCCGGAACGCGCCGCCTCGATGATCGACGAATACCCGGTTCTGTCGGTGGTTGCCTCCTTTGCGGACGGCAAGACCATGATGGCCGGCGTCAAGGAGCTGCGGGTCAAGGAAAGCGACCGGATCGACGCGATGGCCAAGGGCCTGCGCGCCAATGGCGTCACCGTCGAGGAAGGCGAGGACTGGTGGGAAGTCACTGGCCTGGGCATTGATGGCGTGTCCGGCGGCGGCACTTGCGAGAGTTTCCTGGATCACCGCATCGCCATGTCCTTCATGGTGATGGGCATGGGCGCGCAGAACGCGGTCTCCGTTGATGACGGCAGCCCGATTGCAACCTCTTTCCCGATTTTTGAAAGCCTGATGGGCAATCTGGGTGCCAAGCTGGAGCGCACATGAGCGAGAGCTTCACCATCGCCATCGACGGGCCAGCTGCTGCGGGCAAGGGGACGATCTCCAAGGCCGTGGCGGCGCATTACGGATTTGGCCATCTGGACACTGGCCTCTTGTACCGGGCTGTCGGTGCAAGGATGCTGGAGGGCGTGGCCCCCATTGAGGCGGCGCAAAATCTGACACCTGACGACCTGGCACGCGATGATCTGCGCGGGCCGGAGGTGGCTCAGGCCGCTTCCAAGGTGGCAGTGGTTGCCGAAGTGCGGGCGGCGCTGGTGGACTTCCAGCGGGCGTTTGCCCGTCGGGTGGGCGGCGCGGTGCTGGACGGGCGCGACATCGGCACCGTGATCTGCCCTTATGCGCAGGTGAAACTGTTTGTCACGGCCAGCGCCGAGGTGCGGGCGCGGCGGCGGTTCCTGGAACTGACTGCGGCGGGCAAAGTGATCTCTCTGGAAGAGGTCCTGGCTGATGTGAAGGCGCGTGATGACCGCGATATGAACCGGGCAGAGGCGCCGCTGAAACCGGCCGAGGATGCGGTGCTGATCGATACCAGCGATCTCAGCATCGAAGACGCGCTGGCCGCGGCACTGGCGGTGATCGAAGAGCGCCGCTCTGCAAGCTAATCACCCGCAGCTGATGCAGCAGCTGCGGGCGGAGGGACAGCAGGACGGAGCAGTGCTGCCGCCCCTCTGGGACACGGGTGCGCTTGGGATCAGAGCTCGCCGACGGCGGTGTGCTTGATCTGGCCCCACTGAGTGTCCGCGGTTTTGGCAGTTCCGGCCACGTCTTCCAGGAAGGCGGCGCGGGTGGCGGCGTTCAGGAACAGGAACAGCTTGCCGTCGTGCACCAGGTACTGGTCCGGGTCGCCGTCAAACTTCTTGCCGACCGACACGCCGTAGGAGCAGAAGCCGCCATGCTGCGGCAGGTATTTCGCCGGGTTGGCTTCGAAGGCGGTCTTGTTCTCTTCGGAGGCAAAGTAGTACGACGCGCCGTCCACGGTTGCAGAGTAGTTTGCCACACCTTCCACCGGGTTGCGGCTGTCGAGCAGCGCCACCAGGTCGACGCCATGGGCCGCCAGCGGCGCGCCGCCGGCCGAGATACCGTTGGAGACGTTGACCTCATCGGCGGCAAAGGCCGGGGCTGCCAGGGCGGCGGAGAGCGAAATCAGGGCGGTTGTCAGAAGCGTTTTCATGTTGATCCTCATCAGGTTCGGTTGCTGTTTCGGTTTGTTCAGGACAGGCTGTTTGGCCCGGTGATCTGAAGCTAAGTCCGCATGGCTGGACGTTTAATCTCTGATCGTTCGGGTGATTTTGCAGATCGTCCGGAACTCTGGCGTGCCTGCTTTCACGCGTGCTCACCGATCTGTGCATGGAGCCTGGGCCCGCGCGGCAGTAGCCTGAGGGTGCTTTGCTGAAGAGGAGGTGCCGACATGGCCTGGCTGCGGACATTTGTGACTGCCTGTGTATTGGCGGCGCCTGCCTGGGCGCAGGAGGCCCCTGAACCTCCTGAGGCGACCGAACCGCCGATGACCTATGAACGCCTCGGGCGGATCATCTTTGCGCTGGATGAGAATGCGCAACCGATGGGCGCGGGCTTTCAATTGTCCATTTCAGGAGTGCCGATGCTGGTGGTGACCGACCCTGCAGCGGACCGGATGCGGGCGATGGTGCCGCTGCGCCCGGCCGAGGGGCTGACAGCAGAAGAGCTGATGCGGATGATGCAGGCCAATTTCGACACGGCGCTGGATGCCCGCTATGCGGTGGCCCGCGGGCAGCTGTGGGCGGTGTTCATTCACCCGCTGTCGCCATTGGAGAAGGATCAGCTGATTTCCTCGCTGGGCCAGACCGTCAATATCGCCCGCACCTACGGCACTCTCTATACTGGCGGGGCGCTGCAATTCGGCGGTGGCGACAGCCCGGGGATCCAGCGGCAGCTGATTGAGGAACTGCTGGAAAAGGGTGAAGAAATCTAACACCTGGCATGGGTTGAATATGTCTCTGCAGTGGTACGAAATTCAGCCCGGTTGCACGGTCAGGCGATAAATTTCGTCACCTGAAAAGCGGAATAATACGCGCCAAATCGCAAATCGCAGCCTAGAGTCGCTGCAAACGGTTTGGAGAGCGCATATGACCACATTCGAGGACCGGCTGATCGCGCTGCGCCGCGATTTTCACCGCCATCCTGAGCTTGGTTTTCAGGAAGAACGCACCAAGGCCAAAGTGGCGGAGCATCTCCGCGGGCTCGGGCTGGAAGTGCATGAAGGGGCAGGGGTTGTCGGCCTGCTGCGCGCCGGACAGGGCAACAGGGCCATCGGATTGCGCGCCGACATGGACGCGCTGCCGATCACGGAAATCTCGACCCATGATTATGTCTCGGAAACGCCGGGAAAGATGCACGCCTGCGGCCATGACGGCCATATGACGATGCTGCTTGGCGCCGCTGAACGGCTGGCACAGGAACGGGATTTTGATGGCACCGCGGTGTTTATCTTCCAGCCCAACGAGGAGCACGGGCTGGGCGCGCAGGCGATGATTGCCGAGGGCGTGCTGGAGAAGTTTCCGATCGAAGAGGTTTATGCCATTCACAACCTGCCGGGCGCGCCGGCGGGGCAGGTCTCGACCCGGCCGGGACAGATCTGCAACAGCGAAAGCCTGTTTGAAATCTCGATCAAGGGGCAGGGCGGCCATGCCTCGATGCCGCAGGCGGGGGTGGATGCAATCACTGTCGGCGCCGAGATGGTGCTCGCGCTGCAGACCATTGTGTCGCGCAAACTGGCACCAGGGTCCGGGGCTGTGGTTTCGGTCACTGAGTTCCTGACCGACGGCCAGCGCAACGTGCTGCCGGGCCATGCAGTGCTGAAGGGTGATGTGCGGGCACGGGTGCCTGCGGACCGGGAGGCGGTTGAGCGCCTCATGCGCCAGATCGCGGCCGGTGTTGCCAGCACCCACGGAGTGGAAGCGGAAGTAAGCTTCAACACAGAGTTTGTTGAGGCCATCAACGCGGAAGGACCCGTTGAGGCCGTCTATCGCGCCGGCGAGGCCGCGGGCTGCGAGGTGATCCGCAACCGGCCGCCGATGAGCTTTTCCGAGGACTTTGCCCATTTCTCGGCAGCTGTGCCGGGCTGCTTCCTGCTGCTGGGCAATGGTGAAGAGGGCCCCAACGGCCAGCCGCTGCATTCGGCGGATTATGATTTCAACGATGCTCTGCTGCCGATTGGCGCAGAGTTCTGGGTGCAGCTCGTGCGTGACCGGCTGCCAGCGGGAAAGGACTGACCATGTTTGACAAATTTGCAGTGGCGATGAGCCATGCGGCAGGAAGCCCGAAGGCAGGTGAGGCGGCCTATACCGTTCTGTCCGAACAGGATTTCGGCAATGCTCAGGCGGAAATCACCGCTTGGGACGGCTATGAAGCAACGCCGCTGGTCTCGCTGGCCGGCCTGGCGGGCAAGATCGGCGTCGGCCGTATCGACTACAAGCATGAAGGGCCGCGCTTTGGCCTGGGCAGCTTCAAGGCGCTGGGCGGGTCATATGCAGCTCTGCGGGTATTGCAGCGGGAACTGAGTGCGCAGCTGGGCCAGGACGTCAGCCTGGAATCCATCCGCAAGGGCGAGCATAGGGAAGCCTGCGCCGGGATCACACTGGTGTCTGCCACCGACGGCAACCACGGCCGCTCTCTGGCATGGGGCTGCCAGCGGTTCGGCGCGCCCTGCCGGATCTACATCCACGCCGAAGTCAGCGAAGGCCGTGCCGTGGCCATGCGCGAGCTGGGTGCCGAGGTGATCCGGATCACGGGCGACTACGACGAATCCGTGCTGCTGGCCAAGAAAGAGGCAGATGAGAACGGCTGGTTCGTGGTCTCCGATACCTCCTGGGAAGGCTACACCGAGCCGCCGCGCGACGTGATGGCTGGCTACAGCGTGATGACCCGCGAGGCCTGTGAAGCTCTGGAGCATGCGCCCACACATGTGTTCCTGCAGGGCGGTGTCGGCGGCCTGGCGGCTTCGGTTGCGGCCGGTCTGCGCCAGTACTACGGGGAAAACGCCCCGCGGGTGGTGATTGTTGAACCCGAGCTGGCCGCCTGCCTGTTCGACAGCGCCCGCAACGGCAAGGCAACGAATTTTGCCATTCAGGAAGAGACCATCATGGCGGGTCTTTCCTGCGGCGAACCGTCGGAAATGGCATGGGAGATCCTGGCCGAGGAGTCTTCGGACTTCCTGACCATCCCGGACAGCATCGTGGCGCCCACGGTGCGGCTGCTGGCCAATTCTGAGACCGGCGATCCCGTGGTTGAGGCCGGCGAAAGCGCGGTGGCAGGGCTGGCCGCCGTCATCGCGGCGTGCCAGTCGGCAGAGATGAAGGGCACCCTGGGACTGGATGCAGAGTCCCGCGTGCTGCTGATCGGGTCCGAAGGTGTGACCGATCCGGCAATCTTTGCTGCGATCATGGAAGGGAAAGACCATGTCTGACGCGCCCTTGCGCGGGTTTCCGGATGCGGAATTTGCAGCCCGGACTGAAAAGGCACAGGCGTTGATGGCACAGCAGGGGCTCGACGGGCTCCTGCTGCTGACCGAGCCGGAGGTGCGCTATTTCAGCGGTTTTCACACGCTGTTCTGGCAGAGCCCGACCCGGCCCTGGTTTCTGTTTGTGCCGCCTGCGGGCAAACCGATTGCCATCATCCCGGAGATCGGCGCCGACCTGATGCGCCGCACCTGGATTGAGGACATCCGCACTTGGAGCGCGCCCGCACCCGAGGATGACGGCCTCAGCCTGCTGACCGAGCTGCTGTCGCCGATTGCCGGGCGCGGCGGCTCGATCGGGGTGATGAAGGGGCATGAAACCGCGCTGCGTATGCCGCTGGGCGACTATGAACGGCTGATGGCCGGTCTGCCGGGACTGAAGGTGGCGGATGCAACTCCGCTGGTGCGCAGCCTGCGGATGGTGAAATCCGCAGCCGAGATCGAAAAGCTGAGCCATATCTGCGGCATTGGTTCGCGGACATTTGCACGGGTGCCGGAGATTGCCCGTGAGGGGCAGCCTTTTGAAGACCTGTTCCGCGCCTTCCGCCGCGAGGCGTTGGCCCAAGGGGCAGACGATGTGCCTTATCTGGTCGGCGGCGCCGATCAGGGCGGCTATAGCGATGTGATCTCTCCGCCGACCAGCCGCCCGCTGCAGGCGGGGGATATCGTGATGCTGGATACCGGCTCCACCTGGGACGGTTACTTCTGCGACTTCGACCGCAACTTTGCCATTGGACAGGCCGATGACCTGTCGAAACGGGCCTATGATGTCCTGTGGCGGGCCACCGAAGCGGGAATCGAAGCAGCCAGGCCCGGCGCCACCTGCCGGGATCTGTTCACCGCGATGCAGTCTGTGATCGCGGAAATGGATGATCAGGGCGGCGACGTTGGACGGCTGGGCCACGGGCTGGGGATGCAGCTCACCGAATGGCCTTCGCACGCGGCGTTTGACGGCACGGTGATCGAGGAGAACATGGTGCTGACCCTGGAACCCTCGCTGGGCTATGGTGACGGCAAAATCATGGTGCATGAGGAAAACATCGTGATCCGGCCTGGCGGTGCGGAGCTGCTGACAACGCGTGCAGCACCCGAACTGCCTGTGATTTAAAGGAGGCCGCGGCCCATGAAGCTCCCTTTTGACACGGACGCAGGCATCGGCACCCGCGCCAATCTGGGCGTGATCGTGCTGGAAACCGACGAGACGCTGGAGGCAGAGTTTTCCCGGATGATGGCGCAGGAGGGTGTGGCGCTCTATCACAGCCGCATCCCTATGGTGCCGGAAATCCGCCCCGAGACCCTGGCACAGATGCAGGCGGATCTGCCGGCTTCGGTCCGGCTGTACCCGTCGTCGCTGAACTTTGACGTGATCGGCTACGGCTGCACGTCGGCTTCGACGGTGATTGGTTCGGACAAGGTCGCGGAGGCGGTTCAATCCGTCCTGCCCGGCGTCAAGGTCACGGATCCGCTGGCGGCGATCATCGCTGCGGGCAAGGCGCTGGGGGTATCCCGGTTCGGATTTGTCACCCCCTACCTGCCGGAAGTTTCCGCACAGATGCGGCAGAAGCTGGAAGACGCGGGATTTGCGATTGCCGGTTTCGGCTCGTTCGAAGAGATGGATGACCGGGTCGTCGCCCGGATTTCGGAAACGTCGATTTCGGAGGCTGCCAAGCGCGTGGCCAGGGAGCAGGATTGCGACGCCATTGTCATCTCCTGCACCAACCTGCGCTGTCTGCGCGTCATTCCGGAGATCGAAGAGGCAACTGGCGTGCCGGTGATCTCCAGCAATCAGGCGCTCGCCTGGCACATGCTGCGGCTGGCGGGGGTGGACCACGCCATGCCGCAATTCGGCAAGCTGTTCGAGCAGGCCTTGGGCCGCTGACCAGAGCTGCGGAGGCTGCGCCGGGCGGGGCGCAGCTTTCCTAAAGCACGCTTGTAATTCTTCCGCGGATCGCGACAGATTGCCTGTCAGAGTTTGATTCGCGCTTGCAAGGATGCCCGGATGCCAGCCACCCGCCCCTCCACCCGAAATGTCCTGTTCATCATCATCGACCAGCTGCGCGCCGACTGTGTTTTCGGTGGCATGTCGGAGCATGTGGAGCTGCCCAACATCCGCTCTTTCATGAAGGAGGCGGTCTCCTTCAAGCGGCATTTCTCGGTGACCAACCCCTGCGGTCCGTCGCGGGCCTCGATCCTGACCGGGCAATATGCGATGAACCACCGGTCGGCCCGCAACGGCGCGCCCTTGCGCCATGACACGCCGAACATCGCCACCGAGATGCGCAAGGCAGGCTACATGCCGATGCTGTTCGGCTATACCGACACCTCGCAGGACCCGCGCGCCTTTGAACCCAACGACCCGGCGCTCAGGACCTATGAGTTCCCGATGAACGGGTTTCACGAGATGACCGAGATGCGGATGGAGATGTCCTATCCGTGGCAGTCGCACCTTATGAACCGGGGTTATGAATTCGAGAACTATTGGGATGTCTACAAGCCGGTCTCGCCGGATGGCGGCACGCCCAAGCTGAACGATCCGGCGCTTTATGCAGCTGAGGACAGCGATACCGCCTTCCTGACCAACTCCTTCCTGGGCAAGATGACCGCCTATCACAAGGAAAGCTGGTTTGCGCATCTGACCTATATCCGCCCGCACCCGCCGCTGGTAGCGCCTGCGCCTTACAACACCATGTACGACCCGGCTTCATTGCCGCTGCCGGAGCGGCTGGTCACGCCGGAGGCAGAATGCGAGCAGCACGCCTTCTTTGATCCGGTGCTGCGCAAAAGCACCATTGCAGGTTTTGTCGAAGGCTTCCCGGAACTGGAGCCGACGGATGAGAATACCGCCACCCTGCGCTCAATTTACCTGGGGCTGGCAACCGAAGTTGATCATCACATTGGGCGGGTGGTGCAGTTCCTTAAGGACACCGGCCAGTATGACGATACCATGGTGGTGATCACAGCCGACCACGGCGAGATGCTGGGCGACCGGCATTCCTGGGGAAAGATGACGGTCTATGATGCGGCGTATCACACGCCGCTGATCATCCGGGTGCCCGGTAATGAAGAGAACGCCGGGGCTTGTCTGACCCAGATCACCGAGTCGATTGACGTGACGCCGACCATTCTGGACTGGGTCGGACAGGAAATTCCGAATTCCATGGACGGGCGGTCGCTTCTGCCGCTGCTAAAAGGGGATGTGCCGCAGGACTGGCGGCAGTATTCGTTCTCGGAGCTGGATTTTGCGGAGCCGCTGAAACCGACATTGTGGCAGCTGGCTCTGGGAACCACGCCAAGCGACAGTTGCCTTGGCATCCTGCGGGAGGAACGTTTCACCCTGGTTGAGTTTGCTGCCGACCTGCCGCCGATGCTGTTTGATACTGAAGGGCAGGGCGAACTGGAGAATGTGGCCGGAAAACCAGAGTATGCCGCTGATCTCAACCGGCTGACACGGATGATGCTGCGGCACCGGATGAAAAACATGGACCATACACTGTCGCTGACGGCTATCACACCTGAGGGGCCGCGCAGCCTGTCCCGCGGGGCTGTTCAAAAAGGCTGACGGCAGCGGAGCAATACCGCTGCCGCCGGAGTTAGGGGGCTGGGCGGATCGCCGCCCAAGCCATAACCCTTGATATTCCTTCCTGACTGATTAGAGAACAAACCAGTCCTCAGTCAGCACGTCTGTCGACTTGACGCCTTTCAAGCTTGCAATCAGCAGTGCCTCTGCGCCGCCGTCACCGTCCGCGTCATATGCGAGCCAAACAGTTTTGCCTTGAGCGCTGAGGTTCAGGCTGCCGCTGTCCAATGCGTCATCTAGATTTGTGCCCAGCTCCAGAAGCAGGTCGTCCAGAGCGAACTGGTCTCCTTCCGAGCGTTTGAAATCATTGATGATGTCGCCGGCGTCTGCGGCGGCGGTGAAAACAAAGACATCCGCATCCCTGCCGCCAGTAAGCAGGTCAACGCCGGTGCCGCCTTCGATCCAGTCCATCCCGGACCCGCCGTTCAGCCTGTCATTCCCGCTGCCGCCGCTGAGCGTGTCGTCGTCGTTGCCGCCAGTCAGCTGGTCGAGGCCGTCGCCGCCATTTAGGGAGTCGTTGCCATTGCCGCCATCCAGCTTGTCGAGACCGCCGCCAGCATTCAGGACATCATTGCCATTGCCTCCTTTCAGCTGATCGTTGCCGCTGCCAGAGCTGATCACATCATCGCCTTGGCCGCTGTCCACCCGGTTGCTGCCGTCGCCCGCATCAATCGTGTCATTGCCGTTGCCGGTTTTGATCTGGTCGCCGTCGCTGCCGCCAGTGATCATGTTGTTGCCGTCGCGAACGTCTATCCGGTTGGCGCCGTCGCCGGCATCGATGGTGTCGTCGCCGGTTCCGGTCTTGATCTGATCTTTGCCGGATCCGGTGGTGATCACATTGCTGCCGCCGCGGGTGTCCACCCGGTTGGCACCGTCGCCTGCGTCAATGGTGTCGTTGCCTTCGCCGGTCTTGATCTGGTCCTTGCCGATGCCGGTTGTGATCATGTTGCTGCCGCCGCGGGTGTCCACCCGGTTGTTGCCGTCGCCCGCATCAATGGTGTCGTCGCCTTCGCCTGTCTTGATCTGGTCATTATTGCTGCCGGCCGTGACCACGTTGCTGCCGCCGCGGATATCCACCCTGTTGGCGCCCTCTCCGGCATCAACGGTGTCGTCACCTTCGCCGGTCTTGATCTGGTCTTTGCCGCTGCCGGTTGTGATTGCGTTGCTGCCGCCGCGGGTATCCACACGGTTGTCGCCGTTGCCAGCATCAATGGTGTCGTTGCCTTCGCCGGTTCTGATCTGGTCCTTGCCTTCGCCGCTGGTGATCATATTGCTGCCGCCGCGGGTGTCCACGCGGTTATTGCCCTCGCCGGCGTTGATTGTGTCGTTCCCCTCGCTGGTCTTGATCTGATCTTTGCCGGATCCGGTGGTGATCTGGTTGTTGCCGCCACGGTCATCGACTTTGTTGTCGCCATCGCCGGCATCAATCGTGTCGTTGCCTTCGCCAGTCTTGATCTGGTCCTTGCCGCTTAAGCCGGTGATCAGGTTGTTGCCTTCGCCGTCCACCAGCTTGTTGTCGCCGCCTAAGCCGTACAGGGTGTCATCACCTGCGCCGCCATCCAGCTGATCATTTTCATGCCCTGCGGTGAGCCAGTCATTGCCATCACCTCCATACACCTTGTTTTTACCTCGGACACCATGGAGCGTGTCGTCACCCAGACCGCCCTCGATAAAGTCGTTGCCGTCGCCGCCGCTCAGGCTGTCATTGCCTGAGCCGCCATAGAGCTTGTCATTTCCTGTGCCGCCATAAATCGTGTCGTCGCCGTCGAGGCCGTAGAGAATGTCATTGCCTGCACCGCCATCGATCAGGTTGGCTTCGGCATTTCCGTATCCCTTGTCAGAACCTTTGCCCAGTATGAGGTTTTCAATCACCGTACCGTCGCTGATTGTCAGCTGCTTGGAACCGATTTTGCCGCTGACGCCGCTGGTTAGGTAGATGGTCGACCTCAGAGTCACCGTACTCAGATCAAGGGTGTCATTGCCGCCGTTCGTATCTGTGACTGTGCCCAGTAATGTGGTCCAGTTCCGCACGAAACTGTCGGAGAATTCGTAGATGTTGTCAGGTGAAGGCGGCGGCGGCGGCGGCGGTGTGTCGCCGCTGTCGATAATCTCGGCAACATCCGCATCGGCGGTAATGCCGGACAGAAAGACAAGATTGGTGCTGTTGACCCGCAGCCAAGAGCCGCCGGTGCCGGCCTGCAGCGACACGATGCCGTCGCCTGCGGCATCGCTGCCAGTGTACCCAATGGCCTGCAGCAGCGCGGTAATGTCGACCCGGTCGCCTGCTGCGAGGTCGAAATCCGTGATGGTATCGCCAGCTTCGTTCAGCGCCGTATAGACAAACCGGTCGCCGCCGGTTCCGCCGATCAGCGTATCCGCCCCGGTGCCGCCGATCAGGATGTCGTTGCCTTCCCGAGCTTCGATCCGGTCGTCGCCGCCGCCGCTTTCCAGCCTGTTGTTGGCTGCATTGCCAATGATGTAGTCGTTGCCCGAGCCGGTCACGGCGTTTTCAATGACGGTGCCGCGGGCAATCGAGAAGTTGTCAGTCGCGCCGTTGAGATCGGAAAAGGTCTCTTCCCCCAGATTCAGCGTCTGATCGCTGCTGCGCGAGCCCAGGTCGATTGTGTCGATGCCGCCGCTGTCAACGAGAGAAACCGCCCAATTGCCGTTCAGGTCCATGCCGAAGCGGCCGGTGGTTTCGTTGTCGCCATAGGTGGTGTTGCCGGTTTCCACATTCACCGGGGTGCCATAGAGGTGGTGCACCGCGGCGATGTCGGCCGATTGCGCCGTCGCCAGATAAGCAAAAGACGCGTCAATGGCGGTGTTCTCATGTTGGCTGAAGTAGGACATCACTGACATTTGCCAGCTGTCGTTGGCAAAATCCGCATCCGAACCATAGCTGGCGCTGCCGTTGTAATTGCCCGTATGGCCCAGGCCCAGGGCATGGCCGATTTCGTGGATGTAGGTCTGGTAGAAATAGTTGTCGTTGCCGTTGGACCAGCCGGAATTCACATTGACGTGGGAGCTGAGGATGGTGCCGTTGTTGACCGAGGAGCTGGCCCAGGCGCCGGATTGGTTGTCGTCAAAGGTGATCTTGGCGCTTCCCGTGGTTTCGACAAAGTCGATGCCTGTGATGGCGGTCCAGCTCTCCAGCGCCTTGCGGGCCGCGTCCTGGCCTTTTGTGTTCAGGCCGCTGAGGTTGACGGTCAGTTCGCCGCCGGTTTGCACATCAAAGGAGCGCTGGGTGCGGCCGGTGTCTTCCCAGTATCCTTGGTACAGGTATTGGGCAATCTGGTCGACGGTATAGGTCGGCTTGCCTGCGCCATCGCCGCCGCCTGAGCCTGAGCCGCTGTCGTCGGTGACTTCTGGAATTCTGTGATAGTCTCGGCCGCAAAATTCACACATGGGGTGCTTCCATCCTAGATCGTTAATTTACAAAGGAAATTCAGTGTGCCTGACCAGCTGGCCGGCAAAGTCCGAAAGGCTGTCCGGGGTCAGTTGCCCGTCCATAACCGAATGTTCGATAACCGGTCCCTGGCCGTTGCGGCCATCACTGTGCTGCCAGGCCAGATAGCCGGAAACCCAATCTGCGGACCGGGCCTGGCCGACATAGCGCAGGGTCAGATCCGGTCCGGTGCCAAAGCTGTCTGCGGCAGTCACCGCAGCGCTGGGGAACCTGCCTTGCAGCTCAACGGTCAAGGCTTCGCACAGGGGTTGCCGCAGGGGGGCATCGCATTGCAGCTGAATGGTGTGCCCGGAATTGGCAAGGGCCGTTGAGCCGGTAACCAGCAGCCAGACGGCTGCCGAGCAGCTGGACAGTTTTCCAGGTGTCGCCATTGGGGAATCGCTCGCTCAGACGGTTGAAGGATCAGGTTCAGTCCTGCGCCGTTCTGGCTGCACGTTCTCAGTTCTAGGCAGGGATTGGGGCGAAATGGCGGTTAGGAAACTGACAACATTTAGACACCGTTAACCTGCGTTAACCTTCTGGCAGCGCGGCGTGTCCGGCAGCAGGCTTGGCTGAAAGCCCTACTTGTTTTTGCAAATCATTCTCATATTTGTTGACAGTTGAGAATGATTTGCAATAACGATACGTCAACGACAGTATCAGACGGAGAATCGGATGTTACCCAACCTGCTCAAGACGGCCTCGGTCGCCGCTTTCGCCGCCGTTGCCGCCACAGGTGCCATGGCCGAAGACAAAATGAAGGTCGTTACCACCTTCACGGTGCTTGCCGACATGGCAGCCAATGTGGCGGGGGATGCTGCTGAGGTGGTCTCAGTCACCAAGCCGGGCGCCGAGATTCACGGTTACGAGCCGACCCCCCGCGATATCGTCCGGGCCTCGGATGCCGATCTGATCCTGTGGAACGGTATGAACCTGGAATTGTGGTTCGAGCAATTCCTGACCAATCTGGACGGCGTACCCTCGGTGACCTTGACCGATGGCATCAGCCCGATCCCGATCGCTGCAGGCTCTTATGAGGGCAAGCCTAACCCGCATGCCTGGATGGGGTTGGATAACGCGCTGATCTACATCGATAATATCGTCGAAGCCTTCGCCGAGCACGACCCGGAAAACGCTGCCGTCTACGTCAAGAACGCAGGCGAATACAAGGACAAGCTGCGCGCCACCATTGAGCCGCTGCGCCAGGCGATCGCCGAGATCCCCGAGGACAAGCGCTGGCTGGTGACCTGCGAGGGCGCCTTCAGCTATCTTGCCCGCGACTTTGCCATGAAAGAGCTGTATCTCTGGCCGATGAACGCCGATCAGGTCGGAACCCCGCAGCAGGTGCGTGGTGTGATCGATGGAGTGCGCGCCAACAATATCCCGGTAGTGTTCTGCGAAAGCACTGTGAACACCGCTCCGGCCGAGCAGGTTGCACGTGAAACCGGCGTGGCGTACGGCGGCGAGCTTTACGTTGACTCGCTCAGCGAAGCAGATGGCCCGGTGCCGACCTACCTCGATCTGCTCAAGGTCACCTCGCAGACTGTGGCCCGGGGCCTGACGTCGGTAACCAACTAAGCCGTTCCTATCGCATATCCTTTTGCCCCGCAGCGCAAGTTGCGGGGCGTTTCATTTCACAAAGCACATTTTCTGTGTGTAACTCTGCGGGACAGCCCATGCTTGATGCCAGCGAGACCCACGTAATGGAAACCAGCGCTCCTCCCGCAGATGGCGGGATCGCCGCCAAGAATGTCACAGTGACCTACCGAAACGGCCACACAGCGCTGTGGAATGCGAGCTTTGGCATTCCCCGGGGTACGGTGACTGCTCTGGTCGGGGTAAATGGCGCAGGCAAGTCGACTCTGTTCAAGGCGATCATGGGCTTTGTTCCGGCGGCGCAGGGGGAGATCCGCATTCTCGGCATGACGGTCAAGGACGCGCTTCGCAAGAACCTTGTCGCCTATGTCCCGCAGTCCGAGGAAGTAGACTGGGCCTTCCCCGTGCTGGTCGAGGATGTGGTGATGATGGGCCGCTACGGCCACATGGGCTTTCTGCGCCGTCCCAAGGCCGCTGATCACGAGGCCGTCGATCAGGCGCTGCGCCGGGTCAACATGCAGGACTTCCGCCACCGCCAGATCGGCGAGCTGTCGGGCGGCCAGCGCAAGCGGGTGTTTCTGGCCCGGGCTCTGGCACAGGACGGGCAGGTGATCCTGCTGGACGAGCCGTTTACCGGTGTCGATGTAAAGACCGAAGAACAGATCATCGCGCTGTTGCGCGAACTGTGCGCCGAGGGCCGGGTGATGCTGGTCTCCACCCACAACCTCGGCAGCGTGCCGGAGTTCTGCGACCGGACCGTGCTGGTCAAAGGCACCGTGCTGGGTTACGGGCCGACCGAGACCACTTTTACCCGTGCCAATCTGGAACATGCATTTGGCGGTGTGCTGCGCCACTTCACCCTGGGCGGCGATGCGCTGCATGACGACGGCGACACCCGCGAGGTCACTATCTTGACCGACGACGAGCGCCCCTTTGTCCAATACGGCGAAAAGACCCAAACCAGCGAAAGCAAAGGCGAGGGCGGGGGGCAGTCCTGATGGAATACCTGCTGGAGCCGTTTTCCTACGGCTATATGACCAACGCGATGTGGGTGTCGGCTCTGGTCGGCGGTGTCTGCGCATTCCTCTCCGCTTACCTGATGCTGAAAGGCTGGTCGCTGATTGGCGACGCGCTGTCCCATTCGGTGGTGCCCGGCGTGGCCGGCGCCTACATCCTCGGCCTGCCTTTTGCGCTGGGCGCCTTCATTGCGGGCGCATTGGCCGCGGGCGCGATGCTGTTCCTGTCGGAACGCTCCGGCCTCAAGGTCGATGTGATCATCGGCCTGATTTTCACGTCTTTCTTTGGCCTTGGCTTGTTCATCGTCTCGATCAGCCCGATGTCGGTCTCGGTGCAGACCATCACCATGGGCAACATCCTGGCGATCACGCCCGAGGACACGCTGCAATTGGCGATCATCGGTTTTGTGTCGCTGGCGGTGCTCTTGGCCAAGTGGAAGGACCTGATGGTCACTTTCTTTGACGAAAACCACGCCCGCACTATCGGGCTGCGGCCAGGGCTGCTGAAAGCGGTGTTCTTTGTGCTGTTGTCGGCCTCGGTGGTGGCCGCGATGCAGACCGTCGGCGCCTTTCTGGTGATCGCCATGGTGGTGACGCCCGGCGCCACGGCCTATCTGCTGTGCGACCGCTTCCCGCGGCTGATCATGGTCTCGGTTCTGATCGGTGCGGCCACCAGCTTCTTCGGAGCCTATGCAAGCTACTTCCTGGACGGTGCCACTGGCGGCATCATCGTGACGCTGCAGACGCTGATTTTCCTGGCAGTCTTCATTTTCGCCCCGAAACACGGGCTGCTGGCGGCCAAGCGCAAGGCGCGCGAGGCGCTGAAACGCGGCGCCATTGCACAAGAGGGAGCTGCGTGATGGACCTCGAAACTCTGCTGATGCCGTTCCAGTTTGCGTTCATGCAGAACGCGTTCCTGATTTCGCTGATCGTCTCGGTGCCCACCGCGCTGCTCTCGTGCTTCCTCGTGATGAAGGGCTGGGCTCTGATGGGGGACGCCGTCAGCCACGCGGTGCTGCCGGGGATTGTGCTGGCCTATGTGCTGGGCTTCCCGCTGCTGATCGGCGCTTTTGCGGCGGGTATGCTGTGTGCCGTGGCCACCGGCTTTCTGGCAGGCAACAGCCGGGTCAAGCAGGATACGGTGATGGGGGTGGTCTTCTCGGGCATGTTTGGATTGGGCATCGTGATGTATGTCGGGCTTGAGACCCATGCACATCTGGACCACATCCTGTTCGGCAACATGCTGGGGGTGGAGCCGGATGAGCTGTGGACCGCGGGCATTATCTCGCTGGTGGTTGGCGCGGCGCTGGTTCTGAAGTGGAAAGACCTGCTGCTGCACAGCTTTGACCCGGCGCAGGCGCAGGCTTCGGGCCTGCCGGTGACGGTGCTGCATTACGGTCTGCTGTCGGCGCTGTCGCTGACCATCGTTGCAACGCTCAAGGCAGCCGGTCTGATCCTGGCGATTGGGCTGCTGATTGCACCGGGTGCGGTGGCCTTCCTGGTGGTGCGCAAGTTCAGCACTATGCTGTGGGTCGCGGTCCTGATCTGCATGTTCTCGATGCTGGCTGGCACCTATGCGAGCTTCTTCCTCGACAGCGCGCCTGCACCGACCATCGTGCTGATCCTGACAGTGCTGTTCATCCTGGCCTTTGTGCGCAGGCTCTACCTGACCCACCGCACATCAATGCAGCGGACCAAGGACACCTCTGGTATCGCGTGAGTCACGCGGTTCCGGCGGCAACCATCTCCAAGAGCCACTGGCGTACCAATTCGGCGTTCGGAACCAGATCCTGGCTTTTGGACCAGACCAGGTAAAACCCTGCCCCGGTGGTCCAGGACCACTCTTCCCGTGCGGCGAGAAGCCCTTGTTTGATCAGCGGCTGTGTCACATGACGCCAGCCGAAGGCAAAGCCTTCGCCGGCGATCGCCGCTTGCAGAACCAGAGCATAGTCGTTCAGGCGCATGCCCGCGGCCGGCGGCCGGCCCGTGACGCCGAAATGGGCAAACCATTGCTGCCAGCTGGGACGTTCCCGGATCGGCTCCTCCAGATGGATCAGCCGCTCGTGCAGCAGGTTTGGCACTGTCGCCAGATTGACCGCCGAGGCCATCACCCGCGGGCTGGCCACCGGATAGATCACTTCGGGCGCGATCAGGGCTGAGTGGCAGTCGGGCCAGTTGCCATCCCCCCGGCGTACCGCCAGCGATATGCCTTCGGTGTTGATGTCCGGTTCCCTGTCAGAGCTTTGCAGCCGCAGGTCGATGTCCGGGTGCGCCTCATGCAGCTGGGTCAATCTTGGCATCACCCAGTAGTATGCAAAAGCTGAGGAGCAGTTGAGCGTTACATGGTCGTTCCTCCCGAATTGCCGCACCGCTTTGGCCGAGGAAAGGATGTCTTCAAGCGCCTTGGAGACATCGGTGTAAAGCCGCATGCCGGCGCCGGTCAATTCCACTCTGCGGTGGCTCCGGCGGAACAAAATAACGCCCAGCGAAGCTTCCATCTGCTTGATTGCCGCGCTGACGGCAGGCTGCTGCACATTCAGTTCCTCCGACGCGCGGGTAAAGGATCCGTGCCGGGCTGCGGCTTCGAACACGATCAAGTGGCGGGGGCTGGTGAGGAGTTTCCACAGTTCTTGCATAACTCTCAATTATCCAAACGATCAGATTTTTCAACCGTCACAAACCGGGGCGGCAGAGATAGTTTGATTCATCACTTGAAAGTTTGGAGAGCCCCATGGCCCGACGCGCCCGCGCCTCGCGCGACAGAACCACTGCCCCCGCCGGCGCCCCTGCATCGCCTTTCATCCAGCGGACGCTGCCTTTCTTTGACGTGCTGGACGAGGAGAAGCTGGTCAAGATCGAGGCCCAGGTCGACTGGATCTTCGAAGAGGTTGGCATTGCCTTCCGTGACGATCCGGAGGCGCTGCGGATCTGGAAAGAGGCAGGCGCACGGATCGAAGAGGATACCGTGCGGGCGGATGCGCAATGGATCCGGTCGCTGTGTGCGAAAGCGCCGCGGGAGTTTACCCAGCTGGCCCGCAACCCGACGCGCTCGGTCACCATCGGCGGCAACAGCCAGGTGTTCGCGCCGATCTATGGCGCGCCGTTTGTGCGCGATCTGGAAGGCGGCCGCCGCTATGGCGATATGGAGAGTTTCGAGAAGCTGGTGAAGCTCACCTACATGCATCCGAACCTGCACCATGGCGGGCTGGTGATCTGCGAGCCCTGCGATGTGCCGGTCTCCAAACGCCATTTCGATATGCTGTTTGCCCATATGACTCTGAGCGACAAGCCGCACCTGGGCGCCATCACTGAGATGTCCCGCGCGCAGGACAGTGTCGACATGGCCGAGATCGTCTTTGGCAAAGAGGTCATGGACAGCAACTGCGTAATCATGGGCAATGTGAACACCAACTCGCCGCTCTTGGTCGACAAGGTGGTGACGGAGGCCGTGCGCACCTATTCCGCCCGCGGGCAGGGAATGGTGGTTGTTCCGTTCATCCTGACAGGGGCGATGGGGCCTGTGTCGACCGCGGCGTCGGTGGCGCAGGCGATGGCCGAAGCAATGATGGTCTGCGCTTTCACACAGCTGGTCCGTCCGGGCGCCCCTTTCGTGCTGGGCAACTTCCTGTCGTCAATGTCTCTGAAGTCAGGTGCGCCGACCTTTGGTATGCCGGAACCGGTGGTGTCCAACTATGCCATCGGCCAGCTCGCACGCCGCGCAGGTTTGCCGCTGCGCTGCGGCGGCTCGCTGACCGCCTCCAAGATCGAAGACGCGCAAGCAGCCTATGAAAGCGCAGATTCCATGCACTCCACCATGCTGGCCGGCGCAAACTTTGTTTTGCACTCGGCGGGCTGGATGGAAGGCGGGCTGTGCACCGGCTTCGAAAAACTGATCATGGATGCCGACCGGCTGGGTTCCTACCAGAAAGTGCTGAGCCAGGGCCTGGACACCAGCGATGAGGCCTTTGCGCGCGACGCGTATGCCGAGGTGGAGCCGGGCGGGCATTTCTTGGGATCCGGCCATACCATGCGCAATTACCAGACCGCCTTTTATGAGCCGAAACTCAGCGACAGCGAAAATGTCGAAAGCTGGGAAGAGGGGGGCTCCAAGGACATGCGCCGCCGCGCCTATGAGCGCTGGAACCAGATGCTGAACGAGTATCAAGCGCCGCCGATGGATGAGGCGGTGAAAGAAGAGCTGGCTGCCTATGTGGCCCGGCGCAAAGAAGAAATCCCGGACGCCTGGTACTGACCAGACCGGCCTCAAGAATGACCTCGCGGCCCGGTTGCCGCCTGCCTTAAGTCAAAGGACAAACCCATGTCAGACAATTTTGCCCAATCGACGCTCAACATCCACAAAGAGGAGAGCACCGGCGACAAGAAGCTGCCGAGCCACGCCAAGGCGGTGATCATCGGCGGCGGTGTTGTTGGCTGTTCGATCCTGTTCCACCTGGCCAAATTCGGCTGGAAGGATGTGGTGCTGCTGGAACGTGATGAACTGACCTCCGGCTCGTCCTGGCACGCGGCGGGGCAGATTCATACGATCTCTTCAGACCCCAACATCTCGCGCCTGCAGTCCTATACCATCGACCTGTACAAGGAGATCGAAGAGACCTCGGGCCACAGCGTCGGCCTGCATATCACCGGCGGGTTTTATTTGGCGTCGAACAAGACCTGGTATGACTATCTGAAGCGGGAACGCTCCAAGGCGCGTTACATGGGGCTGAATCAGGAGTTCATCAGCCCCAAGGAAGTGGCGGAACGTCACCCGCTGATCGACCCGAAGCACTACCACGCGGCGCTGTGGGATGATCAGGACGGCGATCTGGACCCGTCGGGCGCGACCTATGCGTTCGCGAAATCCGCCCGTGTGCATGGGGCGCAGTATTTCACCCATACGCCGGTGACCGGCACCACCCAGCGCCCCGACGGCAGCTGGGATGTGGTGACCCCGCGCGGTGTGATCAACGCTGAGCACATCGTGAACTGCGGCGGCCTGTGGGCGCGCGAAGTCGGCCACATGCAAGGCGTCAACCTGCCGGTGCAGCCGATGGAGCACCATTACCTGATCACCGACAAGATCGACGCGGTGGCAAACCATCCGACCCGCCTGCCGGCCGGCATCGACTATGAGGCCAACATCTACTTCCGTCAGGAACGCCAGGGGATGCTGCTGGGCACCTATGAACCCAAAGGCACGCCGTGGAAGGTTGGCGGCACGCCCTGGGACTTCGGGCATGAGCTGCTGCAACCTGATCTGGACCGGATTGCCGACCGTCTGGAAATGTCGTTTGAGCGTATCCCGGCAATCGGTGAGGCCGGTATCAAGGATATGATCAACGGCCCCTTCACCTTCGGCCCCGACGGCAACCCGATGATCGGCCCGGTTCCGGGTATGAAGAACTACTGGTGCGCCGTGGGCGTGATGGCGGGCTTCTGCCAGGGCGGCGGCGTCGGCCTGACCATGGCCGAGTGGATGATCGACGGTGAGCCGTCCATCGACGTCTGGGCGATGGATGTGGCGCGCTTTGGCGACTTTGCGACCCCTGACTGGGGCACCGTGAAGTCGACCGAGAACTACGAGCGCCGCTTTGTGATGACCTTCCCGAACGAGACGCTGCCGAAGGGACGGATGCAGAAGACCACCGCGCTTTATGACCGGCTGGTCGCCAAGGGCGCGCGGATGGGTCAGGGCTTTGGCCTGGAGAATGCCCTGTGGTTTGCCGATGGCCCCGAGGACGCGCATGAGGAGCCGACCTTTGAGCGCAACCGCAGCCACGATTATGTGGCGCGCGAGGTCAAGGCGGTGCGCGAGGCGGTGGGCGGCATTGAAGTTGCCAACTTTGCCAAGCATGAGTTCAAGGGCTCAGGCGCGCGGGCCTATCTGGACCGGGTGCTGGCGGGCTATGTGCCGAAACCGGGCCGCCTGACGCTGACGCCGATGCTGACGCCGAAGGGCAAGCTTTATGGCGATCTGACCGTGGCCTGCCTGGGCGAGGATCACTTCATGCTGTTCGGTTCCGGCGCCATGCAGGAAGCGCACCGGCGCTGGTTCGAGAAGGATCTGCCAGCGGATGTCTCCTATCAGAACGTCTCCGACGACTGGCACGGCATCGCTCTGTCCGGCCCGAAATCGCGCGAGCTGCTGCAGCGGATCACCCGTGACGATGTCTCGGGCGAGGCGTTCAAATTCCGTGATCTGCGCCAGACTTTTGTGGGTGGCGTGCCGGTGATCCTGAACCGGATCAGCTTCTCGGGCGAGCTGGGCTATGAGATCTACTGCAAGCCGCAGTATCTGCTGCGTCTGGCGGAGGCGATCGAGGAGGCGGGCGCCGATCTGGGCTACCGCTGGTACGGGGCGCGGGCGCTGATGTCGATGCGTCTGGAGAAGGGCTGGGGTGTCTGGACCCTGGACTTCCGCCCCGACTTTGACGCGGCGGAAAGCGGCATGGATGTCTTCATCAACTGGAAGAAGGACTTTGTCGGCAAGGAGGCCGCGCTGACCGCCAAGGAAGCAGGCCCCAGCCGCAAGCTGGTCACCATGACCATCGACGTGGACGGCATTGATGTCTCCAACGACGAGGCGATCCTGAAGGACGGCGAAGCGGTGGGCTATATCTCCTCCGGCGGCTATGCGCATCACGCGCAGAAATCCATGGCGATGGGCTATGTCTCGGCGGAGCACGCCGAAGCAGGCACCAGGCTGCAGGTGGAGATCCTGGGCGAGATGTATGACGCCGAGGTGCTGGGCGCGCCGATCTATGACGCCAACGGCGCCAACATGCGCGCCTGATCAAAGCAGGGGAGCGGAAACCATGACCAAACCCATGCGGAAGCTCCCCGAAGCGGCTGAGGCCGTGCCGGCCTGCCGCTGCATCTTTCTGCTGCTGCCCACCTTCTCACCGCTGGATCTGTCCAGCGCGGTGGCAGCGCTGGAAGCTGCGAACAGCCACGATGGAACCGCGCGCTATGACTGGCGCGTGGTCAGTGAAGACGGCTTGCCGGTCACGGCGCCCAACGGGCTGGGCGTGTCGGTGGATGGCAGCCTGCCGGACCTGGTCCGCGGCGACATGATCTTTGTCTGCGGCGGCCAGGGGTCCGAGCCGGGCGTTTCGCTGAAGGTGCTGGGCTGGCTGCGCAAGGCGCAGCGCATGGGTGTGACCCTTGGCGCGCTGGGCGGCGGCGTGCTGGCGCTGGCGCGTTCGGGTCTGCTGGCCGGGCGCCAGGTGTCGGCCCATTGGGCGCTGCGGGCGATCCTGGCGGAGGCGCATCCGGATGTTGAGGTGAAGAGCTCGCTGTTCACTGTTGAAGGCAAGCTGATCACATGCGCGGGCGGCACCGCAACCGTCGACATGATGCTGAGCCTGATTTCGGATCATCACGGGGCCGGAGTGGCGACAGGCGCTGCCGACCTGATGGTCTGCTCCTCTGCCCGCAAGGGAAGCCAGGATCAGACCATTTCCGAGTACGGCCGTACCGGGGTGCGGCACGAGAAACTGGCTGCGGCGCTCAGCCTGATGCGCAGCAATCTAGAGGAGCCGCTGACGCCGGGAGCCATTTCCGATCTGGTTGGCCTGTCTGTGCGCCAGCTGGAGCGGTTGTTCTCGAAGTATCTGCAGACCACGCCTAAGGTCTATTACACCCGGCTGCGGCTGGACTATGCGCGCAGCCTGCTGCTGCAGACCAACATGCGGATCATCGATGTGGCGCTGGCGTCCGGCTTCAACAGCCAGACCCATTTCGCAAAGGTCTACCGCCGCTATTTCGGCAAGTCGCCGCATCAGGAACGGCCGTTTTAAGCGTTGCTCCCCAGCTGGCTAAGTTCCTGCTTCAACCGCTCATTCTCGGCCTTGAGCTGCGCCAGCTCGGCGCCGAGTGCGTTCAGATGCGGCCTCAGTTCGGCCTCGCTAAAGCGCGGTGTGATGTGGCGGGGGCAGTTCCAGTCCAGCCCCTCCACATGGATTTTCACCAATCTCTCGGGCTGGGTTTCCGCGCCCTCAGGGTACAGGTGCGCTGCCGCTTCAGCGCCCTCGGTGAACTCGGCACGGCCCAGAATCTTCAGCCTGCTCCTGCCGGCGTAATCCATCAGGATCATCGCAATCCTGTCATTCCCGTCCAGGTTGCCGCGCGAGATGTACTGGCGGTTGCCGCTGAGGTCGGCATAGGCGATGGTCCGGGCGCCCAGAACTCGCAGAAACCCGGCAGGGCCGCCGCGGAACTGCACGTAGGGCCAGCCGGTTTCCGAGACCGTCGCCTGATAGAAACCGTCCTGCGATTCGATGAAGGCCTTTTCCGAGGGGCCGATCTCATGCCCTTGCTGCGGCCCGCCCTCAATGAACTTGGAATAGCTGCGGGCCGAGCCCATGCGCGCCTGATGGGCGCGCACAGCGGGCGTAAATGTTAGCTCAGCAAAGGCGCGGGGCATGTGGTGTCTCCTGTCAGAGGCCGAGGTCGCTGAGGCCGGGATGGTCTGCCGGCCGCGGGCCCTGCGGCCAATGGAACAGGCGGTCCGCCTCGTTGATTTTCAAGTCGTTGATCGAGGCAAACCGATGCGCCATGCGGCCGTCTTCGGCAAACTCCCAGTTCTCGTTGCCATAGGAACGGTACCATTGGCCGGACGCATCATGCCACTCATAGGCGTAGCGCACGGCAATGCGGTTTTCCGTGAAAGCCCAGAGCTCCTTGATCAGCCGGTATTCCAGCTCCCGGTCCCATTTGCCGGACAGGAACGCCTGCACTTCATCGCGGCCCTGGGGGAAGTCTGTGCGGTTTCGCCATTTGCTGTCCGGAGTATAGGCCAGCGCGACGGCCTCAGGGTTGCGGCTGTTCCAGCCGTCCTCGGCGGCGCGGACCTTGGCAATTGCGGTCTCGCGGGTGAAGGGCGGCAGCGGGGGGCGGGGGGCTTCTGTCATGTTTGTGTACCGATCTGTAAACTTTCACACTGAAGGTGTACAGATCGGTAAATAAATGCAAGGGGCAGTTCGAAATTTTCAGGGCGGCAGCATCTGTGTTTGCGCTTCTCTTCCGTTGGAAAACGCTGAAATCAAATCGATAAACTTGACCGCGGCTGTGCGGCCAATGCTTACTGGACGGTGCGGAAAATCATCCTGGGGATCTCTGATGCGGCCCAACAAACGCGCCGAATTGATTCGAAAGTCATTGGAACTGTTCTATCGGAACGGCTTCCACGCCACCGGTATGGACTTGGTGGCGGCGGAAACCGGGGTTTCAAAAACTTCGATCTACAAGCACTTCCGGTCCAAGGAGGAACTGATCCTGGCAGTGCTGCAGCTCAGAGATGAGGATTTCCGCAACTGGCTGTACCGGCGGCTGGAGGAATTGGCGGATACCCCGCGCGGCCAGCTGGAAGCCTTGTTTGATGTCCTGGAGGAGTGGTTCGGGCAGCCCGGGTTCCAGGGCTGCATGTTCATCAAGGCCAGTGCCGAGTACCAATCCGGCAAGGACCCGATCAATATGCAATCGGCTGAGCATAAGCGCCTGCTGCAAGAACATTTTGCGGCTCTGGCCGCCAAGGCCGGAGCGGCGGATCCTGCAGCTCTGGCCCGGCAGCTGATGATCTTGAAGGAAGGTGCCATTGTGCTGGCGGCCATGAGCCACAGCGCCGCTCCGGCCAAGGATGGAAGGCAGGCGGCGCTGGCATTGATTAAACAGGCGGTCCGCTAGCGTTCAGACCGCAGCCATGTGCATCTGTGCTATCGTCTGCCTTTCTTCCGGTTTTTCCAGAAGGGCGGCACATCGCCGGCCATGATGCAGCCGAAGGGGTCAATGTAGTCCTCAATCTCCGCCAGATCGTAGGACTTGATCTGGGCCACGACGCTGTCCGCCTTTTTGTAGCTGGACGGCAGCTCTGAGGCATCCACCCCGCCGGCATGGAAGCGGATGTCCAGGCCTTCGGTCTCGGCTTGCAGCATCTGTTCCGCCGTCACGGAGCCCATCCGGCGTTTGTGCTCGGACCGGGAGAAGTTCCGCCCGGCGCCATGCGGGCTGAAACCCAGGCCATGTGCCGCGTCCTTGCCGCGGGCAACCAGAACCGGTTCCGACATGTTCAGCGGGATCAGGGTCAGCCCGGTGGCGTCGGCAGCATAGTCACCCCAGGCAGGCGTTGCGCCCTTTCCGTGGTAGTACAGGTCGCCGCGCTTGAAGACGAAATTATGTTCGTTCCAGTAGCGGTCGCCGACATCGCCCGTCCGTGCGGCCTCCACCGTCGCCTGATGAATGGCGTTGTGGTTGGCCTTGGTCCATTTGCGGATCAGCTGCAGCGCCTCCCAGTAGTCGCGCCCTTCCTGCGTGTCTGCCGGGATCCAGGCGTTCTGCTTGGAGGTCTCCGGCGACAGTTCCTTGCGGAAACGCTCGGCCACGGCCATGCCGTTCTTGTAGAGCACAGCCCCCGGCCCGCGGGAGCCGTGATGGGTCACAATTGCCGTCCGCCCGGTCTTGCGCGAGCGCCCGACAAACAGGAAGTGGTTGCCGTCGCCCTGGGTGCCCATGTGCTCCTGCGCCATGCGCAAGGACTTGGGGTTGTTCAGAAACGGGTTCTCCCGGAACGCATCCAGAAGCTTCAGCGAGGTTGTGAAGCGTTTGCCCTGCGGGCGGCCGCCAGGGCCGAAATGGGTGACCGATTGCGCCGCGTCCAGCACCGCCTTCGGATCCGCATTGCCCAGATCGGTGATCATCACCGAGCAGCAGATGTCTGCAGAGTGCATGCCCGGATGAATCGCGTTCCGCGCCGCGGCAATTCCGCCAACAGGGATCGTGCCCACCGGCCCGGCCGGGCAGGCGTCCGGCATGATAGCGCCGGCCTCAACCGTCGGTGTGCGCATCAGCTCGGTCATGGTCTGGCGAACCTGCGCGACATTGGTTTCCTCGTCCGGATGGGCTGCGTCGATGTTCTCCTCAAACGGCACTTCGCCGCGGGCGCGCAGGCTCATGGTGACGGGTTCAGGCGGGATCTCGCCTTCCAGCTCCTGGCGGATGCGCACCAGGCCAAAGCCCTCGGCCCGCATTTCGTTGGCCTTCTCCAGCAGAGCCGGAAACTGCTTGCCGGGGCGGTGGCCCCAGTCTTTCAGGTGCGCGCCGGTTACGGGTTCGCGTGCCAGTTCGTCAGTCATCTGTTTATCTCACTCCTCAATGGCCCCGGCGACAAGGGGGAAGAAACTGGTGGGAGGCCCGCCCCGCATCCGAATGGGCGGATGCGTTTTCCGTCTGGGCGCCGGCACGGAGGGGAATTGAACCCGCTCGGCCTGTCCCGGTTTGGTGCCATGTAGTTCCTTCGGCATTCGCCGGGGTTTTCCTTTCAATTTGGGCCAGGAGGACAATGGGGGCGGGACAGCGGACTCGAACCGCGAGGCGTGAGCCTCTCAACCAGATGATGTAGTCCCGCAGGCATTCCTCCTGCAGTATTGTGTTGGCTGGAAAGGCAGGACTCGAACCTGCAACCTGCGGCACCAAAAGCCGTTGCTCTTCCAATTGAGCTACTTTCCATTGCGGTCCCCGGCGACAAGGGGGTGGTGAAACGATCCTGCTCTACCAGACTGAGCTACGCGCCATCATGTGGTTGGCTGGCGCGGCGGGATTTGAACCCGCGACACGGGGATTAGATTCCTGTAGTTCCACCAGCATTCGCCGGGAGTGGAACCGATAACGCAGACTGGTCGGTATGGGGTCCCGCTCATGCCAGAAAGCGCCCGCAAGAGTGGAGGAGTCGAACCTCCAAGTTCCCCTGATTGTGCCCCCGCAATGTCTGCACTATTGGCTATCGCTTACTCCTTCGGTTCCATTCAAATCCGGTCAGGCGGACAAGAGATTTGCGAGACATCCGACAGGTTTCAAAGCTGTAGTCCCGCAGGCATTCCGCCTGACCTGTTTTCAAAATTCGATCTTTTCGATCTCGCCAACCCAATGGTCCGGGCCGGTCTGATCAGCTGCAAAGGCGGCGATCTGGTCAAAGACCGCATCCGAGAAGCCGCCGACGTTCAGCACATCCTTGCGCGTCTGCGCCTGGGTGGTGCCGTAGGGCGCGATGTCGATGCAGACCAGTTTGGCCTTGGGGTTGCGGCGCTTGATCCGCTCCCATTCCTGCATCATCGCCGTGCCCTGACGCCCGCCGCGGGCATCCGCCCACGACTGGTTGTCCGAGACGAACACCACCAGATCCGGCGACCGGCCGCGCTCGTTCAGCCATTTCAGCGGCGCCGAGCAGTTGGTGCCGCCGCCACCCAGCGCCGCCAGCTTTTCGGCATTGGTGAGCACAGTGTCCCGCGGCTGCAGGCGCACGCTGCGCACATCAAAGTCGAACGGCAGCACCTGGCAGCCGCGGTTCACCCGGGCAAAGGCCGCGGCAACCAGAGCGGCCACGTCCACGTGGCGCACCGCCGAGGCTGCCCCCGGACGGTAGCCGGTGACCGGCCAGGTCATCGAGCCGGACACATCCGGGCACACCACCACCTGGCCTGCAGCCTTGGGCACGTTGGCGACCGCGGTCTCCATCGCGTCATGCAGGGCATCCACGATCTGCTGCGGCATGTCGGGCGCAACATTCTGCGCTGCCACCATCAGCTGGTACGGGAATACCCGTGCCTTTGCGATGACCGCCGGGTCGCGCAGCAAGGCTGCAACGTGGTCCACGTTCTTTTGAACCTGGAATACACCGTGGCGGTGGAAGGTGTTCAGGTTCTGGCGAACCATCTGCCACGATCCCTTGCGGGCGATCCGGGCCCAGTGCTGCGGTGCCAGCGGCAGCTGGGTCAGCATCTGGAACGGCACATCCGGCACCGGCCCCTTGCCGGTTTCCTTGAACACCATCCAGTCCTGCACCACCTGCGGCAGCCGTGCCGCATTGCACGGCCGCCCGACGATCCAGGCAAACAGCGCCTCCCGCTCCGGGGTTGCCGGTTTCGGGTGCACCATCCTGATCACATCCGCCAGCGACGGGTCGTTGCCGATGTTGGCCTGCAGCAGCGCCCGGTCGGACGCCGTGTTCAGCCAGTTCTGCACCATCGCCTTGGGCGCAGAGCCCAGCGATTTGCGTCCCGTCTGGCCGGAGCGGATCACCTGCACAAAAGTGCGCAGCATCTTGCCGTTATCCACCCCCCGGCCAAAGACCGCACGGAACAGCACCGGGTCGCGGCGCGCCAGAACCGCCAGCAGCACGGCCGGCATGTCCTTCATATGCCCGTTCTTGCGGGAATAGACCGCCGCCCGGGCCAGAAACTCCGGGGGCACCGCTTCAGCGGTGTCGACAGTGTACTCCAGCTCTTCCTGAGGGCTCTGATAGTACATGCCGCCGAAGGTGCCGGTTACAGCCACCTGCGCCAAGGCATGCGCATCGGAATAAGCGTAGGCCGGCGCGCCTGCGGCGTTCCTTGTGTCTGCTTTCGGCAGCAGCCGGCCCTTCAGCGATGCAAACACGGATTTGTTTGCCATTTCTCTCGTCCTCGTTTGTTGATGGCAGAGTTTTGCCACGAGGCCCTCGAGTGAGCGAGAAAAAGCATGAAGTGATTTATGTAATTGATTTCATTTTGAAAAATCGGAAATTGCTGTTTTCCCCTCTTGATTGTACTATCCATTGGTATACCAATTTATCTAAATGGATAACACATGCGAAACATCGTCATCGGCTTTCTCGGCACCCAGCTTGATATGGGTAAAAAGCGGCGCTGGCGCCCGACGCTCAGCCTGGTTCAGCATGGCAGCTTTCATGTGGACCGGCTGGAGCTTCTGTTCGACATTAAGTTCAACCGCCTTGCTCATCAGGTGAAGCGCGAAGTTGAGGAGGCCTCGCCCGGTACGGAGGTGCTGCTGCAGGAGCTGAACCTGGACGATCCTTGGGATTTCCAGGAGGTCTATGGCAAGCTGTTCGACTTCGCCCGCGGGTATGGCTTTGATGAAGACCGGGAAAAGTACCATGTGCATCTGACCACCGGCACCCACGTGGCGCAGATCTGCTGGTTCCTGCTGACCGAAAGCCGCCATGTGCCTGCACGGCTGATCCAGACCGGCCCGCCCGGGCCGGAGGAAGCGGCCGCGAAATTCGACATCATTGACCTGGATCTCAGCCGTTACAACGCGCTGCAGCAGCGGTTCGACCAGCTGTCGCGGGAGTACAGCGATCAGCTGAAGGGCGGGATCGAAACCCGGAATCCGGCTTATAACGCCTTGATAGATCAGATTGAGCTGGTCGCAGGCAGCTCCGATGAGCCGATCCTGCTTCTGGGTGAAACCGGTACTGGTAAAAGCGAGCTGGCCGGCCGCATCTATAATCTGAAGCTGGACCGGCGCCGGGTGAAAGGGCGGCTGGTGCATGTAAATTGCGCCACGTTGAACGGGCCGGACGCGGTCGCAACGCTGTTTGGCCAGCGCCGCAGCTACCTGGGGCAGGCAGGGTCCGAGCGCAGCGGCTTGCTGCGCGAAGCTGACGGCGGAGTGCTGTTTCTCGACGAAGTGGATGAGCTGAGCCTTAGTATGCAGGCCATTCTTTTGCACGCGCTTGAAACCGGGCGGTATTATCCGCTGGGGTCGGACCATGAAGTTTCAAGCCGCTTTCAGGTTGTTGCAGGTGCCAGCCGTGATCTGCGTGCGTTGTCAGCCGAAGGGAAGTTCCGCACCGATCTGCTAGCACGGCTGGCCATGTGGAGCTTCAGTTTGCCTCCGCTGCGCGCGCGCCGGGAGGATATTGAGGCAAATCTGGTCTTTGAGCTGGCGCGCTCGGAACGGGTGCTGGGCATTCAGGTCGGTTTCAACGCCGATGCGCGGGAGAAATTCCTTCGTTTTGCCCAGGATCCAGGGACGCTGTGGCCAGCCAATTTCCGAGACTTCAGCGGATCGGTCCGGCGCCTGTGCACCCTGGCGCCCCGCGGCAGGATTACCCGGGCGATGGTTGAGGGGGAAATCTGCAGATTGCAAGCGGACTGGCAGGCCGCCAGTCCTGATGCTGATGTCAGGCTGGTGGAGCAGGTTGTGGGCGCGGAGGCGGCGGACCTTGATCCGTTCGACAGGGTGCAGCTGGCTGAAGTTGTGCGTGTCTGCCGGCGGTCGCCAAATCTAAGTGCGGCCGGCCGAAGCCTGTTTTCGGCATCGCGCCAGAAGCGCAAGATCCAGAATGACGCGGACCGGCTGCGAAAATACCTGCAAAAGTTCGGCTTGAGCTGGGAGGCTGTCACCGCGGGCCGTTTGGGCTGAGTGCTCACCAGTCAAATCCAAAGCGCGTGGTGCTGTTTGCAGTCCCTTTCCGGGAGCTGCCGTTTTGGGCCGAAAAATCAGAGTGCCAGCAGAGCCGAAAGGGGCGGTTGGGCACCCGGCTGTCTAACCGTTCCAAATCTCGGGGAAGGGTGGTAGCGGAGGAGGGACTTGAACCCCCGACACGCGGATTATGATTCCGCTGCTCTAACCAACTGAGCTACTCCGCCGCTCGCTGTGTGGGGGCGATTTACGGAATGCCGCGGGCTGGGTCAAGCGGAAAAGCAGCGGAAATGCCGATTCTCGGGAAGTTTTTCCGTGGCGCAGAGAAATGCTTTGAAAAGCAAAGGGTTGCGCAGCGCCATCGGCTGCGGTGCCTAAGGTTTATTCAAGCAGGTCATCCAGCGTGGACAGCGCGGGCAGCGGCAGCTGGTCAAGCAGCTGGAACACCAATGTGCGGCAGGATTCTCCTGTCCAGTCCGCTGGGTGGAAGCTGGCGGGCAAGTCGGGGTGGCGCAGCACCACGCGGCGCCAGCGGTGGACGGCAAGGGTGCGCAGGGTGCCTATCTGAGCAGCCGACAGGCCTGAAGGGGGCGGTGTTACCCGGCTCAGATCCTCTTGCAGCGCGGTGCAGGCCTCGCGCAGATGTTCGGGAAACAGCCGTGACTTGAGCCAGCCGGGTACGGCAATATTACTGACCTCGGCGGCCATCACGTCATTCAGATTGCGCGGCATTGGACCGTGGCCAAGCGCGGTGGTGCGGTTCACCGCCACGTAATTGGGAAGCAGCAGCACCTCGTCCAGGGTCGCCTGCCCGGTGCCATCCTCGGCAACAAGCAAGTGCCAGTCGCCGGGAACAGCCGCGCGGCGCTCATAGATCCGCGGGGTGACGGCAGCCGACTGGCTGCGCCCGTATTCAGTTAGATAATGCACCGAAGCGCGCCCGGCCCGGGCGCTTTCGATCCAGCCGTCCTTGCGCAGCCGGTGCAGGGCTACCCGGATCGCTTCAGGCTTGATTCCCATCGGCGTGATGATGCGGGTCAGTGCACCGCCGCTGATCTGGGCGCCTTTGTCCTGCGCCAAGTCACCGAACAGCGATACGATCACCGACCAGACCCGCTGGTTCTGGGGGTCGTTGAGATGCTGCACCGCAGTGTCAAACCAAGGGTTATGCTGTTCGTTCATACGGATAAACATAGTTCGCCCGGACGGGTTAGACCAGTCCGGGCGGATTAGGATGATAGCGCTAGCTGCGTCTTTTGGGCTGCCTCAAAAGGCGTTCATGGTCAGCAGCTCGTATTCTGCGGCCACTTCGCCGTCCTGATTGGTGAGGGTCACATGCCAGCGGACCTCACCGTATTCCTCGTTGCGGGGGGTCTTCTTCTTGACGGTCAGGCGCACCTTGATGCTTTCGCCGGCCTCAATCGGCTTCATGAAGCGCAGGCTGTCGAGGCCGGTGTTGGCCAGGACCGGGCCCTCGTCCGGCTGTACGAACAGGCCTGCAGCGAAAGACAGCAGCAGGTAGCCATGCGCCACGCGGCCCGGGAAGAACGGGTTCCGTTTGGCAGCTGCGTCGTCCATGTGGGCATAGAAGGTGTCGCCGGTGAAATGGGCGAAGGTCTCGATATCCTCCAGCGTCACGGTGCGTGGCGCGGTGTGCAGGGTCTCACCAATGGACAGCTCACCGAACTTGCGGGTGAAGGGGTGCGCCGGACCTTCGATCTCAGTGCCGCCGGGCACCCATTTCTCGCCGATTGCCGACAGGATGTCGGGCGAGCCTTGGATGGCAGTGCGCTGCATGTAGTGTTTGACGCCGCGCACGCCGCCCATTTCCTCGCCGCCGCCGGCCCGTCCGGGACCGCCGTGCACCATATGGGGCAGGGGGGAGCCGTGGCCAGTCGATTCCTTCATCGAATCACGGTTGTTGAAATAAAGGCGGCCGTGGTAGGCGCCGGCGCCGATGGCGACCTCGCGGGCAACGGCGGGGTCATGGGTGATGACCGAGGCCACCAGCGAGCCCTGGCCGCGGTTGGCCAGATCAATCGCGTGGTCCAGATCGCGGTAGCCCATGATGGTGGAGACGGGGCCGAAGGCCTCGGTGTCGTGCACGCGGCTGGCATTGTCCGGGTCGGCGCAGTGGAACAGCATCGGCGGCACAAAGGCGCCTTTTTCGGGGTCGGCGCCGTCGACGGTGAAACTCGCCGGGTCGCCGTGGACCAGTTCCGCCTCCTGGCCGATGATCGCGGCTTTTTCCAGCACGTCGTGTTTCTGGCTGTTCGAGACAAGCGCACCCATGCGGGTGGTTTCCAGGCGCGGGTCGCCGATGACGGTTTTCGACAGGCGGTCAGAGAGCGCCTCGATCACCGCGTCCACCTGCGCTTGCGGCGCGATGATGCGGCGGATGGCGGTGCATTTCTGACCCGCCTTGGTGGTCATCTCGCGGCTGACTTCCTTGACGAAGAGGTCAAACTCCGGCGTGCCGGGCTGCGCATCGGGGCCGAGGATGGAGGCGTTGAGGCTGTCCTGCTCGGCCACGAAACGGACCGAGTTTTCCAGGATCACCGGGTTGGCGCGCAGTTTCAGCGCGGTATTGGCCGAGCCGGTGAAGCTGACGACATCCTGCATGGTCAGATGGTCCAGCATGTCGCCGAGGCCGCCGGAGACCAGCTGCAGTGCACCTTCAGGCAGGATGCCGCTGTCGAGCATGAGTTTCACCGCCAGCTCGGTCACATAGCAGCTGTTGGTGGCGGGCTTCACGATGGCGGGCACGCCTGCCAGCAGGGTGGGCGCAAGCTTTTCCAGCATGCCCCAGACCGGGAAGTTGAAGGCGTTGATATGTACTGCAACTCCGCGCAGCGGGGTGCAGATGTGCTGGCCGAGGAAGGTGCCGTTGCGGGAAAGCTGCTCCACATCGCCGTCGAGATAGACATGGGCGTCCGGCATCTCGCGCCGCCCTTTGGAGGCGAAGACGAACATGGTTCCGATGCCGCCGTCGATGTCGATCATGTGGTCGGACTGGGTGGCGCCGGTGTTGAACGACAGATCATAGAGCGCCTGCTTGTGCTGGTTCAAATGGCCTGCCAGCGCCTTCAGCATCCGGGCGCGGTCGTGGAAGGTCAGCTTGCGCAGGTTTGCACCGCCGACAGTGCGGGCGTAGTCGAGCATTCCCTGCACGTCGAGCGCGTCATTGCCGGCGCTGGCGATCACTTCCCCGGTGATGGCGCTGGCGATGCTGCGGGCGCCTGCGCCCGGTGCGACCCATTGACCCGCTGCAAAGCTGGAAATCTCTAGAAGGCTCATCCTGTCGTCCTTTTCATCAGGCCGGGAGAAGCCGGCCGGCTGGAATCTGATGCTGAGATATATTGACCGTCCGGTCGGTTTATGCAAGAAGTTTGTCAAATGCACCGCTGACAGGGTGAGGGAGCGATGAGCGACACGATTCTGACGCAGGATCACGGGGGCTGGGTGGAGATCACCCTGAACCGCCCGGACCGTCTGAACAGTTTTAACGAGGAGATGCACCTGGCATTGCGCACCGCGCTGGAGGCCGCGCGCGATGGCGGTGCGCGGGCGGTTTTGCTGACAGGAGCAGGCCGCGGCTTTTGCGCCGGCCAGGATCTGGGTGACCGCGACCCGCGCAAAATGGACGGGCCGCCGGACCTGAGCCAGACCGTGCGGACCTTCTATGCGCCGCTGGTGCGGCTGATCCGCTCGCTGAACTTCCCGGTGATCTGCGCGGTGAACGGCGTAGCTGCGGGTGCAGGCGCCAATCTGGCGCTGGCCTGCGATATGGTGCTGGCGGGCGAAAGCGCCAAGTTCATTCAGTCGTTCTCCAAGGTCGGCCTGATCCCGGATACCGGCGGCAGCTGGCATCTGCCGCGGCTCTTGGGTGAGGCCCGCGCCAAAGGGCTGGCGCTGACAGCTGAGCCGCTGCCTGCAAAGAAGGCCGAGGATTGGGGCCTGATCTGGAAGGCTCTGCCGGATGAGGAGCTGATGGCAGAGGCGCGCGCGATGGCTGAGAAATTCGCAAACGGCCCGACGCTGGGTCTGGGGCTGACCAAGCAGTGCATCCAGGCCGCGGCCGTCAACACGCTGTCCGACCAGCTGGAGATCGAGGCGGACGCAATGAAGACCTGCGGCGAAAGCGTGGACTACGCGGAAGGCGTCGCTAGCTTCCTGGAAAAACGTGCGCCCGAATTCAAAGGCAAATGACCATGACCCCGACAGAACGTGCCGAGAAATCTGCCGCTGCCATGTGGGCTGATGACCACGCCTCGAAATGGGCGGGGATGGAGATCACCCATGTGGACGAGGGCGAGGCCACGCTGGAGCTGACCATCGCCCAGCACCATTGCAACGGGCATGGCATCTGCCATGGCGGCGTGACCTTCATGCTGGCCGACAGCGCCTTTGCCTTTGCCTGCAACAGCCGCAATCAATCGACCGTGGCGCAGCACAACGTGATCAGCTTCACCGCGCCGGGGCGGCTGGGCGACAGGCTGACGGCCAAGGCCCGCGAGATTTCCCTGACCGGGCGCAGCGGCATTTATGACGTGACAGTGACCAATCAGGACGGCCAGCAGATCGCCGAGTTCCGGGGCTTCTCCCGGGCGGTCAAAGGCCGGCTGTTTGACGAATAAGGTGTGGAGGACGCCATGGAAGACCTGAGCCCCAAGAAGGGTGAATTGGACCCGATTGAGATCGCTTCGATCGACGAAATCCGCAGCTTGCAGCTGGAGCGGCTGAAATGGTCGCTGCGCCATGCCTATGACAACGTGCCGATGTACAAGCAGCGGTTCGATGAGGCCGGCGTACACCCCGATGACCTGCAGGAGCTGAAGGACCTGGCCAAGTTCCCCTTCACCTACAAGAACGACCTGCGGGACAATTACCCCTTTGGCCTGTTTGCGGTGCCGCGCAGTGAAATCATCCGCCTGCATGCGTCCTCCGGCACCACCGGCAAGCCGACGGTGGTGGGTTATACCGCAAATGACATCAGCAATTGGGCCGATCTGGTGGCGCGGTCCTTGCGCGCCTCCGGACTGCGCAAGGGCGACATGGTGCATAACGCCTACGGCTACGGCCTGTTCACAGGCGGGCTGGGCGCGCATTACGGGATTGAACGTCTGGGCGCCACTGTGGTGCCGATGTCAGGCGGGCAGACCGAAAAGCAGGTTGGCCTGATCACAGATTTCAAACCCGACGGGATCATGGTGACGCCGTCCTACATGCTCAACATTTTAGAGCAGTACCACAAGGTCGGCATGGACCCGCGCTCCTGTTCCCTGAAAGTTGGTATCTTTGGCGCCGAACCCTGGACCGATGCGATGCGCAAGGAGGTCGAAGAGGCCTTCGATATGCACGCCGTCGATATCTACGGCCTGTCAGAGATCATGGGGCCGGGGGTGGCCAACGAATGCGTCGAGACCAAGGACGGCCCGGTGATCTGGGAAGACCACTTCCTGCCGGAAATCATCGACCCGGAAAGTGGCGAAGTGCTGCCGGATGGTGAACTGGGCGAGCTGGTGTTCACTACGCTGACCAAGGAAGGCCTGCCGATGGTGCGCTACCGCACCCGCGACCTGACCCGCCTGCTGCCGGGCACTGCACGCTCGATGCGGCGGATGGAGAAGATCACCGGGCGCAGCGACGACATGATCATCCTGCGCGGCGTTAATGTCTTCCCCAGCCAGGTGGAGGAGCAGCTGCTGGCCACCGGTGGCCTCGCGCCTTACTACCAGATCGAGCTCTATAAATCCGGCCGCATGGACGCGATGCGGGTGTTTGTGGAGGCCAATCCGGATGCTGCGGATGAGCTGAGCAGGACCGCCGCAGCGCGGATGCTGACCAAGCGGATCAAGGATATGGTTGGCGTTTCGACCGAGATCATTGTAGGCGACCCGGGGTCCGTCGAGCGCAGCCAGGGCAAGGCCAAGCGCGTTGTCGACAACCGCGGTAAGGAGTGAGCTTTGGCCCGCACGATTGCAAAAGACCATGATCAGAAGCGCGCGCAGATCCTGAAATCCGCAGCCAAAGTGTTTGCGGAGGCCGGGTACGACCGCGCGTCGATGACCCAGCTGGCGCGTGAGTGCGGGATCTCCAAGGCGAACATCTACCATTATTATGACAGCAAGGATGCCGTGCTGTTCGGCCTCCTTGATACTTACCTGAGCGAACTGCGCGACAGAGTCTGCAGCGTGGAGCTGGACGGCTATGGCCCCGAAGACCGGCTGCGCCGCATCGTGGCTGAGATCATGCTGGCCTATCAAGGCGCCGACCACGAGCACCAGGTGCAGATCGGGGCCATGGGGGCATTGCCGGAAGAGCAGCAGAAGCTGCTGCGCGGCTATCAGCGCGAGATGGTGCAATTTGTGAGCAATGCCTTGGCGGCAGTGGCGCCGGAAGTGTTTCAGGGCGACTCAGCCAAGCTGCGCGGGGCCACCATGTCACTGTTTGGCATGCTCAACTGGTACTACATGTGGAATTCCGGCGCCGGGTCTCAGGCGCGCGAGGACTACGCGCAGCTCGCCGCTGAGCTGGTTTTGAACGGAGTCAAAGGGCTTTAGCAGCTTTCGATGCCTTGCACGAAAACTTGAAGCGAATGCGTGGCAGAGTTTGTTTTGCGTTTGCGGCGGCCTGCATTAGCCTTTTGTCCCCAAATGGAGGGCGAGATGGCGAATTCCGAGAGCTTCGAAAAATTCTATTACAAGAAAGTTGGTTTGGGCGAAGGCTGCGGCTGCGCTGAGCGGGTCATCGACAATCACGAGCTTGACCGGCTGTCAGGGCGCGCTGTGATGAAATCCTTGGGAAGCAAGTTCTCGTTTCGCGCCTTTGCTCTGAAGTACGGGCTGATCTCCCGGCGCCATCCCGCACCGGACGCGGAATAGAAGTTTGCGTCAGCAAGCCGGGACGGCCCGCTGACGCGATTTCGCCTGTTTTACAGCTGCACCGGCGGCACCATGCCGACGATGTCGTAAGTCTTGCGCAGGATCGGCACGGTGATTTCCCGCGCGCGCTGCGACCCGCGGGCCAGGATGCGGTCGATTTCATCCTGATTGTCCATCAGGCGCGCCATCTCAGTGGAGATCGGCGCCAGTTTTGAGACCGCCAGATCCGCCAGCATCGGTTTGAACTCCGAGAACTGCTTGCCGCCCACATCGGCCAGAACCTGATCGACGCTCTGCTCGTTCAGGGCGGCATAGATGTTGACCAGATTGCGTGCCTCGGGGCGCTCTTCCAGGCCATTCGCCTCAGACGGCAGCGCCTCCGGGTCGGTTTTGGCCTTGCGGATCTTCTTGGCGATGGCGTCGGCATCATCGGTCAGGTTGATGCGGGAGGCATCGGAGACATCCGACTTCGACATCTTCTTGGAACCGTCTCGCAGGCTCATGACGCGGGTGGCGGCGCCTTCGATGACCGGCTCGGTCTCCGGGAAGAAATCTACGCCGTAGTCGTGGTTGAACTTGATGGCGATGTCGCGGGTCAGTTCCAGGTGCTGCTTCTGGTCCTCGCCCACCGGCACATGGGTGGCGTGGTAGACCAGAATGTCCGCCGCCATCAGCGCCGGATAGGCAAACAGGCCTAGCGAGGCGTTCTGGGCGTTCTTGCCCGCCTTGTCCTTCCACTGGGTCATCCGCTGCATCCAGCCCATGCGGGCGACGCAGTTGAAGATCCACGCCAGCTGCGCATGCTCAGGCACCTGGGACTGGTTGATCAGGATCGACTTTTCCGGATCGATGCCGGCGGCGATGAAGCCTGCGCAAAGCTCACGGGTGGATTTCATCAGGTCCTTGGGATCCTGCCAGACGGTGACCGCGTGCAGGTCGACCATGCAGTAGATGGTCTCAAAATCGGCGCCTTGCATGTCGACAAAGCGCTTCATCGCGCCGAGATAATTGCCGAGGTGCAGGTTGCCCGTGGGCTGGATGCCCGAGAACACGCGCGGGGTGAAGGCGGATTCGCTCATTTGGGCGGAACTCCCGTCTGGAAATAGCAACCCCGGTGGCTTACCCATGGGGCCAGGATAGGTCAACAGGCGCGGGGGATTCCGTGCCGCAAGGAGCCCGGATGAGCAGCCAGCCCCATAATGCCCCCGTAAACCCGCTGCCCCCCGCCGTTGTGGCGCTGGTGCTAGTCATCATGGGAGTGGAGGCCGTTTTCTCGCTAGGCGCCCGCGGCATCCTGGGCGATGCGTCGGCGATCGGCTGGCGGCTGGAGGCGGTGCAGTCTTATGCGTTCTCCAGCGAGATCTTCTGGTGGATGCAGGAAAGCGGCCGCTGGCTGCCGGAGCATCTGATACGTTTTCTCTCCTATGTCTTTGTGCACGGCGCTTTTACCCATGCGCTGTTCGTCTGCGTTTTTGTGCTGGCGATGGGCAAGATGGTCGGCGAGGTGATGGGCGATCTGGCGATGGTTATGATCTTTCTGCTGTCCGGTGCCGGTGGCGCGCTGGGCTATGCGTTGCTGATTGGCGGCGGCCAGCCTTTGGTTGGCGGCTTTCCAGCGGTCTACGGGCTGATCGGGGCCTTCACCTTTTTGCTGTGGCGGTCGCTGGCCTCGGTGGGCGCGCAGCAGAGCCGGGCGTTTTCGCTGATCGCTTTCCTGATGGGGGCGCAGCTGCTGTTCGGACTGCTGTTTGGCGGCCAGAAGGATTGGGTGGCGGATCTGGCGGGTTTTGCCACCGGCTTTGGCCTGTCGTTCTTCCTGGCGCCGGGCGGCTGGGCCCGGATCCGCAACCGGATCCGTCACGACTGACGGCGGGGGCTCCCGCCCGCTGTCAAAGCCCCTGGCGGGGCAGATCCAGCCGTTGGGCCGGGCCGCGCTGACGCGCGGCCGGAGATTCGCTGAGAAGCGTTTCAGGGGCAAGTTTGCCCTTGAAGCGCCTTGCTGTTGTAGGTTTGGCCGGTCCCGGGTTAGCCTTGTTTCTTCAGCGGGCAGGTGTTGAGGCCGATGATCCGGTAGAGCGGGCAATAGCCGGCCAGGCCGGTGGCCAGCGGCACCAGGCCAATAAGCCCCCACAGGGTTTGCGGGCCGATGAAAACCAGCGACAGCAGGGCTAGGCCGAGGAGGATGCGCAGGGAGCGGTCGAGCGGGCCTTCGTTGCGGGGCATTGCTTTGTCCTTTCGAACTCAGTTTGGAAAACGGTGAGTCCTTATTAATCCGGTGCGGCAGCCCGGTCGGTGACAGTGTCACCAAAGGTCAGCATTCATCCCTTGCAATCGTTTCCAGTCCGCCGCGGTCCACGAGGCGCAGGCTGCCGCGGCCAGTCTCCACCAGTCCCAAGCGGGCAAATTCGCGCAGCCGTCGGGTAACAAAAGCCCGCCCCGAAGCGGTTTCTGCCGCCAGCGCATCATGGGTGATACGGATGCTGTCGCTCCCCCGGGCAAGTCGCAGCAGCACGCGTGCCAAACGGGCGTCGAACCCCGTAAGAGCGACATCCTCTACCAGCTGCTCGTAGTCGGCAAAGCGGCGGGCGACAGCGGACAGGACCTCTGCCCGGAATGCATCGTCTGCAGACATCGATTTGCGGAAGTCTGCATGGGCAAGGATATCGCCTGCGAGTGCGGTCTCGGCCGTGCCCTCTGCCGAATAGGCGCGGTCTTCGGTCAGGCAGGCAAAGGTCTGCAGGCAGACATCGCCCGGTCCGACCCGGTAGAGCACCACTTCCCGGCCGTTAGCTGCGGTCAGGGTGACCTTGATGCTTCCGGAGGTGAGGCGGACAAAGCCCGGACACTCCTGCCCGGGCCTGAACAGAACAGTGCCGGCGGGGCAGGAAAGGCGGCTCATGCCTGTTTCCGGCGGCTGAGGGCGTTTCGGAATTCGGACAGGCGGAAAGCGCCAAGCGCCTGGCCGGCGGCAAAGTAGACGCATCCGCCCAAGGCAACCAGGCCGAGCAGGGAGAGGTAGCGCCAGTAGTCCAGCATGAAAAGCCAGCTGCCCCAGGTTGATACAGCATAAAGCACAGCGCCCATAACGGCAGAGGCGGCAAAGGTGCGCCAGGCCCGGCTGCGGAAACGGGCATCAAACCGGGCTTCGTCCCCCATCCGGCGGGTGCCGAGGGCCAGCAATGCCACCATGGCCCAGCCGGCAGCGGAGGCGGCAATGGCAGGAGCAATCCAGCCCAGCACCGGTTTCAAGCCAAAGGCCAGCGCGGCATTCACTGCCATCGCCACCAGCGCATAGCGGAACGGGGTTTTGGTGTCTTCGCGGGCGAAGTAGAGCGGCTGCAGGACTTTCTGCAGCATGAAGGCCGGCAGGCCCGCGCCGTAGATGGCAACTGCAAGGGCGATGGCGGCAATGTCTTCGGGACCGGTGGCACCGCGCTCATACAGGACCGAAACCAGCGGCAGCGGCACGGTCATGAAGGCCACGGCGGACGGGACTGCCAGCAGCAGGGAAAACTCGCCGGCGCGGGACAGGGCGTCCTGCGAGCCTGCACTGTCGCCTGCGCGCAGGCGGCGGGAGAGGGCGGGCAGCAATACAATGCCGACAGCAATGCCGACCACGCCCAGGGGCAGCTGATACAGCCGGTCGGCGATAAATAGCCAGCTTGCGGCTTTCTCGATGTCCGAGGCCACGTATTGGCCGACCACCAGGTTGATCTGGGTGACGCCCATCGCAAGGGCGGCGGGGACTGCAACCCTGACCAGGCTGGACATCTCACTGTTCCAGCGGGGCAGGCCGGGCCGCAGGCAGATGCCTGCGCGGGCGGCGGCAACCCAGACCAGGGCCAGCTGCGCCACGCCGGCCACCGGGATCGTCCACACCAGCCACAGGACAACATCACCGCCCAGCACTGCGCCGGCAGCCATGGCTGCGCAGGCAAAAATGTTGAGCAGAACCGGCGCGGCCGCGGCAGCAGCAAACCGGCCGGTGGCATTCAGCACGCCCGAGAACAGCGCCGCCAGCGACATGAACAGGATATAGGGAAAGACGATGTAGCCGTACCCTACAGCGATATCGAAACGCGCGTCGCCGACAAAACCGCCGGCGGTCAGCCAGACCAGCCCCGGCATGAACACCATGCCAAGCCCCACCAAAGCCAGCACCGCGGCGGCCAGCAGGTTGAAGGCCTGCTGGGCATAGGTCTTGGCGTCCTCCCCGGCTTCGTACCGCTTGGCAAAGGCCGGCACAAAGGCTGCGTTAAAGGCGCCTTCGGCAAAGAAACGGCGGAACATGTTGGGCAGGCGGAAGGCCACAATGAAGGCATCCAGCACCGGCCCCGGGCCGATGAAGGCGGCAATCAGGATCTCGCGGGCAAAGCCCAGGATACGGCTGGCCAGGGTCCAGAACCCGACGGTCAGGAAGCCCGAAAGCAGTTTGATCGGCTTCATGTATCCGCCCGTTTTGCACCCTCGGCAATCGCCTCGCGCAGTTTCTTCTCCAGCGTCCGCTGTTTGGATTCGGCATAGTATTTCAAGCCGAACATGTCCTTTACATAGAAGGTATCCACCACCTGCTCGCCATAGGTCGCAATCACTGCATTGGCGATATAGACATTGGCCGCCGCCAGCGACCGTGCCAGATCATAGAGCAGCCCGGGCCGGTCGCGGGTGTCGACCTCGATGATGGTGTAGATCTCGGAGCCGTCATTGTCGAAGGTGATATGGGTCGGCACCTTGAAGGCTTTCTCGCGCTTCTTGATCTTGTCGCGGGACTTCAGCGCGTCGCGGGTGATCACCTCGCCCTTCAGGGTCTTTTCGATCATTTGCTTGAGCCGGTGCAGGCGCAGCGGGTCGAAGGGATGGCCGTCCGCGTCCTGGATCCAGAAGGCGTCGGTCACATAGCCGTCCTTGGTGGTGTAGGACCGGGCGTCCACGACATTGGCGCCGACCAGCGCCAGGGCGCCTGCAATGCGGGCGAAGATGCCGGGATGATCCTCCATCACAAAGGTGGCACGGGTGGCGTCGCGGTCCTCGTCCGGGTAGAGCCGGATCATCACCTCGCCCGGATCGCCCTTGGTGGTGAAATCGCGGAGCATCTCGGCGAAATCCACATGCGCGGTGACATGCAGACCGTGCCAGTAGGGCGGGTAATGGCGGGCGGTCTCGGTCTTGAGGTCAGCCTTGGACCAATCCGGCAGCGCCTCGCGCAGAGCTTTCTTGGCGGCGGTGCCGCGCTGCTCGCGGTTCAATGCCTCCATGCCGCCCTCGAGTGCTGCGCGGGTGTGCTTGTACAGCGCACGCAGCAGGGCAGCTTTCCAGTTGTTCCAGGTGTCGGGGCCGACGCCGCGGATATCGCAGACGGTCAGCAGCAGCAGCAAGTCCAGCCGCTTCACAGTCTGAACAGCCTTGGCAAAATCGCGCACTGTCCGCGGATCGGCGATGTCGCGTTTCTGCGCCATGTCCGACATCAGAAGGTGATAGCGCACCAGCCATTCCACGGTCTCGCATTCGGACTGCTTCAGCCCCAGGCGCGGCGCCACTTTGCGGGCGATCTGGGCGCCGAGGATCGAGTGGTCCTGTTCCCGCCCCTTGCCGATGTCATGCAGCAGCATTGCCACCATCAGCACTTTGCGGCTGAGCCCCTTGCGCAGGATCGAGGAGGACAGCGGCAGCTCATCCTCCAGTTCGCCGCGTTCAATCGCGGCAAAGTTGGAAATCACCTGAATGGTGTGCTCATCCACTGTGTAGGAGTGATACATGTTGAACTGCATCATCGCCACGATGGGTTCAAACTCCGGCAGGAAGGCCGACAGCACGCCCAGTTCATTCATCCGCCGCAGCGCGCGTTCCGAGTTGCCGTGCTTGAGCAAAAGATCCAGGAAAATCTGCCGGGCTTCCGGGTTCTTGCGCATTTCGTCATCGATCAGATGCAGGTTTGCCGTCACCAGCCGCATCGCGTCCGGGTGGATCAGCATGCCGGTGCGCAGAGCTTCCTCGAAGATCCGCAGCAGATTCACCCGATCTGCCAGGAATTTTTCCGGGTCCAGCACGTCCAGCCGGTTGTGCACCACCTTGTAGTCCGGCTTGATCCGCGGGCCGCGGCGGAAGATCCGCTGCAGCAGCGGCGCGCCCTTTTGCTGGCTTGCCTCCAGCTTGGTCAGGAAAATACGGGTCAGGTCGCCCACGCGGGTGGCGTGGCGGAAGTATTCCTGCATGAAGACTTCCACTGCGCGGCGCCCGGCCTTGTCCTCATAGCCCATGCGGCTGGCAACCTCGACCTGCAGGTCGAAGGTCAGCTGTTCGGTGGCGCGGCCCGTCGCCAGATGCAAATGAGAGCGCACCGCCCAAAGAAAGGTCTCTGCTTTGGAAAACAGCTCCAGTTCCTCGGGGCGGAACAGGCCCAGCGGCACCAGTTCAGCGGCGTCCTGCACGTGATACAGGTACTTGGCAATCCAGTAGAGCGACTGCAGGTCGCGCAGGCCCCCTTTGCCCTCTTTCACATTGGGCTCGACCATATAGCGCTGGCCCTGTTTCACATGGCGTGCATCGCGCTCACCCAGCTTGGCCTCGATGAATTCGCGGGTGTCCTGTGAAAACAGCTCGGTCTTTAGCCGGTTGTCCAGCTCTTCCGCCAGCGGCTTGTGCCCGGCCAGGAAGCGGTGCTCCAGCATCGCGGTGCGGATGGTGTAATCTTCGCCGCCCAGCCGGATGCAATCCTTGATGGTGCGGCTGGCATGGCCGACTTTCAGGCGCAGGTCCCACAGGATGTAGAGCATGGATTCAATCACGCTCTCCGCCCAGGCGGTGATCTTGTAGGGCGTGATGAACAAGAGATCGACGTCCGAGGCCGGCGCCATCTCGCCGCGGCCGTAGCCCCCCACCGCCATCACAGCGATGCGCTCGCCCTGGGTCGGCGTTGCCAGCGGATGCAGGATGCCGCTGGAGACGTAAAGCGCCGTGGTGACCAGACCGTCAGTCAGGAAGGTGTAGGAACGGGTCAAATCGCGTGCCGCAAAGGGTTTGGCGGCAAAGGCTTCGGCAATTGCGGCGCGCCCGGCCTTATTGGCTGCGCGCAGGATCTTCACGGTTTCCCCGCGCAGGGCGGCAGGGGCGGTGTCCTCGGCCAGGGCCTCGATCTGCGCCCGCACCGCCTGGGCATCAAAGATGGCGCCGGGGTCGCAGATCAGCGGCCCCAGCGGTTCGGGAAAACCATTGGCGGAAGGCCGGGCGGCGCCGGCAGCCGGGTCAGAGCCCGGCGCCTGTAAAGCTGACTGGGGCTGGGTCAAGGATCACGACCTTCTGTTCCTGGACGGTGGCAACAGCCAGACCGCGCTCATTGGTGCCATCGGGGCGCAGGCGGAAGATGCCGCCGGCTCCCTGGAAGCCTGCACCCTGGGTCAGCGCGCCTGCGGTCAGGGCGTCGGACTGGCCTGCAGCCACCAGCGCGCCGATGGCGGCAATACCGTCATAGGCCAGGCTGCCGATCGAATGCGGCGACCCGCCGTAGTTCGCCTGGTAGCGGGCGCTGAACTGCTGCACCTTGCCCTGGTCGGGCATGGCAAACCAGCTGCCCTGCACGCCGGGCAGGGCCAGGGTCTGTGCCGGAATGTCCCAGCGGGTCAGGCCAATGTACTGTTTCTCAGCCGGATCGACACCGGCCTCAGGCATCAGCTGCGCCAGCAGCGGCAGCGCGCCGGCTGTGGTTGCGGTCAAAAAGACCGCATCGGCGCTGGAAGACTCGGTGCGGATGGTGGGGATCGCATTGATAACACCCTGTTGCGACAGCTCATAGCCGACGCTGCCGGAGACATTGGCACCGGTTTGTGCCGCGGCCCTCTGGATGGCGCTGCGCCCGGCCACGCCTGCCGCGTCATTGCCGCTGACGATCAGAATGTTGCGCTTGCCGTTGCGGGCGGCAAAGCCGGTCAGGCGCCGCGCCGTGTTGTCAAAGGTCGGCCCCAGAATGAAGACATTGCCGCCGGCAATTGCCGGGTTGTTGGAGAACGCCAAAACGTTCACCCCGCGCTGGCGGGCTGCGATGCCCGCAGCATTGGCGGCTTCGGCATAGACCGGTCCCAGGATCACCCGCGCGCCGTCCTTCAGCGCCTGCTGCGCCGCGCCGGAAGCCACTTCCGGGCTGCCCGCGGTGTCATAGACGCGCAGATCGATCTGCACACCATCGAGATCGGCAATCGCCATCCGGGCGGCGTTTTCCAGGCTCTGCGCCAGCACGCTGTCGCCCTGCTGCGCCGAGCCGCGCGGCACCAAAAGCGCGACCGGAACCGGTTTGGACGTGTTGATTGTCGGGCCGGTACCGATGGCAACCGGATCACAAGCAGTCAATGCAATTGCGGACACCGCCGCGGCGGCTGCCAATGCCGCCTTGCGGGCGCGTTTGAAAACAGCAAACATAATGGACTTGAAACTCCGTTCTCCCGGCGCCGATGCGCCGCGTGGGTTTAAAGGCAGATCATAAACGACCAAAAAGGCGGGTCCAGCGTTGAATCACCAGAATGTCATATTGTCTCCCGGGCTTTACTTTGTTGCCACGCCCATCGGCACCGCCCGCGACATTACCCTGCGTGCGCTGGATGTGCTGGCCTCGGCAGATGTGCTTGCGGCCGAGGATACACGCTCGCTGCGCAAGCTGATGGAAATACACGGCGTACCGCTGGGGGAGCGGCGGATCATCGCCTACCACGACCACAGCGGCGCCGGTGCGCGTGCCAAACTGCTGGAAGCGATCGCCGCGGGAAAATCCGTCGCTTACGCATCCGAGGCCGGGATGCCGCTGATTGCCGACCCGGGCTATGACCTCAGCCGTGCAGCATCAGAAGCAGGCCACAAGGTCACTTGCGCGCCGGGAGCCTCCGCTGCCGCAACCGCGCTGACGCTGGCAGGGCTGCCGTCCGATGCGTTTTTCTTTGCCGGTTTCCTGCCGAACGCCTCGGGCGCCCGCCGCAAACGGCTGGACGAGCTGCGGGAAGTCCCTGGCACTTTGATCTTCTATGAATCGCCCAAGCGGGTTGCGGCTTCGGTGGCGGATATGGCGGCTGTTCTGGGCAACCGTCCGGCGGCAATGGCCCGCGAGCTGACCAAAAAATTCGAAGAGGTGCGCCGCGCGCCGCTGGCGGAACTGGCTGCGGGGCTGGAGGAGAATCCGGTCAAAGGCGAGATCGTTCTGCTGGTTGACCGTGCTCAGGAAGCTGAGGTCAGCGAAGGCGATCTTGAAAGCGACCTGCAAGCGGCCCTGCAGGGGAACTCGGTCAAGGATGCGGCCGGCATCGTCGCCGAAATGCACGGGCTGCCGCGGCGCAAGGTCTACCAGCTGGCGCTGCAGCTGGCCAAAGGCGGCTGAGCGATGGCAGGCCCCCGTCAGCACCGCGGCGCCCGTGCGCATCTGGCGGGCGGGGCCGCGGAAGAGATCGTTGCCCGCCACTATGAAAACCACGGCTATACCGTGGCCGAGCGCCGCTGGCGGGGGCCGGGCGGCGAAATCGACCTGATCCTGCGCGGCCCGGATGAGCTGGTGTTTGTCGAGGTCAAGCACAGCTCCCGCGACGCGGCAGCGCTGCGGATCACGCCGAGGCAGATGGAGCGCATCTATGCCAGCGCCGGGCAATATTTGGAGAATGAACCGCAGGGCCAGCTGACACCGGTGCGCTTTGACGCGGCTCTGGTGGACGGCACCGGCGCGGTGGAGATCATCGAAAACGCCTTTGGCATGGACTGATCTGCGCCTGACCCATTGAACACAAGGCCATGCTGGGCCATGTATTCCGCCAGCACAAAAGGGATACTGCCATGAAAATCGCCTTTCAGATGGACCCGGTCATGGGCGTGGACATCAATGCGGACAGTAGCTTCCGCCTGGCTGAAGAAGCCCAGGCGCGCGGCCATGAGCTGTTCTATTACGGCCCCGATCAGCTGGCCTATCAGGAGGGCCGCATCACCGCCCGCGGCCACGACATGACCGTGCAGCGGGTCGCAGGAACCCCCGCGGTGCTGGGCGAAGAGCGCGAGGCGGATCTGGCGGATTTCGACGTGGTCTGGCTGCGCCAGGACCCGCCGTTTGACATGCATTACATCACCTCGACGCATCTTCTGGACATGCTGAAGGGCAAGGCGCTGGTGGTGAATGATCCGTTCTGGGTGCGCAACTACCCGGAAAAACTGCTGGTTCTGAACTTCCCGGAGCTGACCCCGCCGACCACCATTGCCCGCGACCTGCAGACCATCAAGGCGTTCAAGGAAAAGCATGGGGACGTGATCCTGAAGCCGCTTTACGGCAATGGCGGCGCAGGCGTGTTCCGGCTGGATGCAAACGACCGCAACCTCACCTCGCTGCATGAGCTTTTCACCGGCTTCAGCCGCGAGCCGCTGATCGTGCAGAAATTCCTGCCTGACGTCAGCAACGGCGACAAGCGCGTTATCCTGGTCGACGGCGAGCCGGTCGGCGCCATCAACCGGGTGCCGGCGGCAGGCGAGACCCGCTCCAACATGCATGTGGGCGGGCGGCCTGAGAAGATCGGTCTGAGCGACCGCGATCTGGAGATTTGCGCCGCCATTGGCCCGCTGCTGCGCGAAAAAGGTCAGATTTTTGTCGGCATCGACGTGATCGGCGACTACCTGACCGAGATCAACGTGACTTCGCCTACCGGCATTCAGGAGCTGGAGCGCTTTGACGGCGTCAACATCGCCGAGAAGGTCTGGCAGGCGATCGAAGCCAAGATCAGCTGATGAGCTGGCAGCGCCGGGCCATAAACGCGTGGATGCGCTATGGCATGAAGCCGGTGCTGCAGCACACCTCCAGCCCGGATCTGGCGCGGCGGGGGTTCGAAGCGATGGCGCCGCGCCTCTATCCGGCGCTGCCGTTCACCCGGCTGCTGCCGCGGCCGGCGCCAGTGCCGATGACGCTGATTTCCGCGGGCAGGCCGCGCCAAGGGCAAATCATCCTGTTTCTGCATGGCGGCGCCTATCTGGCCGGCAGCGCCCGCGCCTATCAGGGAATGCTGTCGCGCCTGTCGCTGGCTGCCGGGTTGGAAATTGCAGTGCCTGACTACCGGCTGATGCAGGAGGCGCCGTTTCCAGCTGCCTATGAGGACGCCATGGCAGCCTGGCAGTATCTGCGCGAAACCGGGTATGCAGCGGAAGACATTCTGATTGCAGGCGACAGCGCCGGCGGCGGGCTGGCGCTGGCTTTGCTGGCAGGCCTCTTGGCGAAGCAGGAGCGTCCTGCGGGCCTTGTTGCCTTCTCGCCCTGGTGCGATCTTACATTGAGTGGCGCCAGCATTCAGGCAAATGCGGCCAAGGACGTCATCATCCCGGCGGGCCGGATGCAGGAAGCCGTGGATCAGTACCTGGACGGCGCGAACCCGTCGGACGGGCGCGCCTCGCCGCTGTTTGCGGCATTTCCTGATCCGCCGCCGGTGCTGATCCAGGCCGGCAGCACCGAGGTGCTGCTGTCGGATTCGCAGCGGATGGCGGAGAAACTGGAGAAGGCGGGCGGAAAGGTGCGGTTTAGCCAGTGGCGCAATGTGCCGCATGTCTGGCAATTCATGGCCGGGCATTTGCCGGAAGGGCAGACGGCGCTGGAAGAGGCCGCTGAATTCATCGCCTCCGCCCTTTCAAACAGTCAGCCAGGCTAAGCGCAATGGGGAGCGCCCCCTGCGTTTATGAGGGCAGGCGGAAATGCAGGGCTTCGGCAAAATGCCGGCGCTGGACGCGTTCCTCGCAGGCCAGATCGGCAATTGTGCGTGCCACGCGCAGCACCCGGTGATAGCCGCGGGCGCTGAGGCCAAAGTGCTCGGCAGCGCGGATCAGCAGGTCGCGGCTTTCGGCATCCGGCGCGGCGATCTGCTCCAGCAGAGCCCCTTCAGCATCTGCGTTCTGACGCAGGCCTGGGTGGCCGCGGAACCGGGCGGCCTGCATTTCCCGGGCAATCGCCACCCGTTGAGCGACATCAGCTGAACCTTCGGCACTAGGCGGCAGCTCGAGTTCGGCAACGTCCACTGGCGGCACATCGAGATGCAGGTCGAACCGGTCCAGCATGGGGCCGGAAATCCGCCCAAGGTAATCTGCACCGCAGATAGGCGCGCGCGAACAGGCGCGGTTGGCATCTGCCAGATAACCGCATTTGCAGGGGTTGGCGGCAGCCACCAGCATGAACCGGCTGGGGTACTTCACATGCGCATTGGCGCGCGCCACCATCACCTCGCCGGTTTCCAGCGGCTGGCGCAGGGTTTCCAGCACCGAGCGGCCGAACTCCGGCAGTTCGTCCAAGAACAGGACGCCATTGTGGGCGAGACTGATTTCCCCAGGCTGTGCCCGCCGCCCGCCGCCGGCAATTGCCGCCATCGAAGCGGTGTGGTGCGGCTCGCGGAAGGGGCGGGCCCGGCTGATACCGCCTTCGTCGATCAGCCCGCACAAGGAATGGATCATCGAGGTTTCCAGCGCCTCGCCCGGCGTGAGCGGTGGCAGGATCGAGGGCAGCCGCGCTGCCAGCATCGACTTGCCTGAGCCTGGCGGGCCGACCATCAGCATGTGATGGCGCCCGGCAGCAGCAATCTCCAGCGCCCGCTTGGCCTGTTCCTGCCCCTTCACGTCACTCAGATCCCTGCCGCCCAGGCCGCTGACGGCCTCGCCCGGTGCGGCGGGCTCGATGCGGCGCTGGCCTGTATAGTGCTGCACCACTTCGGTCAGCGTGGCGGCGCCGATCACCTGGGCGGCATCGACCCAGGCGGCCTCCGGGCCGGAGGGCTTGGGACAGAGCAGCATCCGTTCTTCTTCTGCAGCCGTCACCGCCGCGGGCAAGGCGCCGGCCACCGGCATCAGCTGACCATCCAGCGACAGTTCCCCAAGGGAAATGGTTTCTTCGGCCTTTTCGGCAGGGACAATGCCGATGGCCGCCAGCAGCGCCAGTGCAATCGGCAGGTCGAAATGGCTGCCTTCCTTGGGCAAATCCGCGGGCGACAGGTTCACTGTGATCCGGCGGGAGGGCAGGGCGATGGACATCGCGGCAAAAGCTGCGCGGACCCGTTCGCGGGCTTCCTGCACCGCCTTGTCCGGCAAGCCAACCACTGTAAAGGCGGGCAGGCCGGGGGCGACAGAACACTGCACCTCGACCAGGCGGGCCTCGACCCCTTGAAAGGCAACTGTGTAAGAGCGTGCGGTCATTTCTCCCAGCCTCCTGCGGTTCAGGGAGAAATGCTTGTTAATCGTGGTTTCCGAGTCGTTAACGCGGGGCGCGGCCAGCCGCGAATTCACGCAGTTTTCGCGCTGGCGCTCAAATCAGCCCAGCGGCCAGGGGCGCCGCGGCAGATCCAGAGCATAGGGTTCTGGGTCATAACTGACCTCATGCGCCTGCTCCTGCCAGCGCAGGACCGCCGGGTCAGACAGCAGCAGCTTGCAATAGGACCGGGTCTCGGCTGAGACCGGCAGCCCGTATCCCATGATGCGGGCGGCCACTGGCGTATAGAAGACATCCGCCAGCGAATACGAGCCGAACAGGTAGCCTTTTGCCTGGCCTGAAATGGCGCGGGCGTGGGCAAACAAGTCCTCGATCCGGGCCAGATCCGCTTTCACCGCGGCTGAGACTTCAAATCCTTCGTACATATGCGCCAGCTGCATCGGGCACTCGCCACGCAGGGCAGAGAAGCCGCCGACCATTTCCGCCGCCAGCCAGCGGGCAGTGGCGCGATGGGCCGGATCCGAGGGCCAAAGCCCTGCTTCGGGGTGCCGCTCGGCGAGCGTCTCGGCAATGGCCAGGCTTTCCCCCACAACCGTGCCTTCGGGCGTGCGCAGCGCCGGCACCAGACGTGCCGGTGCCAGATGCGCCATATCCGACGCCATGGTTCCGGAATAGAGCCCTACCATATGCACAGTATGGGGCAGGGAGAACTTCTCGAGCATGAGCCAGCCGCGCAAAGACCAGCTGGAGAACATGCGGTCGCCAATATAGATTTCATAAGCCATGGCAGGAGGCTAGCGCAGCGCATTCCAACAGAAAATGGAATGATTGTGATGGGTGCATTCACGGCAGGTGATTGATCACACCCGTTTGCCAGCCTTCCGGTCCAAGCGAGATCTCGCTGACCGAGAGGTTGTCAATCTTGTGGCCAAAGGCCTCTTCGGCGGTCAGCCGGTGCGCCCGCTGCAGCTGGGTCAGGATCTGGCCGAAATGACCAACCACAATCAAATCGCGGCCCATGTGCGCCGTGATCAGCGCATCGATGGCTGTATCGACCCGGCTGCAGACCTGGTTCCAGCTTTCGCCGCCCGGCGGGGTCACATCCCCGGGGGCCTCCCAATAGGCGCGGATGCGCTCCGGATCTTCGGCGTCCACCTCGGCCCAGGTCCGCAGCTCCCAGGCGCCGAAATGGATCTCGCGCAGGGCCTGAACATGCGGCAGGCGGGTCCGGCTGCCCTGCAGAGCTGATGCAGTTTCCACCGCGCGGGACAGGTCGGAGGACACCACCAGCGCCTCCGCGGGCAGGTAATCCGACAGCCGTGCGAGAGCGGCAGTGTCAGACAGGTCGGCAGGCAGGTCGGACCAGCCGACCATGGATTTGGCATGGGTCGGTCCGTGCCGGATCAGGAACAGCCGGGTGATCACAGTGCCCCTTTCAGCACCAGCGGCAGCCCGGCGGTCACCTGAACAACGGTCTCCGCCCGCGCTGCCAGCGCAATGTTCAACCGCCCTTGCGCCTCGCGGAAGCGGCGGGCGAGCTTGTTTTCCGGGACGATACCCAGACCGGTTTCATTGGAGACGATCACCAGATCCGCCGCGCAGCTGTCCACAGCCGCCAGCAGGTCGGCCTGCGCCGCTTCCAGATCATGCTCTGCCAGCAGATGGTTGGTCAGCCACATGGTGGCGCAGTCCATCAGGCAGATTTGTCCCGGCGCCAGGGGCGTCAACACGCTGGCCGCGGTTTCCGGCTCCTCTACAGTGGCCCATCCGACGCCTCTTTGTTGCAAATGGCGGAACACTTTTTCGCGCATTTCTGCGTCGAAAATCTGTGCCGTTGCCCAGTAAACCTTGTCTTTTCCGGTGCTTATGCAGATTTGCTCGGCAAAGGCGGATTTGCCCGAGGCAGCACCCCCTAGAATTAAAGTTACATTTGCAGGCATTTTTTGCTAACCTGTAAGTACCGTAGCCGTTCCTGTGGGTAACCGCAGGGCCCGGTGAAGACAAGAGACCGCAGTGTCCCGGGGTTCCACTTATTAAGGCCGGGAAAGTCTGCGCAGGGGCCAAAATACAATTTAGCTTTTCCGTTTTTTGGCCCGTGGATGTGCCAAGAGTCGTATCCAGTGCGCTGATGTTAGCTGCCGGTCTGAAGAAGAACCGGGCCCATATTTGTTCCATGCGCGTCCCCAGGCGGCAGTTTGTTAATTAGTTTCCGGGGGGAAAACACATGGCACTTGATCATACACTCGAAAACCCATTGCCAAGACAGGCGATGAAGGCGGAACTGCTGGACGCAGAAACCGAGCTGCGCCTTGCCTATGCCTGGCGTGACGACCGCGACGTGAAGTCGCTGCACCGGCTCATCAATGCCTATATGCGCCTCGCGATTTCCATGGCGGCCAAGTTCAAGCGGTACGGGGCGCCGATGAACGACCTGATACAGGAGGCGGGCCTGGGCCTGATGAAGGCAGCAGACAAGTTTGATCCGGACCGCGGTGTGCGGTTCTCGACCTATGCGGTCTGGTGGATCAAGGCGTCGATTCAGGATTACGTGATGCGCAACTGGTCGATGGTGCGCACCGGCTCGACCTCGTCGCAGAAATCGTTGTTCTTCAATATGCGGCGGGTACAGGCGCAGCTGGAGCGCGAAGCGCGCGCGTCCGGCGCCCGGCTGGACCGGCACCAGCTGCACCAGAAAATTGCCACTGAAATCGGCGTGCCGCTGCGTGACGTGGAGATGATGGAGGGGCGTCTGTCCGGCGCCGATTTCTCACTCAACGCGGTGCAATCCACAGATGAAGAGGGGCGCGAGTGGATCGACGCGCTGGAGGATGACGCCACCCAGGCTGATGAATTGGTGCAGGAGCGCCACGACCGCCGCCAGTTGCGCAAATGGCTGGTTTCGGCGTTGCAGGCCTTGAATGAGCGCGAGCGTTTCATCATCACGGAGCGCAAGCTGCGCGAGCGGCCGCGGACGCTGGAAAGCCTTGGCACCGAACTGGGCCTGTCCAAAGAGCGGGTGCGCCAGCTGGAGGCGGGCGCCTTCCAGAAAATGCGCAAATGCCTTGAAAGCCAATCGCGCGAGGTGCACAGACTGCTTTCATGAGAAAGCGGTTCCAAACTCTGAAAACACTGGCAAGCGCCGCCGCTCTGGCGGTGCTTTGCTTGTCCGGCGCCCGTGCCGAAGACTTGCGGGCTGCGCTTGAGGCTTTGCGCGGAGCAGATGTCGCGATCCTCGGCGAGGTGCACGACAATCCGCATCACCATGCAAACCAGGCGGCGCTGCTGCAGTCGCTGCAGCCAAAAGCCGTAGTCTGGGAGATGATCACCGCTGAACAGGCTTCCAGGCTGGATGCGGGCAGGCTGGACGAGGCTGCCTATACGGCCGGGCAATTGGACTGGGCGCAATCCGGCTGGCCGGACTTCAGCCTCTACGCACCGGTCTTTGCCGCCGCCAAAGGCGCCCGGCAATATGGTGCGCTGGTGCCGCGGGCGGAGGCTTCCAAGGCTCTGGAACACGGGGTGGCTTCCTACTTCGGTGCCGGGCCTGCTGCCCGTTTCGGCCTGGACCGGCCCTTGCCGGGCACAGAACAGGCGGCAAGAGAAGCGGATCAGCTGGCCAATCATTGCAATGCCATGCCTGAGGAAATGCTGCCGGTGCTGGTGGATTTCCAGCGTTTGCGCGACGCGGCGCTGGCGGCGGCCGTTGACACGGCGCTGGAAGAGACCGGCGGCCCGGTTGCGGTGATCACCGGCAATGGCCATGCCAGAACCGATCGCGGCCTGCCGGTTTATCTCGCCAGGGCGCGCCCATCCCTGGCAGTCATCAGTTTGGGGCAGGGCGAGGGCGGCAGCATTTCGGGGGCATTCGACTATGTCCTTGATTCTGCAGCAGTGGAGCGTCCGGATCCCTGCCTTGCGTTCAAAAACAGCGGCTGACCAGTACCGGCTGCAAAGAAAACGGGCAGCTGATGCAAGGTACCGCGCCGGGCATAGCCCGGCGCCCGGCCCAACGCCGCTAGGCGGGGGCCTTGGCCCGGGCCGCGCGGGGGCGGGAGACTCTTGCTGCGGCAGGGAGGAGCGGGCGGCGGGAAAACCGTTTCCCTCTTCCGCCGCAGCGCAGTAAAGTTGCCTGAAACCGGGGCAAGGGTGCAAAAATGCTGGCTGGAAAACATATTCTCCTGATCATCGGCGGCGGTATTGCAGCTTATAAAACGCTTGAGCTGATCCGCCGCCTGCAGGACCAGGGCGCCCGTGTCACCCCGGTCCTGACGAAAGCCGGTGCTGAATTTGTAACGCCTCTGTCGGTTTCTGCGCTGGCTGGAACTGCAGTGCATCAGGAGCTGTTCGATCTGACGGCCGAGGCCGAGATGGGCCATATCCAGCTGTCGCGCAGCGCCGATCTGCTGGTGGCGGCGCCTGCCACAGCGGATCTGATGGCCAAGATGGCCCAGGGGCACGCCAATGACCTCGCCTCGACTCTGCTGCTGGCCACCGATACTCCGGTACTGCTGGCCCCGGCGATGAATGTGCGCATGTGGCAGCATCCGGCAACGCAGCGCAATATTGAGCTGCTGAAGGGGGATGGCGTGTCCTTTGCCGGGCCCAATGAAGGCAGCATGGCCTGCGGTGAGTTCGGGCCTGGCCGGATGGCGGAACCGGAGGAAATCCTCGCCGCCATTGCTGCCGAACTTGCGGATGGTCCGCTGCAGGGCAAACGCATTCTGGTCACCTCCGGCCCGACGCATGAGCCGATCGACCCGGTCCGCTACATCGCCAACCGCTCCTCCGGGGCGCAGGGGGCAGCAGTGGCCCGTGCTCTGCGCGCAGCAGGGGCTGAAGTGGTGTTCATCACGGGCCCGGCAGCGGTGCGCCCGCCTGAGGGGGTGCAGGTAGTCGCCGTGGAAAGCGCCCGCGAAATGGAGGCCGCAGTGCAGGCGGCTTTGCCTGCGGACGCCGGCGTCTTTGCCGCAGCGGTGGCGGATTGGCGGGTGGCCAGTGCCTCGGACCGCAAACTCAAGAAATCCAAGGACGGGCTGCCGGTGCTGGAGTTTGCCGAAAACCCGGACATTCTGAAATCCGTCTCGCAGATGAAAGAGGGCCGCCCCGGGCTGGTGGTCGGCTTTGCCGCGGAAACCAACGACGTGGTGGAAAACGCCACTGCCAAGCGCAGGCGCAAGGGCTGCGACTGGATTGTCGCCAATGACGTCTCGCCTGCCACCGGCATCATGGGCGGCAGCGAAAACGCAGTGACCCTGATCTCGGACGACGGGGCCGAGGAATGGCCGCGCATGGGCAAGGATGAAGTAGCCCGCAGACTCGCGGACCGGATTGCTGCGGCGCTGGCCGGGTGAATTTGAGTATTTTCAGCAAGATGAAAGAGGAGCCGTGATGGTAACCATCCGTGTGATCCATGACGAGGGTGCAGACAGGGATGTGCCGCTGCCTTCTTACGAAACCTCCGGAGCGGCAGGTGCGGATATCCGGGCCAACTTGCCCGATCGCGGAATGCTGACGCTGGCCCCCGGTGCAAGAGCGCTGGTGCCGACCGGGCTGCGTATCGAAATCCCGGCAGGCTATGAGGTGCAGATCCGGCCCCGCTCCGGTCTTGCGCTGAAACATGGCATTACCCTGCCCAACACCCCGGGCACCATCGACAGCGACTACCGCGGCCCGCTCGGAGTGATCCTGCTGAATGCGGGGCTGGAGCCTGTTGCAGTCAACCATGGCGACCGGATCGCACAGATGGTGGTGGCACCCGTGCTGCAGGCGCAGTTCGAGCTCGCGGATGAACTCTCCGGCACGGCCCGCGGTGCGGGCGGTTTTGGCTCCACCGGCACAGCCTGATGCTGCGCATCCTCTTTCTTGCGGCGCTGGTCTGGTGGGGCGGGCGCTACCTCCGCCTGCCGCGCAACCTGCGCATCGCCGTGCTGGCGGTTCTGTTCGCGGCGGTGATCGCGATTCAATTGACCTTGCCTGCGGGGCACCCCTTGCGCGAGGGCACCGGCGGTTCTGTGTCTTCCTGGCTGCTGCTGGGCGGCTTGGCGCTTGCGGCCGGAAGTTATGCGCGTATCGTGGCGGCTCTGAAATCCCGTGCCCAGCCTCAGGACCGCCCGATGAGCCAACCCGCCAGCACTTTCTCCGAGACCGAGCTTGACCGCTATGCCCGCCATATCGTTTTGCGGGAGCTGGGCGGCCCGGGACAGAAAAAACTGAAGCATGCCAAGGTACTGGTGATCGGGGCCGGCGGGCTGGGTGCTCCCGTTCTGCAGTATCTTGCAGCCGCCGGGGTTGGTACGATCGGCGTCATCGACGATGACACCGTCGACAATGCCAACCTGCAGCGGCAGGTGATTCACCGCGATGAGGATATCGGCAAGCCCAAGGTGTTTTCGGCCAAAACGGCGATGGAAGCGCAGAACCCTCATGCTGAGGTGCGCCCCTATAACCGCCGCCTGTCCGAAGACATGGCGGCAGAGCTGTTTGCGGATTATGATCTGATCCTCGATGGCACTGACAATTTCGAGACCCGTTACCTGGCGAACCGTACCGCTGTCGCTTTGGGAAAGCCGCTGATCTCCGGCGCACTGTCGCAATGGGAAGGCCAGCTCAGCGTCTTCGACCCGGCCCAAGGCGGCCCTTGCTACCAGTGTATCTTTCCCGAAGCACCGGCGCCCGGTCTCGCCCCCAGCTGCTCCGAGGCAGGTGTGATCGGTCCGTTGCCGGGTGTTGTGGGGGCAATGATGGCGGTTGAGGCGGTGAAGCAGATTACAGGAGCAGGCGCGGTCCTGCGCGGCGAAATGCTGATCTACGACGGACTTTATGGCGAAACCCGTAAGATCCGTTTGTCACCCCGGGCAGATTGCCCGGTTTGCGGCGCCGCCTGACCCTTAAGTTTAGCGGAACCGCCGCGCGCCGTCAGGCGCGCGGCCCGGCCCAACGCCGGGACGGGCATCTCTGATGCACGCTCCAGGGGGCGGGAGCTTCCCCCGGTTACAGCACCCGGTCCAGATCGGCGATCAGATCTTCAGCATCTTCCAGCCCAACCGACAGGCGGAATATCCCGTCGCCGGCGTAGGCGCGGTAATCGGCTTCCTGGGCTGGATCGAGCCGGAAGGAGGTTTCCATCAGCCCCGCCGTCTCCATCCAGAACACCAGCGAGCGGTGGTGGCCCAGCGACACCGCGTAGTGAATGACCTGCAGTTGGTCGATCATTTTCTGCGCTGCCGCCTGTCCCGCCGCTACATCGCCCACCTGGAAGGCAATCATGCCGGAGGTGTTAGACATCTGCGCCTGCACCAGAGCGTGCTGGGGATGGGAGACGAGGCCGGGGTACATCACCCGGGTAACCCGCGGATGCGCTTCGAGCCATTCCGCCACCGCTTGTGCACCGGCTTCATGCGCTTTCATCCGCAAGGGCAGGGTGCTCATGCCGCGCGAGATCAGCCAGGCATTGAACGGCGACAGGATGCCGCCGTGATGGATCGCGGCCTCCAGCCGCATCCTGCCGATCAGCTCAGCAGAACCGGCCACCGCACCGCCCACTGCATCGCCATGGCCGCCAATGTATTTGGTGATCGAATGCATCACCAGGTCGACACCCAACGCCTGCGTGTCCATGCCCAGAGGCGAGGCAAAGGTGGCATCGCAGCTGAGCAGCGCGCCGCCTGCATGGGCGATGTCTGCAACGGCCTTCAAGTCTGTCAGCCGCAGGATCGGGTTCACCGGGCTTTCCGAATGGATCAGCTTTGTGCTGGGACGCATAGCGGCAGAGACCGCCTCTAGGTCCGACAGGTTCACGGTGGAGACTTCGATCCCCATCCTTGGCAGCGTGTCCCGCGCCAGCTCCGCAACACCGGCATATGACACATCCGACACGATCACATGATCGCCCGCAGACAGGAACGTCAGGAAGATTGCGGTCGCTGCCGCCATGCCTGACGCGGTGCACAGGCAATCCTCGGTTCCCTGCAGGGCGGCGATCTTGGTTTCCAGCGCGGCCACGTTCGGATTGGCCCAGCGGGCATACAGGTATGGGCTGTCCTCGCCGATATCATGGGCGGAGAAGCCTGCGACATTCTCCGTCACAAAGGTCGAAGACATATACAGCGGCGGCGCGGACGCCCCCGTGGTGGGGTCCGGTGCTTCGCCTGCATGGATCGCTGTTGTCTGAATGCCCTTGTAGATGTTGCCCTTGCCCATCGAATCCTCCTGCGGCTCCGCAAATTCTGGACAGGTCTGTACGGGCATTGCAAGCCCAATTGCAGCGCCCCGGCTTTCCCGTTAGCGTTCCCGGCAAAGGAGAGCCTCACATGTCCAACCCGCTTCTGTCCCGCTGGGACACGCCGTTTGAAATTGCCCCGTTTGCGTCCATTTCCGATGAGGATTTTGCCCCTGCGCTGGAGCAGGCGCTGGAGGATCATGCCGCACAGATTGAGGCCATCGCCAGCAGCACCGAGGCACCGGATTTTGCAAATGTGATCGAGGCCCTGGAAACGCCCTGCCGCGCGCTGGAGCAGGTGCTGGGCGTGTTCTTCACCGTGGCGGGGGCCGACAGCAACCCCAAGCGGGAAGAGCTGCAGCGGGCGTTCTCGCCCAAGCTGGCCGCGCATTTCTCCGCCATCACCGCCAACAAGGCGCTTTATGCCCGGGTCAAAGCGGTCTGGGACCAGCGCGAGGACCTTGATCTGACGGATGAACAGCAGCGCGTTCTGATGCTGACCCACCGCGGCTTTGTCCGCGGCGGCGCGGCGCTGGAGGGCGCGGCCGACACGCGGATGCAGGAGATCAAGGGCCGGCTCGCAACACTTGGCACTCAGTTCACCCAGAATCTGCTGGCAGACGAGCGTGATTGGTTCATGGAGCTCACCGAAGGCGATCTTGAGGGCTTGCCGGAATTTGTTGTTAGCGCTGCCCGTACCGCGGGTGAGGAAAAGGGCACGGATGGGCCGGTGGTCACCCTGTCCCGATCGCTGATCACACCGTTCCTGCAGTTCTCCCCGCGCCGCGACCTGCGGGAAAAGGCCTTCAACGCCTGGGCTGCCCGCGGCGCCAACGGCGGCGGAACCGACAACCGCGGTATCGCTGCCGAGATTCTGAAGCTGAGGGAAGAGCGTGCGCAGCTCCTAGGGTATGAAAACTTCGCCGTCTACAAACTGGAAACGGAAATGGCCAAGACACCGGACGCGGTCCGCGGCCTTCTGATGGATGTTTGGGAGGTGGCAAAGGCGCGCGCCGATGCGGATGCTGAAGTGCTGACCGCGATGATGCAGGACGATGGCATCAACGGTGATCTGGAGCCCTGGGACTGGCGCTACTACGCCGAAAAGCGCCGCAAGGCGGAGCATGATCTGGATGAGGCGGCGCTGAAGCCGTATCTGCAGCTCGACCGGATGATCGAAGCCAGCTTTGCCTGCGCCAGCCGCCTGTTCGGACTGGAGTTTGCACCGTTGGAAGTGCCGCTCTACCACCCCGACTGCCGCGCTTGGGAAGTCACTCGTGACGGGAAGCATGTGGCAGTCTTCATCGGCGACTACTTTGCCCGCGGTTCCAAACGCTCCGGTGCCTGGTGTTCGGCGATGCGCCAGCAGGCGAAGTTTCCGGAAACCCAGGCACCGGTTGTGATCAACGTCTGCAACTTCGCCAAGGGCGATCCGGCGCTCTTGTCCTGGGACGACGCCCGCACCCTGTTCCACGAATTCGGCCACGCTCTGCATCAGATGCTGTCCAACGTGACCTATGAAAGCATCTCGGGCACCTCTGTGGCGCGCGACTTTGTCGAACTGCCCAGCCAGCTTTATGAGCACTGGCTGGAAGTGCCGGAGGTGCTGCAGAAGTTCGCCACCCATGCGGATACTGGCGAGCCGATGCCGCAGGAAATGCTGGAGAAAGTGCTGGGTGCAGCCAATTTCGACATGGGTTTCCAGACCGTTGAATATGTCGCCTCGGCCCTGGTGGATCTTGCTTTCCATGACGGTGCAGCACCAGCCGATCCGATGGCAAAACAGGCCGAAGTGCTTGCCGGAATCGGCATGCCGCGCGCCATCATCATGCGCCACGCCACCCCGCATTTTGCCCATGTCTTTGCCGGCGACGGCTATTCCTCAGGCTATTACAGCTACATGTGGTCCGAGGTGATGGACGCTGACGCTTTTGCCGCCTTCGAGGAGGCGGGCGGCGCCTTTGATGCAGAGCGTGCAAAGGCGCTGGAAGAGCATATCCTCTCCACCGGCGGG
>NZ_JWLD01000060.1 GCF_000813725.1 Leisingera sp. ANG-Vp
CCCCGCCCGCCGCCAGCAACACATTGATCGGCTCAAACCGCCACAGCCTCAAGGCAATGATGGCGGCCGCAGCGGAAGACTGGAGCCCCAAGCTGGTTTCCCACCGGCTGGTGGGGGATGTGGCAGAGGCTGCAGAGACCATTCTCAACGCCGCTGAATTGGCTCCTCAGGACAAACCGGTTGCGCTGATCTTCGGCGGAGAAACCACCGTTCAGCTCACCGGCACCGGCCTGGGCGGCCGCAACCAGGAATTGGCGTTGCGCGTGGCAAAGCTGGGCGCTGAACGCCTCAACGGGGATTGGCTGTTCCTCTCCGGCGGCACAGACGGGCGCGACGGCCCCACCGACGCCGCAGGCGGCATCGCCACTCCCGCCACCTGGGGTGCCATCAAGACTGCCGGACAGGACCCGGACGCGCTGCTTGCCAACAACGACAGCTACGCGGCCCTCAAAGCAGCAGATGCACTGCTGATGACCGGCGGCACCGGCACCAATGTGGCCGATGTGCAAGTCTTCCTGAGGCGGCCCGGCTAAAGCCTGGCCGCTCCCGCGCTTTCATCTTGCCGAAAATACTCCCGCCGGAGGCTCCCGCCCTCTCGACCGGCGCGCCGATCAGGCTGAGGCCCGTGCCTCGCCCCATTCTGCCAAATCATTCACCAGCATCAGCGCCACCCGCCGGAACACCTGCCGCAGCCGCTCCACATGCGGCCCCTCCAGCTTGAGATCTGCCAGCGCCTTATCCATGCACACAAGCCAGTTCTCGGCGTCCTCCTCGGTGATCGGCACATGGGCGTGCATCAGTTTCACGTCCATATGCCCATGTTTTTCCTCGTAGTACCGGCGCCCGCCCATGAAACCGGACAGGAAGTTGAACTGTTCAATCCGGGCATGATCCATCCCATGCCCCCGCTTGTGCAGCTTGACGATCTGCGCGCCGGTCTCCGTTTCCTCGACAATGTCGTAAAACCGCTCCACCAGCGCGCGCAGCACCTCTTCGCCGCCGATCTGCTCTATTAGCTTTTGAACCATGCAACCTCCCTGCCCTGAAAACCGCCGGCCTCAGGATTGAGGCCGGGTTTTCTTGGGGTCGTAATGGGCAAAGGGTACAATCTTTGCAGGCAGGCGTTTTTGATGCCCGTCAAGTTTGCCGATTTCCACCTCTGTCCCGGCTTCCGCACAGGCGACGTCCACACGAGCCAGCGCGATGTTCTTGCCCAAGAGCGGCGAGCGCATCGACGAGGTGACCTCGCCAATCTGCGCCCGGCCGATATGGACGCAATCGCCATGGCCCACGTCGATCGCCGAGTCGATATCCAGCCCCACCAGCTTGCGCGCGGGCGTGGTCTTGCGCCGGATCAGCGCGTCGCGGCCGATGAAATCATCCTCTTTCGATTTCAACGGCACGGTGAAGCCGATGCCGGCCTCAAACGGATCGGTCTGATCCGAGAAGTCGTAACCCGCAAAGATCAGCCCGGCCTCGATCCGCACCATGTCCAGTGCCTCCAGCCCCATCGGGCGGATGCCATGGTCCTGCCCGGCTTCCCAGACCGCATCAAAGACTTCGCTTGCGTGTTTCGGATGGCAGAAGATCTCATAGCCCAGCTCGCCGGTGTAACCGGTCCGCGACACCACCACCGGCACGCCATCCTCCCCGCCGATACGCGCAGGCGTGAAACGGAACCAGCCGAGCTCCTCAAGCTTCGGATTATGCGGCATAGTCCAGATGATTTTCTTCAGCAAATCCCGGCTTTCGGGACCTTGCACCGCGATATTGTGCTGCATGTCGGTTGACGAGCGTACCAGCACGTTCAGGCCCAGCTTTTCCGCCTGCTCGCGGATCCACTCTCCGCCATAGTCGGAGCCGCCGATCCAGCGGAAGTTGTCCTTGCCCAGGCGGAACACAGTGCCGTCATCGATCATGCCGCCATGCGGGTAGCACATCGCGGTATAGACCACCTGCCCCACTGCCAGCTTCTTGATATTGCGGGTAAAGATGTATTGGCACAGCGCCTCGGAATCCGGCCCGGTGATCTCAAATTTGCGCAACGGCGTCAGGTCCAGCACAATGCATTTCTCGCGGCAGGCCCAGTATTCCTCCAGCGGACCGGACTCGGCATAGCAGTTGGCCAGCCAATAGCCGTTATACTCGATGAAATTGCGGGTCATCTTGCTAAGGCGGTCGTGGAAACCGGTTTCCTTGGTCATCTTGGGCTCCGATTCAGGGGTCGCGCGGAACGCAATCGCCCGCTTGAAGGTCTCTTGGCCGCTGTAGGTGCGGACGTGGATGTCGGTGGGGTTCCAGCCATTGGCGGCGCTGGTGTCATCCGGGCAAGCCGAGGTGACGCAAACCAGATCGGTGAGTGCCCGCAGCAGCACGTAATCGCCGGGCCGGGTCCAAGGCTCATCCGAGTACATCACGCCGTGGTCGTCCAGACCGGTGTTAAAAAAGAAGTTGATTGCCATCCAGCCCGGGCGCGATGTGACGCCATGCTGAGCAAGCGCTCCGTTGAAATTGTCTGAGCAGTTCACGTGGCCGGGATAGCCGATATCGTCATAATATTTCGCCGCACAGGCCAGGGCAAAGGCATCGTGGCGCCCGACGGTATCCTGCACAACTTCCACCAGCGGCAGCATATCCTGGTCATAATACTTCGAATGCAGCCCAGGCATCGGATAGGAATGCCCCTGAATGGTACGCGTGGTGGTCACATCCAGCGCGTGCTCAATCCCCTTGTCCAGTTTGCGGGCTGCGAAACACTGGAAATCAGTGCACTGGCGGCCGTCCACATCAATGATCTGGATGTAATCCCCGGCCTTTACAAAATAGCTCTCGGCGGTGGCGCTATGCACCCGTACTTCGCTCACCGGATCCGCCAGCGGATCCGGCAGTTCAAACCGCGCCACCTGCTTGATCACCGCCCGTTTGACCATCACGGTTAGCGAGGTCGCGGTGTCCTGCTTCTCAAAATCCATGATGCCGCCGGGCGCCGCGATGATCACCACCCCATCGCGCTGCGCGGTAAAGCTCTCTTCAGTCTTGGCGGGCGTCGCGCTGTCGAAAAACCGCACCGCACCGCCCTGAGCCAGATCAATGCCACGCGCCTCCATCCCCATACGCAAACCGCGCAAGGACTGGTCCGAGGAGCTCAGCAGCGCCTTCAGCCCGCTCGCATCGCTATTGGCTGCGGCGCCGATGAGGCCTGCATCAATGCGCCCCTTGTCCCCGGCGGCAACAATCTCGCAGGGCTGGCCGCCCTCATCGTTGATCACCGTCACGGTGTCGCCGGTTTCCACCCGGATCAGGATCGCGCCGCAGCCTTCGACCACATAACGCTCGGTCCCCTTGGGCAGCGAAAACACTGACGGCTGATACAGTCCGGACGGTTTGGGCGGTCCCTTGACGACCTCAGGGAAGCTCATGTCGTTCATCGCGCATCTCCTGTTGGACTCCGGCCAATTATTGCACGGTCGGAATATTTATTTATTGAAAAGAATATTCCCATCCTGCACTCTAATCAACAAACATGTTGATTTTCTGCAGAAAAATGGCAATTGCCCGGGATGCGGCATTTTCCTGGGGGTGAATGCCGCAAACGAAAGGATAACCGCCATGCCCTCGCTGTTCCTCGGACTGGCCGCCGCCCTAGCCTGGGGGATTCACGACTTGTGCGTGCGGTTTGTCTCGCAGAAAACCAGCATTCTGCCAGCCATGCTGATCGTGTTCAGCACCGGAGCGATTCTGGTCTCAGCCGCCGCCCTGCCCATGGGAAACTGGCAGCAATTGACGCAGCAGGCCGCCCTTCTGGCAGGTGTGTCTGGCGCGATTTTCGCCTTAGGCTCCTATGCGCTGTACCGTGCCCTGGCCCTCGGGCCGGTCAAGCTGGTTGCCCCCCTGATCGGCGCCTATCCGGTGCTTTCGCTTGGCATGGCGATGCTGCAAGGACAGCCGGTTGGACTGGACCACTGGCTGGCCGTGGCCGCTGTTGTTGGCGGCGTTGGCAGCATTGCGGTGTTCTCCAGGGAGGAAGACAGCGGCGCAGTAAATCTGCAAGCAGGTGCTTGGGGATTGGCCGCCGCATGCGGGTTCGCCCTGACTTTTGCTGTCGGCCAAGCGGCAACGCAGGCTGGCGCCGAGCTTCCGGTTCTGATCGTCACCCGCCTGGCCGCAATCCTCCTGCTGCTGGGCCTGGCGCTGCTCACACGGATGCTGCAGATGCCGTCCCGCAAGGTGCTGCCGCTTCTCTGCCTGATGGGCGCGCTGGATGCCATCGCGCTTGGTCTGGTGATCTATTCCGGCACCCTGCCCCGCCCGGAGTTCGCCTCGGTCAGCGCTTCACTGTTTGGTTTGGTCACTGTGGTTCTGGCCTGGCTGATCCTGCGTGAAAGCATGAACCGCGCCCAATGGGTCAGCGTTGCCGTCACTTTCGGCGGAATTGCCTATCTGGGATTTTGAACCCCTCTTTCCCTTCGCAAAAAGGAAACACCCGCCGGAGGGGTT
>NZ_JWLD01000061.1 GCF_000813725.1 Leisingera sp. ANG-Vp
GGTACGACGCTGCCGTCGCCACCACCGCCGCCGCCGCCGCTTCCTGCGACCACTGCGGCGCCAACGACCCCGGCCGCTGCTGCGCCTGCACCCAGCCCGCCGAACAGCGGGGCCGCAAGCGGCGCTACAACCGGTTCAATCCGGTCGACGTCCAGGAACACCATTTCGTCGTAGGCGCTCCATTTGCCGGCCAGGTCGAGCGGTTCGTAGGTGGCAAACAGCATGCCGCCGGATTTGTCTTCCAGCACCACTTCGATGAACTCGCCTTCCTGGCTGAGAAACAGGTTCTTAGCGCCGGCGGCGTCATAAGAATAGAAGTTCTCCAGCACAAGCTCCTGGCCGTTGGCCAAAGTGATATGCAAATCGCTGCCGTTTCGGGCGTAGCTTTCGACATCTGCCGGGCTGAGGTTCAGCGAAAGGTCTTTGGCCTGTGCGGCATCAATGCGCGCCGGTGTGCCCTCGGAAAAATTTCCATGCTGCGTAGTGCCCGCCATATCGCGGGTAATATATGCGACCGTGCTCATTATTTTACCGCTCATCTGTACGCGGCGCGGCCCTGAATTGGCCTGCGCAGCGTGGTTCCGTTGCCTGTACTTTTGCCCATCGGCCGTCTTTTGCGGCCATTTTGAGGCCATACTGTGACGATTTTTCTTTGCCTGTCCAGTGTATGAAGGGCGGTCTTGACGCAAATTGGGCGGCAACCGTGTCTTGGCTGCCGCAGATTTTTTAAGGTTTTTCACGAGGCTGTGATGCTGCTTCCGCAACGATGAATGTGCGGCAGCGTGGCGGGATTTGGCAGGAATTACGGCCTTTGGGGCGGTTTCGGCCGGATGGTTGCGCCAAAAGGGTGAGGGTGGCTGAGTGCGCGCAATCACGGGTGGAGAGCGGCGTGCAAGCCTTTGAAATGCCGCGCTGCAGAACCCGCTTGCTGAGAAGCTGATCGCCGCGATGTGAAGAGAATTTCGCACAAAAGTTTCTGGCAATTAATTAAAAGTACACCACTTTCAGATAGGAAGAAGTTCGTAATTGGTGTAAGCTCGAAAGTAAGTAACACGACGCCGATAGCCCTGGACTCCGGGCGCAGGCCGCCGCCAAGAGCGGCCAGCCGGACGTATGACGCCAGCAGCGGCGCCGAGCAGAAATCAGAACTCAACACTGACGCGGACACCTATGCCCACGTGCTGGGCACTGTCTGTCCGTGCGCGAATTTAAAACGCCAGGAGGAACGGCGCCAAGTAAACCAGGAGGCTTGATCCACTATGAAAGACATTGCCGAACTTTTTGCAGAGCAGTACGGCGAGACGCGCGAGCAGGAAATGCCGCTGCAGGATTATCTGAATGCCTGCCGTGACGATCCCAGCCTGTACGCGAACGTCGCCGAGAGGATGCTGAAGGCAATTGGCGAAGAGGAGCTGGTAGACACGTCGAAGGACGCGCGGCTCGGGCCAATCTTTCAGAACCGCACGATCAAGCGCTACAGCGCGTTCCACGACTTCTATGGCATGGAAGACACCATCGAGCGCATCGTCGGCTATTTCCGCCACGCCGCGCAAGGCTTGGAAGAGCGCAAGCAGATCCTCTATCTGCTGGGGCCGGTCGGCGGCGGCAAATCCTCGCTGGCGGAACGGCTGAAGCGCCTGGTCGAGGATCAGCCGATTTATGTGCTGAAAGCCGGCGACCAGATCTCGCCGATCTTCGAAAGCCCCCTGGGCCTGTTCGATCCGGTCCGCATGGGTAAGGTGCTGGAAGAGGAATACGGCATTGCCCAGCACCGGCTGCCGGGGCTGATGTCGCCCTGGGCGGTGCAGCGGCTGGATGAGTTTGACGGCGATATCAACAAGTTCTCGGTTGTGCGCCTGTATCCGTCGCGTCTGCGCCGGATCTGTGTCTCCAAGGTGGAGCCGGGCGATGAGAACAACCAGGATATCTCGACCCTGGTCGGCAAGGTCGACATCCGCCAGCTGGAGCATTTCAGCCAGGACAACCCGGATGCCTACAGCTTCTCCGGCGGTCTGAACCGCTCGACCCAGGGCATCCTGGAATTCGTCGAGATGTTCAAGGCGCCGATCAAGATGCTGCACCCGCTGCTGACGGCGACCCAGGAAGGCAACTACATGGGCACCGAAAGCTTCGGTGCGATCCCGTTCAACGGCCTTATCCTGGCGCATTCGAACGAAAGCGAATGGCAGTCCTTCAAGAACAACAAGAACAACGAAGCCTTCATCGACCGGGTATCGATCGTCAAGGTGCCGTATTGCCTGCGGGTTTCCGACGAGTCGATGATCTACGACAAGCTGATCGAGAACAGCGAACTGCGCAACGCGCCCTGCGCGCCGGAGACGCTGAAAATCCTCAGCCGCTTCTCGGTCCTGACCCGCCTGAAGCCGCATGAAAACTCGAACCTCTACTCGAAGATGCGGGTTTACGACGGCGAAAGCCTGAAGGACACCGATCCCAAGGCCAAGACGGTGCAGGAGTACCAGGACCGGGCCGGCGTGGACGAAGGCATGAACGGCATCTCCACCCGCTTTGCCTTCAAAGTGCTCTCGACCACCTTCAACTTCGACACCGACGAGGTGGCGGCGGATCCGGTGCATCTGATGTATGTGCTGGAGCAAATGATCAAGCGCGAGCAATTCCCGCAGGAGACCGAGCAGAAGTATCTCGAGTTCATCAAGACCGAACTGGCACCGCGCTATGAGGAGTTCATCGGCAACGAGATCCAGAAGGCGTACCTCGAAAGCTATACCGAGTACGGCCAGAACGTCTTTGACCGTTATATCTCTTACGCCGACGCCTGGATCGAGGAGCAGGACTACAAGGATCCGGACACCGGCCAGCTTTATAACCGCGAGGTGCTGGATGCCGAGCTCTCCAAGATCGAGAAGCCGGTGGGCATCGCCAATCCCAAGGACTTCCGCAACGAGGTTGTGAAATTTGCCCTGCGCCACCGTGCGAATACCGGCAAGAACCCGGCCTGGAACTCCTATGAGAAGCTGCGCGATGTGATCGAGAAGCACATGTTCAGCCAGGTCGAGGAACTGCTGCCGGTGATCTCCTTCGGGTCCAAGAAGGACAGCAAGACCGAAGGCAAGCACCAGGAGTTCGTCGAGCGGATGCGCGGCCATGGCTATACCGACCGCCAGGTGCGGCGTCTGGTCGAATGGTACATGCGCGTCAACAAGGCGGGCTAAAGAGGAGCGCTGTGCAACATGCATCATTTCATCGACAGGCGCGCCAATCCGAAGGGCAAAAGCCTCGGGAACCGGCAACGGTTCCTGCGGCGGGCCCGGGAGAATATTAAGGAGCGCGTCGATCAGTCGGTCCGGGGGAAGTCGATCCAGAGCGGAAGCGGCGTTCCGGACGAAGGCGAAAAGGTCACCATACCTTCAAAAGGATTGAAAGAGCCGCGGTTCTTTCACTCCTCCAAAGGCGGCACCCGCCGCCATGTGCTGCCCGGCAACAAGGATTTTGTTGTCGGCGACACCATCAAACGGCCGCAGGGCGGCGCAGGCGAGGGCGGCCGCAAGGCCTCTGAGGACGGGGATGGAGAGGACGAGTTTTCCTTTACCCTGACGCAGGAGGAATACCTGGAAATCCTGTTCGACGGGCTGGAGCTGCCGGATCTGGTGGAAAAGGCCACGGTGGAGACCGAAACCATCGGCACCCGCCGTGCTGGCCTGACAACAGCCGGCACGCCCAACAACCTCAACCTGGTGCGCACCATGCGCAATTCGCTGGGCCGCCGCATCGCCTTGCAACGCCCCACGACAAAAACGCAGAAGGATCTGGAAGAGCAAATCGCCGAGCTGGAAGCGCTGGATGAGCGCACCCAGCCGCAGGAGGCCTTCCTGGATGAGCTGAAAAAACGTCTCGAAGGCATCATCCGCAAGCGCAAGGTGGTTGGTTACATCGACCCGCTGGATCTGCGCTACGACACCTTTGTGCCCGAGAAGATCCGCAATTCCCGCGCCGTTGTGTTCTGCTTGATGGATGTCTCCGGTTCCATGCAGGAGCGCGAGAAGGATCTGGCGAAACGCTTCTTCCTGCTGCTGCATCTGTTCCTGGAACGCTGCTACGAGCACACCGAACTGGTGTTCGTGCGCCATACCCACCACGCCCAGGAAGTGGACGAGGAAACCTTCTTCTACGCCCGCGAAACCGGCGGCACCATTGTGTCCACCGCGCTGGAGAAGATGAAGGAAATCATCGAAGAGCGCTATCCGCCGGATGAGTGGAACATCTACGGCGCCCAGGCCTCGGATGGCGAAAACTTCGGCAATGACTCGATCAGGTGCAAGAATCTGCTTCTGAATGATCTGCTGCCGGTGAGCCAGTTCTACGCCTATGTCGAGATCGTGGATGAGGCAGCGGAAATGCTGCTGAACAACCCGGAAGCAGGCGAAGATCTGTGGCAGAACTACCGTGAAGTGAAAGAACAGGCACAGCATTTCGAAATGCAGCGGGTGTCGCAGCCCGGCCATATCTATCCGATCTTCCGGGAGTTCTTCCTTCCCAAGGTGAAAGGGGCGCAGAATGCAGGCAGCTGAAAAGGCGCGCGAGCCGCTGTTCGACGGGCCGGAATGGACCTTTGAACTTATGGAGAAAGCGCGCGACGCGATCGAGGAGATCGCGCTGGGCGACCTCGGGCTGGATGTTTATCCCAACCAGATCGAAATCATCTCGGCCGAGCAGATGCTGGATGCCTATTCCTGCGTCGGCCTGCCGCTGATGTATCAGCACTGGTCCTTCGGCAAGCATTTTGCCCGGGACGAAGCGCTTTACCGGACCGGCCGCCAGGGTCTGGCTTATGAGATCGTCATCAACTCCAATCCCTGCATCAGCTACAACATGGAAGAAAACACCATGGCGATGCAGACCCTGGTGATGGCGCACGCGGCCTTTGGCCATAACCATTTCTTCAAGAACAACTATCTGTTCCAGCAGTGGACCGACGCGGCGGGCATTCACGACTATCTCGCCTTTGCCAAGAACTACATTGCCGCCTGCGAGGAGCGTTACGGCCTCAGCGCGGTGGAGGAGGTGCTGGACGCCGCCCATGCGATGCAGTCCCAGGGGGTGTTCCGCTACGGCCGCCCGCCAAAGCCAACCACGGAAGAGCTGGTTGCGATGCAGAAGGTGCGTGAAGGCTATGAAAGCGGTCAGAGCGTGCTGGATATCTGGACCGACTCGACGCTAGGCCGGGACAAGCTGGAAGAGGTCGAAGACGCCTCTTACAGCGCGCGCCGCAAGATGATGAACCTGCCGCAGGAAAACATTCTCTATTTCCTGGAAAAACACAGCCCGGTTCTGGATGCCTGGCAATGCGAGCTGCTGCGCATTGTCCGGATGCTGGCGCAGTATCTCTATCCGCAGAAGCAGACAAAGGTGATGAACGAGGGCTGCGCGACATTTGTGCACTATTACATCATCAACAAGCTGTATGAGCAGGGCCAGATCAAGCAGGGCGCCTATATGGAGATGCTGCACAGCCACACCAATGTGGTGATGCAGCCGGAGTACGACGATCCGCGGTTCTCGGGCATCAACCCTTACGCGCTGGGCTTTGCAATGATGCAGGACATCCGCCGCATTTGCCAGGATCCGACGGATGAGGACCGTGAATGGTTCCCGGATTTTGCAGGCGATCCGGATTGGCGCAAGGTGATGCGCGAGGCTTGGGCGAATTACCGGGACGAAAGCTTCATCCAGCAGTTCCTGTCGCCGAACCTGATCCGCAAGTTCAAGCTGTTCACTCTGACCAATGATGCGGATCTGCCCAATCTGGTGGTGAGCCAGATCCACAACCGCGCGGGCTACAAGGCGATCCGCCGCGACCTGGCCAAGCAATACGACCTCGCCTATCTGGAGCCGGATATTCAGGTGACCGACGCCGACCTGCGCGGTGACCGGGAGCTGAAGCTGACCCACACCGTGCGGGATGGCATCCATCTGGACGAAGAGGATCAGGAAGAAGTGCTGAAACACCTGCGCTGCCTCTGGGGCTATGGCGTCAGCCTGGACGCGGTGGAGGCCACCAGCGAAAGCTGATCATTTAAGCCCTGCTGAGCGGCGGGCCGCTTTGCAGCAATAGGTGCAAAAGAAAAACGCAGGCCGGAAGGCCTGCGTTTCCTCATTCAAGCTTGTAAGCCTGCCGGAGAACTTAGAACTCCACGACAGCGCGGATGGACTTGCCCTCGTGCATCAGATCAAAGCCCTCGTTGATCTGATCCAGCGTCAGCTTGTGGGTGATCATCGGGTCGATCTCGATCTTGCCGTCCATGTACCAATCCACGATCTTCGGCACGTCGGTGCGCCCCGAAGCGCCGCCGAATGCGGTGCCGCGCCAGCTGCGCCCCGTGACCAGCTGGAACGGCCGGGTCGAGATCTCGGCCCCCGCAGGCGCCACGCCGATGATGATCGACTCGCCCCAGCCCTTGTGGGCGCATTCCAGCGCCGTGCGCATCACGTTCACGTTGCCGGTTGCGTCAAAGGTATAATCCGCGCCGCCGCCGGTCAGCTCGACCAGATGCGCCACCAAATCGCCTTCGACATCCGCCGGATTGACGAAGTCGGTCATGCCGAAGTGTTTCGCCATCTCGACCTTGCCCGGGTTCAGGTCGACGCCGACAATCTGGTCGGCACCGGCCAGCCGCAGGCCCTGGATCACATTGAGGCCGATGCCGCCGAGGCCGAAGACCACCGCGCGGCTGCCGATTTCCACCTTGGCGGTGTTGATCACAGCACCAATGCCGGTGGTGACGCCGCAGCCGATGTAGCAGACCTTGTCGAACGGCGCGTCCTCGCGGATTTTCGCCAGCGCGATTTCCGGCACCACGGTGTGGTTGGCGAAGGTCGAGCAGCCCATGTAGTGGTGGATCGGGGTGCCGTCCAGCATCGAGAAGCGGGTGGTGCCGTCGGGCAGCAGCCCTTGTCCTTGCGTCGAGCGGATCGCCTGGCAGAGGTTGGTTTTCGGGTTCAGGCAGTACTCGCACTCGCGGCATTCGGGCGTGTAGAGCGGGATCACGTGGTCGCCCGGTTTCAGCGAGGTCACGCCTTCGCCGACCTCGACCACGACGCCCGCGCCTTCATGGCCCAGGATCGCCGGGAAGATGCCTTCCGGGTCGTCGCCCGAACGGGTGAATTCGTCGGTGTGGCACAGGCCGGTTGCCTTGATTTCCACCAGAACCTCGCCCGCCTTCGGGCCTTCCAGGTTCACTTCCATAATCTCCAGCGGCTTGCCTGCAGCCACGGCGACAGCGGCACGGGTCTTGATCAT
>NZ_JWLD01000062.1 GCF_000813725.1 Leisingera sp. ANG-Vp
AATTCAGATGGGGCACTCCAATGCCTTCCGGGCCAAACCGCCAGAGGCGCCGAATACAAACACGGAAGCATTCACCTCCAACCAGGAGGAGTGAGCGGATGCGCCTCACGAGCTTGTGGTGCTCTTTTTGCATCTCTTAGCCGGCTGCGAGGCCAGATCAGCCTCATTGCGTGGAGGACTGCGGTTTTACCGGTTAAAATTGCTTGAAGTATCGACGGCTGCGGCCGGAATATTATCTTGTGTTTTTTCTCCCGGTTGCATCCGGGAGCTCCGAAGGGTGCGGAATTTGCACCGTGCAAACCTTGGCGAGGCCTGAATGGCGACGATTAGATTTTTTGAACCTTTTACTATCGGCACGGAAATCGTGGCGGAGTTCACGGTCACCAGCAGCAGCATCCGGTTTACCGGCCAGAATGGATTCCGGGCCGAGTACTTGGCGGCTGAAGGATCATCCTTTGAACTGATCCCAGGACCCGGCTCTGCCTTTTCGATAACTGGCACAATCGGTTCCTACCGGCAGTACCAGCCGTTCAGCTGGACTGAACCGGTTTTCACGGTAACCGGGCTGTCGCTTGATGCAAATACTGTAGTCGCGGATCCGGATATCACCACAGAGGCATTCCTGGAACTGTTTTATGGCGGTTCTGACACGTTCATAGGGTCTGATTTCAATGACACGATAGACGGCCTGTCGGGTGATGACTTGCTCCAGGGCGGTGCCGGGGACGACAGCTTGACCGGCGGGCTGGGAGACGATGTGCTGCAAGGCGGTGCCGGCAGTGACAGTTTGGATGGCGGTGCCGGAAATGATGTGCTGGCAGGCGGCGCCGGCGGGGACCGGATGGCCGGCGGTTCCGGCAACGATACTTATTTTGTCAACTCCGTAGACGATCTGGTAACAGAAGGGCTGACGGCAGGGTATGATGAAGTCCGCAGTTCGCTGGCGAGCTACCGTCTTACCGAAAATTCAGAAGCTCTCTTCTTGCTGGCCAATGGAAGCCTTACTGGAACCCGGGAGGGAACCGGCAATGGGCTGAACAACCTCATCTATGGCGCGCAGGGGGCAAACAATAGCCTGTCCGGGGAAGGCGGCAACGACACTTTGAACGGAGAGGCTGGTGCGGACACGCTCCAGGGCGGTTCAGGCTCTGACCTCCTCCGTGGTGGAGACGGCGCAGATTCTCTATCTGGTGGAGACGGTGCCGATACGCTGGAGGGCGGAGATTCCAACGATGTGCTGAGCGGCGGTGATGGCAATGACATGCTGTCAGGCGGCGGCGGCGCTGACGTGCTAAACGGCGGCGCAGGGGCTGATACGCTCATTGGTGGTGATGGAAATGACACGCTGCGTGGCGGCAGCGGTGCCGATAGCGTGACAGCGGGTGACAGCGGTAGTCGGCTGCAGGGTGAAGACGGCGAAGACACTTTGACCGGCGGTGCCGGGAGCGACACGCTGCAAGGCGGCAATTCCAACGATGTGCTGAGCGGCGGCGATGGCAATGACAAGCTGTCAGGCGGCGGCGGCGCTGACGTGCTAAACGGCGGCGCAGGGGCTGATACGCTCACTGGTGGTAATGGAAATGACACGCTGCATGGCGGTTCGGGCGCAAGCCTCCTGAATGGCGGCAGCGGTGACGACAGCCTGACAGCGGGCGACAGCGGCAGCCGGCTGCAGGGTGAAAACGGCGATGACACTCTGATCGGCGGCGCCGGGGCCGACACGCTGCAAGGCGGCGGTGGCAACGATGTTCTATCAAGCGGTGGCGGCGCGGATGTGCTGGGCGGCCGCGGAGGTAATGACAGCCTGACCGGCGGCAATGGTGGCAATCGGATCTCTGGCGGAAGCGGCGTTGATACGCTGAACGGTGGCGGTGGCAGCGATACGCTGGACGGCCAGAGCGGCAGTGATGATTTGGACGGCGGTGCCGGTGCGGATTCACTGGCCGGCGGGCGGGGCAACGATACCCTGTCCGGTGGCGGCGGAAGCGATACACTGGGCGGGGGCCTGGGCAGCGACTCGCTTGAGGGCGGTACTGGGGCGGACACGCTGATCGGTGGCTCGGGGAATGACACGCTTCTCGGGGAGGAAGCAGGCGATCAGCTGAATGGAAACGACGGTGAGGATGTGCTGAACGGGGGCGGCGGCAGCGACACTCTGTCCGGCGGCAGCGGGCGCGACACGCTGGATGGCGGAGCCGACGCGGATGATCTGCGAGGCGGAACCGGTGCCGACAGCCTGACCGGCGGGGCCGGGCTGGACACTCTTGCGGGAGGAGGCAACGCGGATGAGCTGGACGGAGGCAACGGCGCCGATGTTCTGAGCGGCGATGGGGGCGGCGATCAGCTGACCGGCGGCGGTGGTGCAGACACCCTCACCGGGGGCCTGGGCGCCGATACTCTCAGCGGGGGCGCCGATGCGGATGTATTTGTCTTCAACAGTTTCGATGAAAGTCGTTCTGGCGGTACACGGCGTGACGTCATTACAGACTTCAACGACAACACGGACCAGATCGACATCAGCATGATCACGGTGGAGGACGCCTATATCGGCCTGTCTCTGGAGGAGGGCAATTTCGACATCACGCCGCCGATTGTGGACTCGCCTTTTGAGATCGTTATTACCGTCGAGGACCACGAAGACGGCATCCTGCTGACGGCAGAGAACCTTAGCGAGGATCCGGTGCGCTCTTTGTTTGATGCTGATTTTGAAATCCTGATACTTGGCGATCATGATCTGACGTCCAGCAACTTCTTCGGAATCGATTAGGACAGGATGACGCTTGGTCGGCTGAAAACAGCTTGAGCAAAAGCACAGGTGTTTCCCACTTGGCACTTTGAGCCGGGACAGGCATAGCTGCAGGATAAGCTGACAGCGGCAGGACAAGAAAATGAGGCTATTATGAACGGACCGAAATACACAGTGGCTTCCTCCGCTTTGCTTTCTGCTGCGCTTTTTCTTGCGCCGGCAATGGCTGCAGCCGCGGCAGCTCCGGCAGGCGGCGTACAGGAAAACGGGTTTGCGGGTTTTGTGCACCTAGCGCAGGTGCGCGGTGATCCGGCCGGGAGCACTTCCTCTGGCGGAGGGGTTTCCGGCGGTAGCGGCACTGCCGCTGACCAGGGCGTGACTGGCCCCACAGGACCTGCAGGGCCTGCTGCGGTTTCAAATTCAGTCACCAGCAGTGTGGTGGCGGCCATCAGCGTTTCAACAGCAGCATGCGGGGCTGTTGGCCCGTCTTACCGGACCGACTGCTTGGCCAAAGAACTGAAGGCGCTGGTGAAGCAGCTGCCGGCCAGGGGCGATTACGCGGAGGCCCGGGAGGCACTGGCTGAGGCGGCGGACAGCCTGGCGGACCTGTCCCGCCGGAACCGGGACAACAGCCAGCCGCGGCTGCAGATCACTGTTCAGAGCGACAACCAGGCATCCCGCCGGCCGGTTGCCGCAGTAAAGCCGGACACTGCCGCAGAAACAAATGCCAAGGCTTTGGCCATTCTCGAGGAGACGACAACAGTGCTGCTGCGCTCGGCCGCAAGCAACAGCGACGTTGCGGTGCACTATCAGCGGATTGCTCAGGCGCTGAATTCCAGCAAGGTGCTGCTGCGTTCGTAATTTCTGCAGCCGGCTGCCGAAATGCGGCCGGCAAGGCAGATTGGCCTGCTCATTTTCTCAGGTTTTGGATATTCGGAAGGACCTCCTTGCAGAGGTAACCTCAGGAAAACCCTTTTTCCTGAGGCCCGTGATGACCAAGCCAGCTTCCGTAGAAACCCTGCCCAGTGTTTGCCCTCTGGATTGCCCGGATACATGCAGCCTGACTGTGCACACCCGGGATGGCATGATTACCGGCGTGAAGGGATCCCTAGCGAACCCCTTTACCGATGGTGTGATCTGCAACAAGGTCGCTCGCTATTACCCCGATTTCGTTCATGGGGAGGCCCGTCTGAAACACCCGCTGAAACGGTCCGGCCCCCGGGGTTCCGGGCAGTATCAGCGGATCACCTGGGAAGAGGCGCTGGATCTGATCCACGAAGGCTTCAGCCAGGCGATTGAGGCGTTTGGTCCGCAAGCCGTGTTGCCCTTCAACTATGCGGGGCCGCATGGCGAACTGGCTGCAGGCTCGATGGACCGGCGGTTCTTCTACAAGATGGGCGCAACTATGCTCAATCGCGGACCGCTCTGCGGGGCAGTGCGGGGGGGTGCCTATAACAGCCTGTTCGGTGCGGCGCCCGGCATGCCGCCGATGCAGGTCCTCGAGTCCGATCTGGTGCTGGTCTGGGGCAACAATGTCACCGTGTCCAACCTGCACCTCGCGCCGCTGTTGAAGCAGATGCGCGCCAAGGGCGGCAAGCTGGTGATCATCGATCCCAAACGGATCAAGATCGCCGAGCAATGCGACATGCATATTCAGCTCAAGCCTGGCACCGATGTGGTGCTGGCCATGGGTCTCGCAACTGAGTTGGAGCGGCGGGGTGCGCTGGACAACGGCTTTATCGGCCAATGGGTCGAAGGATTTGATGCCTATATGGCTCAGGCCCGGCAATACAGTGCGAAGGAGGTGGAGCGCATCTGCGGAGTAGAGGCCGGAACCTTCCACGCGCTGGCGGATCTGGTTCAGGCGGCCAGGGCAATGGCCTGCTCTTTTGGCAATGGCATCGAGCGGGGCCGTTCCGGCGGCTCCGGCCTGCGGGCGGCGATGGCACTGCCTGCGCTCACCGGCCACCACGGGCGGCTGGGGGCCGGAGTTCTTGCCAAATCCGGCATTGCCACGCCCAAGACGCAAGACCGGCTGCACGGCAATCACTTGATGAAACCGGGGACCCGGGTTTTCAACATTGTTGACCTGGCCGAAAAGCTGCAGGACAAAACACTGGATCCGCCGATCAAGGCCACGATGATCTACAACCACAACCCGGTGGCCACCCACCCTGATCAGGCCAGCTTGATAAAGGCGCTGATGCGCGAGGATCTCTTTATTGCCGGCTGCGACGTTGCCATGAACGACAGCATGGCCCTGTGCGATGTGATCCTGCCCGCGGCCAGCCATTTCGAGTTTGATGACATCTATGGCGCTTATGGACAGAACTTTTTGCAGAGGGCTGAGCCGGTTATCCCGTGCGTGGGTGAAAGCCTGCCCAATACCGAGATCTTCCGCCGGCTGGCAGCGCGTTTCGGCTATGATGATCCGGTCTTCAAGGCCACTGACAAACAGCTGATCGATGAAGCCATAGACGCAGCGCATCCGCAGCTTGAAGGGCGCCGGCCCAGCGAGATTCCGGTCAATCAGGCTATTGAGATGACGGCGGCAGACAGCCAGCCGATGATCATGTGCAAGACCGTGATGCCCGCCACGCCCTCGGGCAGGATCGAGCTGTTCTGCCAGGATTACGAGGACCGGTTCGGCTTTGGCGTGCCGCGGTATGAGGCGGTGCAGCCCGACCAGCCCTTTGTGCTGATCACTCCCAGCTCGGACAAGCGCACCAATGCCACCTTCGGCAGCAATGCCGCTTCGCAAGGGCGGGAGATTGTAGAAATGAACCCGCAGGATGCTGCGGCCAAGGGCCTGGAGGACGGGCAGAAAGTGACCGTTTGGAATGGCCAGGCCGAGGTGGTCTTGCAGCTGAAAGTGAGTGATGCCACGCGGCCAGGCGTGCTGTATTCACCCAAGGGGACCTGGCGGGCGACATCTGAGACCGGATTTACGGTGAACGCGCTGATCCCGGCCAATATCCGCACCGATGTTGAAGATGGTGCCTGCTACAACGAGACCTTTGTCGATGTGAAAGCCGGCTGAACCAGCCGCTGCTGACATGCGGACGGCGCAGGCCTGTAAAGCCTGCGCCGCAACGTGTCAGCAGCGGACGGCACGCATGAAGTTGCCGAAGAGCGTTTCGGCCGATTTCAGAAACTGCGGCATCTGCGCACTGGCTGCAGCCCGCAATTCGGAAGTTCCATTGCTGCCCAGGGTATTCACCAAGGCGTCGTGATAGGCTGGAATCGCCGCCCAATTATCCACCGTATCCGGCTCCACTTCGACGTGGTATTGCATCGACCAGGCGTTGGTGCCGATCCGCATGGCCTGGATCGGACAGTCCGGGGAACTGGCCAGAACCTCGGCCCCGTCCGGAGCCTGTGCCACCCGGACCCCATGCCATTGCAGGCATTTCTGCTGTGCCGGAAGCCCTTGCATCAGCGGGTCGGTGCGGCCGGCGGCTGTCAGCTCCACATCCAGCACCCCGATCTCGGCCGGACGCTGCGGGCCGCAGGTGCCGCCCAAGGCATCGGCTAGCAGCTGGTGGCCCAGGCACAGGCCCAGATAGGGCTTTTGAAGATCGCGGACCCAGGTGCGGATGGCGGCCTTCTCAGTGATCAGCCAGGGGTGTTCCTCGACATCCCAGACATCCATCGGGCCGCCCATCACCCACAGCGCATCGTAATCCGCCAGGTTGGGGATCTGTCCGCCCTCGTCCAGCTGAACCACATCCCATTCAATACCCTCGCGCCTTAGGAACATCCGGAGAGAGCCCGGATGCTCGCAAGCGACATGCTGAAAGACGAGAAGTTTCATAGGCTTCCTTTCCTGTTGAAGAAGATTACCGCGGATTGGCCGCGTTTGCAGCCGCAGAGGTGCGTGCGGACAGCGCCCGGATCAGCGCCATGGTGGCCTCGATCCCGGCCAATACGGCCACCAGGACTAGCAGTGCGGCAGAACCCGTCTCGACAATCATCCAGCCTGCCAGCAGGGGGAAACCGAAGATCCCGATGAAATAGGTCAGGGCAAAGAGCTGCAGGGTTTGCGGCAGCAGTTCCGGCTTGGCGTCATTTGCGGCCATTGCGGCCAGCACCGGATAGCTCACCCCGTAGCCGATCCCGAACAGGAAGGCTGTGGCCAGGTAAGCGGGCAGGCTGCTGCCGCTGCCAAGGAACAGCACCACGGCGGCGCACATCACATACTGCAGCAGCGCAATGGTCAGATAGGGGTTCCGGCCGCCTTTGAACCGGGCCAGCACCACCCGGAACACTACCACGGTAATGGTATAGGCAAGGAAGTAATCGGCGTATTCCAACTCCCGTTCGCCGGCGAAAACGGTTTGAAAGTTGTTCATGCCGGCAAAGACGCTGGCCCCGATACAAACCATGATGACCGGCAATCTGGCAGGAGAGCGCAGAATAGCGGCAACGGCGGACAGAGACAGGGAAGATCGGACCCCGGGGCCGGCGCTCTCGGAAAAACGGCGCACTGCGCCGGTCACGGCAAAGAACAGCAGCGCCGCCAGGGTGCAGAGACCGGCAGTGGCAAAGAAGGCGTCATTCACCGTGAGACCGGCGGTCTCCATCATCGCGGCCATCACCGGCGACAGCCCGAAACCACCCATCACCGCGACGGAAAGAATCGCGAAATACCGCACCCGCTCCTCTGTACGGACCAAGCGGGTCAGCACGATCGGCGACAGTGCATAGGTCAGCCCCCAGCCGGCGCCCAGCGTGAGGCTTGCGAAAACCAGCAGCCCCCCGGTGCTATCAGCCAAACCATAAGCTGCCAGAGCGGCCGCGATGGACAGGCAGGCGGCGCCCAGGGTGCGGACCCGGCCGAACAGGTCCGACAAATGGCCAGCGAAATAGACGGTGGTCAGCGTTGCGGCTGCGGTGATGAACAGCATCAGTCCCACCATCTTTTCATTGGCGCCGAATTGTTCGAACAGGCGCGGCAGCATGAAGGTCAGGCCATAGGCCCCCGCCTGCAGGAAGCTCGCCAGGTAGAACAGGGAAAACATGGCTAGCCGGGACATCAGGCTGTCTCCTCGTTTTGCAGAGAGAGATGTGCCGGCGCTGGTGTTTTCCTGGTCCGCAGTAACGGCCATGCAAGCGCGGGCCGCCATGCGGACTGCGGTGAGGTGTGTGCAGGCCAGTCCCAAAGGAAAAGCACCATCCCGCGCTGCACGCCCCACAGAACATCCAGAACAGCCATGACGAACCACATCTCCGGTCCTCCTCGAATTGATGACAAGGATGGATTGCCATGGATTTGGAGTGTTATTAATGTCCAAAACTGAACTAAAAGGACATACCAAAGCGATGACGACTACTCCCTGGTTGGCCTTCTCGATAGATCGGGCGTCAAAGAAACCGGTCTTTGAGCAGATTTGCGAAGCGCTGCGGCAGAGTATCATCGGGGGCAGCCTGGCCGAGGGGGCTAAGCTGCCGCCGACCCGGGTTCTTGCCACGGAACTGGGGGTGTCGCGTTCCACAACGGTTACGGCCTATGAGCAGCTGGTGGCAGAGGGCTATTTGCACAGTCAGCGGGGATCAGGCTTTACGGTCTGTGCCGTGGGCGAGGCGGACCTGGCGGCAAAGCCCGGACACCGGCCCCAGACGGAAGACGAAGCGCAGGTGAAACTGCCGCTGCCTTTTGAAGCAGGGCAGCCGGACATGCGCCTGTTCCCGCACCGGCAATGGGCCAAGGCGGTTGCACGGGTTTGCCGTACCACTCCGCAGCTGATGCTGATGGGCGGCACTGCGGCCGGGAACTTTGAGCTGCGCAAGGCCATTGCTGCGCATGTGGCCGAGTGGAGGGGAATCGAGGCCTCGCCGCATCAGATCCTTATTACCGCCGGCTCCACCGACGCCCTTGACCTTTGTCTGCGGGTGCTCAGCAGCCGGGGCGAGGTGATCGGGCTGGAGGATCCCGGCTACGCACCGCTCCGCCACATTGCGCAATTCCATGGTTTGCAGCCTGCCTATCTGGAAATCGATGAACAGGGGGCCAAGCTGCCGGAGGCAGAGTATTCCCCCCGGCTGGTGATCCTTACACCTTCGCATCAGTTCCCGCTTGGCGGTGCGATGTCGCCAAACCGCAGGCAAAAGTTCATCTCCTGGGCACAGGCCACAGGGGGCTGGGTCATCGAAGACGACTACGATAGTGAATTCCGCTACGCCGGGCGGCCGATCCCGGCAATGGCAGGCTTCGACCGGTTGCGCCGGGTAATCTACGTGGGCTCGTTTTCCAAGATATTCTCCAACTCCCTGCGCCTTGGCTATGTGGTCGTGCCCGAAGATCTGCTGGAGCAGTTCCGGCCCGCTATTGGCCGTTCGGGCTTGCGCGCCAGTTACATGCCGCAGCAGGCCCTGGCCGAATTCATGCACTCGGGTGAGTTCTACCGCCATTTGCGGCGGGTGAGGCGGACGTACGGCGAGCGGCGGAAATTCCTTTTGGACCGGCTGGTTCAGGACTTTGGCGGGCTTGGCTGGTTCCGCGATCATCAGGCCGGCATGCAGACGGTTTTGCACCTGCCCGGCTCGGTGCACGACAAGGATGTTGCCCGCCGCGCGGCAGATCAGGGTGTCACGGTGCAGCCGCTGTCCAGATTTTCAGCCAGTGGAGCGGGACCCAACGGGCTGCTGCTTGGCTTTTGCGGGTTTTCCGAAGCGGAGATGTCACCCGCGCTGGATGTGCTGAAGCTATGCCTTGAGGTGGGCACGTCAGCTGCTGGCGGCTAGGGTTTCGTCCGGGTGGGCCGCCGCAAATGCGGGATGTGCTGCGCAGGCGGCCTCCACTGCGCAGATCCGTGGCAGGTCCGCAAAATCCGCTTCCCAGCGCCGGGCATTGTAAAGCTGCGGCATCAGGCAGATGTCAGCCAGGCCCGGTACTTCTCCAGTACAGAAGGGCGCCTGCCCGAATTCAGAAAGCAGAACCTCGAACGCCTGCAGCCCGGGCCGGATGAAGTGCTGCATCCAGGCCTTGGGCATGTCTTCTGCGCCGCCGCTGAGATGTGTGGCCTGTTTCGCCACTTGCAGGTTGCAGACCGGATGCACATCCACCGCTACCGAATGGGCCAGCGCCCGGACCTTTGCGCGCTGCCTGAAGTCCTTGGGCAGCAGGCCGAGATTTCGTGTCTCGTCCAGGTAATCGAGGATCGCCAGCGATTGGGTCAGCCGCAGCCCGTCGATCTCCAGCACCGGCACCAGCCCCTGCGGATTGCGGGCCAGGTGCTCCGGGCTTTTATGTTCGCCTTTGACCAGGTCTACTGAGACTGCGGCGTAGTCGATCCCCGCAAGGTTCAGCGCGATGCGCAGCCGGTAACTGGCGGACGAGCGCCAGTAGTCATACAGAACCGTGTCGCCCATCGGCGTCCTCCCCTTTGAAAAAGGCAGCCGTGAGGGCTGCCTTCCGTGCCGGCCCGTGTCAGGCCTTGCTCAGTTCCTTGGCGTGCAGCCAATCGGCGTGCTGGGGCGCTTTCTTGGTCTTGGACCACTCCTCCAGCATCTCCCATTTGACCGCATCAAGCTTGGCCAGCATGGCCTCTTCCTGCGGGTCCGGGCAGGCGAGCTCCACCCGGTGGCCGTTCGGATCAAAGAAGTAGATCGAGTGGAAGATCGAGTGGTCGGTCACACCCAGCACTTCGACGCCATTGGCCTCCAGATGCTCCTTGAACTGGATCAGCGTCTCACGGTCCTTCACCTTGAAGGCGATGTGCTGCACCCATACCGGCGTGTTGCGGTCGCGGTCCATCTCGGGCTTGGTCGGCAGCTCAAAGAACGCAAGCACATTGCCGTTTCCTGCATCCATGAAGATATGCATGTAGGGATCGGGCTCATGCGTTGACGGCACATGGTCCTCGGCGATAGCCAGGACAAAGTCCATCTTCAGCATTTTGTTGTACCACTCCACCGTCTGCTTGGCGTCCTTGCAGCGGTAAGCGACGTGGTGGATCTGTTCTATTTTCAAGCGGTATCCTCCCCAGGTTTCAGCGCGGCAGCCGCCAGCGCCTGTTTCAGGATCGCGCGTTTTCCAATATGGTTGGCCAGCACCAGCACCAGGCGTGCGTTCAGCGCATCGCTTTCGGCTTTGCTGAGGCCCTCATGTGCCGTCAGAAGATCGGCATAGAAATCATCGGCACCATTGATGTTCGGGGTCAGGATCAGCTGGTCTTCGGTCATCTTGATCACTCCTTGCCGATAGCCCGGCGGATTGCGTGCCGGAACTGGTTTTCGTCAAAGCTGGGGCGGCGGGCGGCCACATGCTGATCCGGGCGGATCAGGTAGACGCCGCTCTCATGTTTGCCCAGGTAGCGGTCTTTCAGCGCCAGCGTCTTGTCATCCTTCACCGACAGCGCCAGGCGGGTGACCTCGATGCCTTGCTCCTCGATCACATCGGGGGCATCGGCGTCGATGGTGAGCAGCACGAATTTGCCGCCCAGCTGGTCCAGAAGGAATCCGTCGCCCAGCGGCGCGTCGGGGCAGGAGGAGCCCGGCCGGGTCCGTTCCGGCCCGTCCAGCGCATCCGCCGAGTTCAGCGGCGAGCCGTCGTAGGTGCAGGGCACCGACAGGCGGCCGGAGTTCACCAGCGGGCGGGCGAACTCGTAGTGCTCGGACAGATCCAGCACTGCATCGCGCAGCACCCGGCTCATCTCTGATTTCGGGGTAATGAAATCGGTCGAGCGCGAGGAATTCAGGATGTTCTCATCGGCACCGTGGACACGTTCCACGTCATAGCTGTCGAGCAGGCTTTCCGGCGCCTTGCCGTCGATCACCAGCTGCAGCTTCCAGCACAGGTTGTCAGTGTCCTGCACGCCGGAGTTGGCACCGCGGGCACCGAAGGGCGAGACCTGATGCGCGGAATCGCCGGCAAACAGCACCCGGCCATGGCGGAACTGCTCCATCCGGCGGCACTGGAAGGTGTAGATCGAGACCCATTCCAGCTCGAACTTCACATCCTCGCCCAGCATCGCCTTGAGGCGCGGGATCACGTTCTCGGGGCGCTTCTCGCGCTCCTTGTCGATGTCCCAGCCCAGCTGCAGATCGATGCGCCAGACGCCATCGGGCTGCTTGTGCAGCAGCGCCGACTGGCCTTTGTTGAAGGGCGGGTCGAACCAGAACCAGCGTTCGGTCGGGAAGTCCGCCTCCATGATCACATCGGCAATCAGGAAGTTGTCCTCAAACACCCGGCCGACGAAATCCAGCCCCAGCATCTGCCGGGTCGGCGAGCCCGCGCCGTCACAGGCAATCAGCCAGTCGGCTTCCAGATTGTAGGAGCCCTCGGGCGTGTCGATTTCCAGCGTCACGTGATCCGGGTGCGTGCCGATTGCCGAGACTTTGTTGCGGCCGCGGATTTCGATCGGCGCGCCCTGCTCCTGCAGCTCGCGGACCCGTTTCACCAGGTATTCTTCGAAATAATACTGCTGCAGGTTGATGAAGGCCGGGCGTTTGTGGCCGTCTTCGGGCAGCAGGTTGAAGTCATAGACCTGGCGGTCGTCGAAAAACACCTTGCCGACGTTCCATTGCACGCCCTTGTCCACCATCGGCTGGCCGCAGCCGAGCCGGTCGAGGATTTCCAGCGGCCGTTTGGCAAAGCAGATCGCACGGGAGCCGAAGCTCACCTTGTCGTTGTCGTCCAGCACCACCACTTCGGTGCCCTGCTGTGCCAGGTCGATGGCAGCAGCCAGGCCGACGGGGCCTGCACCGATCACCACCACCTTGCGGCGGGCGGGGGCTGCGGTGTCCTCATCCGCGTGGTGCGCATAAGGGTACAAGGGGACTTCAAAGATCTTGTTCATGGGGCTCCTCCCAGGCAGATTTCAGGAAAGCCGCGGAGCCAGCAGGGCGAAACCTGCGATCACGGCGAACATAACAAGTGTCAGCAACAGTAGACGGCGGCGTTCCTTGCGGTCTTTGTCCGAGGTCAAAAACTCCGCGTAGGCTCTCAGGGAGTGGCCGACCCAGGTGAAATACCCGCCACCGGTCCGTTTCAGATCTTCCTCAGAACGCTTGCTGATGCGCCACAGTGCCAGGAACATGGCGGCGGTCCAGGCGGCGAACACCAGGCCCATGAGGATCAGAAACAGGATGCCGGCCAGCCCCATCGGAGGTTACCCCTGCAGGGCTTCCCACATTTCCAGATCGCGCTGGGCGGTCCAGATGCGGGGGTGCGCAATGCCGCGGGCCTCGTCATAGGCGCGGGCGACGTTGAAGGGCAGGCAGTGCTCGTAGATCGCGTAGTCTGCGAACTTGGGATCGCATTCGGCGCGGACCGCGTCCCAGGCCTCTTTCAGGGTTCCGTTGCGGGCGGCGACCCGGGCCGCCGGGCGGTAGGTGCTCTCGACAAAGTCGCGGGTGTTCTCGATGGCGGCATTGACCATCTCCTTGCCGACCAGCGCATCGCCGCGGCCCGGGGCAATCGCGTCCACGTCATAAGCCTTGATGTTGTCGAGGGTCTGGCCCCAATCGGCGAAATGGCCGTCTCCGCAATAGCAGGCCGAGTGGTATTCAACGATATCGCCGGTGAACATCACGTTCTGGTCCGGCACGTGGATGACAGCGTCGCCAGCAGTATGGGCGCGGCCGATCTGTTTGATGTCGACCCGGCGGTTGCCGAGGAAGACAGTCATTTGATCGGTGAACGTTGTAGTGGGGTAGGTCAGGCCCGGGATGCTTTCGTGACCTTCGAACAGCCGGGGGAACCGCTGGAATTCGCTGTCCCAGTCTTCCTGTCCGCGCTCCAGCACCATGTTGTAGGCGGCATTCGACATGATCACCTGCTGCGCGCCGAACGCGCTGGCACCCAGAACCCGCACAGCGTGATAGTGGGTCAGCACCACATGGGTGATCGGCTTGTCGGTGACTGAGCGGACGCATTCGATGACCTTGTTGGCCAGCCGCGGGGTGGCCTGCGCCTCGACGATCATCACGGAGTCATCACCGATGATGACGCCTGAGTTCGGGTCGCCCTCGGCGGTGAAGGCATAAAGCCCCTCGCCGATCTCATCAAAGGTGATCTTCTTTTCGGTCAGGTCCCCTTGGGACGCAAAAGCTTTTGCCATGATGGTAATCCTTATCGTGCGAAGGGGTCGTCAAGAGCGGGAAGGACAGTTCCGGTGCAATCACCGAAGCCGATGGTGTAGCCATCGCCCTTGGCCGCGCCCTTCAGGGTCAGCGTGTCGCCGTCTGCGATGAAGGAGCGTTCCTCGCCGGTTTCCAGCGTCAGCGGCTCCTTGCCGCCCCAGCTCAGTTCCAAGAGCGAGCCGCGGCTTTCCTTCACCGGACCGGAGATGGTGCCGGAGCCAAGGAGGTCGCCTGCGTTCATCGGGCAGCCCGAGGTGCTGTGATGCGCCAGCTGCTGCGCGGCGGAGTAGTACATTTCCTTGTAGTTGGTCCGCGCGATGGTGGAGGCCTCTTGGCCCTCCGGCGCCATGGTGACTTCGAGATCGATGTCATAGAGCATCGGCCCGCAGTCTTTCAGGTGGTCCAGCAGTTCCACCTCCCTTTCCGGCGTGTCGCAGCGGAACGGCTCCAGCGCCGGTTTGGTGACGATCCAGGGAGAGATCGAGGTGGCGGTCGCTTTGGCCTGAAACGGTCCCAGCGGCTGGTATTCCCAGGCCTGGATATCGCGCGCCGACCAGTCGTTCAGCAGCACGTAGCCAAAGATGGCGTCATCGGCTTCCTGCACCGAGATCGGGCCTTCGGAGGGCGTGCCGACAATCGCGCCCATCTCCAGCTCAATGTCGAAGCGTGCGCAAGGCGCCCAGCGGGGGGCGGCATCGTTCGGCCCCTTCAGCTGACCCCAGGGACGGCGCACATCTGTGCCGGAGACCACAACGGAGGACGCCCGGCCGTTGTACCCGATCGGGATATGCAGCCAGTTCGGCGGCAGCGCGTTTTCAGGCCCGCGGAACATGGTGCCGACGTTGAAGGCATGGTTCTTGCCAGCATAGAAGTCGGTGTATTCGCTGACCGCAAAAGGCATGTGCAGCTCGGCATCCGCCGCAGGCACCAGCAGAGGTTCCAGCTTCTCCTGCTCGGCGGCTCCCTCGGACAGCAGCACGGTCAGGCGGTCGCGCAGGGCCGCCCAGACGGCAGGCCCTTCTTCCATCAGATCGTTCCAATAGGGCACGTCGAACAGCGGTGCATCGCCCAGCTGGACCAGCCCGGCCTCTTCAGCGGCCTGCATGTCCAGGACCATGTCGCCAATGGCCACACCGCAGCGCGGGTCGTCGCCATCAACGGAAAACACGCCGTAAGGCAGGTTGTTCAGCGGGAAAGGGTGGTTCGCATCATTGGCCGAGGCCACCCAGGATTTCAGCAGAGGCATATCGTTTTCCTGTCATCAGCCCATCCGGGCTTCTTCTTTGTCCAAATACTCCGGGGGTGAATGGGCCGGGAGCGGCCCAGAGGGGGCAGCGCCCCCATCTTCACTTCAGTCCCGGGGTGCCGTCGAACTTCTTCTCGATGTCGCTCCAGCAGTCGATGTAATCATCCTGCAGCGGCGCCTCCTTGGCTGCAAACGCAGTCAGATGCTGCGGGAAGCGGGTCTCGAACATGAAGGACATGGTGTTCTCCAGCTTCTCCGGCCCGAGGTTGGAGTTTGAGGCGCCCTCGAACGCGTTCTTGTCCGGCCCATGCGGCAGCATCATGTTGTGCAAGGACATCCCGCCCGGCACAAACCCCTGCGGCTTGGCGTCATACTGGCCGTAGATATTGCCCATCAGCTCTGACATGATGTTCTTGTGGTACCATGGCGGGCGGAAGGTGTTCTCGGCCACCATCCAGCGCTCGCGGAACAGCACAAAGTCGATGTTCGCGGTGCCCGGCACGCCGGAAGGCGCTGTCAGCACGGTGAAAATCGATGGGTCCGGGTGGTCGAATAGGATCGCTCCCACCGGGCAATAGGTGGTCAGGTCGTATTTGTAAGGCGCGTAGTTGCCGTGCCAGGCGACCACGTCCAGCGGCGAATGCCCGATCCTGGTCTTGTGGAACTGGCCGCACCATTTGATGGTCACGGTCGAGGGGGTCTCGCGGTCCTCGAATGCTGCCACCGGCGCTTTGAAGTCGCGCGGGTTGGCCATGCAGTTGGCACCAATCGGACCGCGGCCGGGCAATTCGAACTTCTGGCCGTAGTTCTCGCAGACAAAACCGCGGCAAGGGCCTTCCAGCACCTCTACCCGGTAGACCAGCCCGCGCGGGAGGATGGCAATCTCCTGCGGTGCCAGGTCGATGATGCCCAGCTCGGTTGCAAACCGCAGCCGGCCCTCCTGCGGCACCACCAGCAATTCTGAGTCAGCCGAAAAGAAATAGCTGTCTACCATCGATTCAGTAACCAGGTAGATGTGGCTGGCCATGCCGACTTGGGTGTTCACGTCGCCTGCGGTGGTCATGGTGCGCATACCGGTGAGCCAGGTCAGCCCCTCATCAGAATGCGGCACCGGATCCCAGCGGTACTGACCCAGGGAAATCACGTCCGGATCAACACAAGGCGCCGACTTCCAATGCGGCAGATCGATCTTCTCATAGCGGTGCGAATGCTTGACCGAGGGGCGGATCCGGTAAGTCCAGGTCCGCTCCGGCGGGTCGGCGGTAAAGGCAGTGCCGCTCAGCTGTTCGCCGTAAAGGCCATAGTTGCATTTCTGCGGGCTGTTCATGCCCTGCGGCAGCGCCCCGGGCAGCGCCTCGGTTTCAAAGTCGTTTCCAAAGCCGGGCATATAGCCCGTGTTCGGCCCCGCAATCGAGGGAGCCTGCATCATTTCATGGGGATCGGCTGGCCGATTCATCGCGCGTTCCTCCTGTCTCTGCTTGCGGAATATTAGTTGTTTTTGTAACTAACAAGGGAGAGGGGACGCCAAATGGACAAAAAAGATGATTTTGCTCTGCAGGATTTCCTGCCCTACCTGCTGAACCGCGCGGCCGAGGAAAGCTCGCTGGGTTTTCAGAAGCACTACAAGAACCGTTACGGCATGCTGCGCACCGAGTGGCGGGTGCTGTTCCACTTGGGCAACTACGGGCAGATGACGGCCAAGGAAATCGGCGCGCGGGCCAAGATCCACAAGACCAAGATCAGCCGGGCGGTGGCCAAACTGTCCGAGAAGCGCTTTGTGACCCGCACCCGCGACGAAAACGACCGCCGCGCCGAGCATTTGGCGCTGACTACGGCGGGAGAGGCCGCTTATCTGGACCTGCGGGAGCACGCCTTGGAGTTTGACGCAAAGATGTGCGCCCGTTTCACCACCGGCGAGGTTGCAATTTTGCGCTACATGCTGCGCAATTTAGCAGAGATCGACCCATAGACATTGCCGGGGTCAATACCCAGATAAGGCAGCGGGACAAAAGGTGAATGCATGATACAGATTGATGTCAATTCCGGACCGCTGATCGCCTGGCTGATGGACCAGGGCCTGCAGGGCACCAGCCAGCAGGATCTGCTGGACGGCTACTGCCAGCGCCTGACCGAAGCCGGAGTTCCGCTGATGCGTTTTCACCTGGCGCAGCGGGCGTATCACCCGGAGTTTGGGGGCATCGGCATCCGCTGGATCCGCGGCGAGAGCATCACCAGCCAGCATTACGAGTATCAGGAGAACCCGGGCGAGGATTGGCTGAACAGCCCGTTCTACCGCTTGCTGCAGCAGGAGCTGCCGGAACTGCGGGTGCAGATGGAGGCAGGCCCGCCGTTTGACTTCCCGGTGATCGATGAACTGTACGAGGGTGGCGCCACCGATTATTTCGCGGCCGGTTTGCGGTTCCATCCGCCGGAGGAAAAACCGGCGGATCCGCGGCGCCCGGGTGAAGGCATCCTGGTGTCCTGGACCACCGACCGCAAAGGCGGGTTCTCCAGCCGCGAGCTGGATCTGATCCGCACCACGCTGCCGCATCTGGGGCTGGCGCTGAAGTCTTCGTCAAACCGGCAGATTGCCAGCGACCTTCTGCAAATCTACCTGGGCCGCGATGCGGGCAGGCGGGTTCTGTCCGGCGAAATCCGGCGCGGATCCTCGCAGAAAATCGATGCCGTGATCTGCCTGTTCGATCTGAAAGGCTTTACCCAGCTGGCCGAACGGCTGCCGGGTGAAGAGCTGATCGACATGCTGAACGGCTACTTCGGCCTGGCGGTCGCGACCATCCAGGCCCATGGCGGCAATATCCTCAAGTTCATGGGCGATGGCATGCTGACCATGTTCAACCTTGGCAGCATCGAGGAAGACGCTCACGCCGCCCTTGCCGCAGCAAACGAGCTTTGCGGCAAGGTCCGCGCCTTCAATGCTGAGCGCGAGGCCGAGGGGTTGCCCACGGCAGGCTTCACCCTGGCCCTGCACGCCGGCGACATCCTCTATGGCAACATCGGGGCCAATAACCGGCTGGATTTCACCGTGATCGGCCAGACCGTGAACCAAACCGCACGGATTGCCGGCATGCACCGTTCAGTGGGCCAGAGCATCATCATGTCCGAAGAAGTGATGAAAGCGGCCAAGGGCACCGAGCATGACCTGGTATCGCTCGGCCGCTACATGCTGCGCGGTGTGGCTGATCCGATTGAGCTGTACACCATCTACCGCGGCAGCTGCGGCTGCGACGGCTGACCGGCCCAGGGGCTGGATCAGATGCTGATCTCGACCCCCGGCAGGTTCACTTCCTTCATCATGTCGCGCAATTCCTGCCGCGCGGCGACGTTGGAGATGTTCAGCTGCTTGACACCGATGTCCTTGAGATCCAGCAGCGTCAGTCCGCGCGGGAACAGCTCGCGGAAAATCACCCGCTCGGAAAAGCCCGGCGCCACGCGGAAGCCGATCCGCTTGGACAGCATCTTGATGGCGCGTTCCATCTTTTCCTTGTTGACCATGCGCTGGGTGCCGACACGGTTGCGGATCACGATCCAGTCGATCGGCTTCAGCCCGGCCTGCGCGCGCAGCTGGCGGGCGTTCCAGACCATCTCGGAATAAACCGACGGGCCGGTGATGCTCTCGCCCTTCTGGTCCACATGGGCCAGCAGGTCGAAGTCGACAAAGCTGTCGTTCAGCGGGGTGATCAGCGTATCGGCCAGCGAATGCGCCACCTGGCTGAGGCGGGTGTGCGAGCCGGGGCAGTCGATCAGGATGAAGTCATGGCCGGGCTCCAGCGCCGAGACAGCAGCGGACAGGCGGTGGTCATAGATGTTTTCGCCGGGCTGCAGGCTGGCCGGGTCGATCTCCGGCAGCTCGTGCATTTCCACCATCGGCAGCTCCAGCCCCGCCTTGGTGCAGAACTCCTTGCGGTTCTCCAGGTAGCGCCCCAATGAGCGCTGCCGCAGGTCCAGGTCCAGCGCTGCCACCTTGTGGCCCAGCCGGGCCAGGGTGGTTGCGACATGCATGGAGACAGTGGATTTGCCTGCGCCGCCCTTCTCGTTGCCGACGACAATGATATGCGCCATGTACCGGTCCCTTTGTTCGTGCTTTTCGCACGTCTTTAGCTTTGAGCCCCTGTATAGGCTCTGGTTCCGGCCAAGAAAAGCTGTGTGCGCAGGCTGGTGAATTTAGTGTTTCACCTGTGTTTCGAAGGCCCCGCCGGTTTGCGCTTCGGACGGGCGTCGCCGCCCTTTCCCGGCTTCGGGGCCATTGCAGCTGCAGCGGCGCGGGCCTTGTTCTTTTTGCTGTTGGGCTTGCCGACCGGCGGTTTGGGGCCTTTGGCCTTGAACGGCTTGGCCGCAGGTGCGCCCGGCCTGGTCATCCGCTTGGACGGGTCCGAGGCGCCCTTGGGCTTGGGTTTGACCGCCGGATCGGGTTTGGGGCCGCGCTCATCCTTGCGGGCCGGTTTGCTGTCCCAATCTTTGCGTGCGGGCTTGTCGCCCCAATCCTTGCGCGCGGGTTTTTCACCCCGCTCCTTGCGTTCAGGCTTCCCGCTCCACTCCTTGCGGGGCGGCCGGCTGTCTTCGCTGCGCTCGGGTTTGGCACGGTACGGTTTAGAGCCGTCTTCCTTGCCGCGGTGCGGTTTGGGTTTGCGGTCGCCCTTGAAGCCGCCCTTCGGGCCGCCGGCGCCGCGGCGCGGGGCCGGGGCCAGCTCGGGGGCCTCCGCCAGCTGGGTCAGCACTGCGCCGGGTTCCAGTTCGGTCTTGCCGCCCAGTGCCTTCAGGAAGCCCTCGACTGCCCCTTCGCTGATCTCAGCAAAGGTCTCGTTGTCCTGCACCCGGATCGCGCCAATGGCGCCGCGGTCGATATCGCCCGCCTTGCACAGCATCGGCAGTACCTTGCGCGGGTCCGCCCCGGCCTCGCGGCCGCCGGACAGCGAGAACCAGACCGAGGGACCGAAAGGCTTGCGCTCTTTGCGTTCCTTGCGCGGCTCCTGCGCATCCGCCGGGCGCAGATCTTCCGGCGCCGAGTGGCGGCTGCGGAACAGGCGCAGGTATGTGGCGGCAATCTGTTCAGCGCTGAAGGTGTCCAGCAGGGTCTGAACGCCTGCGGCCTCGTTTTCTTCCACCGGCTGCTGCCAGACCGGATCGGCCAGCATGCGCTCTTCGTCGCGGGCCAGTACATCGTCGGCCGAAGGCGCCTCGCAATGCTCGGCGTTCAGCTTGGCCCACTTCAGCAGGCGCATCGCCTTGCTGCGGGCCTTGGGCGGCGCGATCAGCGCGCTGACGCCCTTGCGGCCCGCACGTCCGGTGCGGCCTGAACGGTGCAGCAGGGTTTCATGGTTTGAGGGCAGCTCGGCATGCACCACCAGCTCCAGTCCCGGCAGGTCGATGCCGCGTGCAGCCACATCAGTCGCCACGCAGACCCGGGCGCGCCCGTCGCGCATCGCCTGCAGGGCATGGCTGCGCTCGGTCTGGGACAATTCGCCCGACAGGGTCACCACCGGCAGGCCGCGGTTGGTCAGCCGCGCCGCCAAACGGTTCACTGCCGCACGCGTGTTGGCAAAAACGATGGAACTGGGTGCTTCGTAGTAGCGCAGCACGTTGATGATGGCGTTTTCAGCATCGGCCTGCGCCACGCTCATCAGGCGGTATTCGATATCTGCGTGCTGCTTGGTCTCGCCGGCAGTTTTGATCCGCAGCGCGTCTTTCTGGAAGGTTTCGGCCAGGCTGGCAATTGCCGGCGGCACGGTGGCCGAGAACAGCAGGGTGCGGCGATCCTCGGGCGCTTCGCCCAGAATGAATTCCAGATCCTCGCGGAAGCCGAGGTCAAGCATTTCATCGGCCTCGTCCAGCACCACGCCGCGCACCTGGCTGAGGTCGATGGAGCCGCGCATGATGTGGTCGCGCAGACGGCCAGGGGTGGCAGCGACGATATGGGCGCCACGCTCCAGCGCCCGGCGCTCGTCGCGCATATCCATGCCGCCCACGCAGGAGGCAATCCGTGCGCCTGCGCCGCGGTACAGCCAGCCCAGTTCGTGCTTCACCTGCAGCGCCAGTTCGCGGGTCGGGGCAATGATCAGCGCCAAGGGAGCGGCAGCGTCGCCGAACGCCTCGTCTTCACCCAGCAGCGTTGGCGCCAGCGCCAGGCCGAAGCCGACAGTCTTGCCGGAACCGGTCTGCGCCGAAACCAGCAGGTCGCGGCCATCCACGTCGGACTGGGTCACGGCCTCCTGCACTTGGGTGAGGGTTTCATAACCGCGTTCTTGCAGCGCGTCTGCCAGGGCTTGTTTCACGAGGAGATCTGTCTTTCCCGCAAGGGGCACGCCCCGGCGTCAGAAGAAAAAGAAAGAAGGCTGCCCGACCCGGGCAGCCTTCGGAATTTGCTGAAATGCAAAGCGAAGCTTAGAAGCCCAGGCCTTCGTATTTCTTTTTGAACTTCGACACGCGGCCGCCGGCATCCAGCAGGCGCGAGGTGCCGCCGGTCCATGCCGGGTGCACGGTGGGGTCGATGTCCAGAGCCAGCTGATCACCTTCGCTGCCCCAGGTGGAGCGCATCTTGATGATGGTGCCGTCGGTCATCTTGACGTCGATGAAGTGGTAGTCGGGATGGGTGTCTTTTTTCATGATACCACTCCTCAGGCTTTTTTGGGCTTGTAGTGTGCGTCTTCTGCGATACGCGCGGACTTGCCGCGGCGCGAGCGCAGGTAGTACAGCTTGGCGCGGCGCACGCGGCCGCGGCGCACAACGGTGATGCTGTCGATGTTGGTCGAATGCAGCGGGAACACACGCTCCACGCCTTCGCCGAACGAAATCTTGCGGACGGTGAACGAACCGGCAATGCCCGAACCGTTTTTACGGCTGATGCAGACGCCTTCGTAGTTCTGAACGCGCGAACGCGAACCTTCGGTCACCTTGTAGCCGACACGGATGGTGTCACCGGCTTTGAAGTCGGGGATCTCTTTCCCCAGGGCGGCGATCTGTTCCGCCTCCAGCTGTGCGATCAGGTCCATCGCAACTCTCCTAATCTGCCTGCGGTTCATTCCGCAGAGGTTTGTGCCGTCATGAGAGCTCCTGGTCTTCACCGGGTCCGCTGCTGCGCCCGCCAGAGATCACGCCGTCTGTTCCTTGCTGCCGGAGGCCGGATCCCGTGAATAAACCGAAGAAGGTTTCAGGTGGACGATCCAACAGCCAGCGGCCCGGAGCCGATTCCCGGCGCCAGACGAGCGGCTTTTAGGCCTGTTGCGCCAATGTTTCAAGGGAATTCTGCGGCTCCAGCCGGAATGGCGCCGGTCTTTTGTTTTGATCGGCTGCGGATCTGCGGCTACCGTTCAATATCAGGAATTTACCTAACGGCAAGACAATCAGTCAATTTCGTGTGCCTCAGAACGGGGAGGGAGCCAGCATGCCATTCAAGAAGATAGACGTTTTCAACGACGAAAAGAGTTACAAGGCTGAACTGAAGAAAGAGCTCAAGAAGCTGGATGCATCGCTGAGCGAATTCTATTTCTACGACGAGGTCACACTGAATGGCTCTGCGCAATCTATCCTGATTGTCGGCGAGGCCGCGGCGCCGCTGCTGAAAGAGCTGAAGTCCAAGGCCAAGCAGAGGGCGGTTGGCCAGTGTTTTGTCGAAGGCAGCACCCTCAAACTGAGCCTTGTGAAGGGCAAGATGCCCGACAAGAAGCTGAAACCGCTGATGAAGGGCACGCAGTTCGACTACACATTTGTGGCTGCTGACCTTGATGCAGGCGGCGAGGAAGATCCGGATAAACGCTTTCTCAAGCGGCTTCAGGCCATCGAGGCCCGGTTCGACAAGATCAAGGGCCGGATCACCGACGACGAGCGCAAGGAACTGCGCATCCTGTTCGGGCAGATCGAGGAGCAGAAGGACACGGATCAGGCCGGGGCGGCCAAGACCCTGACGGCGCTCAATACCCGGATGGAAGAGCTGATTAAGCTGATCGGCGGCGGCAAGGAGGCCTCGAAGGAGGAAACCAACGCCAAGACACGGCTCAAAGCCACAACCGCCCGGTTCGACAAGGTCAAGGGCAAGATCATGGACGAAGAGCGCAAGGTGCTGCGCCAGCATTTCGGCGCCGTGGCCGAGCATTTCGAGAAAGGCGAATGGAAGCAGGCTTACGCCCGGCTGGAAACGCTCGACAAGGAAATGGTCGGCTATGTGAAGGCAGCCCTTGCCTCGGACGAGCAGGAAGCGGCCAAGCGCAAGGAGGAGTTCAAATCTTCCGACGCAGGCAAAGCGGCCAGGATGCTGGCCAGCCGGATCAAGGATGAAACTGAACGCTTGGGCAAGCTGGAAACCGCTGTCACCCGGGAGGCCGGGGTTCTGAAGGACTTGCAGGAGACCTTGTCAGGGCTGACCAAGGCCAAGGATATCAGCAAGAAGCAGCAGCAGGTTGATGCAAGTGCCGAGCGTCTGGAAAAGGCCAAGCAGCTGCTGGAGCAGTCGCGCGGCCAGCTGCTGAAAAATGTCGAAGAGATGAAGGCCGAGAAGCTGGAAAAGGAAAAGGCTTTTGTCACCGCTTTGGGCAACATCAAGTCCCGCATCAGCGCGCTGGATGAAATGCTGGACAGCGTGCCGGTGGACCAGGCCCGCAGTCAGATCGAAGCATTGATCAAGAAGCAGGCCGAAGCACAGCAATGGCAGGAAGAGCGCATCAAGGCGGAAGAGGGCGGCGAAGGTCACGGCACCGGCCGCCACGGGGCACAGACCGGCATGGAGCGGCAGGCCATGCGGGCCTCTTCGCAGGACGGCAGAACTCCGGATCAGGACGGAAATACGGCCGGCACCGCACAAGTGACCGAGAAATGGAACCAGGTGAAAATCACCTATACCGAGGAAGACGGCAAACGCGTGATTTCCAACCGGGCCGAGGTCGAAAAGCAGATCGCAGCCAGCTTCGACCGCAAGCAGTACAGCGGCGGAAATGCTTCAATGTGGGCGACGCCGGTTCTGGAGAAGGAAGCCGTTGACCGGGCCAAGTCCCTTGCCGCAAAATTCAAGGGCTTCACCCATTACGCCACGGGCAACGAAAGCCAGGCCAATCAGGTGAACAATGAACTGAAGTCGCTGACTTTGAAGATGGGGCCGCCTGCTTCGGCGCCGGGCTGGGGCTATGCGCTGAAACGCGACGGTGCGGCCGTGCCTCTGAATGACATCAAATCGGCGGTGTCCGACTTTGAACAGGGCAAATCCAGCCTCGATGACATGTTCAAGGCTCTGAACGTGAAGCTGGTTGAAAAATCCGGCGGCGGCGGCGTGAAAATGGTGCCGCACTGTCTGGTCGTGCTGACCCGTTCGTCCACCAGCGGCGACTGGAAGTTCAAGACCCATTTCCCGGACGACCGGCTGAGCAGCAGCGATATCGGCTGGGAAACAGAGCGCAATCAGTCCAAAGGCGATGTCACCTTCAAGCAGGGAACAACGCTGACGGTTTGGAAGAACACCGCAATGCCGTAAAAGCGGGCAGTGGCCGGGCCCTGAAAAGGGCCCGGAGCTGCATTACCCGGTCTGATCGTCCAGGGCTGCATCCGGTGCGTTTTTCTTGACGGACTCGATGCCATTGTCGCGGCCCGAGGCACTGGTATAGCTTTGCGAGGTGCCGATCACCTGGCCGTTGGTGGCCTTGAGGTTGAACATGTGCTTGCCGGCCGAAGTTTCCTTGCGCTCGTAGCGCGCATCTTCGCCGGCGTTTTTGCGGACCGACTCGATACCGTTCTCGGCGCTGGCCTTCTGCTTGTAGCCTTCGCTGGCCAGGATGTTCTCGCCGTTGCCTGCCTTCAGGCGGAAGCGGAATTCACCTGCCTTATCTTCGTAGAGTTCAAATTTCCCAGCCACCCTGTTCACTCCTGTCAATTAACTTATGCAGGAGGAGTAAAACACGGCTTCGCCATTGCGGCAACGGCTTCCCTCGGGGGAAAAGCCGGGCAGGCGTGTCACTTGCGGAGGGAAGGCGCTACGTGCGGTCCTTTGAGGCGCTGTAGGTTTTCCAAAGGTCCGGGCGGCGTGCCTTGGTAATCTCTTCGCTCATTTCATGCCGCCAATCGGCAATCTTACCGTGGTGGCCGGACATCAGCACATCCGGTATGCTCCTGCCTTTCCATTCGGCAGGACGGGTGTATTGCGGATGCTCCAGCAGGCCTGAGGAAAAACTCTCTTCCTCGGTCGAGGCCTGGTTGCCAAGCACGCCGGGAATCAGGCGCACTGTGGCATCGATCAATGCCTGTGCCGCCAGCTCTCCGCCGGTCATGACAAAATCGCCAAGGCTGACTTCCTGGATGCCGTAGTGCTCCAGCACCCGTTCATCCACACCTTCGAACCGCCCGCACAGCAGGGTGATACCGTCGCATTGGGCAAAATTCTGCATCATCTGCTGGTCCATCCGCCGCCCGCGCGGAGACAGGTAAACCAGCGGCCAGTTGCCCTTTGTTCCGGCCATTGTGTGTTCGATTGCCTCGCCCAGCACATCCGGGCGCAGCACCATGCCGGCGCCGCCGCCAGCAGGCGTGTCGTCCACATTGCGGTGCTTGCCAATGCCGAATTCCCGCAGGTCAACAGTTTCCAGCTGCCACAGGCCCTCCTGCAGCGCCTTGCCGGTCAGGCTTTCTCCCAGCACACCGGGAAAGGCCCCGGGAAACAAGGTGATGATCTTGGCTTTCCACACGCCTGCCAGGTCCGGCGTCGGCGTCATCAGCTCACGCGGTTTCAAGGCTGGGCGGATGGCCTTGCGGCCATGGGAGCGGGCAGGCATGTCGGTCATGGCATCGTATTAAGCAAAGGGCGCGGCGGAGGGAAGCCGGATAAATGCGAGGCTCTGCCGCGCGCTCCGGGATATTTCCAGCCAGAGGAAGCCGGCTTCTTTCTGGTTTCAAATACTCTGGGGGTGAGCGCCTGGGGCGCGAGGGGGCAAAGCCCCCTTTTCTGAAGGCTCTGTTCAGAACAGCCCGTCCGGCGGGTCCGCGATGATGCGGCCCTGATCCAGATCGACAGTTGGAACCGCCGCCAGGGTGAAGGGCAGCAGGACCGCGTCCTTCATTCCTGGCCCATGCACTTCCAGAAGATCGGCAGCGCCGTGGTTTTGCACCGATTTCACCGTGCCCAGCAGGGTGCCGCCGGTGTCATAAACCTCCAGCCCGATCAGGTCGGTGTGGTAAAACTCGTCATCCGGAAGTTTGGGCAGCTGGTCGCGGCGGGCAAACAGGCGCAGGCCCTTTACGGCGTCGGCGTCTTCCTTGGTTTCGATACCGCCCAGAAGGGCTGCAAACCCATTTTTGATCGGGCGGGTGATGGTCAGCGAAAAGCTCTGGCTGCCGTCCTCATTGCTGAGCGGCGAGTAGTCTTCGATCTCTTCGGGAATGGCGCAGAAGCTCTTGAGGCGCACTTCACCGCGCACCCCGAAAGATCCGGCAATTGCGCCTACGCAGATCAGGTCGCTCATTGTGTCATTTCCTTTGCACAAAACCCCGCGCGCAGCCATTGGCCGCCGGATTGTTCGCAGAGTTCGCTTTGGTGGTTGCGTTCAAAGAAGATGCCCGCGGTAAAGGCCACTGCAACAAAAAACACAAGCCGGATCAACCGTCCCATGGCAGCTCAGCGGGTTTCCAGCGGCAGGTCCGCCATCCGGCTTTCCCAGCCCTGTTCCTCCAGCTCCGGCGTTTCCGACAGCCGCTCCGGGTAGCCGATGCAGAAATAACCGATCAGCTGCCAGGCTTCCGGCGCGTTCAGATCGCGGTTCAGCTGCTCCGGGTCGAGGACGGACACCCAGCCCAGGCCCAGCCCCTCGGCGCGCAAGGCCAGCCAGAACAGGGTGATGGCGGTGACCACCGAATAGCGGCGCATCTCAGGCATGGTTGCCGCACCAAGACCGTGGCCCTGGGCGGTTTCATCGTCGCAGTAGATGGCAAGCTGCACTGGCGCATCGCGCATGCCCGAGAGCTTCAGCCCGGCATAGCGTTCGGCGCGTTCGCCGGAATAGCCTTTCAGGGCTTCGGCATTGGCAGCTTCGAAATTTTTCAAGGCGGCGGCGCGGGCAGCTTCGCTTTCCACCCGCAGAATGCGCCAGGGTTCGCTCAGCCCCACTGAGGGGGCGAGCTGAATGGCAGAGAGGCAGCGCGTCAGCACTGCCTCGTCCACCGGATCGGTGCGGAACCGGCGCACGTCGCGCCGGAGCCGCATCAGCAGATCAAGCTGGCTGCGGAAACCTTCGGGAAAAGCGCCCCGCAGCTCCACGGAATTATTCCGCGTCTGCAGCTGCTTCGGCAGCTTCAGCAGCCTTTGCAGCTTTCTCTTCGGCGCGTTCCTGAGCTTTCTTGCCCGGGGTGCCTTTGTTCGGGTTGTTGCGCTCGGCCTTCTCGCGGACGCCTGCTGCTTCCAGCATGCGGGCGATACGGTCGGTCGGCTGGGCGCCCTGGCTCAGCCAGTACTGCACGCGCTCCATGTCCATTTTGACGCGCTCTTCCGAATCTTTCGGCAGCAGCGGGTTGTAGGTGCCCAGCTTCTCGATGAAGCGGCCGTCGCGCGGCATGCGGCTGTCAGCAGCCACGATGCGGTAGAAGGGACGCTTTTTAGAGCCGCCGCGGGCCAAACGGATTTTCATTGCCATGGGTACATCTCCTTTGATGGCGTTTCCGGGGTATGCCCCGGTTGTTCCTGTTGTCTGTGTTATTCTTGGTGTTTCTTATGGTGGCGGATGACTTCACCGATGATGAAGTTCAAGAATGCCTTGGCGAATTCGGGGTCCAGATCTGCCTGATCCGCCAGGTCTTCAAGCCGTGCGATCTGCGCCGCTTCGCGGGTCGGATCGGACGGGGGAAGGTCGTGTTCAGCCTTGAGCCTGCCTACCGCCTGGGTGTGCTTGAACCGCTCGCCCAGAGTGTAGACGAGGATCGCATCCAGGCGGTCAATGCTTTCGCGGTGGCCCTTGAGCAGCTCGGCTGCGCGGGCGACGGGGTCTTGGTGGTCAATCGTCATCGGGTTCTCCGCAATGCAGCAAACTCAGGGCGGTGCACAGATGTGGCCGGTCGCAAATCAGTCAAGAGCCCAGCCCTCCGGTTTGAAGAGCGGGTCGGCGTAATGGCTGATTTCCATTTCGATGCCATGGGCAATCTGGCTGTCCTTCAGGGCGTCCGGTGCGGGGTGGCGGTAGACCGCGTCGTTGCCGTCGATGGTGGCAGCTTCGTGGTCTTTGCGGGCGCCGAGCCGTTCCGCGAGCCGGATCGAGTCGAGATTCTTCGGGTCGATATAGCTGACCGCGGTCTCCCAGCCCAGATTTGAATAAAAATGTCCGCGTGCGGCGTGCGAAGCCTCCAGGGCATAGCCCTTGCCGGCGGCACCGGGCCAGATGATCCAGGCGATTTCCTGTTCGGGCCAGCCTGCAGGCTGCCAGCCGCCGGCCATGCCGTAGGTTTCGTCCGAGGCTTTGTCGTGGATCATCCACATGCCGAAGCCGCGCACCTGCCAGTGACCGATCTCGGCAGCATAAAGCATCCAGGCTTCATAAGTGTTCAGCGGGCCGCCCATGAAACGCGAGCGGTAGGAGCTGAAGGTGGCCTTGAAGTCGGGGTAGTCCTGCGCCTCGGGGCCGCGCAGCACCAGGCGTTCGGTTTCGATCACCGGGATATCAAACGGCATCAGCGCGCTCCTTCCGGCGGAAGGGCGCGGCAGAGCCGGGATATGATCCCGCTGAAGCGCATCAGTGGAGCAGGCCCCTAGCAGCCTGGGGGCCGGACACGCGCGGCGGCGGCATGTGGCGCCAGGCGCGGATGTTGGGCGCCGGCTGCAGGCGGAAGGAGATAGGTTTCTCCGGCTGAGCGCCGACACGGCGGGCCAGCGCGATGGAGGCGTCGTTTTCCTCCGGCACGTAGGAGACAATCGAGTCCCAGCCTGCTTCGCCAAACAGCCAGTCGAGCACGCATTGCGCCGCTTCGCTGGCATAGCCCTTGCCCTTGCCCGGCTCCATCAGGTGCCAGGACAGTTCGGGTTCCGGCCAGCCCTTGGGGAACCAGGGGCCGACCAGGCCCACGGTTGTGCCGGTGCTGCGCTCAACCACAGCAAACAGGCCATAGCCGTGCAGGTGCCAGTGGCCGATGATGGTGGCAATCGACCACCACAGCGAATCCGGATCCTCTGCCGCGTCGATAAAGCGCGGCGAACCCGGATTCAGGAAAGCTGCATTTGCGTCGAACTCCGGGTCTGCCGGAGAAATCAGCATAAGCCGTTTGGATACAAGCCGTGGATACGGCTTCCGCTCGTCAGTCATTGTACACCCCTTTGCCCGGGCAGCGCACCGCCCGGCATGAATTTCACCCATCCAATGAAGGAGTATCGGGGCGAGGGTGTAATTTTCAGTTAAGCGGGGCGCAGCAACGGCCGCTGGAAATGCCTGCTTAGGGCCAATTTGATGAAAGCTCATGCGTAAGCCTCCATCCCGCCGGCGCTCAGGTCGTCCGGGCTCAGATGGCGCCAGACCTGCAGTTCGCCGAACCGGTCATGGGTGAAGCTGCCGTCCAAGGCTGCACCCATGCGCTTGGCCACCGCGGCGGAAGCGTGGTTTTCCGGAGCCACCAGGCTGATCGCGGTGGTCCAGCCAAGGGTGTCATATGCATAGGTGCGCGCAGCGGTGGCTGCCTCGGTGGCATAGCCCTTGCCGCCAAAGCCCTCGAACAGGTCCCAGCCGATTTCCGGCTCCGGCCAGCCGTGCGGGTTCCACAACCCGATGATACCTGCGGTTTTGCCTGAGGACTTCTCTTCGACGGCCCAGCGGCCATAGCCCAGCATCTGCCAGTGGCCGATCTCCAGAGCCAGGTGGCGCCAGACCTGCTCTGCGTCCATCTGCCCGCCCACGAAAGCGGCGCGTTCGGATGCATAGAACGCGCAGAGCGCCTCGAAATCCGCCAGCGCCGGGGCGCGCAGGACCAGGCGTTCGGTTTCGAGCTGAGGAATGGCAGGGATTTGCATCATGCCAACCCCCGCAGATCATGCAGGATTACTACATCGCCGGGGCATTCGCCTTTGGCATTGGGGTCGATCACTCCGCCCAGGCGCTGGCCCAGGGCGATAGAGCGTTCATTCCTTGGATCAATGATGTTAATCAGGCTCTCCCATCCGAATGCGCGGCGCGCCCAGGCCATGACAGCGCGCGCGGCTTCGGCGGCATAGCCTTTGCCTTCGGCTTCGGGGATCACAAACCAGCCCAGTTCCGGGCCTGGGTAGCCATCAGGCTGATAGATGCCCACTTCACCAGCGTATGCGCCGGTTTCACGGACTTCCAGCCCGAAGGGGCCGTAGCCGCGCAGCGTCCATAAGGCCGCATCTGCTGCCCAGACCCGCCAGGCCTCATCCCGGGGCAGGATACCGCGTTCAAAGCGGGCGCGTTCGGACGCAAAGAAGGCGGCCCAATGCTCGAAATCCTCAAGCTTGGGTGCGCGCAGCGTCAGGCGCTCGGTTTGAAGGGTTGGGATGGAGGCCACGGGTCAGATCACTTCTTCTTGCCAAAACCGCTGAGGCCTGCGGGCAGGCCCATGCCGCCGCCGAGGCCGGGGAGCCCGCCGGGCAGGCCGCCTTTGCCGCCCATCGCTTTGGCGGCTGCTTCCATCGCCTTGGGATCCATTTGGCTGGGGTCCATGCCGCCCATATCCGGCATGCCGCCTTTGCCGAACATGCCTTTCATGGCCTGCTTCAGCATCTTGCCTTTGCCCATCTTGCCCATCTTCTTCATCACATCGGCCATCTGCCGGTGCATTTTCAGAAGCTTGTTGAGGTCGGAAACCTCCATGCCGGATCCGGCTGCGATGCGTTTCTTGCGGGAGGCCTGCAGCAGCGCGGGGTTGGCGCGCTCTTTCTTGGTCATCGACTGGATCATGGCGATCTGGCGCTTCAGCACCTTGTCGTCCATGCCGGCGTCCTGCACCTGCTTGGCCATTTTGCCCATGCCGGGCATCATCTGCATCATGCCCTCCATGCCGCCCATCTGAAGCATCTGCTCAAGCTGCATCTTCAGGTCATTCATATTGAAATGACCCTTCATCATGCGCTTCATCATCTTCTCGGCCTGTTCGGCCTCGATGGTTTCCTGTGCTTTTTCGACCAGCGCGACGATGTCGCCCATGCCCAGGATGCGGCCGGCGATCCGGTCGGCCTCGAAGGTTTCCAGGGCGTCCATCTTCTCGCCCAGGCCGACAAAGCGGATCGGCTTGCCGGTGACCGCGCGCATCGACAGGGCGGCACCGCCGCGGCCGTCGCCGTCCATCCGGGTCAGCACCACGCCGGAGATGCCGATCTTGGCGTCAAATTCTTCGGCCACCTCAACGGCAACCTGGCCGGTCAGGCCATCGACAACCAGCAGGGTCTCGCGGGGGGAGACCACGTTGCGGACGTCCTCGACCTCCTGCATCAGCACTTCGTCGATGTGCAGGCGGCCGGCGGTGTCGAGCATATAGACGTCATAGCCGCCCAGCGTCGCCTGCTGCTTGGCGCGTTTGGCGATGTCGACGGGTTTCTGGCCGGGCACGATGGGCAGGGTGTCAACGCCGATCTGGGTGCCGAGCACGGCCAACTGGTCCATCGCCGCCGGGCGGTAGACGTCGAGCGAGGCCATCAGGACCTTCTTGCCCTCTTTTTCTTTCAGCCGTTTCGCCAGCTTACCGGTGGTGGTGGTCTTGCCCGAGCCCTGCAGACCGACCATCAAGACGGGTGCCGGCGGGTTGTCGACCTTCAGCTTGCCGGGGTCTTCCTCGCCGCGCAGCACGTCGACCAGCGCGTCGTGGACGATCTTCACCACCTGCTGGCCCGGGGTCACCGATTTGGTGACGGCCTGGCCAGTGGCCTGTTCCTGCACCTTCTTGACGAAGTCGCGGGCAACCGGCAGCGAGACGTCGGCTTCCAGCAGGGCAACGCGGACTTCGCGCAGGGCGGATTTGACGTCCTCTTCGTTCAGGGCGCCCTGTTTGGTCAGCCGGTCAAAGACGCCGGAAAGGCGTTCGGATAGATTTTCAAACATGCCTGCGGCCTCCTGATGCCGGTTACGTTGTATGGCGCCCCCGTATGTAGGGGACATGCGGTCCATGCGCAAATGCCCCCACGGGCGTAACACGCTGGTGGGGGGCGATCCCTGGCACGGGCAGGGACCGGAAGACTCACTGCTTCCGGATGTTGGGCAGGCGTTACGCGGATTGGGGGCCGGAGTCAACCTTTGCAGGGTCATCGGCAGGCAGCCATGCGTTGATGGCATCCACCAGCCGTTGCGGGCCGCGGGTGTTGGTGAAGGCTTCGACCACCGGGTGGCGGCCGGCACTCATGCCGCCATCCAGCACCAGTACCGGGCGGTAGAGGGTGCGCGTGCGGCCCTCGCTGCGGCTGGTGGTGGCTTCCAGCTCGGCGTGGGAGAGATCGGCCAGCCGGTGCTCCACCTCTGTGTAGCCAAAAACCGACTGGCGGCGGATCACGATGGAACCGGCGGGGCGGTCGAAGATTACCTGCACCCGGCGCACAAAGGCGCAGAAGGCGCCGGCCCCCAGGCCGCCGCCGAACAGGGAAAACATCAGGCCTGGCCAGATCAGATCGCCGCCTTGGCTGAGCATGCCGAGGCCTGCGCCCGCAAAGACGAGGATGAAAAAGACAAGCATGATCCCGATGAGCCATGGCGTGTCGGCGAGGATCAGCTGCTTTGGGGTGTTGCGCGTGATCTTCATGGAGCCAGCTTAACGGGCCGCGGAAGCCCGGTGAGGGGAAACTGGCGGTTTTGGCGTCAAATATGAACACGTAGTGACGCAACTAAGCCGTCTGGACGCTTGACTCAAAGGGGGTAGCTTGGGCAGCATCGGGACTCTGGCCCCTTGCCGTCCACTCACCGGCCGGGCCGCTTGGAAGAGCATCCGAGGCAGATCTTCAGCACAGGCATATCACGCGAACCGCAGTGTCCGCGCACCTCTCCGGGCAGCCGTATCAGTCATGGGAGGATCTGAGAACATGCGCGTTTTCACTATTCTGGGACCGTCGCAGTCCGGCAAATCTACGCTTGCAACGGCGCTGGCCAATCTGGACAGCGCTGCGGGCAAGCGGCAGGAGGTTGCAGGCGTCGCCGCTTTGCAGCCTTTTTCATTCATGGGCGAGGACTGGGCCGCGATCGACATCGCGGGCGGGGCCGACAATCTTTCGCAGGCGGGGCCGGCGCTGGCCGCCAGCGACGCTGCCGTCCTCTGCGTTCCGGCCGACGCCGGCGCTGCGGTGCTGAGCGCGCCGTATCTGCGCAAGCTGGAGGAGGCGGGCATCCCCGCCTTTATTTTTGTCAACCGCATGGACCAGGCCACGGACCGGGTGGCCGAGATTGTAGCCGCGCTTCAGGCCTATTGCAGCCACAACATCATTCTGCGGCAGGTGCCGATCCGCGAAGGCGGCCAGGTTGTGGGTGCTGTGGATCTGATTTCCGAGCGCGCCTGGCAGTATCAGGAGGGCGAACCCTCGGCGCTGATTGAGCTGCCGGTGGCGATGTATGCCCGCGAGCAGGAGGCGCGGACCGAACTGCTGGAGGCGCTGGCGGATTTTGACGATGCGCTGCTGGAAGAGCTGATCGAGGATCAGCAGGTGATGGCCGAGGAGGTTTATGACGTGGCCACGCGGGTGCTGCAGCACAACGACCTGATCCCGGCGCTGATGGGCTCTGGCGAGCACAGGAACGGCATCCTGCGGCTGATGAAGTCGCTGCGCCACGAGGCGCCGGATGTGGGGGTTGCGCTGGAGCGGCTCTCGCAGGACGGCAAAGTGGTTGCGGTTGGCTGCATGGCGGATCTGGTCAAGCATCTGGGCAAGACGGTGCTGGTGCGCGCCATGGGTTCAGAAGTGGACAACGGGGTGCCGGTCGGCGGTGCTGCGCTGGGCTCTCTCAGCGGCGTGGCCGACGGCTCCAATGGCCACCTCGATGCCGGCGATGTGGGGCAGGCGGTGAAATCGGACCATCTGAACCTGGGCTATGCCTACGGGCCGGACGGTGCCGCGCCTTTGCCGGACTGGGCGCAGCCGCGGCCTTCGACGTTCCGGCGGGTGATCACCCCGGTGCATGAGCGCGACGATGCACGGCTGTCGGGCGCCTTGGAACGGCTGGCGGAGATCGACCCGGCGCTGGATGTGAGCCAGGACGAAGCCAGCGGCCATGCTCTGCTGAGCCTGCAGGGGCCGCTGCACATGCGCCGCATCAAGCACACGCTGAAAGAGGAGTTCGGGGTTGAGGTCGAAGAGGAAATGGTGCCGCCAGCCCTGCGCGAGACGATCAACAAGCCGGTGCAGATCCATCACCGCCACCGCAAGCAGTCGGGCGGCGCCGGGCAGTTCGCAGATGTGGTGATCGAGGTGAAACCCTTGCCGCGCGGCAGCGGTTTTGTGTTCGAGGAAACCGTGAAGGGCGGCGCAGTGCCCAAGAACTACATCCCCTCGGTCGAAGCCGGTGCGCGCGAAGCGCTGGCGCAGGGCTTGAACGGCCATCCGGTGGTGGATGTCTGCGTGACGCTGAAGGACGGCAAGCACCATTCGGTGGACAGTTCCGATTATGCCTTCCGCACGGCAGGCAAGAATGCGGTGCGCGAAGCCATGGCCGAAGCCGGCGCCACGCTGCTGCAGCCGATCATGCGGGTGCAGATCCATGTGCCTTCCGTATTCACCGGCGGGCTGGTGCCGGTGGTGAGCGGCATGAAGGGGCAGATCCTGGGGTTTGAAGCCGAAGACGGCGTGGCCGGCTGGGATGTGTTTGAGACGCTTCTGCCGATGGCGGCGCAGGATGAGCTGTGCAATACGCTGGCCAGCCACACCCGCGGCACCGGCTGGTTCAGCACCGGCTTTGACCACTACGAAGAAGCCCGGCGGGCCGATTTCGCCGAGGCGTAAGGCCCCGCCTGACGCAAAACAGCTTGCAAGGGGCGCCCGGCCCCTTGCATTTCCCTGCAGTTCCGCGCGATCTGCTCAGCAACTTCAAAACGGTTTGCGGAGCAAGATCATGGACGCCTCATCTGCTTATCAGGACAGCCTGCCTGTCTCCTCTGACGCGCTGCTGGCGCAGCTGGACGGCTGGGGCATCCCCTATATCCTGCACACCCATGTGCCGCTGCGCACGGTTGAAGATGCCAAAGGGGTCGAGGACCAGTTCATGGTGCCGGGCGAAAACGCGCTGCGGCTGAAAAACCTGTACCTGCGGGACAAGAAGAAGCGGAACTACCTGGTGACGCTGCAGCAGGACCGGGAGATCGACCTCAAGGCGCTGGGCGCGGAGCTGGGCATCGGCAATCTGTCCTTCGGCTCGGCAGACCGGCTGCTGGAGAACCTCGGTATCCGCCCCGGTGCGGTCAGCCCGCTGGCGATGATCACAGGGGCGCAGAAGGGCGTGGCCTTCTATATGGATGCTGCGGCGCAGGAGGCGGACGTGATCTATATGCACCCGCTGGTCAATGACCGCACGGTCTCGATGAAGCGCGCCGATGTGATGGCGTTCTTTGAGAAGGCAGGTGTTGAGGTGCGCTGGGTTTAACCGCCCCGTTCCTCTTCCAGCGCCAGATCCAGCGCCGCGGCAACATGGGCGGCTGACGGGTTCACAAACAGAAAGCCGCCGGCCTCAAAACTCACGTCGTCAACGTGTTCGGGGAAGGCCAGCGGCAGTTCGGTGCAGGCCAGCAGTACGGCGGTGCCGGGCTGCGCGTGTTTGCTGCAAAAGCGCAGCAGGCGGGCCTGGGCGCCGGCTGAGGCACCGCCGTGGAAGTCCTCGTCGATCATGGCCTGCATTTCGGCAACCTCCGCTTCCGGCAGGGTTTCATTGGCGGTGATCCCATGCTCTGCCAGGACAGCGGCGTAGTTGCGGGCCTGCATCGTTACGGTGGTGCCCAGCACCAGGGCGTTCGCCGCGCCGGTCTGCGCTGCCGCCTTGGCCGTTGCGTCGAATATGCTGAGGATCGGCATCATCACCCCGTCGCGGATGGCGTGCAGCCGGGCATGCGGCGTGTTGGAGGCGATGACTGCAAAGTCGCAGCCCGCGCGTTCCAGTGTCAGCATGGCCTCGCGGAAGACGGCGTCAAAAGCGGCCCAGCTGGCCTCATCCCCCGGGCGGCCGCGCAAGGCCCGGGTCTGCGCCTGAACAACGGATTCGATGGTTATCGGCGGAACCGGCAGCGGCGCGGATGCGCCGCGTTCCGCAAAGAAATGCCCGGCGCCTGCGCAGATTGCGCGGTAGTAGTCGATGGTCGAGGCCCAGCCGACACCACCGAGAATGCCAATTTTCTTCATCGCCCTGCCTGCCCATGATCTGCTGTTTCAGGCAGAGTTGCATGGCGGGCCCCGGCAGGCCAAACGTAAAAACACCGCCAGCCCCTGGAAGGAAGGCCGGCGGTGCTGAGTTGAGCCGCAGTCCGGATAGTGTCAGGCGGCCAGGGCTTCGATCTGGCCTTGCGCCTTGGCAAGTGCCCCGTCCGCGTCGATCGACATGGCGTCTGCCGCAACAACCTCGACATCGGTGATGCCGATGAAGCCCAGCACATGGCGCAGGTAGGTGGTGGCAAAATCGATGTCGGACCCTGCCTGGGTGCCGCCGGAGGCCACCGCGATGATGGCGCGCTTGCCTTCGAGCAGGCCGATAGGGCCGGTTTCTTCGTAGCGGAAAGTAACGCCGACGCGGGCCACCAGGTCAATCCAGGCCTTCAGGGTGGAGGGAACCGAGAAGTTATAGATCGGCGAACCGATCACGATGGTGTCGGCCTGCTTCAGCTCTTCAACCAGCGAGTCCGACAATGCCAGCAGCTGCTTTTGTTCGTCGCTGCGCTGGTCAGCCGGGGTAAAGTTGGCGCCGACCCAGGCGCCGTCCAGCAGCGGCAGCGGCGATGCGAGGTCGCGGCGGATCACGTTTGCCGCGCCAAGGCGGGAGACGATCTGTGCGGAGAGGCTGCGGGTGACCGAGCCTTCGGCGCGGGCGGAGGAGTCGATATGGAGGACGGTACTGGTCATTGTCGTGTTCCTGTGCATTGTTGCTGGGAGAGATTTGGGGTATTGCATTTTCGAACGCAACGCCGCTTTGGTCACATGAATTGTGCGCCAGCGCGCATACCCCATTGGAAATACCTAGGAGGCCGCAATGGAAAACTGGGATGAAGTCCGCACCGCCTATCAAGTGGCCCGGATGGGCACGGTGAGCGGCGCTGCCGAGGTGCTGGGCGTGCACCATGCCACGGTGATCCGCCACATCGATGCAATCGAGGCGCGGCTGGGCGTGAAGCTGTTCCAGCGCCATGCCCGCGGTTACACGCCGACAGAGGCCGGGCAGGATCTTCTGCGGGTGGCGCAGGCAACCGATGATCAGTTCAGCCAGCTGGTCGGGCGGCTGAAAGGGCAGGGCGATGATGTCTCGGGCGAGCTGGTGGTGACATCGCTGGCCTCCTTTGCGCCGATGATGGTGCCCGCGCTGAAAGAGTTCCAGGACATGCACCCGGATCTGGTCATCCGCTATCTGACGGGCGACCGGCTGTTCCGGCTGGAATACGGCGAGGCGCATGTGGCGATCCGCGCAGGCAACGCGCCTGACCAGCCCGACAATGTGGTGCAGCCGTTCATGACACAGGAGGTGGGACTGTTTGCCTCCAAGGCGTATGTGGAGAAATACGGAACCTTGAAAGGGGTGGAGGATTTCGGCAACCACCGTTTTATCGGCCATGATGACGAAGCCAGCCGGGCCCCGTTTTCGCGCTGGCTGCGGACTTACGCGCCTAAGGAAGCCATCTCATTTCTGTGCACCAACGGGTTTACTATGCAGGAAGCTGTGCGCAGCGGAGCGGGCATCGGCTTTATGTCGGGCTGGGAAGCGCGCCAGCAGCCGGACCTGGTTGAGATGATGGAGCCGCTGGAGGAATGGGCCGGCACCTTGTGGCTGGTGACGCATGTGGATCTGCACCGCACAACCAAGGTGCAGACTTTCCTGAAGTTCCTGAAGGAGCAGGTCAAGGAATGGCAGCTGTGAGCGAGGCGCTGCGCGGCCATCTGGCGATGCTGGCCTTTTCAGCGCTGGTGGCCGGGTCGTTTTCGCTCGGTGTGATGGTCGCCAACGAAATCGCCCCGGCTGCATTGAACGCTGCGCGGTTTCTGATTGCCGGAGGCGTCATCGGTGCTGCAGTGCTGGCCACGCGGGGCTTTCGCCGCGAGGATTACCGCGCGCCCTGGCGCTTTGCCGTCCTGGGCGGGCTGTTTGCGGGGTACTTTGTGCTGATGTTCTACGGGCTGCAGACGGCGGCTCCGGTGAGCGCGGCAGCTGTCTTTACCCTGGTTCCGGTGATGAGCGCGGCCTTCGGCTGGCTGCTGCTGCGGCAGATCACTTCCGGCTGGATGGCCTTGGCGCTGGCCATTGGGGCGGCGGGCGCGGTCTGGGTGATCGTGCGCGGGGATTTCGGAACCCTCCTGGCCTTTGAAATCGGCAAGGGCGAAATCATCTATTTCTGGGGCTGCGTTCTGCACGCCATCTATACGCCGATGGTGCGCAAGCTGAACCGCGGCGAACCGGCGCTGCCCTTTACCTTTGGCATGCTGGTTGCGGGTGCAGCAGTGCTGCTGGTCTTTGGCTGGAGCGATATCACTGCAACAGACTGGTCCGGCCTGCCATTCATCGTGTGGATCGGGCTGTTCTATCTGGCCGTCTGCGCCAGTTCAGCGACCTTTGTGCTGCTGCAATACGCGACCTTGCGGCTGCCCTCGGCCAAGGTGATGGCCTATACCTACCTGACTCCCAGCTGGGTGATCCTGTGGGAGATTGCGCTGGGCCGCGGCGCGCCTCCGGGCATGGTGCTGATCGGGGTCGCGATGTCGGTGGTGGCCCTGGCAATGCTGCTGGAAGGAGATGCCAAGCCGCAGCGTGCCAAAGCCTGAACCTCTGCTTTGACGGACATCAAGGCAAACGGCCCGGTGCCTGCTACCGTCAGGGACAGGGAACGCGCTCGGATAGCGAGGAGCGTGATATGTTCAAGCACATCATGGTGCCAATTGACCTGCGGCTGCCGGATCCGGTGCCAAAGGCCATGGATGTGGCAATGGAAATGGCCAGGATCGAGGGCGCGCGGCTGACATTGGTCAACGTGACAGGCGGCCATACAGACGAAACCCTGGATGGCAGGGCGGCTTCGGATGCTGTTGTCTCGCTCGCCCGCCGGGTCGGGGAAAAGATCGCCGAACGGACAGAGGGAGTGAGGGTCGAAGGCATCTCCGTGCACTCCAACGACGTGGCGGCGGAGGTGGACACCATCCTGGCCCGGACGGTCGAGGACATCGGCGCCGACCTGGTGGTGGTGGGCAGCCATGCGCCTCGTCTTATGGACTACATCTTCTCATCGCACGGCAACTATTTGGTGCGGCATTCCAAGGCATCAGTGTTTGTCGTGCGCTAAGACCCCTGAAGGTCGCTGTCCTGCGCCGCCAGTTCGGTTTCAAGAAAGCGCTCAAACGCATCCAGATTGACTGGTTCGAACTGGCCGAACCCCTGCATCCAGACGCTGGCCGCGCGCATGGCGTCGGGCTGCAGCTTGCACCATTTCACCCGTCCGCGCTTTTCCTGGGCGATAAGGCCTGCGCGGGTCAGGATGGTCAGATGCTTGGAGATCGCCGCCAGCGACATCTCGAACGGCTCTGCCACATCGGTCACTGCCATGTCATCCTCAAGGAGCATGGTCAGGATCGCGCGGCGGGTCGGGTCGGCCAGGGCGGCAAAGACGGTATCGAGTTCGCTGGACATCGCGGCGCAGATTATGCGTCCGCGCCGGTAAAGGAAAGCCGGGTAAGTGCTTGTCAGTGCCGGTGTCAGGCAAAATCAACCTTTCGGTTGAATATGGGATTCACCGGGATTTGGCGCTAACAGCTGGCGCGGCAGATCCGCGCGCTTGCCGGTGATGATAATTAAACTGTTATAATTCAGCTTGTTATATGGAAATTGAATCTTCAATCCTTGTAATTGACTCCTAGGCCTCAGGGCCTTAGCAACCTCTCAGAAATTCGCGTGAGGATGGCGCCCGTGACCGATGACGACCAAAAGCAGCGCATGGCGCAGCTGGAGGAGAAGTTGGCGGCGGCGCGTAAGGCCCAGGAGCCCAAGCCGCGCGTGGATGAGCACTATTCATTGGCCAATCAGGCCTGGCGGATGGTGATTGAATTGGTGGCCGGTCTGGGGATCGGCTTTGGCATCGGATACGGGCTGGACCACCTGTTTGGAACCCTGCCCATCTTCATGGTGCTGTTTATAATGCTGGGCCTGGCGGCTGGGGTGAAGACAATGCTTCGCACCGCGCAAGAGATCCAGAAAGAGAAACTGGCCGAAGAGGCCGAAAAAAATGCGCAAGACCGGGACTGATCCGACGGGATCCGGCACCGGCGACAGGAGAAGCGGACCGATGGGCAAAATTTTCTTTTTCGCAGCTCTGGCACTGGTAGTTGTGTCGGGTCTGATTTTCGCTCCGGCGGAAGCCAAGCTGGCGATCCACCCGATGGATCAGTTCCAGGTGAGCGCGCTGTTCGGCGATCACATCTCCTGGTACACCCCGACCAATGTGACCCTGTGGATGGCGCTGGCCGTTGCCGCCGTGTTCGCCTTGCTGGTCCTGGGCTCCTCCCGCCGCGCCATCGTGCCGGGCCGCGCCCAGTCGGTTGCGGAACTGGCCTATGGCTTCATCTACAAGATGGTTGAGGACGTGGCCGGCAAGGACGGCGTCAAGTTCTTCCCCTACATCATGACCCTGTTCATGTTCATCGTGATGGCCAACTTCCTGGGCCTGATCCCTGGCTCCTTTACCACCACCTCGCACATCGCAGTCACCGCGGTTCTGGCGGCGCTGGTGTTCGTGACTGTGACCGTGGTCGGCTTTGTCAAGAACGGCGTTGGCTTCCTGGGCCTGTTCTGGGTGTCGAGCGCGCCGCTGGCGCTCCGCCCGATCCTGGCCATCATCGAACTGATTTCCTACTTCGTGCGCCCCGTCAGCCACTCCATCCGTCTGGCTGGCAACGTGATGGCCGGCCACGCGGTTCTGAAAGTGTTCGCAGGCTTTGCCGCAGCACTGGGCATGTTCAGCTTCCTGCCGATCTTTGCCATCACCGCGGTTTACGCACTCGAAGTTCTGGTGGCCTTCATCCAGGCCTACGTCTTCACCATCCTGACCTGCGTGTACCTGAAGGACGCACTGCACCCGAGCCACTAAGGCCAGGATCCGGAAGCTTACCGGGCAGCGCCCCCAAGGGGCTGCCCAAACTAGAAATCACCACATTCCATCGTAAGGAGAGAAATCATGGAAGGCGATATCGCACAACTCGGTCAGTTCGTCGGCGCAGGCCTGGCAGCAATCGGTTCCGGCGCAGCCGCAATCGGTGTGGGCCACGTGGCTGGCAACTTCCTGGCAGGCGCTCTGCGCAACCCGTCGGCAGCAGCCGGCCAGACCGCAACCCTGTTCATCGGCATCGCGTTTGCAGAAGCACTGGGCATCTTCTCGTTCCTGGTCGCTCTGCTGCTGATGTTCGCCGTCTAAGACCTTAGGAACCTATTTCCTTACGGCCGGGCAGTGCAGATCCTGCGCTGCCCGGTGTAACGGCAAGTTCCTGGGAGGACGACATGGCATCAAATACGCAAGAGGCAGCACACGGCGGCGGTTCCGCAATGCCGCAGCTGGACTTCTCGACCTTCGGGAACCAGATCTTCTGGCTCGTGGTCGCCCTGGTCGTGATCTACCTCATCCTGTCGCGCGTCGCGCTGCCCCGCATTGCAGCGGTGCTGGCCGAGCGTCAGGGGACCATCACCAACGACCTCGCCGCGGCTGAAGACCTGAAAGCCAAGGCTGTCGAGGCCGAAAACGCATATAACAAAGCTCTGGCGGATGCCCGTGCCGAGGCTCAGCGCATCGCTGCTGAGACCCGCGCAGAAATCCAGGCCGGGCTGGACGAGGCAATTGCCAAAGCAGACGAGCAGATCGCTGCCAAGGCGGCCGAGTCTGAAAAGGCTATCGCCGACATCAAGGCCGGCGCGCTGGAAAGCGTGAAGGCTGTTGCCACCGATACCGCTGCTGAGCTGGTGACCGCGCTGGGCGGTGCCGCAGACGCAGACGCAATTGCCGCGGCAGTTGCCGAGCGGACGAAAGGATAAGGACATGCGCAATATTCTCGCTCTTGCCCTGACCCTTGGCGCAGCATCGCCCGCATTTGCGGCCGGCGGCGGCATGGACCTGTCCAACACCAACCTGGTTGTTGCGCTGGCATTCCTGCTGTTCATCGGCATTCTGCTGTTTGCCAAGGTGCCGTCGCTGCTGGCTGGCCAGCTCGACAACCGCGCCGAAGGCATCCAGAAGGAACTGGACGAAGCCCGCGCCCTGCGTGAAGAGGCCCAGACCGTTCTGGCGTCCTACGAGCGCAAGCAGCAGGAAGTTCAGGCCCAGGCCGATCAGATCGTGGCTGCGGCCCGTGACGAAGCTGCCCGCGCAGCCGAGCAGGCCAAAGCGGATCTGGAAACCTCCATCGCCCGCCGTCTGGCGGCTGCTCAGGAGCAGATCGCTTCGGCAGAAGCTTCGGCTGTGAAGGAAGTGCGCGACCAGGCGATCTCCATCGCTGTTGCCGCCGCGGATCAGGTGATCTCCAAGCAGATGACCGCGACCGAGGCCAACAAGCTGATCGACGCCGCCATCGCGGATGTGGACGCCAAGCTGCACTAAGCTTGAGCTGATACAGACAAGTTAAAAGAACCCGGTCCTAGTGGCCGGGTTTTTTTGTTTGGGGAAGGGGGCGTTTTTAGCACATTTTGACAAATGCTTCGACCTGCGCAAATGTCGGCTTCTTGGTTATTGGAGCAATCAGGTGACAGGCTTCGGAAAATATTTGGTCCGTCTCGCCATTGGTGGAAAACTGCCATTTTCACGGCAGTTCTTGGCTTGGAGCTCTAAACGTCAGTTGGCAGATATGGGACCAATGTCGTCGATGCGCTACGAATTTGAGATACCCGATCCATCTCAGCCGATACCGGACGACGAACGCGGGGCAGTTGGCCCAAGCGGACATTTGATACCGTTTGTTCCCAATGCTCTCTCAGTTGAGCAAGTTACAGGTCGTCAGGTTGATGAGTTACTGACGTACGTCGGTACTTACGGCATGGGTGGCCCTGGTTTTTTTGGCTTACGATTGGGAGAAGAGTGGCTGGTTGTCGCAATTTGGGGTGCCGGTGAATGGATGGTCGCCGACGGTATTCTCATCCAAGACCCTTTCTTCGAGGACTATGGAAGACCGCAACCTTGGATAACCGGCGACGTTGATAACCTCAGTCCTAATCTGGTCGGCTCAAAGATAACGTCGCTAGAATTACATCAACGTTCGATGCGGATTTCTTTCTCTAATGGTATGTCGTTTGCCATTGATGAGGCTGCAGAAAATCGACCAATTTTTGAGGGCAACAAAAAACCGCGCGAGTTCCTTGCGGACGATGATTTGCGCGAGGCTGTCTTCTTGGCGCCAACAACTGAAATCTGGGTGTAAGCGACGGACTAACCCAGAACAACGCGCTCAACCTGAAGCCTGCATAGGTTAACCTTCAAAGCAGTCATTGGAGTTTTCTCAAACCATGGCAACTAAATCCGCTTGTCGGTCATAAACCTGCATCGTCACCCTTTCCCGGTCTCATGCTCCAGCCGCTGCCTTGCCACTTCGGCGTTGCGTTCGGCGCGCTGATGGTCGGTGAGGGCCTGTTTCACATAGTCCAGGTGCCTCTCGACCGCGGAGCGGGCCGCTTGCGGGTCACGGGCCTGCAGAGCAGTGTTGATGGCCCGGTGCTGCTCCAGGATCGCCTCATATGTCGTGTGCTGCTGAAACATGATGCGGCGGTTGTAGAACACGCCCTGCTGCAGCAGGTCGAACATCGAGCGCATCATATGCAGCATGATGACGTTGTGGCTGGCGTCCATGATGGCAGAGTGGAACTGGGCGTCGAGCCTGGCTGCTTCCTCAGAAGTTGCCGGGTTGCCGGCTGCTTCCATCTTTTCGAAGATCGTCTGGATCACCTGCAGATCATAATCCGACCCAAAGCGGGCAGCGCGCTCGGCCGCCAGCCCCTCCATGTCGCGGCGGAAGGAGAGGTAGTCGAACACCGCCTCGTCATGGGTGGCAAAGAGCTGGATCAGCGAAGGGGAAAAAGCCGAGCCCAGCACATCCCCCACAAACACGCCGGAGCCTGCCTTGGAGGTCAATAGCCCGCGCTCTTGCAGCTCCCCGATGGCCTCGCGCAGGGAGGGACGGGAGACGCCCAGGCGCTCGGCCAGTTCGCGTTCGGACGGCAGGCGCTCGCCCGGTGTCAGGATGCCGCGCAGGATCAGCTGCTCGATCTGCTTGACGACGGAGGCGGAGAGTTTCTCGGGCTGGACTTTCTGGAACGGCATAGGCGGGCTCGTTAAAATTGGTCAAATCATATGACCACGCTTGCCAGGGCGCCGCAAGGCGGGGCGTTCACGAAGGCTGTAACAATAGGTCAGTATTATTGACATTAATTTGCGTGCCCGTACCGTGACGCTAGATCATGAGCGGGGAGAGAGCCATGCAGCTAGATCAGATCTTTGCCGCCCGGAACAACCGGATGAAGGCGTCGGAAATCCGCGAGCTGCTGAAACTGCTGGATCAGCCGGATATCATCTCCTTTGCCGGCGGGATCCCGGACCCGGCGCTGTTTCCGGCGGATGAATTTGCCGAGGCGTTCAAGAACGCGCTGACGCCCGAACGGCAGGCGCTGGCGCTGCAGTACTCGGTCAGCGAGGGCTACCTGCCGCTGCGGGAATGGATCGTCGGCGAGATGGCGAAGATCGGCATCACTTGCGATGCGGACAACGTGCTGATCACCTCCGGCTCGCAGCAGGCGCTGGACTATCTGGGCAAGCTGTTCCTGTCGCCCGGCGACACGGCGCTGGTCGGCTGGCCAACCTATTTGGGCGCGCTGGCGGCCTTCAACGCTTATGAGCCGCGTTATGACCGGCTGGCCTTGAAAACCAACCGTTTGGCCGAAAGCTATGCTGAGGCTGCGGCAGAGGCGGGCAGCAGGGTGAAATTTGCCTATCTCTCACCGGATTTCGCCAATCCGACCGGCGAAACCCTGGAGCGGGCCGGGCGGCTGCGGCTGCTGGAGCTGGCCGAGGCGCTGGATTGCGCTGTGATCGAAGACGCCGCCTATCAGTCGCTGCGTTACGATGGCGAGCCAGTGCCGCCGGTGCTGGCGCTGGAACTGAAGCAGAAGGGCTCGATCGAGGACTGCCGCACCATCTATTGCGGCTCTTTCAGCAAAACCTTGTCGCCGGGGCTGCGGCTGGGCTGGGCGGTGGCGGCCAAACCGGTGATCTCGCAGATGGTGCTGCTGAAGCAGGCGGCTGATCTGCACACGTCGACCATCAACCAGATGGCGGTGCACGCAGTTGCCGAGGCCTGTTTCGATGAACACGTCGAGCAGCTGCACGCGGTCTATCAGCGCCGCCGCGACGTGATGCTGGCGGCCCTGGAGGACCACATGCCTGAGGGCGTTGAGTGGACCCGGCCCGAGGGCGGCATGTTTGTCTGGATGACCCTGGCGGCGGGTACGGACGGTGCCGCTTTGCTGGCCCGTTCGCTGGAGACAGAACGGGTGGCCTTTGTTCCCGGTCAGGCGTTTTTCGCCGATGGCAGCGGCGCCAATACGATCCGGCTGAGCTTTTCCAATTCGAACCATGCGGCGATTGAAGAGGGGATTGCCCGGCTGGGACGGTTGCTCAGCCCGGCGTGAAGGCAGAACCGGGGCAGCTTGGCGGAACATCGCCGCTCCATCCGGGTTATCCACAAGATATGGTGGCGATTGAGGCGAATTCGCCCCGATTTGGGGGTGCGGAGCGTTGACTCGCAGGGTAGGAACCGCTGAACTTTCTCGATACGGAATCACGAAGGGGCAGCTTTGCGGTTTTCCAAGCTCAGGCTGAACGGCTTCAAAAGCTTTGTTGATCCTACCGAACTGGTCATCGCCGACGGGCTGACAGGGGTTGTGGGTCCAAACGGTTGCGGCAAATCCAATCTTCTCGAGGCGCTGCGCTGGGTGATGGGCGAGACCCGCGCCAAGGCGATGCGCGGCGGCGGCATGGAAGATGTGATCTTTGCCGGCACGTCCTCGCGGCCCGCGCGCAACTTTGCTGAGGTGAGCCTCAACATCGACAACTCCGAACGGCTGGCGCCCTCGGGCTTCAACGAAGCGGATGCGCTTGAGATCGTGCGCCGGATCACCCGCGATGTGGGCAGCGCCTATAAGTCCAACGGCAAGGATGTGCGCGCGCGCGACGTTCAGATGCTGTTTGCCGATGCCTCGACCGGGGCGCACTCGCCGGCATTGGTGCGGCAGGGGCAGATTGCCGAGCTGATCAATGCCAAGCCCAAGGCGCGGAGGCGCATTCTGGAAGAGGCGGCGGGGATCTCCGGCCTTTATCAGCGCCGTCACGAGGCCGAGCTGAAGCTGAAGAACACCGAGGCCAACCTGCTGCGCGTCGATGACGTGATCGAGCAGCTGGCGGCGCAGCTGGCACAGCTGGCCAAGCAGGCGCGGCAGGCGCAACGCTACCGCGAGATCGGCGAGAAGCTGCGGCTGGCGGAAGGCATGCTGCTGTACCGCCGCTGGCGCGAAGCGGATGAGGCACGGCTGGCCTCTGAAGATGAGCTGCGGGTGCGGGTTGAGCAGGCCGCCAAGGCGGAGGCGCTGGTGCGCGCCGCAGCGGCGCAGCGCGGCACCTTTGAGGAAAAACTGCCGCCGCTGCGCGAGGAAGAGGCCATTGCCGCGGCCATTCTGCAGCGGCTGGTTGTACAGCGGGATTCGCTGGGCGATCAGGAGGCGCAGGCGCGCCAGACCATTGAACGGCTCAGCAACCGGATTGTGCAGCTCGGCAACGACATCGAGCGCGAAGCGGGCCTGAACAAGGACGCGGGCGAAACCATCGAACGGCTGGAATGGGAGCAGCGCGAGCTGTCCAAGGCTGGCGATGGGCATGACGGTAAACTGGCGGAAGCGGCGGAACTGGCCCGCGATGCAGGTTCGGTCCTGCAGGCGCGCGAAGACCATCTGGCGCAGGTGACCGAGGATGTGGCGCGCCTTGCGGCCCGGCATCAATCAGCCCGCCGGGCGGTCGAGGATTGCCAGCGCGCTTTGGGCCGCTCGGAAGGCGAGGCGGAGAAAGCCCGCGGTGCCCAAGCCGAGGCGCAGGAAGCGTTGGAGCTGGCCGAAGAGAAATTCGATGCGGCTGTGACGGCTGAGGAAGAGGCCCGCGAAGCCTCGGAAATGGCCGAAGAGGCGCTGGCGGCGGCTGATGAAGCCCGCACCGAGACCCAGGCCCGCGAGGCCGAGGCACGCTCGCAGCGCTCGGAGGCTGAAGGCGAACTGGGCGCGTTGCGGGCCGAAGTGACGGCTCTGGCCAAACTGGTGGAGCGCGACACAGCCGAAGGCGGCCAGGTCCTGGATGAGCTGAGCGTGGCACCTGGCTATGAGAAGGCCCTGGGCGCTGCGCTGGCTGATGACTTGCGGGCGCCTTTGGCAGACAGGGATGGGCCGACCGGCTGGGTGGCCCTGTCAGGCTATGACCGCGATGCGCCCTTGCCGGAGGGCGTGCAGCCGCTTGCGCTGTTTGTCTCCGGCCCCGATGCCCTGTCGCGCCGGGTGGCGCAGATCGGCTTGGTGGACGGCGACGCCGCTGCAGGTCTGCAGGCACAGCTGCGCCCGGGCCAGCGGCTGGTGACGGCTGAGGGCGACCTGTGGCGCTGGGACGGTTACCGGGCCTGGGCCGAGGATGCGCCAAGCGCAGCAGCGCTGCGGCTGGAGCAGCTCAACAAGCTGGAAGCGCTGAAGCAGGAAATGGAGCGGGTCAGCGCCAAGGCTGACGGTGCCCGCGCCGCGCATGAGATGCTGCTGCGCAAGCTGGAAGAGGTGACGCTGGCTGACCAGAACGCCCGCCAGGCGCGCCGGGTGGCGGACCAGCGCGTGGCGGATGCAGCCCGTGCCCTCAGCCGCGCGGAGGCCGACCGCAACTTGGCTGAAGCCAAACTTGAGACCTTAGGAATTGCCGTCTCCCGCCATGCGGAAGACGCGCTGAACGCCAGCCTGCAGCTGAAAGAGGCCGAAAAGGCGCTGGGGGATCTGGGCGATCTGGATCAGGCCCGCACTGCGGTTGAGGACATCAAACAGGCGGTTGAGGCAGCGCGGATCACCATGCTGACGCACCGCTCCAGCCATGACGAGCTGCGCCGCGAGGGCGAGGCCCGCACCAAGCGCGCGCAGGAAGTGACCAAGGAGCTTTCGGGCTGGCGCCACCGTCTGGAAAGCGCCGAAGCGCGGATCGAGGAACTGGCCGAGCGCCGCGAAGCCTCGCAGGAGGAGCTGGAAGAGGCCAATGCGGTTCCGGCGGAGATTGCCGAAAAGCGGGAAGAGCTGAACGGGGCGATCTCGGAAGCCGAGGCGCGCAAATCCGCCGCAACCGAAGCACTGATTGCAGCCGAGGCCGAACTGCGCGAAGCGGTCCACAAGGAACGCGAATGCGAGCGGCTGGCCTCCGAGGCACGTGAGGCAAGGGCGCGCTCCGAAGCACGCAGCGATGCCGCCAAGGATGCGGTGACCCAGGCGGCGGGCCGGATCATCGAAGCGCAGCAGATCACACCGCAGGCACTGCTGGAAAAGCTTGGCGTGTCGCCGGACGAAATGCCTGCCTCGGACGATCTGGAGCACGACGTGGACCGCTACAAGCGTCAGCGCGATGCCCTGGGTGCGGTGAACCTGCGCGCCGAGGAAGACGCCCGCGGCGTACAGAACGAACACGACACGCTGGTGGCTGAGAAGCTCGACCTGGAAGGCGCGGTGAAGACCCTGCGCGACGGTATTGCCAGCCTCAACCGCGAGGGCCGCGAACGGCTGCTGACCGCGTTTGAACAGGTCAACAACAGCTTTGCCATGCTGTTCACCCATCTGTTCGGCGGCGGCGAGGCCAATCTGGTGATGGTCGAAAGCGACGACCCGCTGGATGCAGGCCTGGAAATCATGTGCCAGCCGCCGGGCAAGAAGCTGTCGACCCTGTCGCTGCTCTCCGGCGGCGAGCAGACGCTGACCGCAATGGCGCTGATCTTTGCGGTGTTCCTGTCGAACCCGGCGCCGATCTGTGTGCTGGACGAGGTCGACGCGCCGCTGGATGATGCCAATGTCACCCGCTTCTGCGACCTCTTGGACGAGATGTGCCGCCAGACCGACACCCGCTTCCTGATCATCACCCACCATGCGGTGACGATGGCGCGGATGGACCGGCTGTTTGGCGTCACCATGCAGGAAAAAGGCGTGAGCCAGCTGGTTTCAGTTGACCTGAAGAAAGCAGAGGCGATGGTAGCTTGAAGGGGCAGCGCCGCGGGGATCGGCGCTGCGGCCTAGAAAAGTGATAAATTTGGTGGAGTGACAAATGAATATGCTGAAAGCAATTGCCGCCTCTGCGGCGCTGATGATGCCGGTGGCCGCTGAGGCCCAGAATGTGGTGGCCAAGACCGGCGACAGTGTGGCCAGCTTCTTCAGGGATGAAGGCGCACAGGTTGAGGTGACGACTGACAGCGTAGGCGATCCGAACTTGAAGGTCGAATATTACGGCAATGATTTCTCGGTCTACTATTATGGCTGCAGCAACAATGCGAATTGCAGCGAGATCCAATTTTTCTCGGGGTATCAGACCGATGGCGGCGTGCGGCTGGCCAAGATCAACGAGTGGAACAACAACAACCGTTTCGCCCGAGGGTATATTTCCGACGAGGGGTCAGCCCGGATCGAAATGGACATTTACCTGGGCAACCAGGGTATGACGCCAGACGATTTTGCCCAGGCCGTGGGCAAATGGAACCGCGCCATGCAGGACTTTGAGGAGTTCATCGGCTGGTAATCCCAGCCGTCACCGGAACGTGACAGCGCGTTGCAGGATCAGCCGTTAGTGTAAGGGGCATGAAACAGATCATGCCCCTTTTTCTATGCCTGATGGCAAGCCATGCGCTGGCCGGAGAGTGGCCTCTGAAGCCTGGCGATACCCCCTTTGCGCAGAACGAGCTTGAGGCGCTGCCGGGGCAGTCCTTCCGCTTTTTTGACGGCGGCGAGTCCCTCTATGGCAGCGATGGGGTTTATTCCTATACCTACGCGCCTGAGAATGGCGGCGGCACCGCCTGGGGCACCTACCGGATTGCTGCCGACGGCAGCATTTGCGTCGACTTCGCCAACGGCTTTGCCCGTTGCGATCTCTATGTCCGCAACGGCAGCCGCGTGATCCTGATTACTGAGAAGGGCGAGCGGTTCCCGGTGCGTTAAAGCCTCTGCAGCAGTGCCGGTGTCGGCCAGGCGTCAGCGGGCAGACCAAGCCGGGCCTGTTCCTTCTGCACTGCCAGCCGGGTGCGGGCGCCGAGGATGCCGTCGATCTTGCCGACGTTATGGCCCAGGGCCTGCAATTTCTGCTGCAGTTGTTTCATCTGGGTGCCGGAGAGGCCGCCTTCGGGCTTGCCGGCGTCATAGACTTCGGCGCCCTGCAGCCGGTTGGCGAAATAGGCTGCCGTCAGCACATAGGTGAAGCTCTGGTTCCACTCGAAGTAGACGTCGAAATTCGGGTAGGCGAGGAATGCCGGCCCTTTGTGGCCCTGCGGCAGCAGCAGTGAGGCGCGCATGGATTTGTCAGGCAAGTGCCCGTCCCGGGCAGCAACACCCAAGTCTCGCCACTGCGCCACGGATTTCTTGCGGGCGGTGCCAGTCAGAGACAGGTCCAGGTCCTGCGGGATAGTGACTTCCTGCAGCCAGGGCTGTCCCGGCTGCCAGCCCAGATGCGACAGCATCCTTGCACCGGACATCAGCGCGTCCGGAGCGGATGTTTTGAGGCTGACCTTGCCGTCGCCATCAGCATCGACGCCATGCTCCAGAATGTCGCCGGGCAGCATCTGTACCATGCCGATTTCACCCGCCCAGGCGCCGGTGGTCCGCTTGGGGTCGAAATTGCCCTGGCTGAACAGTTCCAGCGCCGAGAACACCTGCGGGCGGAACAGCTCCGGGCGGCGGCAGTCATGTGCCAGGGTGACCAGCGCATCGCGGGTGTTGAAATCGCCCTGATAGCCGCCGTAATCCGTCTCAAACGCCCAGAAGGCCAGCAGCACGCCGCGGTCGATGCCATAGGTGCTTTCAATCCGCTGGAAAGTGCCGTCGTGTTTCTGGGCCATCTGGCGGCCGCGGGTCAGGCGGTTCTGCGAGATCAGGCGGCGGGAAAACTCGATGAAGGGTTTTTGGAACACGCCCTGGCCGCGGTCGGCCTTGAGCACGCGGCTGTCCTGCCGGGTCCCTGCGAAGAAGGCGTTGACCGTCGCGGTGTCGTAGCCGGCCTGAACCGCCTCATCCTTCATCAGCTTGACGAAATTCTGAAAACCGCCGCCGCATTGGGCTGCTGCCGCCGCTGGCAGCAATCCAGCTGCGAGGACGAAGGGCAATAGGCGCATGGTTCTGGCGCTCCTTGGTCTTACCGCTCCCACAGCACCTTATGTGCTAGAAAACTGCGGCGATGGCAACTGTCAGAGCCAAGGCCAGCGCCCAGGCCTGCCAAAGAATGGCGACTGACCGGGTGATGGTCTCGGCATTTGCGCTTTTGGTGCCGCCTGCGTTGACCCAAGGAAAGTCCCGCATCTGCCCGTCATAGGAGCGCGGGCCCGCCAGAGACGTGCCCAGGGCACGGGCCATGGCGGCCTCGGGCCAGCCGGCATTGGGCGAGCGGTGCTGGCGGGCGTCGGCGGCAATGGCGCCCCAGTGGCGCAGCTGGCCGCCTGCCAGGGCGATCAGCAGCCCGGTCAGACGGGCGGGGATCAGGTTCAGCAGGTCATCCAGCCGCGCAGAGGCCCAGCCGAAGTCCTCATACCGGTCATTGCGGTAGCCGATCATGCTGTCGGCGGTGTTGACCATCTTGTAGATGATCAGCCCCGGCAGGCCGGCAATCAGGAACCAGAAGGCGGGGGCAATGACGCCGTCCGACATATTCTCGGCACCGCTTTCTATGGCCGAACGGGCAGCCTGCGGCGCCGTCATCTCTGCCGTGTCGCGGCTGACAATCATCGCTACCGCACCGCGTCCTTCAGCTAGGCTGCGCTGCAGCCCCTTGGCGACGGCGGCCACATGCTCGGTCAGCGACCGCTGGGCGATCAGGAAGGCGGCCGCCAGGATCTCCACCAGCGCGCCGGGCAGCGACAGCAGCTTGCCAGCAACGAAACCGCACAGGATCAGCACCGCGGCGGCGATCACACCATTGGTGCGGCGGCTGGGGCCGGTGTTTAGCTTGCGGTCGAGAAAGCCGACTAGCCTGCCCATCAGCACCGCCGGGTGGGTAATGCGGGACCACAGCCATTTCGGCTCGCCGAGAACGGCGTCCAGCAGTAATGCAAGCGCCAGCATTGCTGCGGCGGTCATAGCGCGGCCTCCAGCCGCTCCCAGCCGCTGGCGGGCGGCAGGCCGAGGCGCAGGAAAGTTTTGGAATAGGGAAAGATGCGGCTCCAGATATGGGCGCGGGCCAGTCTCTCCTGCCAGGCGGCGGCATCGTCCACGCTGTAAAGCCGGAACAGATCGGTGCCCCCCGCCAGGCTGGCACCTTTGGCCAGCACCAGTTCGTCCAGCCGGGCCGCATCCTGCCGCAGGCGGTTGCGGGTGTCTTCAGCCCAGGCCTGATCCTGCAGGGCCTGCGCGCCGGTGCGCAGCGCCGGGCCGGAAACGGCCCACGGGCCTTGCCACGTTGAGAGTTCCCTGATCAGCTTCGGGTCACCGATAGCAAACCCCAGCCGCATACCTGCAAGGCCCCAGAATTTGCCGAAACTCTTCAGCACGACAACGCCGGGGCGGGCCGCCATGCGGATCAGGCTTTCACCGGGGCAGACGTCGCAGAAGCTCTCGTCAATCACGGTGAGCGGCGCGTTGAGCTGGTCTTCACTCCACATGCGGCCATCGGGGTTGTTCGGATGCACCGCAACGCGCGCCTCAGCCGGGCCGTCAACGCGGATGATCCAGCCGCGGGCCTCAAAGGCGGCGGCGTGCTCGTTATAGGTCGGCTTGGTGATCTGCACCCAGCGCGGCTCGGCCAGGGCGGGGATGGCAGCAATCAGGGCCGAGGCGCCGGGGGCCGCGAGCACGGCAGCCTCATCCGGAATGCTCCAGAACGACCGCGCCGCCTGTTCCAAACCGGCCAAAGCAGCCGCGTCGGGCAGGGCGCCCCAATCGGCGGCGGTGAACTCAGGCAGCGGATAGGGATGCGGATTGATCCCGGTGGACAGATCCATCCAATCGCTGCGGGCGCCGCCGAATTCATCCATGGCGGCGCTCAGATTGCCGCCGTGATCCCGGGGCACAGTTGCATTGTCGGGCAGGGGTTCAAGCATCTCGGTAGCCACCGGTGAAACATTCTCTCCGAACAGGTCGGATGCCGTATGAGACAAGGTGGTTAATAAAGCAACCTGGCCCGTGCGTGAACTCCCAATTTGACGCGGTGTTTACCGATGTGACGCTGATTGGCGTCATCTTGCGGCAGGTCAGCCGCGGCGGTGCGGCTCCAGCCAATCGATGTCCGGATTGATGGGGATGATCCGGTGCGGGTTGATGGTGTCGTGGCTGTAGTAGTAATGGCGCACGATGTGCTGCATGCCCACGGTCTCCGCCACCCCCCGCCATTGATACAGC
>NZ_JWLD01000063.1 GCF_000813725.1 Leisingera sp. ANG-Vp
ATCGACGACATCGCCTTCCAGACCAACCTGCTGGCGCTCAACGCCGGGGTCGAGGCGGCCCGTGCCGGCGAAGCGGGCCGCGGCTTTGCGGTGGTGGCCTCGGAAGTGCGGGCTCTGGCGCAGCGCTCCTCGGATGCGGCGATGGAGATCAAGACCCTGATCGGCGACAGTTCGCGGCAGGTCGAGCAGGGCGTCGACCTGGTCGGCCGTGCCGGCGATGCGCTGCAGTCCATCGTTGGCCGGGTCAGCCATATCTCGCAGCTGGTGTCGGAGATTGCCGAAGGCGCCGCCGAACAGTCCACTGGCCTCGCCGAGATCAACACCGGCATGACGCAGCTTGATCAGGTGACACAGCAGAACGCAGCCATGGTGGAAGAGGCCACGGCAGCGGGCCATATGCTGAACTCCGATGCGGGCAAGCTGTCGGAGCTTGTTGCCCGGTTCAAGGTTGAAGGAGGCGGCAAGGCGCATCCCGGTCCCGCCGCAGCAGCGGAGCCGGAGGTCAATGCGCAGCCCACTGCCCATGGCGGAGATGACTGGGAAGTTGCGGCCAGCCCGGCGCCTGGCGCGGTGCCGGAGGCCGACGGCAACGCTGCCCGCGAGCTGTGGCAGGACTTCTGATCTGCTGGCAAAGGCGCAAAACGGCAGGCTCTCTCCGGCGGAGGGCCTGCCCAGTGCAATTCCGCTGAAACACAGCGGGATGATTTTCCGGGGTGACAGGCCTGGGAAACTCCGTTAGCGTCCGGCCCATGACCCGTATCGTTGCCGCATTCTGGTATTTCTTCTATCCGCGCCACACGGCGGACGGAGGGGTCATCGCATTCTGAAAACCAGTCAGAAAGCACCAGGACACCAACCAGCCGCCCGCACCCGCAGGCGGCTTTTTTCATGCCTGCCGGCGAAGGGCGCCCGCCAAGAAAGCAAGGACATGACACCGCAAACCGAAAATCTCCGCATCACCGGCATGCAGGAACTGATCTCTCCCGAAGACCTCGCCCTGCAGCTGCCGGCCAACGAGGCCGCGGCTGGCACAGTGCTGGCCAGCCGCGCCGCAATCCAGAGCGTCCTGCACGGGCGCGATGACCGGCTTGCCGCGGTTGTGGGGCCCTGTTCCATCCACGACCCCAAGTCGGCGATGGACTATGCAAAACGGCTGCAGCCGCTGCGCGAACGCCTGGCCGGGCAGCTGGAGATCGTGATGCGGGTCTATTTCGAAAAGCCCCGCACCATCAGCGGCTGGAAAGGCCTGATCAACGATCCAGGGCTTGACGGTTCGTTCCGCATTAACGAGGGCCTGGGCCTGGCCCGCCGGCTGTGCCTGGACATCAACGCGCTGGGCCTGCCTGTGGGCACAGAGTTCCTGGATACAGCGGTGCCGCAGTACATCTCCGATCTGGTTGCCTGGGCCGCCATCGGCGCCCGCACCACCGAAAGCCAGATCCACCGCGAAATGGCCTCAGGGCTTTCCTGCCCGGTAGGGTTCAAGAACGGCACCCGCGGCAATGTGCAGATCGCGGTGGATGCAGTGCGCTCGGCAGCGCATCCGCATCATTTCATGGCACTGGCCAAATCGGGCCGCGCGGCGATTGCTGCCACCAGCGGCAACCCGGACTGCCACCTGATCCTGCGCGGCGGCGGCGGCACCAACTATGACGCGGCTTCGGTGGATGCGGCCTGCAAGCTGGCGGAGAAGGACGGCATCCGCGGCCACGTGATGATCGATGCCAGCCATGCCAACAGCGGCAAGGACCCCCTGAAACAGCCGGCCGTTCTGACCGATGTGGCAGAGCAGATTGCAGGCGGTGACCAGCGTATCACAGGTGTGATGATTGAAAGCCATCTGGTGGCGGGCCGCCAGGATCTGGGCAAAGGAGAGCTGACCTACGGGCAATCGGTCACCGATGGCTGCCTGGGCTGGGAGGACACGGTGGCCGAGCTGGAAAGACTGGCAGATGCGGTAGAGGCCAGGCGTGCGAAAACGGCTGCTGGCAGCCCTGCTGATGCATTGGCCGAAGTCTGAAATTTCGGAACAGGGCACGTACCCGGCGGGGCGTGCCTGCCGCAAGCGCTCTGCCATCACAGCTCTCTTACAGCGCCCGCCCTGCGGCCTTGGAGCTTGGCGGGCGTGTCTGCGGTTCAGAGAAATGGCGTTGCCGGGGCAAAAGATTCCGGCCGTGCCAGACCGGAGCAGTTCAGCCGCACGCTGGCCAGTTTCTGTTCCTGCACCGTCAGCGGGCTGGATAGGCGCGGGCAAGAGGACGGCAAACAGCTGCTTTGCTGCGGGTCCGCTTCAGGCTTTGCGGTGCCTTTGATATACCGGACCGGCATGCGCGACAGAGGACACACCGATGCAGAACCGACAATTGCCGGAACGGATTGATGGCCCTGCCGCCTGGACCGGCAGAAACATGCAGGCGCATCCTGAGCGCTGGCTGGTGCAGCTGGCAGCGGAGGACATCGCCGATCTGGAGCAGGCGGCCCGGCATTTTCTGGGCTTGGGCCGGGATATCGGGGAAATCACCAAGGCGGATTTCCCGCTGACCCGTTTTGCCGGACACCTGGAAGCCTTGAAGGGCAAGCTGCTGAACGGCATCGGGTTCGAGGTGCTGCGCGGTCTGCCGGTGGCAGGCTACAGCCAGGAGATGGCAGCGGCCATCTTTTGCGGGGTGGGGGCGCATCTGGGCTCCGCCCGATCGCAGAATGCAGCAGGCCATATCCTCGGCCATGTGCGCGACATTGGTGCTGATGCCAATGATCCGAACACCCGTATCTACCAGACCCATGAGCGCCAGACCTTCCACACCGACAGCGCTGACGTGGTCGGGCTTTTGTGCCTGCAGGAGGCCAGGGAGGGCGGGGATTCCCTGCTGGTCAGCGCCGAGGCGATCTATAACCGGATGCGTGCAGAACGGCTGGACCTGCTGGAGCGCCTGTTTGACCCGCTGGCCACCGACCGGCGCGGCGAGGTGCCCGAGGGCATGCAGCCTTTTATGACCATTCCGCCGCTCAGCTGGCACCAGGGCAAGCTCACCGTGTTCTATCAGCGCCAGTACATCGGCAGCGCCCAGCGGTTTCCGGACGCGATGCGGCTGACGCCGGAGCATGTTGAGGCTCTGGACATGTTTGACGCCCTGGCCAATGACCCGGAGCTGCATTTGACCATGCGGCTGCAGCCGGGCGACATGCAGTTTGTCTATAACCATTCGCAGCTGCACGACCGCACCGGCTTCACCGACTGGCCGGAGCCCGGCCGCCGCCGCCACCTGTTCCGCCTGTGGCTGTCTCCCGAAGGCGACCGGGAGCTGCCGGAATGCTTCAAGCAGCGCTATGGCAGCATCACCCCTGGCAGCCGCGGCGGAATTATTACCAAGGGCACCAGGCTGCACGCGCCGCTGGACTGATACTCTGTCTCAGCTTCTTTCTGGTTCTAAATATCCCGGGGTGAATTGGCCGCGAGGCCAAGAGGGGCAGGGCCCCCCCCCCCCGCGCCGGCCCCGGCAGCCTCCTGCCTTGCAATCCGGGCGTTCTCTCCGCATATCCTTCGGGCAACATTTTGCTGGAGCCCGCATGATCCGTCCCGCCCTGACCGCCCTCGCCATCATCCTGGCCCTGCCTGCCGCCGCGGAAACCCAAGTGCCGCAGAGCCAGGCCGAAATCGCGCTGGGCTTTGCGCCGCTGGTCAAACAGGCCTCGCCTGCGGTGGTGAATATCTACGCCAAGGTGGTGCGCCAGGTGCAGCAGCGCCGCTCGCCTTTCATGAACGACCCGTTCTTCGATGATTTCTTCCGGGGCTTTGCCAAGCCGCAGCCGCGGGTGGAAAACTCGCTGGGGTCCGGTGTGATCCTGTCGGGGGACGGCATCGTGGTTTCAAATTACCACGTGGTTGGCATGGCCACCGAGATCCGCGTGGTGACGGCGGACCGGCGGGAGTACAACGCGCAGGTGATCCTGGGCGACAAGGCCAGCGACCTGGCCATCCTGCAGCTGGAAGCTGCCGAAGACCTGCCGCATCTGAACCTGCGCGACAGCGATCAGGTCGAGGTTGGCGAGCTGGCGCTGGCAATCGGCAACCCGTTCGGTGTCGGCCAGACCGTCAGCAGCGGCATCATTTCGGGCCTTGCGCGCACCGGCATGGGTGCAGGCGATGGCTTTGGCTATTACATCCAGACCGACGCGCCGATCAATCCGGGCAACTCCGGCGGTGCGCTGATCGACGTGAACGGCGATCTCATCGGCATCAACACCCGCATTCTGTCGCGCTCCGGCGGCTCCAACGGCATCGGCTTTGCGATTCCGGCCAATCTGGTGAAGGAGTTTGTGAGCCAGGCCCGCCGCGGCTCGGAAGAGTTCCAGCGCCCCTGGGCCGGTATGGCCGGGCAGCCGGTGGACGCGGATCTTGCGGCCTCGCTGGGCATGGATTTGCCCGAAGGCATGGTGATCTCGGACCTGCACCGCGAAAGCCCCTTTGCCAAGGCGGGCTTCAAGGTGGGCGATGTGATCACCCATGTGGACGGTGAAGTGGTGAATTCGCCCTCGGAAATGGTGTTCCGGATGTCGGTGGCGGGGCTGGACGGGCTCTCGGCCATCACCCGGCTGCGCGGCGATGCGCGGGAAGAGGTTGCGGTGCCGATGATTGCAGCCCCCGATCAGCCGCCTGCCAATCCGGTGCAGCTGGACGAGAAGACCGCGCTGCCCGGGCTGACCGTGGCACGGATCAATCCGCGGGTGATCGCGCGGCTTGGCCTGCCGCTTGCCTCCGAGGGGGTGGTGGTCACCAACCCGGGCCCTTATGCCGGGCGCGGAGGTGTGCAGCCGGGCGATCAGCTGCTGGCCGTCAATGGCCAGGCGGTCGCCAATCCGGATGACGTGTACGCGATCCTGTCGGACAGCGGGCGTTGGATCCAGATCGACCTGCAGCGCCGCGGCAACCGGATGTCGCTGCGGTTCCGTCTCTGACCGGCAGGCGCGAAGCCTGCAGGCGGATTCTGTGCGGCCTCCGGCAATTGAAACTTGACGCGCGGGGGGTGCGGGACCACCCATCTTGCACAGCAGATCACCGCGAAAGCGAGGTTAACAATGGCGGATCTATTTGATGCAGGCGGCGGACATGGCAGCCAGCCGCTTGCCGCCGCGCTGCGGCCCCGGTCGCTGGATGATGTCATTGGCCAGAAGGCGCTGACCGCTGAAGGTTCGATCCTGCGGCGCCGGATTGCCGCGGGCCAGCTCGGCAGCATTGTGCTCTATGGTCCGCCGGGGATCGGCAAGACCTCGATTGCCCGGGCCACGGGCGAGATGCTCAGCAAGGAATTCCGCCAGCTGCATGCCACCCGCGCAGGCGTCAAGGACATCCGCCAGCTGGCCGATGAGGCGCGGATCCGGCCGCTGCTGATATTTGTGGACGAGGTGCACCGGTTCTCGGCGACTCAGGCTGATGACCTCTTGGCGATCTGCGAGGACGGCACCGCCGATTTCATCGGCGCAACAACGCAGAACCCCTATACCGCGCTGCCAAAGGCGCTTGTGTCGCGCTCCACGATCCTGAAGCTGGAGCCGATCTCGATCGAGGATATGGAAGAGGTGCTCGACCGCGGGCTGCGCCAATTGGCTCAGGCCGGCATTGAGGTGGTTCTGAGTGCCGAGCAAAAGCGGGTGATCGCGGGCCGCTCAGGCGGCGATGCGCGCCGGGCGCTGACGACGCTGGAAAGCCTGGCCATCGGCCACACCGGCGGTGCGGCCAAGGTCACCGATGCTATGCTGGAGGAGGCCTACAGGGCGGCGCCGGTCAACCACGACCGCTCGGGCGATCAGCACTATGATGTGATATCGGCCTTTATCAAGTCGATGAGGGGCGGTGACCCGGATGCGGTGCTGTACTGGCTGGCGCGGCTGATCCATGGCGGCGAGGACCCGCGGTTCATCGCGCGGCGGATCATGATCCAGGCCTCGGAGGACGTGGGGCTCGCCGACAACACCGCACTGCAGACGGCGGTGGCGGCGGCGCAGGCGGTTGAGATGGTGGGGCTGCCAGAAGTGCAGATCATCCTGGCCCATGCGGCGCTGCATGTGGCCCGCGCGCCCAAATCCGGCTCTGCCAACCACGGGATTGCCGCGGCGCTGGCGGCGGTGGCCAAGGAGCCGCCGATGGCGGTGCCGTTGCATCTGCGCGATGCCCATTACCAGGGGGCCGCAGAGCTGGGCCACGAAGGCTACCGCAGCCCGCACAAGGACCCGCGGGGCTGGGTTGACCAGCCTTATGCGCCGGAGGGTGCGCCAGGCCGCTTCTATGTGAGCGATGCGCGCCAGTCGCCGACCTTTGAAAAGCGGGCGGATGAGTACTGGGAGCGGCTGACCGGCAAACCGGTGCCCAAGCGTTTCGGCTGAAGCGGGGCAGTCCGGCTTTCCTGCCGGAAAACCGGGGCCTCCGGCGGGGGTATTTTAGACCAGAAAGAAGCGCGCTGTTCAGCCCGTTTCTGGAAAAGAGTCCCAGTTAAGCTGAGCTGCCAGATAGGCCTTCAAGAGCTCTGCCGCCTCTGTGCCTCCCATGAGTGACGATGCGGTTAGCAATTGCAGAAACTTCAATTCATCTTGCGCCAGGCCGTCGTCTCCGTGGCGATAGAGCCAGGCCAGGTCAAAGATCGCACGTTTGTGGCCGTGCCGCGCCAGGTCTTGGAGGCCTTTGACACGCCTGGCATCAAACTCCTCTCCAGTTTCCGAGAGCGAAAACATGAGATTCAGGTACTGCGCGTCTGGATCTCCCGCTTGCAGAAGAGGGCGAAGGATTTCCTGCAGAGCTTCGAAGGCACCGTTCTGAAGCAGGGTGGTGCAGTGTTTGTAGGTGCCGTTGTCCATGTTTTTTCCAATGGCAGTGTTTTTAAAAAAGCGGCCAGGAAAGCCAGTACATTAGCAGCCTTGATAGCAGCGCATAGCGGCGAAAACTTGACATCCCTGCGTCCCCGCGCGACAGGACAGGAATGATGACTTCGGTTTCCATGGTCGCTTTTGGCGGCGCTGTTGGGGCGGTGTGCCGCTATCTGGCCGGGCTGGGGGTGATCCGGCTGCTGGGCCATCACGACTTCCCGGTGGCGGTGCTGATGGTGAACATCCTTGGCTCCTTCCTGATGGGGGTCTTTGTGGTGGCGGCGGCGATGCGGGACCTGACCTGGGCAAGCCCCCTGGTGATGACCGGGCTTATGGGCGGCTTCACCACGTTTTCGGCGTTTTCGCTGGAGACCGCCAATCTGATCGAGCGCGGTGCCTTCGGGCAGGCGGCGCTGTATGTAATTCTGTCCGTGGGCCTGTCGGTCGGCGGGCTGTTTCTGGGCCTGATGGCAGGCAGAGGAGTGTTCGCATGAGCGGCGTGCAGATGATCACCGTGGGTGAGGACGATGGCGGCCAGCGCATCGACCGCTGGCTGCGCGGGCTGTTTCCGCATCTGAGCCAGGGGCGGATCGAGAAGATGTGCCGCAAGGGCGAGCTGCGGCTGGATGGCGGCCGGGTGAAGGCGAATTCGCGCGTTGAGACCGGCCAGACCGTGCGGGTGCCGCCGCTGCCGGATGCGGATCACAAGCCGGCCGAGCCGCGCGCGGTGCGGATCTCGGCAGCGGATGCCAAGATGATCCAGTCCTGCGTGATTTACCGCGACGACGATGTGATTGTGCTGAACAAGCCTGCGGGGCTGGCGGTGCAGGGCGGCTCCGGCACCACCAAACATGTGGATGGTTTGTCCGAGGCGCTGAAATTCGGGCTGGAGGAAAAGCCCAAGCTGGTGCACCGGCTCGACAAGGATACCTCGGGCGTGCTGGTGCTGGCGCGGAACCGCAAGGCGGCGCAGGCGCTGACCGCTGCCTTCCGCCATAAGAACACCCGCAAGATCTACTGGGCTTTGGTGGCCGGCGTGCCGACGCCCTATCTGGGCGAGATCAAGAATGGCCTGGTGAAGGCGCCGGGCCATGGCAAGTCCGGCGAAGGCGAGAAGATGATCAACGTGCATCCGCGCGATGTCGATGACACGCCGGGCGCCAAGCGGGCGCATACGCTTTATGCTACTCTGTATCGTGTGGCGAGCCGCGCGGCCTGGGTGGCGATGGAGCCGGTCACCGGCCGGACCCACCAGCTGCGGGCGCATATGTCCGGAATGGGCCATCCGATTGCCGGCGACGGCAAATACGGCGGTTCGGGGCAGGAGAACCTGGGCGACGGCTGGGGCGCCTCGATCGGCGGGGTGATCTCGAAGAAGCTGCATCTGCACGCGCGCCGGATGGTGTTTGAACATCCCGTGACCCGCAAGGAGATCGCTGTGGTGGCGCCGCTGCCGGAGCATATGAAGGAAAGCTGGGACACCTTCGGCTGGACCGAGGACCTGGCGGCGGATGATCCGTTCGAGGATCTGAAGTGAGCGCGCCCTTGCGGCTGATCCTGTTTGATGTGGATGGCACCCTGGCCGACAGTCAGGGCGCGATCACCGGCGCGATGACTGAGGCTTTTCAAGGTGTTGGACTGGAGGTTCCGGCGCGGGACGCGATCCTGGCGATTGTCGGCCTGTCGCTGCCCCTGGCAATGAAGGAGCTGGCACCGGGACAGGATGCCGCCACGCTGGACGCGCTGGTTGAAGGCTACAAATCCTCGTACATGCTGTCCCGCCAGGCTGCGGGAGCAGCGCATTCGCCGCTCTATCCCGGTGCGCGCGAAGCGCTTTTGGAGCTCAACGCGGTGCCGGAGTATCTGCTGGGCGTGGCAACCGGCAAGTCGCAGCGCGGGGTCGATGCTCTGATCGCAGCGCATGGGCTGGAGTGTTTCGTGACCCGGCAGGTGGCGGACCATCATCCCTCGAAGCCGCATCCCTCGATGGTGCTGACGGCGATGGCGGAGACCGGGGTGGACCGGAGCAGCACCGTAATGATCGGCGACACCCGGTTTGACATTGAGATGGGCAAGGCGGCAGGGGTCACCACCATTGCCGTGCCCTGGGGATACCATCCGGCAGAGACATTGGGCGCCGATTACCTGATCCGCGACTTCGCGGAGCTGCGGCCGCTGCTGGCAGAGATTTGGAAGGCTTGAGAGATGAGCAACTGGGCACAGAAACGGTTCTGGAAAGAGGTCTCGGTGGCGGAGGCCGAAGGCGGATTTGCAGTGGAGCTGGATGGCCGCCGGGTCAAGACGCCGGCCAAGGCACCGCTGGTGGTGCCCACCCGGGAGATGGCCCAAGCCATCGCTGCGGAATGGGATGCGCAGACCGAATCAGTTGACCCTGGGAGCATGCCTTGCACCCGTTCTGCGAATGCGGCGATTGACAAGGTGACACATCAGCACAGCGAAGTGGCCGCCATGCTGGCTGAATACGGCGATTCCGACCTCTTGTGCTACCGCGCCGACACGCCGGTGGAGTTGACGTTGCGTCAAGCAAGCGAATGGGACCCGGTGCTGGACTGGGCCGCCGATGCGCTGGGCGCCCGTCTGCAGCCCCGCACCGGTGTTTTGCATCAGCCGCAGGACGCGGGTGCCCTGGAGGAACTGTCCCGGCAAGTGCACGCGATGACCCCGTTTCAGCTGGCCGCGTTCCATGATTTGGTAGGGATTTCCGGGTCTTTGGTGCTGGGCTTTGCCGCCGCGCAGGGCTGGCGCGATGCGGAAGAGATCTGGCAGCTGTCGCGTCTGGACGAGCGCTGGCAGGAGGAGCAGTGGGGCGAAGATGAAGAGGCTCAGGCCGCCGCGGAAGTAAAGCGGCAGGAGTTTTTGCACGCCAAACGCTTCTACGATTTTTCCTGAGAGTTCAAAAAATTACCTTTTCGGCCCCTCGAACGGCATAAAATTATACGCCGGAATAGTTTGTGCGCGCTGCGCACATCGAATTTCCTGATCGCGCCCTTGACGTTTGTTGATGAATGCGCCCAGAATTGGGCGCGAATTAGGGGTAAACCCTTCTTCGGTCTCATTTCCGGCGGGGGATCGCCGGAAAATAAGAACCGCCGAATGGCGGGCTATCAGGAAGAGGTAAAAATGAAAAAATCCGTATTTTTGGGCGCAATGGCCTTTGCCGGTCTTGCGGCTGGCGCAGCATCTGCCGGTACGCTGGACGACGTTAAGGCGCGCGGCAAGCTGAACTGCGGCGTGACCACCGGTCTGGTTGGCTTTGCGGCTCCGAATGCGAATGGGGAATGGGAAGGTTTTGACGTTGCCGTGTGCCGTGCTGTGGCTGCAGCCGTGCTGGGCGACTCGACCGCTGTGGAGTTCGTGCCGACCACCGGCAAGACCCGCTTTACCGCGCTGGCGTCGGGTGAAATCGACATGCTGGCCCGTAACACCACCTGGACCTTCTCGCGCGATGTCGACCTGAAGTTTGAATTCGTGGGCGTCAACTACTACGACGGCCAGGGCTTCATGGTCCCGAAAGATCTGGGCGTCAGCTCGGCCAAGGAACTGGACGGCGCAACCGTCTGCATCCAGACCGGCACCACCACCGAGCTGAACCTGGCGGATTTCTTCCGTTCCAACAACATCAGCTATGAGCCGGTTCCGATCGAAACCAACGCTGAAGCCCAGCAGCAGTACCTGGCTGGCTCCTGCGACGTGTACACCACCGACGCCTCCGGCCTGGCAGCAACCCGCGCCACCTTCGACGATCCGTCGGGGCATGCGATTCTGCCGGAAATCATCTCCAAAGAGCCGCTGGGCCCGCTGGTCCGCCATGGCGACCACGAGTGGGGCGATGTTGTCCGCTGGACCCTGAACGCGATGATCGCAGCTGAAGAGCTGGGCGTGACCTCGGCCAACATCAGCGAAATGTCCGCAGGCACCGACAACCCGGAAATCAACCGCCTGCTGGGCACCGAAGGCACCCTGGGCGAAATGCTGGGCCTGTCGGCTGACTGGGCGAAAAACGCAGTTGCCGCCAACGGCAACTACGGCGAAGTGTTTGCCAAGACCATCGGTGAAGACACCCCGGTCGGCCTGGCGCGCGGCCTGAACGCTCAGTGGACCGAAGGCGGCCTGCTGTACGCACCGCCGTTCCGCTAAACACATCTTCGGAAAGGGCGCAGGACACTCCTGCGCCCTTTTCCTATCTGCAAAAAGCTCCGGACCGCTGCGGAGCGGGGACAACCCCGCCGGGACAGACCATCGGAGCCAGGGGATCACAATTCATGTCAACGTTGACTGACCCGCCGAACGAAGGGTTTCGGCTGTCTATGCTCTTCAATGACACCCGCTACCGGTCACTGACCTTTCAGGTAATCGCGGCTGTCGTTCTTGCCCTGTGCATTTGGTATCTTGGAAACAACCTGATCCAGAACCTCCGCGCAGCCGGGCTCAATATTTCCTATTCCTTCCTCGGCAATCCGTCCGGGTATGACATCAACCAGCGCCTGGTGGAGTACGACAACCAGTCCAGCCACGGCCGCGCCGCCCTTGTCGGCCTGCTGAACACGCTGCTGGTGGCCTTCCTGGCCTGTATCACCGCGACGGTGTTCGGCGTGATCGCCGGCGTTCTGCGGCTCTCCAACAACTGGCTCGTCTCCAAGCTGATGGCGGTCTATGTCGAGATCTTCCGCAACATCCCGGTGCTGATCTGGATCATCATCATCTTCACCATCATGACGGCGGTGCTGCCGGGCCCGCGGGCGTTCCGCGGCGATGATGCCACCTCCAGCATGCTGTTTGACGCTTTTGCTTTCACCAACCGCGGCATCTACATCCCGATGCCCTGGTTCGAGAACGGCATCTTTGCCAGCGCCTCGATGAACTGGCTGCTGGTGCTTATCGGCTTCGCAGGTTCCTGGTTTGCGGCGCATCAGATCAATATCTGGGCCAACAACAAGCAGGAAGCTACCGGTGTGCGGCCCAAGACCCTGTCGCTGATCCTCGCGGCATGGCTGGTGCCGTTCCTGGCGCTGATGCTGATCATGGGGCTGACCTGGGAATACCCTGAGCTGAAGGGCTTCAACTTCAAGGGCGGCATCAAGATCGGCGGCCCGCTGATCGCGCTGTGGTTTGCCCTGTCGATCTATACCGGCGCCTTCATTGCCGAGAACGTCCGTGCAGGCATTCAGGCGGTGTCCAAGGGCCAGACCGAGGCCGCGTCGGCCCTGGGCCTGCGTCCGCGCCGGGTGATGAACCTGGTGGTGCTGCCGCAGGCGCTGCGTGTGATCATCCCGCCGCTCATCTCCAACTTCCTCAACATTACCAAGAACTCCTCGCTGGCGATTGCCGTGGGCTATGCGGATATCACCGCAACTCTGGGCGGGATCACCCTGAACCAGACCGGCCGCGCCATTGAATGTGTTCTCTTGCTGATGCTGTTCTATCTGACCGCTTCACTGACGATTTCGATGGTCATGAACGTCTACAACGCATCCGTGAAGTTGAAGGAGCGCTGAGCCATGAGCGATCAGACAACCAATTCCATCGCTTTTGTCGCGGATGGAACCATTCCGCCCTCGCCGCCGCCGGCTGGTGAGACCGGTCCAATCAAATGGCTGCGCGAGAACCTGTTCTCCAATGCCGTCAACTCTGTCCTGACGATCCTGGCGCTGCTGGCGATCTATATGATCCTTGCAAAGACACTGCCTTGGATTCTGAACGGCGTCTGGACCACCAGCTCGCTGGCGGAATGCCGTGAAGTTCTGAACGGTAAAGTGGGCGCCTGTTTCTCGGTTCTGACCGAGCGCTGGAACCAGCTGCTTTACGGCTTCAAGTATCCGGTGGATCAGTACTGGCGTCCGAACCTGGCCCTGGTGCTGCTGCTGGTTGCGATTGCGCCGGTGCTGTTCTTTGACCTGCCGCGCAAGCTGCTGGCCTTTACCGCTGTCTACCCCTTCCTGGCCTTCTGGCTGATCTGGGGCGGCACCATCCTGGCGCCGATCGTGGCGCTGCTGGGCTTTGCCGCGGGCGCCTTTGTGTTCCAGACCTACGGCAAGAGCAGCTTTGCCATCGGCTTCTTCGGGGCGATTGCCGCAGCCTTTGCTGTGTGGCTCATTGGCGGGGCGCTGATCCCGGACGGGGCGTCGGACAACGCCATGCTGCAGGCAGTGCCGTCGCGCGATCTGGGCGGCTTCATGCTGAACCTGATGCTGGGTGTGACCTGTGTGTCGCTGTCGCTGCCGCTGGGCATTGCACTGGCTCTGGGCCGTCAGTCGGATATGCCGCTGATCAAGTGGATCTGTGTGGTCTTCATTGAATTTGTGCGCGGCGTGCCGCTGATCACCCTGCTGTTCGTGGCATCGGTGATGCTGGCCTACTTCTTCCCGCCGGAAAGCACCGTCGACCTGTTCCTGCGCGTGGTGATCATGATCACCATGTTCTCGGCAGCCTATATCGCCGAGGTGATCCGCGGCGGCCTGGCCGCGCTTCCCAAGGGGCAGTACGAAGCGGCTGACAGCCTTGGCCTGGACTACCCCCAGGCGATGCGGCTGATCATCCTGCCGCAGGCGCTGAAGATCTCCATCCCGGGCATCGTGAACGTGGCCGTCGGCCTGTTCAAGGACACCACCTTGGTTTCGGTCATTTCGATGTTCGACCTGGTGGGCATGATCCGCGGCCCGATCCTCGCCTCCACTGAGTGGAACGGGGTCTACTGGGAGCTTCTGGGCTTTGCGGCCGCGCTGTTCTTCGTCGTCTGCTACGGCATTTCTCAATACTCACAGTGGCTCGAGCGCCGTCTCGCCACCGACCACCGTTAAGGAGTTCAACATATGTCTGAACTTATGTCCGACCGCCAAATCGACCGCTCCAAGATGCAGGTGAGCGACGAGGTCGCTATCGAAATCAATGGCATGAACAAGTGGTACGGCTCGTTCCACGTGCTGCGCGACATCAATCTGACCGTCAATCAGGGCGAGCGGATCGTCATCGCGGGCCCCTCGGGCTCCGGCAAGTCGACCCTGATCCGCTGCCTCAACGCGCTGGAAGAGCACCAGCAGGGCAAGATCGTCGTCGACGGCACCGAACTGTCCAACGACTTGAAAAACATCGACAAGATCCGCTCGGAAGTGGGCATGGTGTTCCAGCACTTCAACCTGTTCCCGCATCTGACGATCCTGGAGAACTGCACCCTGGCGCCGATCTGGGTCCGCAAGACGCCCAAGAAAGAGGCCGAGGAGCGGGCGATGCATTTCCTGGAGAAGGTGAAGATCCCGGAGCAGGCCAACAAGTACCCCGGCATGCTGTCGGGCGGCCAGCAGCAGCGGGTGGCGATTGCGCGCTCGCTTTGCATGATGCCGCGGATCATGCTGTTCGACGAACCCACATCGGCGCTGGACCCGGAGATGATCAAGGAGGTCTTGGACACCATGATCGAGCTGGCGGAAGAGGGCATGACCATGCTCTGCGTGACCCACGAGATGGGCTTTGCCCGCCAGGTGGCGAACCGGGTGATCTTCATGGATGCCGGCCAGATCGTCGAGCAGAACGAGCCGGAAGAGTTCTTCAACAACCCCAAGAGCGACCGCACCAAGCTGTTCCTCAGCCAGATCCTGGGGCACTGAAAGCAGGGTGCTCTTGCTTGCCAAAAGAAAGGCCGGGCAGTTGCCCGGCCTTTTTCGTTGAGGTGCCGTTACTCTCCCAGCAGCTCCCGCGGGACGGTAAAGTCGATCACCCTGCCGCTGCTCCAGGTCAGATCGCGCCAGCTGGAAATGGCAAATTCCGCCACCAGGGTTGCGCCCGTGGGGTAATCGTCAAAACGTGAGTGCTCCGGCGGGGTGGCCACGATGGAATGGGCAAAAGCAGCGATGCCGGGATTATGCCCGATCAGCATGACCCGCGGCTGCTCGGCCTCCTGCAGCACCTTGAGCATGATATCCGAGTTGGCGTGATAGAGCCGTTCAGTAAAAGCTGCCGGGGCATCCATCCCCATCAGCTCCCAGGTCTCTCGGGTGCGCTGGGAAGAAGAGGAAATCACCTGATCCGGCAGATAGCCGTTTTCGCGCAGCCAGGCGGAAATTGCCGGGGCCGAGCGCCGGCCCCGTTTGTTCAGCGGGCGGGCGTGGTCGCTGGGCACATTGGTGTCCCAGGCGGATTTTGCGTGGCGGGTCAGGATAAGGGTGCAAGTCATCGCGAGTGAAAATGCCTCATGTGGTGTGCAGTTTGGTCAGGGTCCCGGCCGGCGGAGCGGCTCAGCGGGCAGGCCCGCCGGGCAAGGCAGCCGCCGGACATGCAGCCGGCGCCTGCGCTGGTATCAAGATAATCATGGCAGGCCGCCAGATCGTAAGGGCCTCCGTCTGCCAGCGCCGACACTGGGCAGCTGCTGAGGCAGGGACGGGAGGGGCAGCTTTCGCAGGGGGACTCTGCCAAAGGCGGAGGGGGAATGTCAAATTCCTGTTTGAAATGAAGGGCCCCCCGCAAGGATATCAGCATTCCAACGCGATCATGCACCATCATCTGTGACGGTGATGTGAAAAACCGGCCCGAGGCCAGCGCCCAGTTGATGAATGGCGTGTAGGGCGGGCCGCCAAAGGGAAAATAGGGGTTGGCGCCGGTCTCTTCCGCCAGGGCGCCAATCACCCTCTGGGACCAGCGGTCCACGGGATGCGGCGCGCCGTCCCGGTGCTCGGGACTGCTGGTGAAGATGTTCCAGAACTCTGAGGTGGTGCCCAGCAGGATCAGAGTGCCGCCCTCCAGCGCCTTCACCGGCTTTTGCTGCGGGTGCAGCGCGGCATGGACCGCTAGCCCGGTCTGAGCGGCGGCTGCTTCGATTTCGGCGTAGGTGTTCCTGTCCCGGGCCGGGGAGGCGGGCAGATCGGTCAGAGTCATGGCTGGCGTCCGGTAAGGTGGCTTTGGGGCGAGCCTAGCAGCGCGGTTCTCTGCCGCAGAGTGCAAAAACGCCCCGCCGGGGTCTGCCGGCGTCTTCCTGCCGGCCCCTCAGCGGCGGCGGAACGGCAGCAGCAGGCTCCAGCCCAGTCTGGCGGGCCGGTTGTCCTGCCATTGCAAGCCAATGGTCATTTCGGCATGGCCTTGACCGGGCTGCGCTGTGTAAGTGCCGAACAGCCGGTCCCAGATGGAAAGCGCGAACCCAAAATTGCTGTCGTGCTCCTCGCGCCGGGCCGAGTGGTGCACCCGGTGCATATCCGGCGTCACCAGGAGCAGCCTCAGTGCGGCATCAGCGGCGCGCGGCAGCCGCAGATTGGCATGGTTGAACAGCGCTGTGCCATTCAGCAGTACTTCAAAGACCACCACAGCCGCAGCTGAAGGCCCCAGCAGATAAACCAGCCCGATCTTCAGCAGCATCGACAGGGCGATCTCGATGGGGTGGAACCGCACCGCTGTGGTCACATCCATATCGCGGTCGGCGTGATGCACCCGGTGCAGCCGCCACAAGAGCGGCACCTTATGGGTGATCAGATGCTGCAGCCAGATGGCAAAATCCAGCACCAGCACTGCCAGCAGGACTTCCGCCCAGGCAGGCCAGGACAATGCGTTCAGCAGCCCCCAGCCGTTCTCCGCCGCATCCAGTGCCGCGCCAGCTGCCAGCAGCGGCAGGCCCAGGGCCATGGCACGCAATGTCACAGCGTTCAGCAGCGTGATCGACAAATTGGTGACCCAGCGCTGTCCCTGCGGCAGCCGCCGCGCCCGCTTTGGCGCCCTGGCCTCGGCCACAGCAAACAATGCAAACAGGCCCAGGAAAACACCCAGGCGGATCAGGCTTTCATGCTCCATGGAAGCAGCGATGCGCATAGCCAGGCAAAAAGCAAGCCCCGCCACGCCACTGCTGCTTCTTTCTGGTTGAAAATACCCCGGGGTGAATTGGCCCGAATGGGCCAAGAGGGGCAGCGCCCCTCCCGCAGGCTTCAGGCGCGGATCATCGAGCCGGCGCCGTGATCGGTGAACAGTTCCAGCAGCACCGAATTCTGCACCCGCCCGTCAACAATGGTGCAGGCGCGCACGCCGTTGCGGACCGCATCCAGCGCGGTTTCGGTTTTGGGAATCATGCCGCCGGCAATCACGCCGCTGGCAGTCATCGCCTCGACATCGGCGGCACTCAGCTCGGTTACCACCTCGCCTTCGCCGTTCTTGACGCCGGCCACATCGGTGAGCAGCAGCAGCCGGTCGGCCTCCAGCGCTTTGGCGATGGCACCCGCGGCGGTGTCGCCGTTGATGTTGAAGGTTTCGCCAGCGCGGCCTGCGCCGATCGGGGCAATCACCGGGATCATGTCTTTCTCGAACAGGCCGTAGAGCACTTTGGGGTCCATCGCGGCCGGCGCGCCGACAAAGCCCAGGTCCGGGTTGGCCTGATCGCAGGTGATGAGATTCGCATCCTTGCCCGACAGCCCCACCGCGCGGCCGCCCTGGCGGTTGATCGCCTGCACGATGCGCTTGTTGACGACGCCGGACAGAACCATCTCCACCACTTCCATGGTGGCAGCATCAGTCACCCGCTTGCCGTTCACGAATTCGGACTGGATCTGCAGCTTTTCCAGCATTGCATTGATCATCGGCCCGCCGCCGTGCACGATCACCGGGTTGACCCCGACCTGGCGCATCAGAACGATGTCGCGCGCGAAAGTATCCATCGCCTCGTCGCTGCCCATGGCGTGGCCGCCGAGCTTGATGACGACAATGGCCCCGTCATAGCGCTGCAGGTACGGCAGGGCGCTGGAGAGGGTCTCGGCAGTGGCAATCCAATCGCGGTTCATGTTCTGTGTCTTCATCGCTGTCATCATCCCTTTGGGCGACTGGTTTAGGCGGTTCTTGGGCTGGTGCCAAGACTTGTGTGCCCTTGCCCATTGCAGGCGGCGATGCGGGTGATAGGCTTTGCCGGGAAACCCAAAGCGAGGATCCTTGCCCATGCGCCGTAAAACCCTGCTCCTGACCGGCGCCAGCCGCGGTATCGGCCATGCCACCGTGCGCCGCTTCAACGCCGAGGGCTGGCGGGTGATCACCTGCTCGCGCCAGCCCTTCCCCGAAGAATGCCCCTGGGGCGGCGGCGAGGAGAACCATGTGCAGCTGGACCTGTCGGACCCGTCCGACACCATCAACGCGGTGGGACAGATTCAGGAGCGGCTGGACGGGCAATTGGATGCATTGGTCAACAACGCAGGCATTTCTCCCAAGGGGCCCAATGGTGAGCGGCTGAGCACGCTGGACACCGATCTGATGGATTGGGGCAAAGTGTTCCACGTGAACTTCTTTGCCTCCGTGGTCTTGGCGCGGGGCCTGAAGGATGAGCTGGCAGCGGCCAAGGGCTCGGTGGTCAATGTGACCTCGATTGCCGGCAGCCGGGTGCATCCCTTTGCGGGCGCCGCCTATGCCACCTCCAAGGCGGCGCTGGCAGCGCTGACGCGGGAGATGGCGCATGATTTCGGCCCGCTCGGGGTGCGGGTCAATGCGATTGCTCCGGGCGAGGTGGAGACTTCGATCCTGTCGCCCGGCACAGAGAAGATTGTCGAGAAACTGCCGATGCAGCGGCTGGGGCAGCCTGAGGAGGTGGCCTCGGCGATCTATTTCCTGTGCTCGGAGGGCAGTTCCTACATCTCCGGCGCCGAGATCGAGGTGAACGGGGCGCAGCACGTTTGAATTGAACCGTCCTGCCCGGCTGATAGGCCGGGCCGCGCCCGACCCTCTCCGTCAAACTGAAGGTTTGCTTCCAGCAAAACGGGAGGGCGCTTGTGCGCCCACCTAGGCTCGGGCGCGGCCCTCAACTCCATTGATGCGCGGCGCCCTGGGGACGCAATGGCGCCGCGCATCCTGTCCCTGCCGGTGAGGGTTTGGCAGGGGCAAACCGCAATCAGGTCAATGCGCGTTTCATCGCAGGGATGTTGCTGACCAGCAGCACGTCGAAGGCCAGCACAGCCAGCAGCGTGATGCCGACCAGCGGGAAGGCCAGCGAGGTGAAGAGGCCAATCAGCAGTGCGCCTTTCCAGAACGGCAGATCTGCGGGCACCGGCGGCGCAGCCAGACGGGCGGCACCGGCCGGGCGGCGTTTTAGCCACATCACCACACCGGAGACCGACACAAAGATCACCGCGAGGCAGAACACCACGTTCAGCACAAAGTTCCAGGTGCCCATCAGTCCCATGTGGAAGGGAATTCCGACTGCCATGGATTTGCCGGCCCAGGAATAGTCCTCGAACTTCACGTCGGCGAGGATCTTGCCGCTGTGCTGGTCGATATGGATGGTGCGGTCGATGAAGGGATCATCCGAGTCGCTGCTCATGCTGTCGCGGTTGATGGTCCAGACGCCGTTCTCTCCGCCGGGGTAGGCGAGGCGGAAGCGGCCTTCCATGCCCAGCATCCGGCCCAGGATGACCAGGCTGCCGCTGTTCACTGCGGTGCCTGCCGGGATGCCATCGATGCCGGCATCAGAGCCGGAGGCGGGCATCGGGGTCTGCTCCAGCGCCCAGGGCACATCGTTGGTGTGGCCGTGGTTCATATGCTCGGCGTGGGTGGTGTCCGACAGGGGCACGTTGTCCCATTTCTCGGCCGGGAAGGTGGACCAGGCCTGCACGAACTTGCCGCCCCAGATTCCGGTCCACGACAGGCCCGAGATCAGGAAGACGATCAGCAGCGCCGACATCCAGAAGCCGGTGACCGCGTGCAGCGACTTCCACAGGGCGCGGCCGCGGGCGCGGAAATTGGGGATGAAGGCCGCGGCGGCATTGCCGCGCGGCCACCAGATGTAGAGGCCGGTGAAGACCAGCAAGAGGCCCAGGCCCGCAGCGATCTCAATCAGCCGGTCGCCGGTGTCGCCGATCAGCAGGGAGCCATGCATATTGTCGGCCCAGTCGTACCAGCCCGCGCGGCGGTCCCAGCTGGAGAGCACCTCGCCGGTGTATTGGTCGATGGCGACCAGGCGCTGGCCTGCTTCGGTTTTCACCCGGAACACGGTGGCCAGGTCCGGCGCCTTGGGGCCGATCCACTCGGCGATGGTGCCGGGCTGAGCAGTTAGGACGCTTTTTTCAAGCTGGGCGAGGGGCAGGGCGGCCTCGCCCTGGGTGATCTGGATGGTTTCGCCGTCGCGGCCGTCGAATTGGGTGATGAACATCATCATCAGGCCGGTCACCGCCAGCATGATCATGAACGGCACCACATAGAGGCCGGCATAGAAGTGCCAGCGCCAGGCAGCGAAGTAGAATTTTTCAGAAAGCGGGCGCGATTGGCCCGCGGATTGCGGTTGGCTGGTCGCCATTGTTCTCTCCATGTCAGAACAGGGCCGGGCACAGGAGGTGCCGACGGATAAGTCAAAGATTGTTCAGGGACAGGCCGTCAGGCCTTAGGAGAGCGCGGGCGGGCCGCGGGCGTCATAGCGCCAGTGGAAGCCGGCGGTATGGTGGGTGAAGGCCTCGCGCGACCAGCGGTCTGAGAGAAGCGCTTCGAGGTTCAGGTCAATCAGGTTGTCCGGCAGCAGGGCCACGGTGCCAAGGGCGGCAAAGGGGCAGCTGCGGTCTTCCATCTGTTCGGTGGGGGCATGGCCGCCGCTGTCGCCGCCATCCAGGTCGACCCAGGTTTCGACAGCGCCCTCGGTGGTGCAGATCACCAGAAGCACTTTGCCGTCCGACCCGGTGCCCGGCATCCAGCCGGCAGGGATCAGCCCGGCCACGGCCAGGGCGATCACAACCAGATAAGAGGCGAGCCGGCTAAACATCGGTCAGAGACTAGCGATAATCGATCTAAGCGTCGAGATTCCATCGCCTTTTTCTGACGAGGTCAGGACGATTTCCGGATAGGCGGCAGGGTGTTTTGCCAAGGCGCCGCGGACCTGGTCCAGCACCTTGGCGCGGTCCTTTTCCTTGACCTTGTCGGCCTTGGTCATCACGCATTGGAAGGTCACCGCAGAGCTGTCCAAGAGCTTCATGATGTCGTCATCGACCTTCTTGACGCCATGGCGGCTGTCGATCAGCACAAAGGCGCGGCGCAGGGAAACACGGCCGGAGAGATACTGCTTCAAGAGCTTCTGCCATTTCTCCACCACCGCCAGCGGCGCGTTGGCATAGCCATAGCCGGGCAGGTCGACGAGATAGAGCTCGGGACCTTGGGTGAAGAAGTTGATTTCCTGCGTGCGGCCCGGGGTGTTGGAGGCGCGGGCAATGCCCTTGGTGCCGGTCAGCGCGTTGATCAGGCTCGACTTGCCGACGTTGGAGCGGCCGGCAAAGCAGACCTCTACCCGGTCGGCAGGGGGCAGGCCGTTCATTGCCACGACGCCCTTCAAGAAGCCGGTTTCGCCCGCAAACAGCTTGCGGCCCTTTTCGGCGGAAATATCGTCCGGCGCTTCGGCCAGGGAAAATTGCATTTGCATTACAGCACCTCAAGCCTGTCGCCGCGTTTCAGTTCACCGGTATCCAGCACTTCAGCCAGGATGCCGAAATCGGTGTGGCCCCACTGGCTGCGCAGCGCTTTCAGCGTGTCTGCGTCGCGCTCGCCGGTGTCCGGGTTGGCCTCGGTCGCGCGGCAGCGGGCGATCCGGTCCAGCACCTTCAGGCGCAGCGCACCGAGTTTCAGTGTTTGCCCGATCCAGCTGAATTCCTCGAACGGGGTGCCGCCGTCCAGCCACAGGTTGCCGCGGAAGCGGCGCACGTCCAGCGGCTGCCCCAGTTCTTCGGACAGCGCCTGGAGAGAGCTGAGCGACATGATGGAGACAGCAGGCGTCTCAGCATCTGCCATGCCGCCCGCCGGAGCTTGGATCAGGCTGTGAGGCTGGGGGCGTTCAGCCGGATAAAGCGGGCTAAGCCAATCGATCAGCCGGGCGCCGTCCTGGCGGGGATCGATGGTCAGGTCCTCGCGTTTCGGATGGCGGAGCGTCAGGGTTTCCCCTTGGGTTTCCGCAGTGACCGCCATCAGCTCCGGGCCAAAGCAGCCGCGGGCGAAGTTGCGGCAGTGCTGCCAGGCGCCGGTGTCCTGCGAGGTGCCGGTCAGCACCGCCCAGGCCCGGTCCAGCGGCATCGGCGCGCCGGCAGTCAGGCCCACCTGCTCCAGCGGCTCGGCCCCGATGCCCTTGATCGGGTGGCGCCAGATTTCTGCCAGGCTGACGGGTGATTGCATCAGAGCACCTGAACCTTATCGCCGAGGCGGATCCGGCCGCCGCGGACAACTTCGGCATAGACCGAAAAATCCTGGTGGCCCCAGTTGTCATTCAAGGTTTTCAGGGTGTCAGCATCGCGTTCGCCGGTTTCCGGGCTGGCGGCGGTTGCCAGGCAGCGCACGGCGCGCTCACGCACCGCTAGCACGGTTTCACCGATCTGCACTTCGCGGCCCAGCCAGGTGTTTTCAACCCAGGCCTCGCCCAGATCAAACCAGATGTTGCTGCGCCAGCGCTTGGCCGACAGCTCATGGCCGATGGCGTGTTCCACCGCCCGGTGCGAGGCCCAGTTGGCCAGCGAAATGGACGGGAATTCAGTATCGGTCATGCCGCGGCCGGGGACACGCACGATATGGGAAGACCCGGCCCGGTTTTCCGGCAAAAGCGGTTTTTCCCACTCGAGGAAACGGGGGTGATCCGCAGGATCGTCCGGGTTGAAAGTCAGATCCGGCCTGTCAGGGTGGGTCAGTGTCAAAAGGCCTGCGGCCTCATCATAAGCCGAGTTGATGGCCATCAGCCGGGGCGCCTTGGCGCCCCGGGTGAAATTGGCCCAGGACACCCATTGGCTGCCGTCGGCGCTTGATGCCTCATGCGCAACCGCCCAAACGCGGTCGCCGGGCATGGTCTGCCCGGCGCTCACACTCACGTCTTCCAGTGCCTCCCGCCCATGGGATTTGAGCGGGTGGCGCCAGATTTGGGTGACCTCAGCGGTCATCAGCTGTCAGCCTTGGGCTTCTTCTTGAAGCCCGACTTGATGTTGCCGAACACGTCCGGCGTATAGCCGTGGCTGCGCATGATCAGATACTGCTGGGTGAAGGTGATCGTGTTGTTGGCAATCCAGTAGACCACCAGGCCGGAGGCAAAGCCGCCGAGCATGAACATGAACACCCAGGGCATCCAGGCAAAGATCATCTGCTGGGTCGGGTCGGTGGGCGCCGGGTTCAGTTTCTGCTGCAGCCACATCGAGACGCCCAGCAGGATCGGCAGGATGCCGATGAAGACCAGGGCCAGGATGCTCTCGGGCGCCGGAGCCGCAAAGGGCAGCAGGCCGAAGAGGTTCATGATCGAGGTCGGGTCCGGCGCGCTGAGATCCTGGAAGGGGCCGAAGAACGGTGCGTGGCGCAGTTCCAGGGTGACGAAGATCACCTTGTAGAGCGAGAAGAAGATCGGGATCTGGATCAGGATCGGCAGGCAGCCCGCGGCGGGGTTCACCTTCTCCTTCTTGTAGAGCTCCATCATCTCCTTTTGCATCTTCTGGCGGTCGTCGCCGGCGCGCTCCTTGAGCTTTTCCATCTCCGGCTGCAGTTCCTTCATCTTCGCCATCGACGCATAGGACTTATACGCCAGCGGGAAGACCAGGATCTTGATCAGCACGGTGAGGCCGATGATCGCCCAGCCCATGTTGCCGATCATCACGTTCAGCCAGTGCAGAACCGCGAACATCGGTTTGGTCAGGAAGAAGAACCAGCCCCAGTCGATCGAGTCGAGGAAGCCCTGGATGCCGTCTTTCTGGTAGCCGCGGATGGTGGCCCATTCCTTGGCGCCGGCGAACAGCTCAGTGGTGACCTCGGACGACTGGCCGTCCGCCAGGGTCACGGTCGGCAGCACGATGTCGGTCTGGTAGATCTCGCGGCGCTCGTCGTATTTGGCAATCGAGCGGAAGGACTGGCCAGGGGCGGGCACCAGGGTCGACATCCAGTAGTGATCGGTGAAGCCGGTCCAGCCATTGGCCTCGATCTGCTTGACCTCGGACTTGGAGCCGTCACGGGGGTCGGGCTCGAAATCGGCCATGTCGTCATAATCGATCTCGGCCAGCTCACCGTCGGCCATCGCCACCAGGCCCTCATGCAGAATGAAGAAGTTCTTCAGGTCCTGAGGCTCGCCATGGCGGGCCAGGGTGCCGTAGGGAGCGAGCGACACGGTTCCGCCGGAGGCGTTGGCAACGGATTGGGTGACCGAGAACATGTAGTTCTCATCCACAGAAATAGTGCGGGAGAAGGTCAGGCCTTTGCCGTTGTCCCAGGTGAGGGTCACCGGGCTGTCTTCGGACAGGGCGGCATCTGCGGGGGCGGTCCAGAGGGTGTTGGCGCCAGGCACGTCGCTGGGGCCGAGGCCGGAGCCCGGGGCCCAGCCGTAAAGCGCATAGTAGGCCTGGGCTTCGCCGACGGGCTTCAGCAATTTGACGATCGGAGAATCTTCGTCCAGCGTCTCGCGGTAGTCTTTCAGCGACAGGTCGTCGATCCGGCCGCCCTGCAGCGAGATGCTGCCGGTGACCCGCGGCGTGTTGATGGCCACGCGCGGCGCCTCGGCGGCCTCGGCGTCTTCCGCGGCTGTCTCTGCCACTGCATCGGCAGAAGCGCTGGGAGCCCCGGCAGTGTCGCCTGCCGGAGCGGTTTCGCTGATCGCGGTTTCAGGGGCCTGCTCCGGTTCCGGCGGCGGGAAAAGGGTGTACCACCCGAGGATCACCAGAAAGCTGAGTACGGTTGCGAGAATTAGATTTTTGTTCTGATCGTCCATTGGGGACAGGCGCCTCGTGCATGGAATGACAGGAGGGGTTCAACAGAGGTGGACCGCAAAGGTCAAGCAGAATCGCGGCGCGCCGGGGCGGCATAGGGCCCCGGCGCGGCATAAAATCTAAGGAATTGGGAGGATTCGGGCGGTCAGGGCGTCTGACGGCCGATTACCGGTGTATCCTGCAGCTTGGCCTCGTGGGCGGTGATCCAGTCCAGAGTCTGGTCAAAGGGCATCGGGCGGCCGATGCCGAACCCCTGCACGTGGCCGCAGCCCAGCTGCGCCAGCAATGCGTGTTCGCCTGCGGTCTCGACGCCCTCGGCCAGGGTTTCCAGCTCCAGCCGCTCGGCCATCGTCAGGATGGCAGAGATCAGCTTTTGCTGGTCCGGGTCCTGATCGGCCTTCATCACAAAGGACCGGTCGATCTTGATGCGGGAGATGCTGAAGCGGCGCACCGCGGCAATCGAGGCATGACCGGTTCCGAAATCATCCAGATCAATCTGGCAGCCCAGATCACTGAGAGCCAGGATGTTGCGGGTGACCACATCGTCGGGCTGATCGGTCATCACGGTTTCCAGAATCTCCACGCAAAGGCGGCTGGGATCCAGTTCGAACCGTTCAAGCTCCCACTTCACCCGGTTGGCGAGCCCGGGGTTGCGCAGCTCCTGGGTGGCGAAATTCACGCCGACCGCGGGCACTTGCACGCCCGCTGCGTCCCAGGCCTTGATGGCCACCAAAGCATTGTAGAGCATCACCTGGCTGAGGCGGTCCATCAGCCCGGCCTCTTCCAGCGCGGGCAGGAAGGTAGAGGGCGGAATCAGCCCCTGTACCGGATGCGACCAGCGGGCCAGCGCCTCAAACCCCGATACCCGGCCGGTGTCGGTGCAGATCTGCGGCTGGAACCAGGCCTGGATCTGGCCTGTTTCCAGGGCCGTTGCAGCTTCTTCGCGCAGATTGGTGCGGGTGCCGCCGCGGCCGGACATGTCGGTTGAATATGCCCGGATGCCGCCAGGCCCGTTGCTTTGCGCCTCGGACAAGGCGGCGGTTGCGGCGGTTATCCATTCCGCATCGGTTGTCCCCGGCGCCCGGTTGCGCTGGCAGAAGCCGATGGAGGAGGTCATGTAAACGGTGGTGCCGTCCAGCGGCACCGGTTCTTCGGCGGCTGTCTGCATCCGGCCGGCCAGCTGAATGCAAAGCTCCAGGTCAAGCTGCAGGGTCGGAGCAAGGCAGATGGCAAAACGGCTGTCCCCGATCCGGGCCACCGTGTCGCTTTGGCGCAGGATCGAGGCGATCTGCGCCCCGCATTGCTGCATGATCCGGTCGCCGGCTTCCTGGCCATGGCGGTCCGCCAGTTCCCGGTAATCGTCGAGTTCGAGGACAAACACCGCCGAGCGCAAGTCGGATTCGGCGCACTCGCTGTAGATGCGGGCTGTCTCCTGCTCGAAGCCTTCGCGCAGCATCATGCCAGTCACGCTGTCGCGCGGCAGGCTGGTGCCGCCGATCTTGCCGAAACCGCCGGCGGCTGCGATCAGCACGGGCAAACCCAGCGCCACCGACAGCAGCGCCGCTTCGCCGCCGAGCCAGTAGGTGGCCAGGGTCAAGGCAGGCAGGAAGGCCAGAACAGGCGGCCCGAACAGAGCCGGGGCAAGCGTTTGCCGGAGGCGCGCCAGGAGACCTGAACCCGTGTTTGTCATTCTCAGACCTTTCGTCTGCAGCCAGTCGTTCCGGCATCAGACTAAGGCGCTGTTCTAACCCGGGAGTTAACGCAGCTTGGGAATTCCATCTATTTCCGGCTCGGAAACGGGATTCTTCAGTTCCAGACCGGCGAAATCGAACAGTTTCGGGTCCAGAAGATGCGACGGGCGGGCATTCATCAGCGCCCGGAACATAACCTGGCGGCGGCCCGGGCTGTTTGATTCCCACTGATCGAGGATCTGTTTCACCTGCTGGCGCTGCAGCCCGTCCTGGCTGCCGCAAAGGTCGCAGGGGATGATCGGGTAGTTCATCGACCGTGCGAACTTCTCGCAGTCGGCCTCGGCCACATGGGCCAGCGGGCGGAATACAAAGAGGTCGCCTTCCTCGTTGACCAGTTTGGGCGGCATGGTTGCCAGGCGCCCGCCGTGGAACAGGTTCATGAAGAAGGTTTCCAGGATGTCGTCGCGGTGGTGGCCAAGGACCACTGCCGAGCAGCCTTCCTCGCGGGCGATCCGGTAGAGGTTGCCGCGGCGCAGGCGAGAGCAGAGCGCGCAGTAGGTCCGCCCCTGCGGCACCTTGTCGACGACGATGCTGTAGGTGTCCTGATATTCAATCCGGTGCGGCACACCCATCCTTTCCAGGAACTCCGGCAGGACTGTGGCCGGAAAGCCCGGCTGGCCCTGGTCGAGGTTGCAGGCCAGGAGATCCACCGGCAAGAGGCCGCGCCACTTCAGCTCGTAAAGAACCGCCAGCAGGGTGTAACTATCCTTGCCGCCGGAAAGGCAAACCAGCCATTTGGGCGTGCTGCCGTCCTCGCGGCGCTCCACCATGCCGTATTGCTCGATCGCTTCACGCGCGTAGCGCACGATGCGTTTCCTGAGCTTCTTAAACTCAGTCGTCGAGGGTGCGCCTGCAAACAGCGGGTGGATTTCGTCCAGATCATCATCAAGCATGGGCGCGCCCTAGCCGAGGCTGGCGCTTTTGCCAAGGAAAAAAGGCCCAATCCGCAAGGGCCGGACGGTTTCCGGCCCTTGCGGCTGCGCTTGCGGTTACAGGTAGCCGCGCGAAGAGGGCAGCTCCTCCGGCAGCGGGGGAAGGCCGATGTCCCGGCGCATGTGATTGTTGAGCGGGGACGTCCGCCCGGCATCCCGCGGGGGGCTGTGTGCGGCAATGATCTGGCGCAGGATCGCCATCAGCGTGCGGCGGAGGCCGAGGCTGGCGAGGATCTGGGCCAAAGCGGCATGAGGGTCCCGGATGGGGGCGTGCAAGTCAGTGCGTGTCATGGTTTCCGCCGGCTGCGTGCAGCCGGTTCCTAAAAGGTTGAGGGTGAAAGGTGATGCCAAGGCCGGCCGCATAAAAAGCGCGGGTTCAGGTCTTTAGCAGTCTGGGGAAGTAACGATCAGGCCGGAAGTGGATCAGCCGCGAGTGCCGGAGCCTTGTGCGCCGGAACCTCGGAGTGCAGTTCCTGCCCAGGCTGACGGAGCGCGCATGACTTGAAACATGGTGTTCATTTCCTGCCTCCTGCAGCTGGGGGTTGATCGTTCCGGGTGCGTAGCACGCCGGATGCGGCATGCTTATGCCGGGTTTCCCTACTGTGTCAGAAAGGGCACAGCGCGCGGAGGCGGGTCACTTGCAGCATGTGCTGTCTTTGCGCTCCGGCACCGGGTCATAGCCGTCACCGCCCAAGGGGTGGCAGCGGCCGATCCGCTTGGCCGTCAGCCAGGCGCCTTTGACGGCCCCGTGTTTCTCCAGCGCTTCCAGCGCATAGGCCGAGCAGGTGGGCTGGTAGCGGCAGTTGAAGCCGACCCAGGGGCTGAACAGCAGCCGGTAGGCACGCACGGGCAGGGCTAAGAGATGGGCCAGCGGGGTCATGGCAGTTAGATAGGGGCAGGGCGGCCGGGTGGCAATGAGGCCGATGGCCCGGCAGCTTACAGGCCGTGGATCCTTTTCAGCGCGTAGATCAGGTCGCGCTTTAGCTCCTCGAAGGGGCGCTGGGCGGTTTCCGCGGCGCGGCCGATCAGCACGTAATCCCATCCCGGGCGGCCATGGAGGGGCAGAATCATCCGCGCGGCCTCGCGCAGGCGGCGCTTGGCACGGTTGCGGGCAACGGCGTTGCCGACTTTCTTGGAGCAGGTGAAACCGACCCGGATACCGCCATCATCGGTGCGGTTGCGGCCCTGCACCATCATGCCCTTGGTGCCCTGCTTGCTTGCGGGCGGGCGGGCGCAGGCGAGGAAATCACGGCGCTTGGCCATGATCTCTGGCTTGGGCGCAGCAGCATCTGCGCAAACGGACACCGCCGGAGGCGTATCCCCTCGGGCAGCGTTGCCGTCCTTGGGGGCCTCCGGCGGTGTCATGTCCGTCAGAACGGGAACTGAGCTTATGCGCTCAGTTCTTTGCGGCCGCGTGCACGGCGAGCGTTCAGGATCTTGCGGCCTGCCTTGGTGGCCATGCGCGCACGGAAGCCGTGGCGGCGTTTGCGAACCAGGTTCGAAGGCTGATAGGTGCGTTTCATCGCTCCGGTCTCCACATTGTCTCTTCGGGCACAGCGGAATCGCCCGCCCGGGGTCTATCTCGAAGCCCGGTCTTTAGGAGGGAATGGCGGGTAAGTCAAACCCTGCCAGGCGCCTTTTCCGGGCAATATGCAACATTTCTGCCGAAAACTGCGCTGTGGCGGCTTGCCGGGCAGGGCGGATGTAACATGCGCCCGCCGATTCTGCCACAAAGCTCACGAATCCGGGGGCAGGCGATCAAGCGGCCGTGAGCCGGGCTGCCGTGCTCTCGCATGCGGGCCATTTAACACGTAGCAACAAAGGGCACCTATAGAGACGGACCTATGACCGATATGAGCGAAGCACCGAAAACCGAATCCCAGCCAAAGCCTGGACTGGCCCGCCATTTGCCGCTGATTGCCGTGGTGGCGGTGGCGCTGATCGGGGCGGTGACGCTGAAGGACTACCTGACCTTTGACACGCTGCGTGACAACCGCGAGGCGCTGATGGCCTTCCGCGACCAGAACTACCTGGGTCTCGCGGCGCTGTTCATTGGCATCTACATTGTGATCGTGGTGTTCTCGCTGCCCGGTGCGGCAGTGGCCTCGGTCACCGGCGGCTTCCTGTTTGGCCTCGTCACCGGGACTGCGTTCAACGTGATTTCGGCGACCATTGGTGCTGCGGGGATCTTCCTGGCGGCACGCTGGGGCCTGGGTGCCACGCTGACTGCCAAGATGGAATCGGCTGAGGGCCGGGTGCAGATGCTGAAACAGGCGCTGCGTCAGAATGAGATCGAGGTGCTGCTGCTGCTGCGGCTGGTGCCGGCGGTGCCGTTCTTTGTCGCCAACCTGCTGCCCGCGCTGGTGGGGGTGAAGTTCCGCAACTTCCTGTGGACCACTGCCGTGGGAATCATTCCCGGCGGCATCGTCTTCACGTGGATCGGTGTTGGCCTGGGTGAAGTATTCGACCGCGGCGAAAGCCCGGACCTGAGCCTGTTGTGGGAGCCGCATGTGATCGGGCCGATCCTGGGTCTCTGCGTGCTGGCCGCCATGCCGATCATCGTGAAATCCATCCGCGGCAAGAAAAACAAGGACGTCTGAACATGAGCAGCATTGAATGCGATCTCCTGGTCATTGGAGCCGGGTCGGGCGGGCTGTCGGTGGCGGCCGGGGCCAGCCAGATGGGCGCGTCGGTGGTCCTGCTGGAAGGCCACAAGATGGGCGGCGACTGCCTGAACTATGGCTGTGTGCCCTCCAAGGCGCTGCTGGCCAGCGGCAAGGCGGCGCATGCCCAGGCGCATGCCGGGGCCTTTGGCGTGGCGGATCAGGTGCCGCATGCGGATTATGCGGCGGCCAAGGACCATGTGCAGGCGGTGATTGATACGATCGCGCCGGTGGACAGCCAGGAGCGGTTCGAAGGCTTCGGCGTGCGGGTGATCCGCGAGTTCGGGCATTTTGTGTCGCCCGCCGAGGTTGAGGCCGGCCCGCACCGCATCACCGCGCGGCGGGTGGTGATTGCCACTGGTTCCTCGCCGCTGGTGCCGCCGATCCCGGGGCTGGACACAGTGCCGTATGAAACCAACGAAACTCTGTTCGAGCTGCGCGAGAAACCGGAGCATCTGCTGATCATCGGCGGCGGACCGATCGGCATGGAGATGGCGCAGGCGCATGTGCGCCTTGGCAGCAAAGTCACTGTGATCGAGGGCTTCAAGGCGCTGGGCAAGGATGATCCCGAAGCGGCGGCACTGGTGCTGGACAGTCTGCGCGAAGAAGGCGTGGACATCGTTGAGGGCGCCATGGTCTCCCGCATCGGCGGGCAGGCCGGGGCAATCGAGGTCGAAACCAGGGACGGCAGCACGTTCCGGGGCACCCATCTGCTGATGGCGGTGGGGCGCAAGGCCAATATGGAGCGCTTGAACCTGGCGGCCGCCGGGATTGAAACCCAGGGCAACGGCATCAAGGTGGATGAGAGCCTGCTGACCACCAACAAGAAAGTATACGCCATCGGCGACGTGGCAGGCGGGCTGCAGTTCACCCATGTGGCGGGCTACCACGCGGGCATCATTATCCGCTCCGCCCTGTTCGGCCTGCCCTCCAAAACCAGGACCAGCCATATCCCTTGGGCCACTTATACCGATCCGGAGCTGGCCCAGGTGGGGCTGACCGAACGCCAGGCGCGCGATATCTACGGCGCAAAGCTGGAGGTGGCCCGGTTTGATTACCACCATAACGACCGCGCCATTGCCGAACGCAGGACCAAGGGCTTCATCAAGGTGATGGTGTTCAAGGGCCGTCCCGTCGGCGTCACCATCGCCGGCCATCAGGCGGGCGAGCTGATCACCTTGTGGTCGATGGCCATCGCCAATAATCTGAAAATGAGCCAGGTGGCGGCAATGGTTGCGCCGTATCCCAGTATCGGCGAGATTAACAAACGGGCGGCGGGAGCCTATTTTTCCCCGAGACTGTTTGAGAGTGGCTTTGTTAAACGCGCAGTGCGCTTTGTTCAGCGCTGGATTCCTTGAGGCAAAGGCGGCGGAATGCTCAACACGCTTTCGGGCAGATTCCTGATCCTGACAACGGTCTTCGTGATGCTGGCCGAAGTCCTGATCTTTGTGCCTTCGATTGCGCGGTTCCGGGAGGACTACCTGTCGGACCGGCTGCAGCGGGCGCAGATCGCCTCATTGGCGCTTTTGGCCGACGACATGCTGGAGACCGAGCTGGAAGCGGAGCTTCTGGAAAACGCAGGCGTCTACAACGTGGTGCTGCGGCGCGATGAGATCCGCCAGCTGATGCTGGCCTCGCCGATCCCGAAAGAGATCACCGGTACATACGATCTGCGCATGGCGGGCGCCATGACGCTGATCATGGATGCCATGAACCGGCTGCTGCGCCCGGAGAATGAGATCATCCGGGTGATCGGGGCGCCGGTGCGGGATGCAGGGCTGCTGATCGAGGTCACCATGGAAACCGCGCCCTTGCGTGCGGCGATGGTGGACTACGGGGTGCGGATCCTGATCCTGTCGGCGGTGATCTCGGTCTTTACCGCGCTGCTTTTGTTTGTTGCGGTGCGGATCGTGCTGGTGAAGCCGATCAAGGGGGTGATCGGCTACATGCAGCGCTATGCGGCGGCCCCGGAAGACGGGCGCGGCATCATCAACCCGAGTTCCGGCGTGGTGGAGCTGCGCGAAGCGGAAGAGGCGCTGATGCAGCTGCAGACTGAGCTGACCCATGCGCTGAAACAGCGCGAACGGCTGGCGCAGCTGGGCGGCGCGGTGGCCAAGGTGAGCCACGATCTGCGCAACATCCTGACTTCGGCGCAGCTGTTCACCGACCGTATCGAGATGAGCGAGGACCCCCTGGTGCGCCGCCTGGCGCCAAAACTGGTGAATTCGATCACCCGGGCGGTGTCCTTATGCGAGGGCACCTTGGCCTTTGGACGGGCAGAGGAACCGGCGCCTGCCTTTGCGCATGTGGCGCTGGGCGAGCTGGCTGCGGACATCGCCGAAAGCGAGACCCTGGCTGCGGGCGAGGCCGGGGTTGAGATTGCCAGCGAGGTGCCGCCGGGGCTGATGCTGCGCGCGGATCCCGAGCAGCTGTTCCGCATCATCATGAATCTGGTGCGCAACGCCCGCCAGGCGATTGCCGCCACCGGCAAACAGGGCCGGGTGTCCATTTCGGCCCGCGAGGAAGATGAGGCCTGGCTGGTCACCGTGGCCGACACTGGCCCGGGCCTGCCCAAAAAGGCGCAGGACAATCTGTTCACCCCCTTCCAGGGCGGCGCCCGCAAGGGCGGCACAGGCCTGGGCCTGGCGATTGCCGGCGAGCTGGCCCGCGGCCACGGCGGCTCGGTGATGCTGAAAGAGACCGGGCCGGAGGGCACGGTGTTCGAGATCTGCCTGCCCAAAGGCGACGGTGCGCTGTAATTTGCAGGTCTGCCGGCAGCCCGGAGCGGGTGGAACCACGACAGACGGATGAAACTATTTTTGTTTTTGGGGTTGCGACTCTGCAGTGCTATGATTAAACCCCGCCGCAGTGGACCGATAGCTCAGCTGGATAGAGTACTTGACTACGAATCAAGGGGTCGGGGGTTCGAATCCTCCTCGGTCCGCCACTTCCAAATTGCCGGATGCTAAGAAAAACTGACCTTATTGCCAGTTTTCTGACCCAATCTCAGAAAAACGGACGTTCATGCGGCAGGCAGCGAAGGTGCCCAAAAGAGCCCTTTGCGGTCATCAACCACCGCGCGGCCCTTTGCGCGTGCAGCAGGCCGCGAACGACGCTTAGCGGTCATTGCAAGGTCTGGCAGGGAAAGACGGACAAGCCGAACGTTGCCGCCATTTGCGTTTCAAACTCGGTGTCTGAATCAAGGCAAGTCCACCGGCCATTAATCAGTGGCGCACTGCCCCAAAAAACGCTCAATCTCTGACTTCATAAGAGGCCAGCACGGATCGTTCACAGAAGGTATGTGGCTGGAACTCTCGTATGTCACAAACCGAGCGTCGGGCAGGAGAGACGCCATCAGCCTCCCCTGTTCAGCGGGATGCATTCGATCGCCATCGCAATGCAAAACAAGGCACGGGATTTTAATACCGGGGAGAATATCGGTAACATCGATTTCATCCAGAGCTTTGCGATAACTGCCGATCATTTCGGGCGTAATCATGTCGCGCATAGCTTCCGCGAAATCACGACGGTCTTCGACGCTCGCCAGCGGCACGATCATGTCCGCCATCATGTCTCGAAGCGAAGGGTACTCGTCATCCCAACCTACTTTCAACATCGTCTGCATGGCGCTTGCTTTCTCCTGATCCTTTTTCACAGGACGTTTGGATCGGCCAAGCGGAAAACCTCCGACCATCACAATGCCCGAGACCCTCTCCGGATACCGGGCTGCGAAAGCGGCCGCCACCGCGCACCCTTGAGACATACCGAGGATGGTCGCTCTCTCAACTTCAGCAGCGTCAAAGACAGCCCGTAAATCCTCAATCATTGCTTCGAAGCTGATTTCAGGTACTTCGCGATCAGACAGACCGTTCCCGCGCGCGTCGAAATGAATGAACTTATTTGAGCGGGAAAAAGCCCTGATAAAGTGACCCAAGAGCGGAAGACGCCAGTCCATGTCGAGACGGCTGATCCACGCTGGCGCCCGGACTAACGGCGGACCGTCGCCAACGGCGGTCCAAGCTAACCTGACACCATCGGCGCTCTTGGCGAAACGAATGTCCTGCCCCTTTTCAAGGCCCGCCGCTTCCGGAGCGGTGTCATCTCCGCTTACATCTACAGACATGACCTGCAGCGGTTCCTCGATATTCTTGAAACGATGGGTTCCCTCATTCCGAAAGCGAACTGGAAGACAGCCCCCTGCCAGGTCAGTCACAAGCTTCGAAACGAAAATCCCGCCCTCTGGCGCAGCTGCTTCTAGTCTTGCCGCAACATTGACGGCTTCGCCAAAGATATCACCCTCCGAAACGGTGACGTCACCGGCATGAACACCCATCCGAAGCGACAACCGCTCCGGATAATCATACGGAGCAGGCGCCGAACACATGCGTTCCTGGATTTCTGCGGCACAGAGAACAGCATCCCTTGCTGACCCAAACTCAACGATGGCGCCATCCCCCATCAGTTTGACGACGCGCCCGCTGTACGCCTTGACTTTGGGTCTGACTGTCGAACGGAATACCTCGTCAAGTGCGTGTAGCAGCTCGTCTCTTCCGGTATGCATCATGCGGCTGTAACCGGCCACGTCCATTGCCAAAACGCTGGAAAGTCTGCGCTGCGCCATTGGTCGCCTCCTGGAACGATCCCCAAGAGCGTATGATCTTTTCTGCTGACTGTGCAAACGGCTTGTATGGGTCCCGATCCCGCCATCCTCCGCAGTAGGCATCTGCGGCTGGTTCGAGTCCGACCTGTACCTTTTGTTTTTTCGCTGCGCGCGCCCGCAGCAGCTAAATCGCCGCGACTGCATCTTTTTCGGCGCGGCTGCACGGCGTGAAAACCGGCCGTTCAAGAATGCTGCAGCGAAATCTGTCATCCGAATTCACAAGGCCTCAGGAGGAAGTGTATCCAGGGGCAGGAGATTTCGCTTCAGCCTGTGTCCGCTTACTCTTCAAGCATTCGCGATAAGTACCGCTGAAATTCCCAAACTGTCATTTCCTTTGGTGACAGCCGTCCTGGCTCTGCCGCCAACACCACCGCTAAGTCCAAAGAGACAGTTGCACGGGTCGTGACTGCAAATGAGGCGGCAGGCATCTACAAGTGCCGCATGTTTGGTGCCTTCACGCAATCTGGCTTTAACGAAAGCTCGGTCGTCCTGTATTCAGCGTCCGCTTTGTTTCTACTCAACCGGCCTTGAACGACCGCTTAACGCCTTTCACACCCTGCCGCACAACGCCTCACTGGGCGGGCCCGGCTTTAGCCACAATGAAACTTTGGCGGCTTTGCTCAACCAAATATTCTTTGCGTAAAACCAAAATGATGAAAGAATGCACCAACCAAAAAGGTTTCCACGGCCCGGCAACGGTGGGGCGCCTGGAACAATAGCCCCGATCCGGTCTGAACCATTCAGCGGCCAAAACGCGCGGAGGGGCAAGGGGGGATCTTGACTAAAGTTCTGTTGGTAGAAGACAACGAAATGAACCGCGATATGCTTTCGCGCAGATTGGCGCGCAAAGGGTTCCATGTCATTGCCGCGACGGACGGGTTGGAAGGCGTCTCTATGGCAGGCAGCGAAACCCCGGACATCATTCTGATGGATATGAGCTTGCCGGAGATCGATGGCTGGGAGGCTACGCGGCGTATTAAGGCAGAGCCCGGGACCGCTTCGATCCCAGTGATTGCCTTGACTGCGCATGCGATGGCCAGTGACCGGGAGAAGGCGCTGGAAGCAGGCTGTGATGACTTCGACACCAAGCCTGTCGAGTTTAGCCGTTTGCTGGAGAAAATGGGAAAACTGCTATCTGAGTCCTGACCTGGAAACGCTTAGCCGGCAGCAGTTTTGCGTTGGGTGACATAGTAGGTTCTGACCTGGCCTTTGCCTTTCACCCTTGTGTCGATGGGGGCAGAAATTTCGAATTGGTGCTCGACGAGCATGGCGGTGGCCTCTGATATCTGTACCCCTCCCGGGGCACCGGTTGTTTCAAGGCGGCTGGCAAGATTTACGGTGTCCCCCCAGACGTCATACAGAAAACGGTGCGACCCGATTATCCCAGCGACCACCGGCCCGCTGTGCACCCCAATCCTTATCTGCATCGGATGATCCATTTCGAGGGTCAGTTCCTCGATCAGAGCAAGCATACGAAGCGCCATCTCGACGGTCACTTGGGCGTGGTCATCACGGCTGTCCGGTACTCCGGCGGCAACCATGTATGCGTCACCGATCGTCTTTATTTTTTCCACGCCGAGTTCTGCCGCGATCTCATCGAAACCTGAAAAAATCCGGTTGAGGTAGTAAACCACCTGTGCCGGGGGCAGTTTGGCAGACATCTCTGTGAAGCCGACAATATCCGAGAACAGGACGCTGACATCGCTGTGGCGGTCGGCAATTGTAGTCTCGCCTCCGTTCAAACGGGTTACGATCTGCTGCGGCAGAATGCTGTGCAGAAGGTCTTTGTACTTTTGCTTTTCCAACTGCACCTGCGCCAGGTAATGGCGTTCGCGCTCCCGCCAGCGGTTTTTCTCCAGCGCTGCGCTGATCCTAGCTTGCAGCAGGATAGGATTGAAGGGTTTGGGCAGGTAATCGTCTGCACCAGCCTCGATGCAGCGTGCGACGCTTTCGATCTCATCCAGGGCAGAAATCATGATGACGGGGATGTCGTGAAGGAGGATGTCCTCCTTCAAACGTGCTAAAACGTCAAAACCATTGATATCGGGCATCATGAGATCAAGCAGGATCAGGTCGAACGATTGGCGGGACAACACGTCCAAGGCGGAGAGCCCTCCGTCCGCGGTCCAGACTTGGTGCCCATCGCGTTTCAACCGGCGGGCCAGCAGTCTTCGATTGGCTTCTACATCGTCGACGACAAGGATGTTTCCGGATAACGGATGGGAGTCGGAGAATTGGCCGTCCGGCCGCATGCTCTGCGCCAGGTTTGCAAACATTGCTGCAGTGTGCTGCGGAGTTTCGAAAACCTTGAGATCATTGTCTGCCGGTGCGTCGGTCAAAGCCGCAAGCTTGTCGATGTGTTGCAGAAGGGTGCCGGTATGTTCCAGAATCCCAAGCAAATCCGCCTCCAGACTGCCCGCATTCAGATCATCCAAGTCCTCCAGCAGCATCTCGCTGTAGCCTTTGATCGCATTCATTGGCGTACGCAGATCGTGCCGCAGCCGCCGCACGCCTTCGTCACCGCTGGTTGTCAGCTTCAGGGCCATATCCGGGTGCAAAAGCTGATCGACCAACGCGCTCAATTCGGATGCGGCCTGGCAAATGCGATCCAGATCCGAAGCTGCTTCATACAGTGCCGTTTCCCCGACTTCGCCCCGAAGCAACTCGCAAAAGTCCACGATGGCACTGACCGGAGAAATCAGGTCTTGGCGCAGATTTGCCAGCCACACGGCCTTTGCACGTTGTGATTCATTGTCTGCGCCGTCATCCACAGCTTACGTCTCCAATGCAGACGCAGGCCGGGACGCGGTCAGGACTTCGTTCAATTGCTTGAGGATCGTTTCGATTTCATCCCCGTCCTTGCTGATCAGCGTCTCGGCCAAGCCATTCAATCGCGTGCGGTCATCGTTTGACAGTGTTTTCGCGGTTACTACGATGACAGCTATGTCCTTCCAGTCCGGATTCTTCCTCATCCCGGCCAGAAACTCAAAACCGTCCATCTCAGGCATCATGAGATCCAGCAGAATGACATCCGGCACAGATTTAGAAAGGTGCTGGAGCGCGTCCAGTCCGTTGACGGCCTGTTCAATCTGCCAGCCTTCTTTGCGAAGCACACGGCAGATCATTTCGCGGGTTGCGGCCTCGTCCTCTACGACCAGGGCCTTAGGGGTCGGCAAGGCCGGGCAATGCTCCTTCAGCGCGTTCAGGAGCTCGGCCGTGTCGATGGGTTTTCCCAGGTATTCGCTGGCGCCCAGCGACAGGCCCCGGGTGCGGTCTTCTGCGAATGTCAGCATGATTACCGGCGTGTCGGCCAGGTCCGGGTCTTCTTTCAACTTGGACAGCACAGCCCAGCCATCAATTTCTGGCATGAAAACATCCAGCGTGATGGCGTCAGGCTTGGTTCTTCGGGCCAGCTCCAATGCTTCTTCCCCCTTGGTCGAAGAAAGAATCCGGTAACCCTCTTTGCGCAGCCGCCGTCCCAAAAGGTCATGCACCGTTGGGTCGTCATCGATCAGCAGTACAAGCGGCGCGTTTGGATCACTTTGCAGATTTCCCTCAGAATTCTCCACGTTCCGCTGCAGGTCATTTGACGGGTCGCGACAAACCGCCGGAAGACGAATGGTGAAGGTCGACCCTTCGCCAGGTGTACTGGAACAGCGAATGCCGCCGCCCAGCTGCTCACAGAACACTTTGGTGATTGAGAGCCCCAGGCCGGTCCCGCCATAATTACGTGTGGTGGAGGAGTCCGCCTGAGTGAATGCGTCAAAAACCTTGGCGACCTGTTCAGGCGTCATGCCGATGCCTTGATCGGCGACTGAAAACTCCAGATGATCCGGGTCATTCGACCGTAGAACTGACAGTGTGATTGAAGCGTCTTCGGTGAATTTGCAGGCATTGGATAACAGGTTGAGCAATGCCTGGCGCACTTTGGTCAGATCGCAGACCATTTCGCCAATGTCCGCCGGGCACAGAACCTCGAGCGTATTGCCGTTCTTCTCGGCCAGTGGCTGTACCGTGGCACAGGCGTCTTCGATCATCCGGTAAACGTCAAAGGACTCCAGGGTGAACTCCATTTTACCGGCTTCGATTTTGGAGAGGTCCAGAATGTCGTTTATCAGTGCAAGCAAGTGCTTCCCGGCAGATTGAATCTTCCGCAGATCGCTCAGATTTGCTTCATCGTTCTGGTCGATGGCTTCTTCCAGCATCAGCTCGCTGTATCCGATAATCGCATTCAACGGGGTGCGAAGCTCGTGACTCATATTGGCGAGGAAGGTGCTTTTGGTTTTGTTGGCAGCTTCAGCGATCTCCTTTGCAACACGCAACTCGCTTTCCACCTGTTTTTGGGTGGTAATATCCCGGCCGTAGATATTTGCATAACCGCCTTCCGGAACCGGCCACAGCAAAAGGGCATAAATCAGGCCGCCGGCCTCATACTCGAAGTCTTGCCTTTGATCCTCTTGCAAACCTTTGGCAACGCGTTTGCACCAGCCGCTTCCTACTTGACCGCCGACTTTCAGCTGCAGAGCTTCGATTAATGGAGTGCTGGCCTTATTGGCGAAAATCAGTTTGCCCTGATCCGTGATGCGCAAGACCGGATTGGGGTTTTCTTCCGGAATACGTGCCAGCTCACGCATCCGCTTCTCTGCCTGCTTCAGTTGCGTGACATCCCGCCCGTATAAATTGACGTGCTTGGCGTCCGGCACCGGCCAGAGCAGCAAGGCGTAGACCATACCGCCCGCGTGACACTCGAAATCCAGCCGTTTCTTTTCCTGCAGCCCTTTCTTGACACGAGCCAGCCATTCCCCGGTGACGCCCTTGCCAACCTTGAACCCCAATGCGTCGAGCATTGGATCGCTGGCTTTGTTCGCAAAAAGCAGCTTGCCGTCGCAGCCGATACACATCACCGGGTTCGGGTTTTCTTCCGGGATCTGGGCAAGCTCGGCATTGCGTGCTTCAACCTTTTTCAGGTCAGTGACATCGCTGTAGACCGCGACAGTTCCGCTGTCGCGGGTCTTGCGCTCGCTGATCTTGATCCACCCGCCAGATGCCCGGCTTTGCATCTGAGTGCCTTCCGGATTGCCATGGCGTTTCAGCCGTTGCGCCAGCCATTCTTCCTCACGCCCGATTGCATCTGAAATCACATTGAGCGACAGCGCCTTTCGAACAACCTGCTCGAATGTCATTCCCGGTTTGACGAGGTCTTCATGGCCCGGGTACAGCATTTTTCGATATGTTTCGTTTGCCAAAACCAAACGATCATCGGAATCGTATAAAGCAAAGCCCTCCGGGATTGTGTTTATTGCATCAACGATCCGGTCCAGCGCCCGTTCCGGCGGTGCATGCTGCATCTGCATTTCACGTACGGCGACAGCACAATAGCCCATTGCGTGTTGCGCGAAGTCTATGTCGTTCTGAGTGAAACCCGCAGTGTGGCTGGTACGGAAGCTAACAGCGCCCAATACCTGTCCGAGGGCTTTTATGGGCAGCGCAAACGATGCGGCTGGAGAACAGGTTTCACCGGTAACTTCATCAATCGGCGCGTCAGGAAACAGCCTCGGGTTTCCGCTCTGCAAGACCTCGCCAACATGGCCGTGCGGCATCTGGCTTTGTGCATCACTCCAAACAATCCGGTCGTTGCGCCCGTCCGAAACGATGCCTTCTCGGTAGAAGCTCCCGTCCGGGCTGAGCAGTGCCAAAGTGCATTCATCGAACTTCAGCACAGCCTTTATTCTTTTCATGATTTCGAAAAGCAGGCTGTCCCAGTCCGTGGCATCAGCCGTTAATGAGGCCATCTCATCAAGCAGGGTCCATTTAACACTATCCGGGTTTGACCCGCTTTGACTGCCGGATTGGTTCATTTATGCGCTCTCCAGTTTGTGAGATCAGCACATCAGCGAAACACCGTTGAAAGGTGTCCTGACCTTTAAGCAGTTGAAAGGAAATGCAGGAGCAAAACAAGGTTGTTTCAGCCCGTCTGCCTGTAGCAATGGATTGATGCCGACGCTGCCCCGCTGCCCCGAACACCCGGCTCTTGCGCAGGCCAAGGGTTCAAACTGGCGCCAGGCTGAGGACAGCGGGTCCCGAGCCTAAGGGCAGCACACAGCCAAAAGTTCTGCCATGCTATTCACGGAGCCGCAGTTCCGAAATGCCAAGGGTTGCCAGCAATGCAGCGTATCTTTCAGCAACAGAATTGCCGCTGCTCAGGCTTGTGCCGGAGAACGGAAACCAAGGACCTGCCATCCTTTCGGTTGTAGACCACAGCTCGCCGGCCCCGTCCCGGCGGTAGAAGGAGCAGCTGCGGGCGCGGCGGGTCTCAACTCCGAAATCCTGGCGCCAGGCCCAGGTGCCTTCGTAGCACATGCGGCTTTGCGTGGTGACATGCCAGTGGCCGCGGCCAACGCTTTGGTCCGCTTCATTTACCGCCCAAAAGGTGCCGTCCGGGGCCCAATAGGCATAAGAGCCGCCGCCCCAGTTCTCGGTCCGCCCTGCAAACATCCGGTACAGATCCGCCGGGTGCGGCGTCGTCGCATCTTTGGGGACGTGTGAGCCGAAAAGGGTATCTGCCTTGGCCGGATCCGTGCCAGCAGGAAGAAAAAACACAGCTGCTGCCAGCACAGGTGCTATACCAAACCGAAACCTCATATCCTTCACCTCGCCTCTGTTTACTCCGGTTTGAAATAGGGCGAAGTCTTCGTGGTTCCACGATTTTTTCCTCCTCAGCCTGGCGGGCTTCGGAACGGGGGAATTGCAGGCCGCTTCTGACGGTTTCCAGCTTGCCAGTCAGTGGGAGCGCGGCAGCCTACCGGTCGAGATCCGCAGAGCGATAGGATGCAGCTTCTGCTACTGCGCGGCTGAAAGCTGTGCCTGCGGGCGTCTGCTTCAGCCGGTCCGTAACCAGGTTGATCCGCGGTGCGCGGCCATTCCAGGGGTAGGGGTTTGCGGAAAACCAGGCATAGCGTTCGACAAATGGAAGCTGCTCCAGCATCGGGATGGCTGATTTGATGAAACGGGCATTGTCCCGGTGAGTGGCACGTCCAGGGCGGCCCCAGTCAATATACGCGAACTCGGTTACCCAGATGGGGCGCTGATACTCACGATGCACCGCGATCAGCCAGTCTCGGAACGCCGCTGTATCCCCGTCAGTTGTATAATAATGCACCGCCATGAAATCGACGCGCAGGCCGCGCCGCTCTGCTTCGGTCATGAACCGGCGCTGCCAGGAGCCGGCGCCCAAAGTGTTTTCCCGCGTGACTGCCGGGCTGCCCAAGCGAAGCCCGCGTGCCTCAAGCTTGGGCCACAGGGCAATGGCCTCTGCCACGCTCATGCCGGCCTGGTGGCTGCCGCCGGCACCGTCAGGCTCATTGAAGCCAAGCAGGGCACGCACTGGGCGGCTGGAGACAATCGGGTCATCGACATTGCGGGCGCTGTGGATCATCGGGACAAATTCCACCGAACGGCGCAGCTGTCCCTTGTGCTCGATCTGGTCGGTTCGCCAGTCGTAGTACCAGCCCAGCCCGGGCAGATCTTCGATCCAGCCAAGCATCGTGTAGCTGGGGTTTTCCCAAGCGCCGACACCAGCGCGCTGGGCCTGTCCCATTTGCGCAAATACCATCAGGGCGCAAAGCGCCAATACCAGCCGGGCCATGTCTGCTCTGCCTCAGTCCGCCAGAGACACCTGCGGCCTGTACGGCAGCAGGCGCCGTGTGTTTCAGTTCTTGTAGCAGCGCGAGCGCTTGCCAAAACCTGCGGGCGAGCAGATATAGCTGCCGCTGCCAACGGCAGCGGCGCGGCCCAGCCTGACCGGGCGGCGGGTTTCCGCGCCGCGCAAAAGGTTCAGTTTTCCGGAGGTTTGCGCCACGGCGGTTGCCGAAGGGGACGCACTGGCCTCAGCGGCAAACAATCCAATTGCCGCAAATGCCAGAGCCGGCACGCAAACTGCGCGTGCAAATTGACACAACATTCACTGTCTCCTGCCTGTATATCCAGCATGATCCGGCGGCAGTTGTCTCACTCCGTTCCGGTATCATGATGCCGGTATTTAGCAAGATCCGCCGCCACATTCCAAGATTTTGCGCAGAAAGATGTTGAGATTTGGAAAACTGCGGCGGATTGGCCAGTGCCCGCCGCGAAAAAGCCGCCTCCCTGCGGGAGGCAGCTTGGCTTTAAGGTGTTGAGAACAAACGGCCGCAGGGCAGCGGATTCCGGCTGCCGCGACCAGCGGCCCAGGCGGCGGAATTCCGCCGTTCTGCCGGTTCAGCGATTCAGTTCGGCGGCTTGCGATCCAAGAGCATTGTTGGGGAAACGCCAGTCCGGAAGCCCGTAGCCGTCCGGCCAGGGGTGAACTTCCTGCTGATTGAAATAGACCACCGCCTGAAGTTCCGGAAAGTCTTCAAGATCCTGACGGACATCCTGGTTCCAGCGTTCGACATATTCATCAGTGCCGACATAACCGAGTTCAGCCACCACAATCGGCCGCTCGAACTGCAGGGCCCGCTGGTAGCGCGGAGTGAGTATGTCGCGGAAAGTCTGCTCTTGCCCGAGCACCTCCCGCTCCCATTGCTGCAGGCCGAAGACCGACAGGCCGATCACGTCGGCATAGTCATCCCCGGGGTAATAATCGGCTAAGTCTTCATGGCCCAGCGGCGACCACATGTAGTCGAAGTCATCTGACACCTGGCGGCAGACATCGACCACGCGCCGGTAGGCCTTGATATAGGTGTCGGGGTTCCAGTTGGCCCAGATGAACTGGCCGCTTTCGTCCTCCATCTCCTGCGCCCAGCGAATGGTGACCGGGCTTTGGAACTGGCCGAGCGCTGAGCAGATGGCCCGCATATTGCCGTCATACTGGCCATTTGCGATCCCCTCGATCAGGTGAGCGGGAGTGTTGCGTTCATCCCGGGTCCAGGTCCAGGGCTCGATGGTGACCAGGATCGCCCGATTTCTTTCCGCAGCATAAGTGTCGGCGTCCTGCAGCGAAGGCAGATAGACATCCTCCCAGGGCAGAAACAGGTGTTCGATCTGGACATCCGGATCTTCGGAAAACCGGCCGTCCGGATCGTAAACACCAAACGGCAATTCACCCGGCGGGGCGGCGGAGACCATGGAAAAAGTCCCGGCTACAACCATGGCCAGCGCTGCTGTGGATAATGTTTTGTGCAAGCTAATTCCGTGCTGCCGTGTCATTGTTCATACTCCCGGTCTTGCCCGGGGCCGGTGTCAATCCGGCCCGGGTCGTAAATGAGAATGACTGTCCCTGGTCCGCCCAGCCCGGCGCCTGCTACGGCATATTCCTCGCGAATGATCCGGTAGGGTTCGAGCCCTTTAGATAAGGCGTAAAGGCTTTCAAGCCCGCGCTCGCTGATAGAAACGGCTGCGGTGCAGAAAAGCAGGGGCGGCACCGCCAGCTTTGCCAGCTCTGGAAGCCGCAGCGCCTGCCGTATCCCGCCAGCCGTCCGGTAGTGCTGACCCACGATAACGGCGGCGATAACCGCGTAATAGATACCATTGATCGACGCCAAAAGATAGAAGCCGTGCGCTTCGCGGACGCCTTCTACCAGCAGAACCGGCAGGAAGCAGCCAAGCGCCAGCGCCGCATAGACCGCAACGATGCGGCCCGGCAGGGTAGCCTTTGCCGCATCGCCTTTGGGGGTGATACGGAAGTCAACGAACCCCCCCGCGATCCGGTCCCGCACCGCCATGACGCAGCCCCAGAATACCCAAGGCCATTGAATGCCAAGGAACAGGGTTTTCTCCCAGCTGATCACCTTGCAATCGGCGGGCCGGAAGAAGCCGTCCGCCTTTAGCCGGTATGCCAGCAGGGTCAGGATCAAAACCTGCGGTGCCGCGTGCAGGATAAAGGCAGGATAGGTGACCTCGGCAAAACGGAAGTCAAACAGCAGTGCCAGAACCGGCAGGGCATATAGCAACGCCATGAAACCCGCGAACATCGGATAGAACAGCTGGCAGAACAGAAACAGGAACTTAAGCCTTGGCGTCAGCCGGGCGAAATAGCCGGAGGTGAACTGCAGAAAGATGGTCAGCAGGCTGCGCGACCATTGGAACTCCTGGGTGCAGAGATCGGCAATATTGGCGGGTCCATCGCCCTCGGCAATGGCATTGAAGGCATGCACGCCGCGCCAGCCGCCCGCATTCATCAGCATCGTGGTGGAATGGTCCTCGGCCAGCTCCGGTCCGAGGCCTCCCACGCTGCGCAGCGCTTTGGTGCGCACTGCGTAGTGCGAGCCGATGCACATCGGTGCAAGCAGCGCTGAGTAACCCGCCTGAAATACCCCGTGAAAGGCAGCTTCGGTATGCAGCCGGGTCCGGGCGGCCCAGCTTTGCCCAGCGTTGCGGGCGCAGATGCTTGGCGCGCTGACGTAACCGACCTTCGGGTTGGAAAAGCCGCGCATGATCTCAACAAGATAATTTGGCGACGGCACATGGTCGGCATCCAGCTGCGACACGAAATCATAGTTTTCATAGCCGTAGGTGTCGTAAAAATACGCAAGGTTGCCTTCCTTGCAGCGGGTGCGCCGCGGCCACTCCTTGCGATGATAATCCGCCTGCCCGCGGCGGGTGGATATCCGCACCCCATTGGCCTTGCACCAGGCGATCGTTTCAGGTTCCGGGTCCTCATCTGCCAGCCATGTGTCGTGCGGGTAACTTTGCGCCAGCATCGCCGAAAGCGTGGTTTTCAAGACGGACAGCGGTTCCGAAGGGGTTTTTGTTACGATCATCGCGACACGCGTGGAAGCGGGGTCCGGCGGCTCTCCGGCAGGCACCATGGCCCGGCGGAAAATGGTCACGAACAGCACCTGCAAAAAGAACAGCCAGCCCAGGCCAATGGAGGCGACCCAGTATTGTATACCGCTGATGCGGTGTTCCGGCAGAAACCACCACCCCCAGAACCAAAGGGCAGCAACCACCCAGGCTGCAATCAGAACATGGTACCTCCAGGCCGTCCCTGCATGCAGCAACGGCACAAGCGGTGCCTGCTGCGGCTCAGGGCGGGGCCGATCCGGGACAAGATCAGAGGCAGGCGTCATAACGCACCTCCAGTCCGAATCCGGGTGCGGCGTGGCGGATGATGTCCGGCAGCGCCGAATGCCGGGGGCGGAACCCCAAAAGCCTGGCCGCCAGCGCCGTATCCGCGACCAGTTCGGGCGGATCTCCTGGGCGGCGCGCCCTGGCTTTCCAGGGCACCTGCCGCCCGGTCACGGTCTCGGCAGCCTGGATAATCTGCCGGATCGAATGGCCGGTTCCGGTACCCAGGTTGACGGCAAAGCCGTCGCTGCCGTCAATCAGGCGGCGCAGCGCCAGCACATGCGCCCGCGCCAGATCCGACACGTGGATGTAGTCGCGGATACAGGTGCCGTCGGGCGTATTGTAATCGGTGCCAAACACTTGCAGCGGCGGCGCTATCCCGGCTGCGGCCATCAAAACCAGCGGGATCAGGTGGGTTTCCGGCTCATGGCGCTCGAACAGGCGTCCTTCCGGGTCCGCGCCGCAGGCGTTGAAGTAACGCAGCATGGCAAATTGCAGGCCTGCGGCGGCGGCCTGATCGCGGATCATCTGTTCGCACATCAGCTTGCTGCGGCCGTAGGGGTTTACCGGGCTTTGGCAGCTGGTCTCGGTGATCGGCAGCCTGTCTGGTACCCCGTAGGTGGCGCAGCTGGAGGAAAACACCAGCGTGGAAACGCCGGTCTCCTGCATCGCCTTAAGCAGTGAGATCATGCCGCCGCAATTGAGGTCGTAATACAGGCCGGGTTCTGCAACAGATTCCCCGACATAGGCGGCAGCGGCAAAATGCATCACCGCTATGCAGCGGTGTTTGCGTATCACGGCTGCCACCGCTTCGGGCGCGCGGACATCAAGCTGTTCGAAAGGCCCCCATTTCACCGCGTCCCGGTTGCCGGTGCGCAGATTGTCGAGCACAACCGGCTGATAGCCCGCTTCAGCCAGCTGCAGGCAGGCGTGGCTGCCTATGAAGCCGGCACCGCCGGTCACCAGCACCGCGGGGCGGGTCATCACATGGCCCCCGGAACAATCTTGCCGGAAGCGGCAAGCTCGTTCCTGAAATACCCGATGGTGCGGTCCAGCCCGTCGCTCAGATTGACCCTGGGCTCCCAGCCCAGCCGCGTTCTGGCCCGGGTGATGTCAGGGCGCCGCCGTTTCGGGTCATCTTGCGGCAGGTCGAGATAAGATACCCGGGAGGTGCTGCTGATCTTCTCCAGCACCAGCTCAGCCAGTTTCCCAACCGGCGTCTCTTTTGGGTTGCCGATATTGACAGGCTCAAACTCGCTTGGCGGGCTGTGCATCAGGGCAATGAGCCCGTCGACGGTATCATCCAGATAGCAGAACGAGCGGGTTTGCGAACCATCGCCGAACACTGTGATCCTTTCACCCTGCAGCGCCTGGGTGATGAAGTTGGACACCACCCGGCCATCCTGCGGGTCCATGCCCGGTCCGTAGGAATTGAAGATCCGTGCCACCCGCAGATCGACGCCATGGCATTCGTGATAGTCGTGAAAGATGGTCTCCGCCGCCCGCTTGCCTTCGTCATAGCAGGACCGGGGACCGTAAGTATTCACATTGCCCGCATAGCTTTCCTTCTGCGGGCTTACATGCGGGTCGCCGTAGACTTCAGAAGTGGAGGCTTGCAGGATCCGTGCGCCCGTCGCCCGGGCCAGATCAAGCAGGTTGAAGGCCCCGAACAGGCAGGTTTTCATCGTTTGCAGCGGATCCGCCTGGTACTTCGGCGGCGAAGCCGGACAGGCCAGGTTGAAGATGTACTCGAAAGAACCTTCCAGATTTAGAGGCTTGGAGACATCCTGCCGGAGAAAGGTGAACTTCGGATGGTTCAGATGACCCTCGAGATTGACGAGGCGGCCGCTGGACAAGTCGTCCAGACAGGTCACGTCATAGCCTTTCTGCAAATAGCGCTTGCACAGTTCAGATCCGAGAAATCCAGCGCCGCCGGCCACTAGAACGGATCTGGCGCCGCCCCTCCCGGCCACGGATGAAATGTTTTTGCATGAACCAAGCCGCTTGGTTCCCCGACGTTCCCAGCGATTCATTCGCAGTCCCCTTGCAGAGGCGCGACCCGTCATACTGTGCTCGATCTTTGGCGGACTATCCCTAATTCTTACCCGTCCGCTATGGCCTCTCCGTATGCCGTGGAGTCTTAGTATAACTCTTTTGTAACGCGCATTCCTGCGGACCCCCCATAGGTCCGCCCCCATCCCGCATTAATCTTGGTTGGCCGGAGCAAATGTCAAATTTCCTTGCTGTTAGCCGGCTGGCAGGGGAGCAAAACTTCTACTTAGAGGCGTTCATTTGGCCGATTGCCATGAGGCTGCCCTGCCTGCAGCCCGCTTTATCTTGAGACCGGCTGGGCATAGCCGCCGCAGCTGTCAGGCGTGTTGCCGCGCCATGGCTTCAGTCAACAGCCCGAAGCCGTTTTCAGCCACAGGCTGCGGCGCCGTGGTGGCCGCCAGAGAACTGAGTTTTGCAGGGCCGCCGGAATTTTGACAGCGGTGACTGCATGCTGAGCGGGCATGCCGACTGAACGCTGCCCTTTTATTCTGAGCTTTCAGGCAACTGCACTGCGGCATTGGCCAGCACCGCCGGCACCGCGGATCCAGGGGCGGCAGCGCCGTTTCTATCCACCCGCGTTTCACTTCCGGCCGTTGTTTTGAAGCAAGCGCTGTGACCTTCTTCCTGTGAAGTGCCAAACCAATAAATACAATCCTGAGGTGATTTTTTGACTGCTTGAGATGATGCAGGACGGTTTTCAAACCGCATAACCTGATGAAAGGCCAGGTCCTTAGCATATGGCCCTGCCTATTGGAGCGTAGCGGATTGATGAAGCTGACTAATAAAGCCGGGCAGTTTTCTGCCGAAGACAGCGGCACCATGCTGGTAACCTGGGGGCTGAGTTTTGTGGTGCTGCTCGGGATTGCGGCCCTGTCTTTTGACCTTGGGCGCGCCGGTATCACCCGCAGCGAACTGCAAGCTTTCACGGATAATGTGGCGCTGGCGGCTGCCGGGGAATTGGACGGGAAACAGGATTCAATAACACGTGCCCGTTCGGCAGCCAGGAACCTGATCAGCGACAGCAAGACCTTTGGCAGCGGCGGCAGCCTGCTGAGCGGGGATGCCGACTACACCCTGACATTCTTTTCCGAGCTGCCGGAAGACGACACCGCCGCGGCAACCGCAGTCACAACCGATCCGGAGGAGGCCATTTTCGTGCAGGCGCAAGCAACGCCTAGCACCGTGGAGGCAACCTTCGGAGCGGCCTTTTCCGCGCTCACCGGCAATGCCGGCCCGAACGGGCTGGCGCGCGCGTCTTCCGTGGCGGGATTTACGCAATATGCCTGCGATATCACCCCGCTGATGTTCTGCGTCCCGCCGGGGTTTTCCGCGGATGCCAGTGTTGGGGACATGATCCTTCTGCGCTCCGGCGGCAATGGGGCGGCCTGGGGGCCGGGCGATTTCGGCTTTCTCGATCCGAACAAGATCCGGGTGGATGAGGACGGCCCCTGCGCCGGTCTGAACGGGGCGCAGCTGGATGCCTGCCTGCTGGGAGCCGAGGGCAGCATCACCCAGTGCTTCAGCCAGCGCGGCGTGGACATCGAGCCGGGCCAGAAGGTCGGGATCCGGGATGCCGTCTTCAATGTCCGTTTCGACATCTACACGGCAATCATGAACGGCAAGCGCAACAACCCGGATTACCCGCCAGCGCCAAACGTCATCAAGGGGATAGTCCCTAAGGGTAAGAACGGCAGCTGCATCGGCAACCAGGATGTACAATCGCCGGATACCTTGGGCCTGCCGCGCGACGATTGCTTTGAAAGCGGCGCATGCGCGCGAATTGGCGATGGCAACTGGTCTGCGGGGCGGACCGCTTATGTCGATGCCAACTACGGCGGTGTGGATCCGCACCCCGGCGCGGTCACCCGTTACGACTATTATCTGGCCGAGATAAATGCCGCAGGCGGCCCAGGGGGCAATGGCAGCATCCTGTCGGGCCTGTCCGAAACCGGCCGCCCGGTCTGTTCACCCCACCAGAGCCTGGATGTGAACCGGCGCGTGGTGATCGCCGCCGGAATCGACTGCTCAGCCAACCCGGTGAGCGGCTCCGCCACAGGCGTCCCGGTGGAGGAATTTGTGCGCGTGTTCCTGACCGAGCCCGTGGGAGATGACGGCGCATCGCCGCCGACGCTGGACATCTGGGGCGAGGTGCTTGGCAGTGCGGGCGGTGGCGTGGGCGGTACGGGCGATGCGGGCATTTTCCGCGACGTCGTCCAGCTGTACCGGTGAACTGGATGCGCGGCCTGCAGGATACCCTAGCCAGACTGGCAGCTTTTCGACGGCAGGAGAACGGGGCTGTGCTCGTTGAATTTGCGCTGATGCTTCCGGTGATGCTGCTGGTTTTTGCAGTTATCATAGAGGGCGGCCGGATGATGTGGTCTTATCAGGCAGCCATCTCGGGGGTACGGGATGCGGCCCGCTACCTGGCCCGGGTTGCACCTCAGGATATTTGCACGTCCGGCGGATCGGTCGCCGGCTACACGCCGCAGCTGACTGCGATTGTGCGGGAAAGCATTCAGGGAGATACGCTGTTTCCCTCGAATTTGACCGTTACCTCCGTGGCGCCCAGCCTGACCTGCCAAGCCGGCACCTACCGGGTGTCGCCTTCACCTGTTGTGGAAGTCCGGGCCGGTTTAACGATGACCTTCCCGTTTGCCGGCGTCTTTACCCTCAACGGCGGAAGCCGGCCTGCAATTAATACAGTCATCGCAGATCAAAGCAGGGTGTTCGGCACATGAGGATGCGGGATGGAATACTTGCAATTCTCGACCGGTACCGCAGAGATCAAAGCGGGGCTGCGCTGGTGGAACTGGCCATTGCTCTGCCACTCTTTCTTCTGCTGTTTATGTCGATAATCGATTACGGGCGCATGGCTTTCCACTACGTGGTGGCTGAGCGCGCAATGAATGTCGCTGCCCGCGTGGCCGCCGTGCGCCCGCCTGCCTGCGAAGGAGTCCCGGAGTTTCACGAACGTGACCCAAACAGCAGCGGCACGCTGGCCGGTTTCGGGACGTCCTGCCGGGCAGGCCCGGGTATCTGCCTGGATGCCGGCACCGTGACATGCAGCGGTTCGCCCGAAAACGCGACAGCAAATGAAATCTGGGCATTGATCAGGGGATCAATGCCCAGGGATGCATCAGTCGCAACACTTGCCTTCAGCTACAGCTATGATCAGAACCTTGGGTTCCTAGGGGGGCCGTACACGCCTGTGGTCACAGTCGAACTGCAGAACCAGTCGTTTCAATTCGTGTCGCCGCTGGGAAGGCTCGCAACACTCGCAGGCGCTGCCGGAAATCCGGATCTTGGCGCTGCTGTGCCATTCCCATCCATGAGTGTATCACTGCCGGCTGAAGACCTGGCACTGGGCCAAAACGGCTGACGGGACTGAGATCTTGCGCTTGATTAAGAGCTCCACCCGGCTGGATCCTGGCGGCCTCTTACGCTCCAAAACCATTTGACCCCTCTTTTTGCATGCACAGCGAAAGGCAGCCTAGCTCCGAAGCGCCGCCGCCTTCCGGAAGCCAAGGGGCAGCACATCTCAGAAGCGGAAGAAAACACCGGTTGATATCGAGGTCTGCGTGTCGTCGAAAGCGACCGGGCTGTCCTTTGCGTCGCCCATCAGCTGGGCGTGAGACACACCGAGGTAGAGGCCGGTTCTGTCAGTAAGCGCATAGGCTGCCTGGAGTTCGATGCCGACCCGTTCAAGGCCGGATCCTGTGTCATACTGCGAGAAGCCTGAAGCAGCCGCCTCAGATACTGAAATGCCGTAGAAGGCTTCTGTGTAGGAGCCGTCTGCCCAAGTCATGAAGGGGCGGGCTGACAGCTGCAGGCGCGGGCCGGCCATGGTGGAAAATTCGGCGCCTAAGGTTGCGCGGGTCCCTTCGTGGCCGCCGCTGCTCAGGCCGCGGCTCACTTCGAACTGGAGATCGGCAACCCCAAGCTCGTATTCGGCGAAGGCTGTGAACATGGCGCCGGCCTCGATGTCGTTCAGACCGGTCAGGCGCGTATCATCCGCCGCAATGCGTTCGTCGAAATCGTAGCCCAGTGCGAAGCCAAGGGAGAGGCCGCCGGTATCCTGGCCGCGCAGCGCGTAGACGCCGAGCCCGCGCTGATTGAGGAAGAAGCGGTCCCGCCAGGTCAGGTCGACAATTGGCATGGGAGTCGCGGATGAATTGTCGGAGCCCGGGTAGTCGGGGCTGAAAACGGCGCCGATGCCGACCATGCCTGTGAGGTTCTTATCTTGTGCTGCTGCCTGGCAGGGAGCCAGGAAAATTGCGCCTGCGGCGGCCAGGGTAGGGCCGGAAATCTTGATCATCTGCAATGCCTCTTTGCTCAGCGTCCGTTCGGAGGGAAAGACTGCAGTGCTGCTGCGTCTTTGCCGGTCAGCGCCCCGATAGAGCGCACAACCTGGCCCGCGCAGCCTTAAGTTCGCGGAAGATAAGGAAAAGTACGTGAGTGGTTCGAAGTGATCGCCAGTGGTAGGACCGCGACCGTTCGCGACTTCTCCTGTTTGCCTTCGTTGGCAGTGGCAAGTACGCTCGGGGAACTCGGCAGGCGCTTTTAAACTGAGGCAGAATCTATGTTCCGACCCAATTCGTCACTGTCTGGGCTGGATGACATCATTCGACTGGTGACTGGTTTGGAGAACTTTACCTGGCGGCAGCTGCTGAACTACTGCCTGTGGATATCTGTCGGCATCAGCCTGATGATGGCTCAGTTCGAGCCGGCGGCAACCGCAGGTTTGCCGGTTGGGAGCGTTTTCGCAAACTGGTTTGTTACTTTCTTTTCGGCCAGTTTGTTTATGGCGGCCTGCATTGGCGCAGCGGTTTACCTTGGCCTGCGTCAGCCGTGGCCAGTTGTTGTTGCCATACTGCTGTTGCCGTTTCTGCTGGCTCCGGTTTCCCTGTTTGTTGACATTTCGCAAGGGGTCGATCCGCCTCTGGGCACCTCGGGTTTGGGGTTGGGCGAACGCTTGCTGCAGGAAACCTATGAGCTTGCCCTGCCGTCGGTATCCCTTGCCGCTGCGATTTGTTTGCTTAGCTGGCAAGTGATCAGGGGGCTGCGCCAGAAAGCGGTCACAACAGCGGAACCTGAACCGGAAATTGAGACCTCGGGTCCAATGCTTATGAAGGCCATTTCCGGGGTGCCGCACACGCTTGGCAATGATCTCGTGCGGGTAGAAGCTCAGGATCACTATGTCCGGGTCGTGACCGCCAAAGGCAGTGTGACCCTGAAAATGTCGTTTGCGGATTGCCTTGAAGCTCTTGAGGAGTTTGAAGGAGCCCAGTGCCACCGTTCTCATTGGGTAAGCTTCAGGCACGTAACTTCCATTCAGCGTTCCGGGAGTGCGTATATCTGTGTTCTGGATGACGGTGCGGAAATCCCGCTCAGCCGGCGGCGTCAATCCGAATTCAGGCAGTTTCTTTGAGCCCGCGGCAACAGCAGCGCAGCAGCGCTAGCCGTTTGAAACACCTGGCCGGCCCGTGTTGGACCGGCTCAGGTTGCGGCACCGGCAAGCAGATACAGATCACAGCTTCTGGGCTGCTGCCCATTTCTGTGTCACCCGTTCGATTGCGGCCAAGTATTGCTCATGGCCTTCCACGACAGGCAGAGCAAGGTCGGCTTGTCCTTTCCTGCCGACACGCGCGATCTGAGTGCAGAACCAGCTAAGCACGGCGCCGCGGGGCAGTTCATCTGCCGGCGGAAAGGTTTCTTCGACTGCCGGCGCCCTGCCGATCTCGCCGGAAAGCAGCTTCGCAGCAAAGCCTGGCTCGGTGATGAACGGCCTCCCCATGCCGATCAGGTCGGTCTTGCCGTTTTCAAGTGCGGCGTTCATGACGCTGGCAGAGCGGAAGCCGCCGGTGACCATCAGGGGAATGCTGAGTGCGTCCTTGATTGCGGCCGCATATTCCAGAAAATATGCTTCCCGCATCTGGGTGGAACCGCTTTTCTTTGCGTGGGAATAGGCTTTGGGCTCTTCAAAATTGCCGCCGGATATTTCGATGAAGTCCACACCTTCTGCTTCCAGCATCACTGCCACCTGAACAGATTCTTCGTGATCAAAACCGCCTTTCTGGAAGTCGGACGAGTTCAGCTTGACCGCGACGATGAAGCCCGGCTCAACGGCCGCACGGACTGCCCGCACAACCTCCAGCAGCAGTCGCGCGCGGTTTTCCAGCGCCGCGCCGCCCCAGCGGTCAGTGCGGGTATTGATCCGCGGCGACAAAGAGGAGCTGAGCAGGTAGCCATGCGCCGCGTGGATTTCGACCCCGTCAAACCCGGCATCCTGCGCGATCTTTGCAGAAGCAGCATACTTGCGGAGAAGCTCCGGGATTTGCTCTTCGGTCAGCGGCGCCGGTTTGCCGTAGCCGGGCAGATCAAGGCGGACATCTGAAATCGAGGTTGGATGCGGGTTGACGATTTCCGGTGTTTGCCGTCCTGCATGGGCAAGCTGGACCAGAAAGGCCGCGCCGCCGCTTTTGCCAGCGGCTACAAGCGCGTCAACTTTCCGCATGTCTGTATGTTCATCCAGCACGAAGTTTCCAGCGTGTTCCAGATGCTTCCGGTCGACCGGAGTGTTGCCAGTGATGATGACGCCCGCACCGCCGGCCCCCCATTGCGCAAAGAGGCTGATAAGCGCCTGAGACGGATTGTTGTACGCGTCAGCCAGCGCCTCTGACATGGCGGACTTTACGATGCGGTTCCGGAGCGTGACGCCGTTGGGCAGCGTGAGCGGGTCATTGATGCTGGTCATTTCAGATCCTCCTTGAGGTCAATTAGGAAATTCAGGGCTGCGCCGTAGGCGGCTGGCCTGGCCGGTTACGGGTTACAGGGGAGGGGAAAGCGGGAACTTCTTGCGCCATCTGATGGCGCGCTCATCGTCGCGCGCGTTGTAGAGGCGCATGGCTTCATGCGCGTCCATCGAGAACGCCTTGTCGGTGTCGGTTCCCAGTGCATTGATCCGCATCGTGTACCAGGCCGTGACCCCGCCGTGCGGCGGTGCCTCGAAGCGCGGAAACTGCGGATTGCTGCCGTCGCCATACAGCCAGGTGTTCGCCAGATCCGGCATCAGCACATTGGCACGGGCCAGCCCGCACATGTCCGCCGCGCCGCTGGCCACTGCCTCTGCCGCGTGGTCGCGGGTTTCAAATCCGCCGGTCAGCTGCAGCGGCTTTTTCGTTGCCCCGCGGGCGCGGCGCGCGAACTCGATGAAATAGGGGCCTCCGGAGGAGGGGGCGTCCGAGCTTGCCTTGGCACCCGGGAAATAGGTGCCGCCACTGATGTCGATCAGATCGATCGAGGTGTCATCAAGCATGCGCACAACTTCATAGGCGTCATCTTCGGTCAGGCCGCCCTCCAGTTTGTCGGTCGAGTTGAATTTGATGCTGACCGGATACGCGGGTCCGACGGCCGCGCGGATCGCATCGATAATCATCACGAAGATCTGCGCGCGCGCTTCGATAGAGCCGCCAAACCTGTCGGTGCGCTTGTTGAACAGCGGCGAGATGAACTGGCTTAGCAGGAAGCCGTGGCCGGCATGGATCTGAACGCCGGGGAAGCCGGTTTCCTTGGCAAAGACCGCCGCCTGCGCATAGATCGCAGGCAATGCCTCGATTTCCTCAACCGAAAGCCCGCCGCAGGAAAAACCGGGCAGTTCAAGCGCCGACGGGCCTTTGGGGCGGCTGATCGGCGGATGGGCAAGGGCACCGCAATGGCTGAGCTGCGGCCACAGTTGCGCCCCATGCGCAAGGGTGCGGTCTATCAGGGACTTCAGTGCGTTGCGGTTGCTTTGGGGGCCAAACACCAGATTGCCGGGCTTTTCCGGGTAGTCCGGAAAAATCTGCACTTCGCCAATGATCGCCAAGGCCACGCCGCCTTCAGCCCATCTTTCGTAAAGGCGGGCCTGTGCTCCGGTGGAGTCGCCTTCGCCATCCGCAAGCGAATCCGACATGGCAGTCTTTGTGATGCGGTTTTTCAGCACGATTCCGCAGGGCAGTTCCAGCGGGCTTCTCAAAACGTGGTGACGCGGGGGCGCTTCAGTTGCGGACGTGTGAGTTCCCATTTCTCTCTCCATTCTGAATATCTCGAATTCTCGATATTGAAGCCCGGATGCGGGCCGCTGCTATGCCGGCTGCTCAGTTGCCGGCCTGGGACAGCTCGCTGCCCATCAGAGCCAGGAATTGCTGGATAGCCTCTTCGTCGCGGCGGTAGAATGTCCACTGCCCATGCCGCTCGGACTTTACCAGGCCGGCCGCCTTCAGGTGCCCCATGTAGGTTGAGATCGTCGACTGCGACAGGTTCGCCTTCTCCTGGATGTAGCCTACGCAAACGCCGTCCAGATCCGCATGTTCCGGCAGGGCGGGCGGGAAGTTGGAACGATCCTTGAGCCAGGCCAGAATCTGGCGCCGCACAGGGTTGTTCAGGGCTGCTATCGCTTTTTCAATCTCCATATATCGAGATATCGCGATAAACGTTAGATTCGTCAACCCTGTCTTTTGCGGCTGCAGTAAAAATCTCAGGCGGGGAAGCTATGGGTTCGAAATGCCCGTTCAGGTCATCACAGCGGATGCTTGGATCTCAGGACCCATTGACCTGCGTGTGACTGAACAAGTTGATGACAGGTCCAAGTAGACACTCATCTCGAATAGCCGAGTTTCCCGTTCTCTTGCGGCAAGCAGAGCTATTGGGCAGCACTCATCAGTTCGCGCAGTATCGTTACATGAGTGTTTTCGGTCATCTGGCTGACGTTGAACCGTAGAAATGAGTTCTTGGATTGAGTGGGGCTGAAGACATTCCCGGGAGCGAAGACAACGTTATGCTGGAGGCCTGCCCGAGCGACCTTTGCAGCATCCTTTCCGTCGGGAAGCTCACACCAAAGATAAAACCCGCCTCTAGGCATCACAAAAGGCCTTATGCCCAAAGTGGCCAGCTCAGTCATGGAGTTTGCGCGGGCTCGATCCAGCTTATCCCTGAGCGCCTCCATATGTTTGCGATAGCTGCCATCGGTGAGTGCCGAGTACAGCAACTCTGAAACCGTCGGGCTGGGGCCGCCGAAGCTGGTTGCGACCTGAAGGTCGGTCAGGGCCGCAATCCAATCCGGACGCGCGGCTATGTAACCGCAGCGCAGCGATGCTGACAGAGTCTTCGAGAAGCTCCCTATCGTGAGAACCCGGTTCAGCCCATCCAGTGAGGCGAGGCGCGGCGACAGATTGGGTTCAAACTCAGAGAAGATGGCATCCTCTACAATGCGCAAATCATAGGCTTCGGCCAACGACAGCACACGGTGCGCAGTTGCTGCAGCGATTGTCGCGCCTGTTGGATTATGCAGCGCCGAGTTGGTCAGATAGAGCCGTGGGCGCTCTTTTCTAAGCACGCTTTCGAATACGGCAAGGTCGGGGCCGCTGGGGGTGTAGGGGACACTGACAATGGTGATCTGATGCGCTCTCAGCAGAGCCTGAAAGTTAAAATAGCACGGATCGTCCACCAAAACCGTATCACCTGGCTTGAGCAGCAGTCTGCAAATCAAGTCCAGCGCCTGCGATCCCGAGTTCGTAAGCAAAACAGTGTCGGGGCCAAGTTCAATACCTTGGCCGCATAGCATCCGTGCCACATGCCCGCGAAGGCCGGAATGTCCCTGTGCGCTGCAGTAATCCGTGAGCAAACTTCCTTCACTGCGTGCCACACGGCGCATGGCGCGCCGAAGCGACTCGACAGGCATCCAATCAGCCGGCATCCAGCCGCATCCGGGCTTTGCCATGTTATCTCCGGCATCAATAGATTGCCGGGCCACCCACAGCGGATCAATTTCCCGCTCAAGCTGCGGCCCGGTCTGCGACACGACGAATGGCTGAACACGGTCCGCTACAAAAAAACCAGAGCCGCGCCGGGCAAAAATTACCCCTTCAGCAGCTAGGACATCATAGGCCTCTACTACTGTCGATGGTGATACTCCCAGCCGGGAAGCAAGGCCCCGCACCGAAGGCAGTTTGTCGCCTGAACCAAGCACACGGGACCGGATACGGCGCCTGATATGCTCCATCACAAGGGTGCGGCGGGTTGCTAAGGCCATGTGCGAATTTCTCTGTGCGGGTCAATTGAGTAATACAGTTTGATGAAATTGTACTGTTCTGTAACTGCATTTGCCACTTCGTAATAGCTACAAGGTCCAAAAAGGATGTTTCAGTGATGACCTCTTCATTCTCCGGCTGGGGCAGCGGATTGCTCGGTGTGTTGATCTTCAGTGGATCGCTCCCCGCCACACGGGTGGCCGTTGGCGGTCTGGATCCGCTCTTTCTGACATCCGCCCGTGCGGTACTGGCTGCCGCACTTGCACTTTTGCTGCTGGCTTTGTTCAAAGAAAAGCAACCATCGCGAGCGGATTTGAATTCCCTTGTGATTGTGGCTTTCGGCGTGGTGATCGGTTTTCCGCTATTTACAGCCTTGGCCTTGCAGCACATCACAGCCGCGCATTCGATCGTTTTTATCGGCCTCTTGCCGTTGGCCACCGCTGCCTTTGGTGTGCTGAGGGGCGGAGAGCGCCCGGCCGGATTGTTCTGGGTGTTCTCCGTCTTGGGCAGTGCGGCAGTTGTTGGCTTTGCGCTAAGCCAAAGCGCTGATGCGTCGCTTATCGGTGACGGCCTGATGGTCGCAGCTATCCTCGCATGCGGGTTGGGCTACGCGGAAGGAGCACAGCTGTCGCGGCAACTGGGCGGGTGGCAGGTAATCTCCTGGGCGCTTGTCCTTTCCCTGCCGTTTATGGCTGTTTTAGCGGCTTTGTCATGGCCAGCCACATTGAGCGGGCTGAGCTTCCAGGTCTGGCTCAGTCTCGGCTATGTCTCGGTCTTTTCGATGCTGGTGGGGTTTGTCTTCTGGTATCGCGGTCTAGCACTGGGGGGCACAGCAGGTGTCGGGCAGCTGCAGCTCCTTCAGCCGTTCTTTGGCCTGATCCTCGCAGCGGTCTTGCTGGCAGAGCCGATTGCTTCATCCATGATCAGGGTCACGATCTTTGTGGTGATATGCGTGGCAGGGGCTAAACGCTTCTCCTGATGGCCTACAGGCGGAAAACAGTCGGTTCGCAGGTTTTTAAAGAGTTGCTGTTCCGTGCCGTCAGCCCCGGAGGAGGCGTTCGGTTTGCGGCCGTTCGATGGTCCGGCCGGCTCTGGCTGAGTAAGCTCGCCATTGAAACTCCCCGGTAGGCTGCTTCAATGGCGAGGAGCCGCATCTTTTGCCTGTGAGGCCTGCTGCAAAGGTGCCGGGTTTGCATTCTATTGAAGCATGCTCTTGGCACTTCGTGCCCCTATTGGCCGCTTTTTCATCAGCCAAAAGCAAGCGGTGCTGTGCTCTATACCAAAGGTTTATGCGCTCCATGCCAATGGTTTATTCGCTTCAGTACTTGGTTTATTGCGGCCGCGCCGGGCCCTGTGGCAGGTGTGTTGACGACGGTGCAGAAGCACCGCGGGTGCAGTGCTGAGGCAGGGCGCTAGGCAGAGAACAAGCCAAGCTGAATATTATGACAAGGCGCTTTTGGGGCGCCTTATTTTGTCTGCGGTGCAAGCGTTCTCTGATCACAACGGATGATGTCCCGCAACGCCGGGCAGCGCAGGAGAGAACGGGTGGTCAAAACTGTCACGACGGATGCCGGAGCCTTTGCGGTTTACGAAGCCTATCTGCGGGCAGCCGAAGGCGGCAGCGAGCCTCTGCTGGATCTGAGCGATGCAGGTTTTTACGGCAGCAGCGGCAAGGGAATGACCGCGGCCCAGATGCAGCAGGAAAACATCGATATCTCAGCGGCGCTGCTGGCTGGCGAGCAAGGGTACGGCGGTGCCAACCCGCTGTCGGTGGAGGCCGTCAGCCAGATCGCGGACTCGCTGCTGGCGCAGGTCAACCAGGTTTCCGGCCTGACGGCAGAGCCCAATGCCAATTTCACCGATGCCGAACTGCAGGCGCGGGCGGACCAGCTGTCCGCCGACATGCTGGCGGAGTTCCAGGCGCAGATTGCGGCCAATCCCGCCGTCGAAGTGGTGTTGCCCAGTACGCCGGAGCAGGAAGCCCAATTCAACCAGGGCGTGGCCAACGCAATTAAGGATCTCGCCGATGCGCGGAGCTTCTTTCAAAAGCTCGCGGCAGGCGATACCAGCCCCGAAGTGATCGGGCTGACGGTTGCGGCGGCAGTAAAAACGGCGACCAGCATTCTGGCGGTTCTGCCGCTGCCTCCGGCAGCCAAGGCGGCGGTAAACATCGTCAACTTTGCCACCTACCTGGCACCAGGCATTGCTGCAGCGGTGAAAGGCGATGGCGATCCTGCCACATTGCTGACCATTGGCCTGCAGATGGCGGCCTCGGTTTTGAGCTGGGGGGTGTCCGACTATTTCTTCGACTATATTGCCCCGATCATTGTTTCGGCGGCTGCCAACGCCGAAATGGGAGCCGACGGCCTGATCGACCTGTCGCCGACAGCGATTACTCAGGGGCTGGTCGAAGCGGCGGTGCATGACAACGGCGGCACCCTGCCGGACTGGTGGTACACAGCAACCGGCGGCAACAGCGGAAGTTTCGATCAAACCTATCAAAAAGCGCAGGCAATTGCGGATGCATATGGCGGATTTGACAGCGGCAGCTTCATGGCCGGGCTGTCGGCGCAGATCCGGGCGCAATACGGCAGCTATGGGAAGTATTATCAGGAACTGACGCTGGACTTAAATTCCAACCTGGGCGCGACACGGTATTACTTTGCGTACAACGGGGTTTGGGAAACCCGGCCGATTTTCTCTGCATCAAACGTCATTTTTCCGGGCGTAGACCCCAACACCACCAATCCTTGGGACCTGATCCGCGTCATCAATGGGCCCACCGCGATCAACGGCGGATTGTACATTCTGGAAAAGGACACCGCTGTTTTCACCACCAGCGATAATGTGGACATCGTGTACGCGCCGGCCGGGCGGCCGGTCAATCTGCTGGCGGGCGATGACACGTTCAACTTTGCCCAGGATGCCGCGGGCGGAACCGGCGTCAGCCCCTATTACCAGACTGTCACCGCCGGGCTGATTGACGGCGGCGGCGGTTTTGACACCATGAGCCTCACCGGGCTGACCGAAGGCAATGCCAAGGGCTACACCGGTGACATGGCGATCACCCATAACACTGTGGGGTATGTCAGAGGCCCGTTTTACGGGCTGGACGCATCAAACTTCCGCACAATTGCCACCCATCAGAATTTCGAGGAATTCCACACCAGCAACCTGCGCCTGTTCGACATGCGCCAGTCCGCCCATGCGGTGAAACTGGTCACAGAGAACGCGTTTGACGGCGTTTCACACGCTGATGTTTTCGGGTCGGCGTTTGGCGACACGCTGATCATCGACACCGGCCGCAGCGTAACAGCGCGGGTGACGCTTTGGCAGGGGGAGGTCACTTCGGTCAGCTATGGCGACAACAGCAACCAGCTGGTTTCGGTCGATGCAGGCGCCGGCCACGACTATGTGGCGGGCGAGCTGGTCAACGGCGCGGCCTATCAGGGCGGAGCGGGCGTGGATACGTTTGAGATCTTGACGCCGGACGTCAACCGCGCGCCAGAACCCGGTGTCATTGCCAACACCTATTTTGTGACCTCTCTGGACCTGGAAACCGGGGCCACATGGATGCGGGCCCACGCGGTGGGGAACTCAATCCACACCTGGATCACCACGCCGCATTATGACGTTTTGGTGCATACCGACACCACGGCGACCGTTCAGGGGTTCGAATGGGCCGTTGGCAGCCAGTACAGCGATATCATTTATGCGCAGAACGCCGGTTCCCGCATCCGCGGCCAGGCGGGTAATGATACACTGCACGGGCGCGATGGCCGGGATCAGCTCTATGGCGGCGACGGCCATGACTCGCTGCTTGGCGGCGGCGGCAGCGACCGGCTGCAGGGCGGCACCGGCAACGACACGCTGGACGGCGGCGCAGGCCGCGACGTCATCCTTGGCGGCGGCGGCAATGACGTCATCACCGACCTGCAGGGCGCCAACCTGATTTCCGGCGGAGCAAGCAATGACAGCATCACGACGGGGGATGCGGCGAACGAGATCTTTGGCGGTGACGGGTATGATACCATCACTGCCGGCAACGGCGGCAACACGATCTCTGGCGGCGCAGGCAATGACCGCATCACCACCGGCAGCGGCAACGACAGTGTCGATCTCGGCGCGGGAGTGGATGAAGTCTTTGCCGGAGCAGGTGACGACACTGTCACTGACAGCTGGGGTCCTGGCGCTCTGGTTTCGTATTACGACCGTCTAACATTTCAGCCTGTGTACCGCAGTGCCACCGTGGATGGCGGCGAAGGGTACGATGTTCTGACCCTGGACATGACAGGCTCTTCGATGGTTTTTGCCGACATCGGCACTTTCCAGTCCGCCAGCTTTTCCTACGATTTTGTCACTGGCGTCAGCCAAGGCACTCTGCCCACCAGCTATGTCAATTTCGAGGAAATCCATCTGACCGGCGGCAATATCACCGTCGATATGGTGGACTGGCTGGATTATGAGCCGGATTTCCGGCCGTCGATCGCAGGCCATGCGCTCGACAACGCCATCGGCACCGGCAGCGGCCATGACAACGTGGCGCTGGGGGCGGGCAATGACACCTATTACGCAGGCCTTGGCAATGACACCCTTGCCGGGGAAAGCGATTACGACACGCTCGACTACAGCCGTCTGGACGCAGGTTACACCGTCGATTTCTCCGGTCTGGACGCCAATGGCGACGGCACTATCCGCATCCTGAACGGCGACGGAACGCTGGCTGCCACCGACAGGGTTTCCGGCTTTGAGGCAATCATCGGAACCGGGCACGGCGAGGCGATCTCGCTGGATACGGGCGACAACGAGCTGCGCGGCGGCGGCGGCAATGACACCCTGCGCGGCGGTGCGGGCAATGACCGTTTCCTGTTTGGCCTGAACGACGGCGCCGATGTGCTGGCGGATGCGGCGATTGGCGACGTGCTGGTGTTCGAGGGTCCCGACGGCAGCACCGCGCCCGTTCTGGCACGCAGCGGCAGCGCTGGCAACTACACCTATACCGTCACCTTCGGCAGCACTACGGCCACCTTCACGTCGCCGGATCTGCTGGACCTCAATTCAGCCGCCGCCAGCGCAGGCGGCACCACCACCTGGCAGATGACCGTAGTGGACGGCACGCTGGTTGCGCGCGATGACAGCGGCACGGGCTTCAGCACCGATGAGGACACGGTGCTGACCACCGGTGATGTGCTGGCCAATGACACTGATCCGGGCATTGCCAATGTGCAGATCGTGTCCTTTGACGCGGTCTCGGCACATGGCGCCACGGTCACGCGGGTGCCGGGCACCGGCCAGTTCACTTATGATCCGGCCGATCTCTTTGACGGGCTGATCGACGGGCAGTCGGCCACCGATACCTTTACCTACACCATCACGGACGGCACCACGACGACCACCGCCACCGTCACCATCGATATCGCAGGCTTCACCGATAACCCGGTGGCCTATGCCGACGCTGTCACCACCAACGAGGACACGGCGCTGACGTTTGATGCGCTGGCCAATGACCTGGACCCGGGCGCGCAGGATGCGGTGGTCACCCAGTATGACAGCACCGGCACTGGCGGCGGCACGGTGGCCTATAACGGCGACGGCACTTTCACCTATACGCCGGGCGCGGCCTATAACAGCCTGAAGGCCGGCGAAACCGGCACCGATACCTTTACCTACACGCTGGACGACGGACGCTATGCCTCCACCACCACCGTCACGGTGACGGTAACCGGGGTCGATGACCTCTTTACCGCGCAGGACGACAGCCGGGTGGTGCTGGAGGACCAGGTCCTGACGCTCGATGTGCTGGCCAATGACACCGACCCCGACGGCGATCCCGTCAGCCTGGTCAGCGTCGGCACCCCCAACGCGGGCACCGCCGAGATCGTTGGCGGCCAGATAGTCTATACCCCGCCTCTGAACTACAACGGACCGGTCTCCTTCACCTATGACGCCACCGACGGGGTGAGCACCCAGACAGCCACAGTGTCGCTGAACTATGTGGCGGTGGATGATGCGCCGACCATCGTGAATGACGCTGTCACCGCAACCATCGGCCGCGGGCCGGTGGTGATTGATGCGCTGGCCAATGATTTCGACCCGGAAGGCGGCGCGCTGACAATATGGGGGGCACACGCCTGGTCCTCGTCCGCCGGGGCAGTTCAGATCATCGACAACCAGATCGTCTGGAACCCGGCATCGCACATCGGGCCGGGAACCTACCAGCTGTACTACGGTATCCGGGATGACGCGGGCCATATTGGCTATGGCGGGCAAATCGACGTCACACTGATAGACGAGCAAGCCCCCTATGCAGTTAATTACGTTGTTCAAGGTTCGGAAGATGCACCGCTTACGGTTTCCGGCACTGCGTCCTTTTTCGACCGAAATGGCGATACGCTGACGGTTGTCAGCATTCAGACCGAGAACATTGCCAATGCAACAGTGGCTGACAATGGAGACGGGACGTTTACGGTCACCCCGGATTCCAACTTTGTCGGGACTGTATATGTGCCAGTGGTTGTCTCGGACGGCATCCACGAAGTGGCGCACACCCAGCAGGTCCTGTTCAACAACACCTATGATCCGATCACTCTGCACGAAGACATCTACCGCGTCCGCCCGGATGAGCTGCTGACCGTCAGTACCGTGGATCTGCTGGCCAATGACGTCAATCCTGACGGTGCCCTGAATGGCTTTGTGTCATCAGCCGGGTTTGGGGTGAACGGCACTGTTACCGGCTTCGCCGGCGAGAGCCAGTCCGCCAATTACGCCAGCCACAGCCACCCGGGAATTATGACCGGCCCCAGCGCCATCATCCTGTCGCAAGCAGGCGGCCGGGTCAACTTCACACCGGATGCCGGGTTCCACGGGATCGCCACCTTCGAATACAACTTCTTTGAACGAGCGATTTACGCCTATACGCCTGTCAACGGCACCGTCACAGTCTATGTCGACAATGACGTGGCGGCTGCGGATGACACCGCCACGACCGCCGAGGACACTGCCGTCGTCATCAATGTGCTGGCCAACGACAGCGACGCCGACGGCGACGCAATGGTGGTGCACCGGGTGGACCAGCCCGCCAATGGCAATGCCGAGGTGCTGCCGGACGGGACGATCCGCTATACTCCTGACGCCAATTTCAACGGCACCGAGACGATCACCTATCACGTGGGGTCTCAGTATCAGCCGGAAAATGCCGCCAGCACCGCAACCATCACCGTCACGGTGACCCCGGTCGCCGATCCGATCACCGCGGTGGATGACAGTGTCACCACGGCAGAGGATCAGCAGGTGGTCCTGGACCTGGCAGCGAACGACCTCAACCCCGAGGGCTACAGCGGCGCGGTTCTGTCCGTTGGCACCCCGGCGCACGGCTCCATCGTGCAGAACGGCCAGACCTTCACCTACGTGCCGGATGCCGATTTCAATGGCAGCGACAGCTTCAGCTACACCCGCGAGGACGGGCTGGGCGGCACCACCACAGCAACCGTCACCGTCAATGTGACCGGGGTGAATGACGCGCCGGCGGCCAATGCCGACAGTGTGACAGTGGCAGAGGACGGCAGCCTGACCTTTGATCCGCGCGCCAATGACAGCGATCCGGAAGGCACCGCGCTCAGTGTTACCGCCCTGGGCACGCCCGCCCATGGCACCGCGCAGATCAACGCCGACGGCACCGTGACCTATGTGCCGGATGCCAACTACTTCGGCAGCGACAGTTTCACCTATGTGGTGAGCGACGGTGAGCTGACCGCGACCGCCACCATCACCGTGGCCGTGCAGCCGGTGCAGGACGCTCCAGTTGCCGTGAACGACAGCGCAGCAACTGCGGAAGACAGCGCCGTTGTGATCAACGTCATCGCAAACGACACAGAGCTGGACGGCGAGACCCTGACCGTGACCGCTGTCACCGGTGCTGCCAACGGCCAGGTGCAGTTCAGCGGCGGCCAGATCACCTATACGCCCGGTGCCGATTTCAACGGCACCGAGCAACTGGCCTATACTGTCTCGGACGGCAAGGGCGGCACCGCTTCAGCAACGGTGGACATCACCGTGACGCCGGTGAACGATGCGCCGGTTGTGGTGAATGACACCTCCTCGGCAGTGCAAAGCGCCACCCAGACGCTGAACCCGCTGGCCAATGACAGCGATGTGGACGGCGGCCAGCTGCACATCACCGCCCTGAACGGCACGGCGCTGCAGCCGGGACAGTTTATAAGCTTGGCCAGCGGCGCGCTGGTGTTCCTGAACAGCGACGGCACCGTCAGCTTCTTCCCGAGCGGCAATTACGACCACCTGGCGCAGGACGAAACCGCGGCCGAGACCATCAGCTACACTGTATCCGACGGGGCGGGCGGCACCTCCTCCGGCACAATCCAGTTCACCGTGACCGGCATCAACGACGCCCCGGCCATTAAACCGGACAGTGCCGTCACGCAGGAAGACACCGCCCTGACGGTGAACGTTCTGGGCAATGCTCATGACGCCGAGGGGCATGCACTGAGCCTGACTGGAGTTGTCTACCCGGCCAACGGCACGGTGAGCTTCAGCCCAGATGGCACCATAACTTACACCCCCAACCCGGATTTCTTCGGTACTGAGCAGATCACCTATGCGATTGGCGATGCTCACGGTGCGGTCAATACGGCAACGCTGACGGTCACCGTAACCCCGGTGAACGATCTGCCGGTTGCGGCAGATGATGCGGTTTCCACCAATGAGGATACCGCCGTCACCATTGATGTGCTGGGTAATGACAGCGACGTGGAAACAGCGTCTCTGCTGATCACCGGCACAGGGCAAGGGGCAAACGGCACGGTGGAAATCGTGAGCGGCCAACTGGTCTATACGCCCGATACCAATTTCCATGGCACCGATACATTCACCTACACAGTGAGCGACGGGCAGGGCGCCACGTCACAGGCCGTTGTGACAGTTACGGTGGCACCAGTGAACGACGCACCGGTAGCGGTCGGCGATACCGCGGCGACAACCGAGGACAGCCCCGTCACCCTGGCGCCACTGGCCAATGACAGCGATCCTGAGGGGAGTGCGCTTACGGTCACTGCTCTGGATGGCACTTCGGTTGCGGCGGGCGGCAGCGTCACCCTGGGCAGCGGTGCCATCGTCAGGCTGAACCAAGACGGTACAGTCACTTTCGATCCTAACGGCGCCTTTGATGCGCTGCCAGAAGGCGGCGCTCCGGCGGTTGTCCAGGTGCCCTATACTTTCGCGGATGCGGACGGGCTGACCGCTTCGGGGGTGATTGAAATCACCGTGACAGGGGTGAATGACCCTGCGGTGTTTTCCGGGCCGCGGAGTGCCGCGATGTCAGAGGATGGCAGCGGGGCGCACGGCCGGATCATCGTTGCTGACCCAGACAGCCCGGCACAGATGGCCCCGGGCAGTTTCACCGGCAGCTATGGCAGCCTCAGCCTGTCAGCGGACGGAAGCTGGTCCTACACGCGGACGGCTGCGCTGGATTACCTGGAGCCTGGGCAAAGCGTGACCGACAGTTTTGCGCTGGCAGCAGCGGATGGAACCTCCACTGTGCTGGAGATCACCATCGAGGGCGCACTGGACCACCTGGTCATCACTGGCACCGCTGGCGATGAAAGCCTGTCAGGCGGCACTGGCAACGACACCATCACCGGCCTGGGCGGCGATGACACAATCGCAGGAGGCGCAGGCTTTGATTATGCTGCCTATCTGGGCAACAGCGACGAGTTTGCTTTTGCTTTCTCTGCAGATGGCAGCGGCATCACGGTGACAGACACCAATTCCTTGGATGGGCTGGATGAAGGCGTTGATCTGCTGTTGGCTGGCACCGACGCAATCATTTTCGCTGACGGCGCGGTCGGCGAGATCACCTGGCAGGGCGGCCAGCCGGTGTCGATGGATCTGCGCAAGGATGGCCAATGGGTCCACCGGCTGAAGGAAACCGTCGATGGCAGCGGCAAGAGTGTGACTTATCTGGACGGTGCCGTCGCAACCGTCACTTATACCGACTCCGGCGCCGATGGCGGCGCAGCTCTTTGGGCATCGCGTGTGCAGACCTTCAACCTAAACGGCCAAGTAGCGCACACCGAAATTGTTTACGATGATGGCACCACCCGCACGGTCAGCAACAGTTTCGAAAACGGGTTGCTCACAGGGCGCACTATCACCGATGGTTCCGGCAGTGCTAGCGGCGCCCGCTGGCAGAGCGTCCAGCACAGTCTGGATGCCGGCGGCAATGTGGTGGGGGCCGAAATCCTTTTTGATGACGGTACCACCCGCAGCAAGCAGAACGTCTATGCAGATAGCATCCGGACCATGGAGAGCCTTACTGACGGGTCCGGCGCACAGAGCAGCGCCAAGTGGCAGCAGCTGGTGCGCAGCTTGGATGCGGATGGGAATGTTCTGCGGGCTGAGGTCACTTATGACGATGGCACCACGCGGGTTGCGGAGAACCGCTATAGCGGCGGTGTGCTGGTGAGCCGGATCATGACCGACGGCACCGGCGAGCAAAGCAGCGCGGCCTGGAGCCGCCAGGAACAGTATTTCGGTTCCGACGGCAGCCTGCAGCGCAAAGTGACACTCCGTGATAGCGGCGACCGCGTCACCAGCCTGTTTGAGTCAGGCGTTCTGACACACCAGACCTACGAGGATTTAAACGGTGATCAGCGGTTTGAAAGCAGAACCACAACCTTTGCCCCGGACGGCTCCATTATCGACACTGCCTTCGTCTGGGATGTGATCGGGTGATCCGAACCAGCCTAAAAAGCGTTTCTTTCCAAGGAGATTGTTTACCGTAAGACAAGAAGCAAGCCGTTTGGGCGCGGCTTGCTGCTGCGCAGCAAAATATGCACAGCATGTGCACCTTTTACCTTTCGTGAGATTGAATTCTCTATCAGGCAAGGTGTATGTCACTGACAGTGTAATAAGACGCTGGAGCATTGCTCTTCGGCATTATCGCAAGAAAAAAGACAGTGATGAGCAACGGCAACAAGATCAAAGCAGCCTTTTTCCTTACCGTAATTTGCACAGTTCTGATGCTGATCGAAGGCGCAATAGAAATCGCGGAGCCTGCCTGGTGGGCGGCTTGGGAAGACTATCATTTCCTCGAACTTTTCATCACTCTAGGTTTGCTTGCCGCTATCGGCTTTCTCAGCGTTGAGTTCCGGGCAATGCGCCAGGCTACTGATACCCTTGAAGAAAAACTCAAAATTGCCTCTGGATCGTTCAACCGGCTGCTAGAGGCGCATTACGATAGCTGGGCACTGACGCCTTCCGAACGGGAAGTTGCGCGGCTGGTGCTTAAAGGGTGCTCCAATGCTGAAATTGCAGAGATCCGCAATGCCGCGACTGGAACAATCAAGGCGCAAACCCATGCGATCTATGCAAAGTCTGGGCTGTCAGGAAAAAGCCAGCTGATGGGCTTCCTGCTTGAAGAGCTGACGGATGGACACTCTTTGAATTAGACTGTGTGGCGGAAACCGCCTGTAGTCTCATTTTCTTCTCGAAAAGCTGCAGGAATTTGCTGCCAGGTCTGGCTAGGATAGGCCTGCTGCACAGGGGCTTAGGTTTGCCGTCCAAACCGGCGCACTTGCTTTCGCCACCGTTCGATTTCTTGAAGCTGCTCTGCGGCCCTCAAATGCAGACGCAAAAACTGTTTCGGCCGGCTGTAAGGAAACCAATTGCGGCTTTGCACATGCCTGGCCTGTTAACCTCCCGCGCAGTATCCGGTTTTCTTAGTGGCGGCTGACGCGCAGCAGTACCAGAAACCGGGTTCTGATAGCTGACCGGATGGCCGGCGGATCTTTCAGCTGGAGAGGTGCCAGCTGTGCTGCTGCGGAGCGGAAGCGCGCCTGGCTGTGCAAATGAAGCCTGCAGACTCTAAGGGGCGTCCCCGCAGAATACGGGAACCGCAGGGATCGCCGTCAGGCGGAGATGGATCACGTGCGGCGGCGTGCCTGACGGCGATCCCGATGGAGCACACTACGCCGGGCGGCTTGCCCGGCATAGTGCCTGTTCAACCTAGAGGCAGGCTTTGGAAGCGTCTGTGCTGCCACAGTCCATGCCGATAGAAGGGATCTGGTGTCAGGATACCCAGCGTGCGGTGTGATCAAAGGCGGAATCATATCCGAAAAGTGCCGCCGCGCCGCCGGTATGCAGAAAGACAACCCGCTCGCCTTTTTTGAAATGGCCCTTGCGGATCAGATCGATGAAGCCGGCAGCCCCTTTGGCCGAATAGACCGGATCAAGCAGGATCGCCTCCAGCTCAGCGAACATGCGAATTGCTTCCTGCCCGCTTTCGGTGGGAATCCCGTAACCTTCGCCGACATAGTCGGTATTGGCCACCACATCTTCCCGCTGAACCACACCGGCGCATCCGAGCTTTTCTGCTGTGGCACAGGCCAGGTTGTAGACGTTCTCTTCCTGCTTGGGCTTGGGCGCGCGAACGCCAATGCCCAGGAGCGGGATCTGTGCGTTCATCGCCTTGAGACCGGTGATCAGCCCGGCTTGGGTGCCTGCGGACCCGGTTGCATGAACGATATGGTCGATCTTCAGCCCGCCGGCATTGGCCTGCTGCAGGATCTCGAAGGCGCAGTTCACATAGCCAAGCGCGCCGGTGGTGTTGGAGCCGCCGCCGGGGATGGTGTAGACCTTCCTGCCATCGGCGCGGAACTTCTCGGCCACCGCTTCCATCTCGGCGTTCATGTCCAGGCCGCCGGGGCGTTTCTCGGTGGTGGCGCCGTGCAGGTGGTCCAGCAGAACGTTGCCGTTGTGGTTGTAGTTGGCGTTGTTGGAACCGGTGCGGTCTTCAAGCAGGATGTGGCAGTCCAGACCCAGCTTGGCGGCAAAGGCGGCGGTCTGGCGGGCGTGGTTCGACTGGGTCGCGCCCTGGGTCATGACCATATCGGCACCCTGCAGCTCAGCTTCTGCCATCAGGAACTCCAGCTTGCGGGTCTTGTTGCCACCGGTCGACAGGCCAGTGCAGTCATCCCGTTTGATCCAGATTTCCGGCCCGCCCAGTTCCTTGGTCAGCCGGTCCAGGCGCTCCAGCGGAGTGGGGAGGTGGGCGATAAAGCGGCGTGGGAAGCGGGCGAGATGCATGTGGAGTCTCCTAAGTTGGCTTTTTGGCAACTTAGATCCGTCATTGAGGTCAAACTAATGCTTATTGCAGAAGATAACTTGCACATCTTGCATGTTGTGGCCCGCCTCTTATGCTGCGTGCATGCAGTTGGATTGGATCGAAGACATCTTGGCGGTGATCGACACCGGGTCGCTGGCGCGGGCGGCAGAGCGGCGGTTTCTGACCCAGCCTGCTTTTACCAGGCGGGTGCGCAGCATCGAAGAGCGGCTGGGAACACCGCTGTTTGACCGCTCCCGCAAACCGGTGACCATCCTGCCCGGCGTGATGGCGATGGAGCCGGAGCTGAGGGAGCTGGGTGCCCGGCTGCGGCGGCTGGAGCGGGATCTGAAAGTATCGGTCGAGCGCGGCGGCCATGGGGTCACCTTTGTGTGCCAGCATGCCCTCACCACGGCGGTATCGCCGTGGATCGTGAGACAGCTGGCTGAGACCCAGGACCTGCCGGTACGGGTGCGCTCAGGCAATGCGGATGCCTGCCTGATGCAGCTGTTGTCGGGGGAGGCGGATTTTGCCGTGACCTATGACTGGCCCGAAGCGCCGGGGCCGGGCATTCCGCTGACCTTTGAAAGCGAGATCCTGGGATATGACCGGCTGGTTCCGGTCTGCGCCCCTCATCTTCTGGACGGCGCGGGCCGTGAAGAGCTGCCCGCTGTCACCTATCCGCCGGATGTGTTCCTGGGACGCGTCTTTGCGCACAGCATTGCGCCGGTGCTGGCGGAGGGCATCAGCCTTGTATCCAAGGTCGAGACCGCTTTGACCCTGGCAGCTTGTGAATATGCTCTGGATGGCATTGGCGTTGCCTGGCTGCCGTTGACTTTGGTCAAGGCGCATATCGAGACTGGCCGCCTGGTGCAGGCCGGATTCTTGCCGGATCAGAAACTCAGAGTGCTTCTGGTCCGCCTGCCGGGCCCCCATGGAGGCCAGAGCGAGGCCGCATGGCGGCATTTGACGGCGGCATCGGCGGTGCCGCTGCTGTCATAGCGCGTCCCAGACCTGCATGCCGGTTTTGTCCAGCCGGTCCAAAGAGCAGAACAGCGAAAGGGTCAGCTCTGCCTGCCACTCGGGGCCGCCGATCCGGGTGACCTGGCCGGAAGCAAGTTCCTCTGCGACCACGCTTTCGGGCAGCCAGGCCATGCCGCTGCCTGCCAAAAGCCGCCGTTTGATCGCCTCTGTCAGCGCATCCATGTAGCACAGCGAGAGCGGCGGGGTGCGGCTGCCGATGGTCTGGTCAACGACCGACCCGAGAAAGCTGCTGGGATCATAGCCCAGATAGGGGATAGGCGTGCGGCTGCTGCCATCCAGATCCCAGCTTTGGTCGCGGGCTGTTTGGGTGAGGGCAACCGGCAGCATCTGTTCAGTGCCGATGTCCTTGCGGGCGAATTGCTCCTCTTCGAATACGGGCTGCACGTCCTTGTGCTTGTAATAAAGCAGGAAATCGCAGGTGCCTTCGGACAGCAGCTGGCAGCAGGTGCGCAGGTTGTCAGAATAGATCCGCACCCGCAGGTTGGGGATGGTGTCTTCGAACTCGGCAATACGGCGCGACAGGTAGTTCACCGAAATCGTATGCAGCACCGCAATCCGCTGGAAGGCGGTGCGGCCCTGCTCCTGCGCCCGCAGGGTCTGGCGGATGTCCGTCAGGTCGGCAATCATCGCCTGCGCCACGGGCAGAAACTGCTGTCCGGCTTCAGACAGCTGCACCGGATAGCTGGAGCGCTGAATCAGCGGCACCCCGAGCCAGTTTTCCAGAGATTTGATCCTCCGGCTGAAGGCCGACTGGGTGATGTTGCGCTCCTCTGCGGCCCGGGTGAAATTCAGCGTCCGGGCCAGGCAGGTGAAATCTCTGAGCCAGTTAATGTCCAAATTCGCCCCTCCATAAGACGACAAGATACTGTAACAAAACAACTATGCAAGTTTTGCATGATTTTATGAGGTATTTGAGTTGGCCTGTTCCCATTGGCGCCGCTTAGCCTTTTGGCCAGGTAACCCCGGGTCTTTGGCCGCAATGTGCAACGGGAACGCCAAGGGCAAAGCGGTAAGGAGAACCGCAAGGGAAGGCCCGCACCATTGGGAGGAAAACATGACGAAAACACTGAAATCAGCCGTGACCGCTGCGGCAGCTCTGGCCGCAGGCCTGACCGCCAGCGCAGTATCGGCGGAGACCACGCTGCGGCTCAGCACCTATGTGAACGAATCCGATATCCGCTATGAGGGCTTTACCCATTTTGCGGATCTGGTGGCTGAGAAAACCGGCGGCTCGGTCAAGGTTGAGGTCTTTGCCTCGGCCACGCTGCACGGCTGGTCCGAGGGGGTCGATTCGGTGCAGGGCGGCGTCTCTGACATCAGCTGGATCAACGCTGACAACCGTCTGCCGTGCTACGCTGTGACCTCCCTGTATCCGGCTGAGGTCAGCCTGGAGGATCAAACCGGACTGGACGCGGCCTATGCCGGGCTGATCCGCGATGAAGCTGCGAATGCGGGTCTCGTTCCGCTGTTTAACTCCAACTATTCCTACGACCAGGAATGGTGGTTCGAAGAACCGGTTGCCGACATCGGCAACCTGGAGGGCAAGCTGGTCCGCTCGATCGGGCCGCTGGTCAGCATGATGATCGAAACCTGGGGCGGCGAGCCGGTGTTTGTGGCTCCCAAAGAGGTGTTCCAGTCGGCAGAACGCGGCGTGGTTGATGGTATCAACATGGGCGTGGCCACCTACAGCTCGTGGAAGCTGTGGACCGTGATGCCCTATATGGTCAACGCCAACCTGTTCTACGGCAACATCCAGTACATGATGAACAAGAACAAGTTCGACGCGCTGACAGCCGAAGAGCAGGCGGCGCTGACCGCAGCGGCGGCCGAGACCGAAGCCTGGCTGCAGCCGCGCTATGAAGCCTGGGTCGACCAGCAAGTGGGTAATGCTGTGATGGCAGGCGGCGGTGCCGCGGTGTCTATCTCCGACGAGCAGCGCGCATCGCTGATCGCCAGTGTCAAGCCCAAGTGGGACGAGACCGTGAACGAGGCCTGCGGCATGGAAATGGCCAACAGCATCCGTTCCCTGCTGGCAAGCCACGCGCCGTAATCCGGCGCTAGTCCCGGCAGCCGCATGGGATGGGGCTGCCGGGACTCCTTTCAAGTTCGAAGAAGAGGCCTGTCATGGATGACGGTTTTGACCGCCTGATCCGCAAGGTTGAACATGCTGTGGTCTGGCTCGCAGGGGCAGGGGCTGTGGTGGTTCTGGTTCAGATGCTGTGGATCTCATACGGTGTGTTTGTGCGCTACGGGCTGGGCAAGCCGGACCGGATGGTGACCGAGGCCACAGCGCTTTTGCTGTTTCCGGTGGCCTTTGCCGGCCTCGCATACGCGCTGCGCGAGGATGCCTTTCCCAAGGTCACCATGCTCACCGATCTGCTGCGCCCAGGCGCGCGGCGGCTGTTTGATATTCTCAATCACATTCTGATGCTGGGCGTGGGCAGCTTCTTTGCCTATGCCGGTGTCAGTGCCACGATCCGCTCATTCAATTCGGGCGTTGCTTCGGAAATCCTGCATTGGCCCCGCTATGCTTTTTGGGCCCCGGGCGCCACCGCGCTGGTGCTGTTCTCACTCTATACCGCGTTGCGTCTGATCCGCCTGATCCGCACGCCGGCCCTGTCGGGAGACCTCTAATGGAATGGTATACTGTCGGCCTTGGCCTCTTGGGCCTGTTGATGCTGTTCATCACCATCGGACTGCCAATCCCCTTTGCCCTTGCAGCCGCTTCGCTGCCGTTCCTGTGGCAGATCCAGGGCTGGCAGACCTCTATCGTTTCGTCCGAACTGAAGCTGTGGGGCGTATGGATCGACTATATTCTGCTGGCGGTGCCGCTGTTTGTCTTCCTTGGAGAACTGATAGGCAGGTCCAGTATCGGGCCGAATCTCTACCAGTTTCTGCACCAGGGGGTACGGATCAAGGGCTCTGCCGCCTATGGCTCAATCGGTGCCAGCGCGGGTTTTGGCGCGGTCTGCGGCTCCTCCATGGTGGGGGCACTGACCATCGGCGGCGTGGCTCTGCCCGAGATGCTGCGGCTGGGGTATGGCAAACGCCTGTCCAGCGGCGTGCTGGCGGCCGGCGGCACCCTGTCGGTGCTGATCCCGCCCAGCCTGATCCTGCTGTTCTATGGCATCGTGACAGACCAGAGCATTGGCGATCTGTTCATTGCAGGCGTTATTCCCGGGCTGATCCTGGTGTCCAGCTTTGTGGTTGTTGTGCTGGTCTGGGGCATGCTCAAGCCCGAAGACATTCCCGGCACTGAAGATGCCGGAAAAATGCCCTTGCGGATGATCCTCAGCACTGTTGGGCCCGTGATTGTGATCGGCCTGGTGATTACCGTGGCGATATATGCAGGCATCGCCACCCCGACAGAGGCGGCAGCCGTTGCAGCTCTGCTGACCGTGATCCTGGCCTTCCTGGTAGGCGACCTCAGCCTGCAGGGGTTCAAGGACGCGATCTTTGCCACCATGCGCACCATGGGTTACCTGGGGCTGCTGCTGTCGGCAGGGGTGCTGTTCGGCTTTGTGCTGACCTATTACCGCGTGCCGCAGCAATTTACCGAACTGTTCCTGTCCTTTGAGCTGTCGCCCTATACGGTGCTGGCCATCGTGCTGGTGTTCTACATCATCCTCGGCATGTTCCTTGAGCCGGTGTCGATGACCTTTATCACCCTGCCGACGATCTATCCGCTGATGCATGCCGCTGGTTTTGACCTGATTTGGTTCGGCGTTGTCTACACCATCACTATGGAGATCGCGGTGCTGACGCCGCCTGTGGGGCTGAACCTCTATGTGATCCAGGCCATCGGCCGCGAACAGGTGAGTATCGGCGACGTGATCATGGGCTGCCTGCCTTTCATCGCGGCGATGATCCTGCTGATCTCTATTCTTATTCTGTCGCCCGATGTGGCGCTGTGGCTGCCGGAGCAAATGCGCTGATGCCGAACTTGCCTTATCTGCGGGCCGGTAAGGGGCCGGTGCTTGTACTGGTGCATGGCTACCTTGGCGGAGCTGCGCAGTGGAAAAAAGAAATCGAGGCCTTCAGCCGGGATTTCGATGTCATCGCGCCCAATCTGCCGGGCTTTGGCGATGCGGGCGGCCTGGAAGGCTGCGAAACGATCAACGGCATGGCGCAATCCGTGCTGGCGCTGCTGGACCACCTTGGCGTCGAGGAGTTCATCCTGATGGGCCATTCCATGGGCGGCATGATCGCCCAGGAAATGGCGGCTCTCCGGACGGCTTCGGTGCAAAAGCTGGTGCTGTACGGAACCGGGCCGCTGGGGCTGATGCCGGACCGGTTCGAGCCAATCACTGTTTCACGCGAAAGGCTGCAGGCGGATGGCGTGGCCAAAACCATCGAACGTATCGGTGCGACCTGGTTCAAGGCAGGAAGCAAGGCCAAGGGATACCCGCTGCTGACCGACATCGGAGCGCAGGCCAACCCGCAAGCTGCCCTCGCCGCCCTTGGTGCAATGGCCGGCTGGGACGGCCGCGCCGCCCTGTCCAGGCTGACGATGCCAACGCTTGTGGTCTGGGGCGATTCCGACAAGTCCTACCGCTGGCCGCAGGTCGAGTCGCTTTGGACGAATTTGCCCAATGTCTGCTTGTCTGTCGTGCCAGGTGCGGCCCATGCAGTGCATTTAGAAAAGCCGTCTCTGTTCCATACGCTGCTATCAGATTTTCTCGGCGAAAACTGAGCATTGCAGATCAATTGAGGCAATGTGCTCCAACTTGGCTGCAGCACATTGCTTGAACTGCGCAAGCTAGTCCGGCGGCGGCAGAAGGCTGCGGAAAATTCGTAAGATCTCGTCGTTCCAGTGACGGTTCAAACCTTCCTGGCGAGAAACCAGGGCGAGTTCCCGGAACATGCGTTTTGCGTGGTCAGTGATGATGTGCACACGTTCGTCACTGCATCTTTCAACGTCCGGCGCAGGGAGCAGTGTGTAGCCCAGGCCGCTTTTTACGAATTCCATCGAGGCTTCGAGGTTGTCGAGAATTGTGGTTTGCTTTGGCTGTTCTGTGTTGTCTTTCAAGTAATCTGCGATCAGGTTGCCGATCCCGGTCGAGGGGCGGAAGTGGATGAACGGCAGCAGGCGGGAAACGTCTTCCAGCGGCCGCCCGGCGTAACTTTTGGGGACCGCGTAAACCATCTCTTCCTGGTGAATCGTGTCAAACCGGAGATCTGGAGGTGCTTGGGGGACCCGTGTCACCACCGCGGCATCCAGCAGTCCGAGATGCACCTGTTCAAACAGCTGCTCGGATAAGCCAGTGCTCAGGGCGAATTCTGCGCTGGGCGCGATGCGGGAGATTTGCGCCATGAAATGCGGCAATAGCCGGACACTGGCCGAAGAAATCATGCCAAGCCGGAAACGCCCGGTCAATTCACCATCCTTTCCGCACAATGCGATGAGTTCACTTTGTTCTTCCAGGACACGAAGAGCCTTGGCGGCGACCTTGCGTCCCAATGGTGTCAGCTTCGGCGGTCGGAAACTGCGGTCAAAGAGTTGAGCATTCAGTTCGGTTTCCAGGGATTTCATCTGCATGCTCAGCGCCGACAGCGTCATGTTTTGAAGCTCTGCCGCCTTGCTGAAGGACTGAACCTGGTTGATCCGGACGAGCGTCTCCAAAGCGCGTGTATTCATAACTTCAACTTTGCTGAATATGATATGCATATTTATTAGATTGATCTGAATAAGTCTAGCGCCATGATTGGCGGCATGGAACACACATCATCGACAGAAGCTTATCGGGCGATTGCACGGGATTTGGCAGTGAAGTTTGCACCGCGTGCTGCTGAGTGGGACAGGAGCCGCAGTTATTGCTGGCAGAATGTTCGGGACCTTGCCCAAGCCGGTATCATGGGCATGACCATCCCGGTCGAATACGGCGGCAAGGGGGCCACTTACTACGACACGGTGGTGGTGATCGAGGAGATCGCCAAAGCCTGTACTTTGAGTGCGCGTATTGTTGTCGAAGCCAATATGGGCGGGATCAGTGCGGTGATGCTTTATGGAACAGACGAACAGAAGCGTCTGTCCGCTGCTCAGGTGCTGTCCGGTGACAAGCCGGCGATCTGTATCACTGAGCCCGGGGCCGGCAGCGCTGCGACTGAGATGACCACCACCGCGCGCCGGGTCAATGGCGGTTATGTTCTGAATGGTTGCAAGCACTGGATTACGGGCGGCGGGGTTTCGAAACTGCACGTGATCTTCGCCAAGGTTCTGGATGAGGACGGCGAAGAGCAGGGTATCAGCGGCTTTCTGGTGATAGTTGACCCTGAAAACGGTATTGAGCCAAAGGGCTTCAAGGTCGCCGGCCGCGAGCACACACTGGGTCTATGCGGAATGCCCGAAGCGGAACTGGTGTTCGAAGATCTGCATGTTGAGGATGATATGGTCCTGACCTTTCCTTCCGGGTTCCGCCGCGGTTTTGCCGAACTGATGAGCGCCTACAACAGCCAGCGCGTCGGTGCGGGCACAATCGCCATGGGCGTGGCCGCCGGTGCCTTGGAGCACGCCAAGCGGTATCTCAAAGAGCGGCACCAGTTCGGGCGCCCCTTGGCCGAATTCCAGGGTCTGCAATGGATGCTGGCCGACATGGATGCCGCAGTGCATGCTTCGCGTCTGATGCTGCATGAAGCCGCGAAGTCGCGCGGACCTGGCGGTTCGCCTTTTCCAGACATCATGATGGCGGCCCGCGCCAAGGCTTTTGCCACCGAATTGGCCATCAAGGTGGTGAATGATGCGCTGCAGATATTCGGCGCCCGCGGCTACGGCGGCAAAGAGCCGATTGAGCGGATGTACCGTGATGTGCGCATGTTCACCATCGGCGGCGGAACCGTGCAGGTGCTGAAAACCCAGGTTGCGGGCCAGCTTCTGGGCATGAAAACGCCTCAAACTCGGGATGGATACAGCAAATTGGCCGCACAGGCGGGAGAGTGAGATGCCGGAAGTGAACGGACCAGTGCGCGCGGCAGATCTTGTGGCCCGCAGACTGTATGAGGCCGGGTGCCGCTATGCTTTCGGGATGCCCGGAGGCGAAGTGCTGACAATCGTGGATGCACTGGAGCAAGCAGGCATTCGGTTCGTCCTCTGCAAACACGAAAACAACGCTGGCTTTATCGCTGAGGGCGTCCATCACCGCGACGGCGCCCCAGCGATCCTGGTGGCGACTGTTGGACCGGGCGTGGTCAACGGAGTGAATGTGGTTGCCAATGCTATGCAGGACCGTGTGCCGATGATCGTGCTTTCCGGCTGCGTCGATGCAGATGAGGCGCAGACCTACACCCACCAGGTGTTCGACCACCAGCAGGTCTTCCGCTCGATCACTAAGGAAACGTTCCGGCTTTCCGCCGACAGCGCTGATATTATTGCCGATAAGGCAGTCAGCATTGCACGGGAGGGCCGGGCCGGGCCGGTGCATATTGATGTGCCGATCTCAGTCGCGGACGAACGTGTCAGCCCGGCCATTCTTCGGCGCCGTCCGGCGGCCGTGCGGGCGGTGCCTGCCGAGGGCTCAGATCTGGATCAGGCCCGCCGCTGGCTGGCGGCGGCGAAACGTCCGGTGATGATTGCCGGGCTCGATGCTGTTGCCGAAGGTGCGGGCGCCGGTATCCGCGCGTTCTGCGAGGCTTTCGGCGTGCCGCTGATTACCAGCTACAAGGCCAAGGGAATCGTACCGGAAACGCATGAATTATGCCTGGGCGGAGCCGGTCTTTCGCCGAAAGCCGACAAGCATCTTCTGCCGTTCATCCGCGAGGCTGATCTGATCATCTGCGCAGGCTATGATCCAATCGAGATGCGGAGCGGCTGGCGGGAGGTCTGGGATCCGGCGTCGGTCAATGTGATCGACATCGCGGCGGTGCCGAATACCCACTACATGCATCAGGCCAGCTTGAATTTTGTCGCGGCAACCGGTGAAACCCTGATGCTGCTGGGACAGGGCGTTACGCCGCAGGCGACCTGGGCTGAAGGCCAGCTGACTGCCGTGAGGTCGGCGCTGGCCGGGGCATTTCCAACGGATGCCGAATGGGGCCCTGCCGCCATCATAGATGAATGCCGCAAGGCCCTTCCGGACACTGCACTGGCCACGGCGGATTCGGGCGCACACCGTATTCTGCTCAGCCAGATGTGGGACTGTCATGAGCCGCGCGGGCTGATCCAGTCGTCGGCGCTCTGCACCATGGGCTGCGCGGTTCCGATGGCGATAGGCGAAAAACTGGCGTCGCCGGACCGGCCGGTCATCTCCTTTTCCGGCGATGCGGGCATGCTGATGGTCGCTGGGGAATTGTCAACTGCAGCCGAGCTGGGCAGCAGCCCGGTTTTTGTAGTTTTTGTCGATGCTTGTTTGTCGCTGATCGAGCTCAAACAGCGTCAGCGCCAGATGGCCGGCAACGGTGTCGGTTTCGGCAAGCACGACTTTGCCGCGCTTGGCCGTGCCTTTGGCGGCGAGGGTCATACGGTGACAACCCGGCAGGAGTTGCGCACAGCACTCGAAGCCGCGCAATCCTCCGATGCGTTCACCGTCATTGCTGCCGTAATCAAACCCAGGGCCTACGATGGGCTGATCTGAGACTGGGACAGGAGCGCAGTTATTGTCGCGCGCCCGGCTTGCCGGACCCGCTGCGCGGCCGCTTGAACCGTGGCGATATGCCTTCAGCCTTCCAAATCCGCAGACGGAACTGGGTTTTACTCTGCCTGTCACCGAATAAGTTTGGCAGAACCCGGGAACTCATTGAAAATTCAGGCCCAAAATGGCATGGTTGGCTTTATGCTGAAGTTGTTCCCGATAACTTTGGCCCTTTTGGCCCTGACCGCTTTTGTTTCACTGCGGCCGGAGCCTGGCACGGAAACAACTTACCTCTCACATCCCGTAGAACATGGCCCGCTGATCGAACTGGTGACGGCGACCGGGACCCTGGATGCGCTGATAAAAGTGGATATCAGCTCGCAAGTTTCAGGCCGGATCACCGAGGTGAAAGCCGGATTCAACAGCCGTGTCAGCAAGGGCGAGACTCTGGCCATCATTGACCGTGAAGGGTTTCAGGCGCGTGTCGAAGAAGCGCGAGCGGCGGTCGAAATCGCGTTGGCGGCAGTCGAAGTCCAAAGTGCTACGCTTGAAAAGGCCGCGGTAGACATCGAAACAGCCCGGCAGGAGCTGAACGTTTTCCACGCCAGAATTGATCAGGCCGCTGCCGATCTCTCGCTCGCGCGGGCACGGCTTGCCCGCAGGGAAGCCTTGCAGAAGAACGGGACCGTCTCGGCGGCTGATGTGGAAGATGACCAGAGTGCGGTGCTGAGCGCAGAAGCGCAGCTGCGCGAAGCGGAAGCGCAGCTGGCAGCGGGCAGCCAGAGGATCGAGGCGGCACGGGCCGAACACGCCCGGGCCCGGGCGGAACTTGCAGGGGCGCGGGCGAATGTGCCTCAGCGCCAGGCGGCCCTGCAACTGGCCCAGGTCGAATTGGAGCGCACGGCGATCCGGGCTCCGATCGATGGGGTTGTCATCGACCGCAGTGTGGATGAGGGGCAAACCGTTGCCGCAACGCTGGAAGCGCCAAAGCTGTTCACGATTGCTGAGGAATTGAGCCGGATGGTGGTTCACGTCAGTGTGGATGAGACCGACATCGGACACATTCGAACCGGCCAGTCAGCCGTGTTCGCCGTTGATGCTTACCCGGCGAAGCAATTCTCAGGGACTGTGAGCGAAATCAGGAAATCAGCGAAAGTTTTTCAGAACATTGTCACCTATACCGTGGTTCTGAATACGGAAAATCCGGGCGATCTTCTGTTCCCGGGCATGACTGCACTGGTCGACATAGCGATCCGCGAGACCGCTCCGGCCCTGAAAGTGCCAACCAGCGTATTGGCTTTCCAACCCTCCCAGGAAGGCCTGGCGCAGGACACTGTCGGGCAGCCGGTTGTCTGGCGTCTGGATCAATCCGGCACTCCGGAGCCTGTGGCGGTTCTGACTGGCGAGCAGGATGCCAGCCACACGGCGGTGATCTCGGAACACCTCAAGGAAGGCGATCTGGTCATCAGCGGTGAAATCAAGACGCAAGCCGAAAGCCGATTGCAGCAGATCTTCCGGAACTGGTGGTAGAGCCCATGTTCATCGAAGCTCGAAACATCTGCAGAAGCTACCGGACCGGCACGTCGCGGGTTGAGGCGGTTCGCAGCTGTTCTTTTTCCATGGCCGCTGGGGAATTCCTGGCGATCACCGGTCCAAGCGGATCCGGAAAATCCACTCTGATGTCCATTCTTGGCCTGCTGGAGCGGCCTAGTTCCGGCTCCCTCTGGTTTCGGGGAAAGGATACGGGGGAGATGCCGGCCGGCATTCGCGCCAGGCTTCGTAACCAAGAGCTTGGGTTTGTGTTCCAGTCATACAATCTGCTGCCCCGCCTCACCGCCTTGGAGAATGTGGAACTGCCAATGATCTATGCGGGACTGCGGGCGGCCAAGCGCAAGAGCCGGGCGCGTGCTTTGCTCCGCAAGACCGGGCTGGAAGACCGCCGGAACCACTTTCCCAGCCAGCTGTCAGGCGGCGAACAGCAGCGGATTGCCATCGCCAGGGCACTGGCCAACGGCCCGGGACTGATCCTGGCGGATGAGCCGACTGGAGCGCTGGACAGTGAGAAGGGCGGGCAAATCCTTGCTTTGTTTCAGGAGATCAATGCCGAAGGGCGCTCAATAGCGGTCATTACACACGATGAGGATGTTGCCCGCCGCGCGGACCGTATTCTCCGCATGAAAGACGGTGAAATCATCGGTGATGAACAGGTGGACCCGGACAGCCGGGAGCAACCTGACTCTTTGGCCCGGTTTGTCCGGCATCCAACTGGCGAGGGCGAGCCAGCCTCCAGTGAAGGCACCGGTAAGACCGGCGGAGGCGGCAATGCCCCTGTTTGAAAGCCTCAGGCTTGCCTTGCGGGCGTTGAAGGCAAACCTGCTGCGCAGTTTTCTGACGATGCTGGGCATTATTGTCGGGGTCACCTCGGTTGTGGCGATGGTGGCCTTTGCGGCTGGTGCACAGCGGGAGATCGACCGGCAGATCAAAACGCTTGGCGCCAATGTGCTTATGATCGTGCCGGAATTGAACCGGGGAACCGATGCAAAGGCGGGCCTGTACCAAGCGGCTATCCTGCGTGAAGCCGACGCGGAGGCGATAGAGGTGCATATCCCTCAGGTCATTGCCGCGGCGCCTTCCGCCCGGGCAGAGCTGCAAGTGATCAACAGGAACCGCAACACCTGGGTCACCGTCAACGGCACGACAGCGCGCTATTTCACCATCCGTGAATGGCCGCTGACCCGCGGGCGGCTGTTTTCCAGCAAAGAGCAGGCAAACGCTGGCAAAGTAGCCCTGCTGGGACAGGACACTGCTGAAAAACTGTTCGGGGACAGCGATCCGGTCGGCCAGACCATCCGCATTCTTTCGGTGCCGTTCGAAATCATCGGCATCCTGGCGGAGAAAGGCACTTCGGGTTCCGGGCGGGCGCAGGATGAAATCATCTTCATTCCGATCAGCACCGCGCAACGGCGGCTGTTCGGGAGTGCAAATCCGGTGCATCGCGGTTCAGTCGACTATATTTTGGCCAAGGCGTCTTCGGGTGCGGCGGTGCCATTGGCAGAACAGGAGACCGCAAGGCTGCTACGGCAAAGGCACCGGATTCCGGCGGGCCGCGCAGACGATTTCCGTATTGTCGACCCCGCCTCGCTGATGGAGGCCCGGCACGCTGCTTCGCGGACCATCGGCTGGCTGCTGGCGGGTATTGCCGGTGTCTCGCTGGTGGTGGGCGGGATCAGCATTATGAACATCATGCTTGTCTCGGTCACAGAACGCACCCGCGAGATCGGGCTGCGGATGGCAGTTGGTGCCCGTGCCCGCGATGTTCAGTTCCAGTTTCTGATGGAGGCGGTGCTGCTGTGCTTCCTGGGCGGGCTGATCGGACTCGCTGCCGGGGCTGCACTGGCCTTTGGTGCCAGCAAACTGGCTGGCTGGCCGGTGTTTCTGAGCCCGCTGTCGCTGATCGGCGCGGTTGGCCTGGCTTCGGCTGTGGGGATGGTGTTCGGTTTCTTCCCGGCGAGGCGCGCATCGCGCCTGGATCCGGTGACGGCCCTGCGGATGGAATGACTGGAAAAAGGCGCCCCCACGAGGGAAGGGGCGCCTTGCTGGCCACATTCTATCCGGCTGAGGCAGCCGGAAACGATGTGTCAGTTCGGGTCAACGTCTCTACGATGGTCTTCATCCGGCTCGCCGCGGAAGTTCACGTTTTTCCGGCAGATCCACTCACCACGGCGGTAGATCAGAACTTCAGCATCATTGCCTTCGCCATTGTTGCCGCAGCGGCGCTCTGCCAGTTCCCGTTCAGTTGGCTTGTTTTCATTGTCGCCGTCTGCAAATGCTGCGGGTGCGCAGAACCCGGCCATAACCGCGGTAATCACGAATAGTTTTTTCATAACAGCCTCCAGTAATTAACAGAGATTCTCTGTGAACAGAAAGCATCCAATTGGATTGGGCGGCTTTCTGCTTCCAGACGGGTATTAATCCGGCACGTTTCCTGAGTTGCCGGGATCCTGATCGCGGGGATGATCTTCAGGCGCATTCGGCCCCTTAATGCACCTCAGGGTACGGGGGTGAACAGCTTCTGCCCCGTTACCATGACCGTGATTGGTGCATTTGGCGATAGCCAGCAGATAAGGGTCCTGCCCAACCTTCAAACCATTGTCTGCAATTGCTGCAGGTGCGCTGAACCCGGCTATAAGAGCCGTAACAATGAATAGTTTCTTCATAACAGCCTCCACAGTTAACGAACCCCGCCAATGAACCAGAATTACGGGCAATCTGCATCGCTCAGATAACCGGTCTGCCGCACAGGGCATGCCCCTCAAACTAGGGGCAGAATTCGCGCCAAACAGGAACCTGCTTCCAGCGCATTCCGGGAAGTTGCAGACGCACATCAACTGGCTGGAATCAGTCACAAAACTTGACCGAATTGCTGCACCGCCAAAGACCTCTCCTTTGGCGGCTCCCAGGAACTAGTGCTCAATATGCGCAAGCAATGAGACCAGCTCTCCCTGGCGGTGGGTGTTGGTTTTCTGGAACACCGCGCGCAAATGACTGCGGGCGGTCCAGATGGAAATGTTCAGCTTCTGGGCCGCCTGCTTGAGGCTCAGCCCATTTGACAACTGCACGGCGACCGAAGCTTCGGAGGGCGTCAGATGAAACTCCTGCTGCAGCAGTTCTGCGCTGACGCCCGGCTGATTTTCGACTTCCCGGATGCTGAGCAAAGACATCGCCCCATCCAGTTTCTGCCGGAAAGCAGGCGGAAGAGGGATCACATCAATGTAGACGGACCTCTCATCGGATATCGGCAGCCTGACAGGCGGCGGCAATGGCTTTGCGGAGGTTTCGTCATATTCCATCCCGGCCCGGATCAGCCTGGACAGTTTCGCGTTTTGAAGCGGGTCCCGGATCCGTATGTTTTCCCAATGCAGCACCAGGTGGCAGGCCGGGCTGCCATTCAGCACAAGATCCAGATGAGCCAGATTGCCGGTTTCATCCAAAGCCATCAGCCCATGGCTCTTGCCGCCGAGAAGTTCGGTCCATTGTTCCAGCCAAACAGAAGCCAACGTGCTGCCCCCTCCATCACGTTTCGCGGTAATCGCAACCGGCTCGAATTGGCCTCGGGTGTGAAATGCTATTGGGAATCCGCTGCGGCAAAAGATGTTTGGCGAAGAAAAAAGTTCATTGCCCCAAGCGCAGCCAGCGGGCAGGCCCTCACTTCTGGCAGTAATGCCCTGCGATCCACTTGCACTTCTTACATATTCCATACTTCATATGCTCGGAAATGTAAATCAAAGGGTTGCCGGGGAGCGTAGGGAGGTTAGGAGGGGAATTCAGTTAATGTGTTTTAAATCAATGCCTTGTGTATTTTTCACCAAGCTGAAAGCGGTGGCCTGCAACGGCCACCGCTGAGCTTGCCTCTCCTGCACTCAGTCGGGTGCTATACTGCATTCCTTCGGTGGAATTTGACCTTCTGGCAGATGAGAGAAAAACGGGGCGCCCAGAAGATGGCCAACTTCAATGGCGTGCAGGCCCTGCCCGCCTTCAGAAAGGGGCCCATGGTCCTCCTTGGACACGTTGCCGACTCCGCGTCTTCCGCCCTCGCCGGGATCAGGTGTGAAAAAACCGTGAGCAGATGAGTGTTTTCCCATAATGCCGTGCTGCCCCATATGAGCTGCCAGCTCCCCCCAGCATCTGTTGAGTTTGGCCTCAGGTGCAGCTAAGGCCGCGGCGGCTGCCAGAGAAAGTGCTGCTGCAGTTCCAATTAGTAATCTGTTCAATTTCCCCTCCTTTTGAATTTCTTTCTAGTTGAGGGATTAAATTACCAAATCACCGGGCGCTGCCGCATCACTCAAGAATGTGATTGATTGTATTAGGTTTCTAACAAAAACGCGCTAGAGCTTTGGTGTTAAAGAAAGAAATTCCGCAGGTTCAAAAGTGTTCTTTACGCAGTTTGAGCCGGGATTGACAGGCTGCCTTGGCGCATCAGCAAACCCTTCCGGGTTCACAAAGCTAGGGAAGCCGGGAAGCCCCGAAGGGATCTTGGGGCCAGAAGCAGCCCTCACTTGTTGCCGCAATTGCTGCTCGTTGGAACTCGAGCCTTAAAGCGTACAGGCGGCGAACTGCACCTGCTGGAAGCCCTTGTTCGCAGCGGGTGAAGCTTGCTGCCGGGCGGCAGAAGCCCGGTTGCGGGCTGGCTGGACAGTTTGCGGGCCGCCGTTTTGCTGACGGCAAGGCCGCCCGGTGGCGCGTGACAGCTGCCGGATCACGGCTACCGGATAACAACCACGGTGCATTTGGCGTGGCGCACAACCCGCGCCGCCGTTGAGCCTAGGAAGTAGTCCTGCAAGCCGGGGCGGTGCGAAGCAATGACGATGCAGTCCGCGCCATGTGCTTCGGCGTAGTCGTTGATTGTGCGCCCTGCATGGCCGGTTACCACATCCGCCTTGACATCCTTGACCCCGCCCAGATCCGCTTTCAGAGCCGTCAGCATTTCCGCCCGGGTGTTTTCCAGCAGGCCCTCCGGCAGCTGCTGAACCACATAGCCGGGGATTTCGTCGGCCACTGTCAGCGCGGTGATCCTGGCGCCGCCATCCGCAAGCAGGCGGGCGGCCTCCAGGGAGCGGGCCGTGTCGGCACCGTGTTCCGGTGCAATGGGAACCAGAATATGTTTGTACATGGTGCTCCTCCTCAGATGCAGTCCGATAGTAAATCGGTCCCCAACGGCCTGCATTGACAGAGATTAACTGCCCTTCCGGCAAACGCTTGATCAGGATCATGGCGCCCGACGGGCGAGCTGATCTACTGACGAAAGCGGTGCGCTCTCCGCCTGCCGCGAACCAGTTCACGGAGGCCCGCCATGCAACGCAAAACCTCATTATTCGTGCTCGCTGCTGACATCGGCGATGAAGCCGTCACCGCCGCCGCCGAGGCGGCGCAGCGCGAAGACGCACACCTGGCTTGCCTGCTTTTGGATAACCTGCCTTCCAGACCATACTTCGCTTACAGTGCAACGGGCTTCGGTGCGGCTGCGATGCCGGCAGACTGGGTTGACCGCCTCAGAGACGCAAGGCAGGCCGCAGAAACCCGTTCTGCAGAGGTGAATGCTCTCCTTGCCCGCAGCCGCTGCTCCGGCGGCGTGCAATATGCTGTCTGCGCCGGCGCGGACATTCGCATGCTTTGCGCCCAGCGGGCGAAAACCTGTGACATCGCGCAGTTTGCCGATGGCCTCAGGAGCCACGAGGATGTCTTTCACGAAGCGCTGCACGGCCTCTTGTTCCAATCACCCGTTCCGGTGATCATGAACGGCACGCCTTTTGCCGGCTACAGCCGCGTTTTCCTGGCCTGGGACAGCAGCCTCGCCGCCTCGCGCGCGGCCCATGCTGCACTGCCCTATCTGTGCCGTGCGCAGGAGGTCGTGATCGGCTGCTTTGAAACCGGAGCCATGGGAGAGCGCGGAGACGAGGACCCGGGGGCTGATGCCGCAGCCTGGCTCAGCCACCACGGTTGCAATGTTACTGTCTCGCAATTCCCCGGCGGCGGGTGTGACGTCGGCCATGGCATCCAGCAGCGCGCCCGCGAAGCCGGGGCCGACCTTGTAGTGATGGGCGCCTACGGCCATTCCCGGCTGCGCGAGGCCGTCTTTGGCGGCACCACCAGAACGATGGTCGGTCAGACGGACCTGCCGGTCCTCCTTGCCCACTGACCGCTAGCGGGTTGCATCCGGACCCCGGCAGCCCCCATAGCCTCAGGAGCCGCCCATGAGCAGCCAGACCCCATTTGACGCCTATAAACCTGCGGAAATCGCAGCATTGGTAGAGACCGCCGGAACAGCCAAGGCCAGGCTGCCGCTGCCGCAGATGTTTGTGCTGGCTATGCTGGCGGGCGCCTTCATCGGCTTCGGCGCGGCGGCGTATACTATGGCTCTCACCGGAGCCGCACCTGTTACGGGGCCGGTCCGTGTGCTGGGCGGCGCGGTGTTCTCTCTCGGACTGATCCTGGTTGTGATCGCCGGGGCAGAGCTGTTCACTGGCAACGTGCTGATGGTGATCGCCGCAGTGGACCGCAAGATCCCTCTGCGCCTGCTGCTGCGCAGCTGGGGTATCGTTTATGCTGGCAATCTGGCGGGTGCCGCCGGGCTGGCTGCTGTTTTTGCCCTGACCGGGCTGCTGGACGGCCCGATGGGCGCCGCCGCCGCTGACATTGCGGAGGGCAAGGCGGATCTGGCGGAGCTCGAAGCATTTGCCCGCGGCGCCCTTTGCAACGCTTTGGTCTGCCTGGCGGTTTGGCTGTCCTTCGCCGCCCGCACAGCGGCGGGGAAAATCCTTGCCATGCTCTGGCCCATTACCGCCTTTGTGCTGCTGGGACTCGAGCACTCTATCGCTAATATGTACTTCTTCCCGCAAGCCTGGGCGGCTGGAGCGGATATCCCCCTTGCCACGGCTGCTGCCAATCTGTTCTGGGTCACATTGGGCAACATCGTCGGCGGCGCGGGCGGTGTCGCTCTGGCTTACTGGTTTGCCTTCTTGGGGGGAACCAGCCAGCAGAAAGACTTCGGGCAGGCTCAAAAGCCGCGTGGGCATAGCCGTTGAAACGGCACGCCTGCTCACACAAGCATCATTCTGTCTTGCCGGCCGGCATCTGAATTTCCTGCAGCACCGCCAGGTACCCCATCAAGTCGGACAGGGTGACGACCCCCAGCAACTGGCGTCCCTCTGCCACCAGAAACTTGCGCCGCCCGGTTGACGAAACTCTGGCCATCAGTTCCGCTGCGGGCATTTCAGGGCTGACTGTATTACTTGCGTCCGCCGGTACATAGACATCACCGACATGGGTTGCCGACCAGTTCTCGCGCGGGGTCTGTGCCAGCAGACCGGTATCGGCATAGCCCAGCAGCACATCGCCCAGCACCACCGGCACAAAACTCTTCCGCCCGCTCAACATCACCTGATCCGCCAGGTGCTGCAGGCTCACCTCCGGCAGTACCGAAACCGGGTCGCATGTCATCAGGAGGGCAACCGTTTTATCTTTGAAGGCGGCTTCCTGCAGTTGGCGGGAATAGGTTCCCTTGGCCGCTGCCAGCACGAAGATCCCGATCAGCACCTGCCATAGCGAGGCAACCGGATTTCCGGAAAACATCCCGATGACGCCGAAGATGATCAGCGCGTAGGCAAACCAGCTGCTGACCTGCGTGGCGAAGGCGGTGGCCTGCAGCAGATCGCGGCTGCGGCTCCACAGATAGGCCCGGAAAATCCGCCCGCCGTCCAGCGGGAAAGCTGGCAGCAGATTGAACACCGCCAGCACCATGTTGATCAGAGCCAGATATTCCAGCACATGATTCAACGCCATGCCCGGCGCCAGCAGCCCGCCCGTCCGGGCCAGCAGCCAGAAGGCAATTGCCAGTGCAAAGCTCATCAAAGGGCCTGCAATGGCGATCCAGAATTCGCTGACGGCGGTTTTAGGTTCTGATCCCAGCTCTGCAACGCCGCCAAAAATGAACAGCGTGATCCCTTTGATCTCGACCCCGAACCGGCGGGCCACCACCGAATGGGACATCTCGTGCAGGATCAGCGAAGTAAAGAAGCCCAGCATAGCAAGCAGCGCCAGCAGGAAATAGACGCTGGCGCTGGCACCGGGATAGACCGCCGGGAAGAACTGCGTCGACAGGCTCCAGGTGATCAGCGCTGCGATCAGGCCCCAGCTTGGGTCGATGCGGATGTCAAACCCTTGCAGGGTGGCGATCTTGAAGGCCTTGGAAAACATGGGCTTCCCTCCGGGCTCCAGTTTAAGCGCAATCCGGCCCGTTCCCCTTGATCCGGCTCAAATCCGGAACAGGCTGCCCGCGAGATAGGCCACGGCAGCGGCACAGGAGCCGATCAGCAGCGTCTCCAGTCCGGATTTCCACCAGGGGGCCAGCGACCAGACGCTCTTGCTGGCACCTATGCCGAAAAACACGGTTCCGGTGGCCAAGGCCGCTGTCAGAAACGGGTCCGGCAGGCCCAGCATGAACGGCAGCAGCGGCACGATGCCTGCCGCCATGAAGGCGGCAAAGGTCGTCACCGCCGCGGCAACCGGACTGGGCTCGGCCGGCGCCAGCCCGTATTCGCTGGTCAGCATCAGCGAGATCCACTTTTCCGGCTTGGCGGCGACGGATTGTACCGCGCCTTCCAGCACTTCGCCGCTCAGCCCCATCGCCTGAAAGATCTGGCGCAGCTCCTCGCGCTCTCCCTCCGGATAGTGCCGTATGTGGCGTTTCTCTACCTCATGCAGGCGCCGCCGGTCGTCCAGATCCGCCTTGGTGCCCAGATAGTTGGCCGCCGCCATGGAAAACCCGTCTGCCAGTACATTGGCGATGCCAAGGGCGATGATCACGGCGGGCGAAAACCCCGCGCCTTCAACGCCTGCGGCAATCGCAAAGGTGGTGACTGCACCATCGATGCCGCCGTAAACCGCATCCTTCAGCCGCCCGGTGCCGTTAGTGCCTGCCAGGCGGCGCGCGATGTCTTCTTTGCTGTGCCCGTGGTCGCCCTTCATGCCTGCAGGATGGCTCAGCCAGGACAGCCCTGCTTTGAGAGAGGTCAAGCTGCTGGAACCAGTCTGGTCCCATGTCCGTTTGCCGGTGCATTTTGCAAACAGATTTCGGCGGACGTCAGAACGCCGCTAGGCGGAAGGGGCATCTCGCAGCAAGTCGGGTATTCGCACCAGCATCTGTGAGCCGAAGCTCCAGACTGTACCGCAATCATTTGCTGCGTTGGAAAACAGTACAGGGCCCAAATCAGGCGGTTTGGCAGAGCCGCGCGTTGAATGAACAGGAGCGATTGTCTGGATTGCGCTGAAACAGCTTCAGCCGGCAGCTGCTCTTATAAATAGGACTTGAGAATGCGTATTTATTAAAATATAGATGCAGGAAACATGTTTGGAGCGATTCCCATGGCAGATGCGCAGCCTCAACGGCCCCGGATGTTCGAAATCACCGCGGCAGAGATCAGCCGGCTGGTGGCCTGTTTCTATGCCCGTATCCGCGCGCATGAGGTGCTGGGGCCGGTGTTCGGGGAGGCCATTTCGGATTGGCCCGGGCATGAGGCAAAAATCGAAGCTTTCTGGCGCGGCGCGATCCTGCGCGAGCCGGGGTACGAGGGCAATCCGATGCAGATCCATTTGGCCAACGCAGCTATCAAACCGGAGCATTTTCCGCTGTGGCTGGAGCTGTTCCGGGATACGGCAAACCGCGAGCTGAAGCCGGAAACCGCGGCTGCGTTTGCAAGCCTGGCCGACCGGATCGGCAACGGGCTGTCCTACGGGATTGAGAATTTCCGCAGGCCCGAAGGGGCGCCGCCGGTTCTGGTGTGAGCAATTTACGGACGGTTGCCGGAAGGCGGCACGCCCGGTGTGTTAGGATGCGAGCCATCCTTCGATCTAGCAAGACCGCAAGAGGAGAGACGAAAATGACCGCAGGCGTCTATTCCAAAGCAAGGGTGATACAAGATGATCCAGGGCAGGTGGTGCAGCGCTGGCTGGTCGCCGGGTGGCGGGATCTGCGCGCCAACCTGGGGTTTTCACTGGGATACGGTGCTGCACTGGTGCTGGCTGGATGGGCGACGATCTGGTTCCTGAACGCCAGCGGCATGGCCTGGATGCTGCTGCCGCTGCTGGCCGGCGGGGTGCTGGTGGGGCCGGTTGCCACGGTCGGTCTTTACGCGGTAGCCCGCGGCAAGCGGGAGGTGGCCTCGAAAGGGCAGATTGCGCTGGTGGGGGCCATTCTGATGGTCTTTGCCCTGACCTGGATCCGGGCGGCCACGGTGCTGTTTGCCATTGTCTATGGGCTGCGGCCCTTTGCCGGTTTCACTGAGACGCTGCAGCTGCTGCTCAGCACGCAGGAAGGCTGGGTGCTGATGGTGGCGGGATCGCTGACAGGCGGGCTGTTTGCAGCGCTTGGCTTTGCGGTCTCGGCCTTTTCCCTGCCGATGCTGGTGGACCGCAAGATCGACGGCTTTTCGGCCATGGGGCTGAGCTTCAACGCCGCCACTCATAACTTCTGGCTCTGCGTCTGGTGGGGCGCGGCCATCACCTTCCTGACCGCCCTGGGCATTCTGACCGGACTGCTGGGGCTTGCGATTGTCTTTCCGCTGCTTGGCTACGCCACCTGGCATGCCTACGCGGATCTGTTCCATGGAGATGCATGAATGTCTGAGGCTCTTCCCAAAGGCGCGGTGCATTACGCCACCTCGCGGTTCACGCAGGACACCTTGCCGGAGAAACTGCGCCAGGATCACAGCACCAAGGCAGGCGTCTGGGGCCAGCTGGCGGTGCAAAGCGGCCGGCTGCGGTTCCGGCGCGAAGACAAGGCAGAAGTGATCGTTGAGGCGGGCGGAACGGCCGTGTTTGCTCCACAGGAGGTGCATTCGGTCGAAGCGCTTGGCGCGGTGGAATTCGAGGTCCGGTTCCACCGGCAGGAGGCATCCGATGCAGCGTAGCGTGAGCTTTGAAAATGCGGCCATTCTTGCAGCCCTGTCCCTGGTGCTGCTGGGCGGGCTGGCCATTCTGGGCTGGGGCGTGCCGCTGGGATATGTGCTGCACGGCTGGCTGATTGCGCTGGCGGCGGGCTGGGGCATCCTGTGGATGCTGAACCGGATCAGCGACGGGCCGGCAGAGGTGCCGCTGGAATATAATGACAAGGTCATCCGCTACGGCGTTATTGCGGCGCTGATCTGGGGGATCATCGGCTTTGCCGTCGGCGACATCATAGCCTGGCAGCTGGCGGTTCCGTCGCTCAATGGCGATATGTCCTGGTCCAACTTCGGGCGGCTGCGGCCGGTGCATACCTCCGGCGTCATCTTCGGCTTTGGCGGCAACGCGCTGATCGCCACGTCCTTCTACGTGGTGCAGCGAACCTCGCGGGCGCGGCTGGCCAGCGAGACGCTGCCTTGGCTGGTGTTCTGGGGCTACAACCTCTTCCTGGTGGTGGCCGCCTCCGGCTATCCGCTGGGCATCACCCAGTCCAAGGAATACGCCGAGCCCGAGTGGTACGCGGATCTGCTGCTGCTGGTCATCTGGATCGGTTATCTGACCCTGTACCTGCGCACCCTGGCGCGGCGGGCCGAGCCGCATATCTATGTGGCCAACTGGTACTACCTGGCCTTCATCGTGGTGATTGCGATGCTGCACACGGTGAACAACCTCTCGGTGCCGGTCTCGATCGCCTATCCCAAGAGCTATTCGCTGTTCTCCGGAACCCAGGATGCGATGACGCAATGGTGGTACGGCCACAACGCGGTGGGCTTCCTGCTGACGGCCGGTTTCCTGGGGATGCTCTATTACTTCCTGCCCAAGGCGGTGAACCGGCCGGTTTATTCCTACCGGATGTCGATTGTCGGCTTCTGGGGGATTACGTTCCTCTACCTTTGGGCCGGCTCGCACCATCTGCATTACACGGCGCTGCCGGATTGGGTGCAGTACCTGGGCATGACCATGTCGATCATCCTGCTGGTGCCCAGCTGGGCCTCGGTCTTCAACGGTATCCTTACCATCAACGGCGCCTGGGACAAGGTGCGCACCGATCCGGCGGTCCGCTTCATGATGGTGGCGGTGCTGTTTTACGGGCTGTCGACATTCGAGGGCTCCTTCATGGCGATCCGCCCGGTGAATTCGCTGAGCCATTACACAGACTGGACCGTGGGCCACGTGCATGCGGGTGCCCTGGGCTGGGTGGCCTTCATCACCTTTGGCGCCATGTACAAGATGGTGCCCTGGGTCTGGAAGCGCGAAGGGGTCTATTCGCTGAAGCTGGAGGCCTGGCACTTCTGGCTCGCCCTGTCGGGCACGCTGATCTACGTCGGCGCGATGTGGAACAGCGGTATCACGCAGTCGCTGATGTGGCAGACCTATGATGCTGATGGCGCCTTCCTTTACTCCTTCCTCGACAGCGTGATCGAGATGCACCCCTACTATGTGGCCCGTGCGGTCGGCGGGCTGCTCTACCTGATCGGGGCCTGTATCGGCGCCTACAACATCTACATGACGGTGAGCGGGCCGCGGAAAACCGAGACCCGGCAATCCGGGCCCCTGGCCCAGCCTGCGGAGTAACGCCCATGAGCACAGCACATCAGAAGCTTGAACGCCACTCGCTGGGATTTGCCATGATGATCCTGATGGTGGCCTCGATCGGCGGCATTGTGGAAATCGCGCCGCTGTTCACCATCGAAAACACGGTAGAGGAAGTGGAGGGCATGCGGCCCTATACGCCGCTGGAACTGGCCGGGCGCGATATCTATGTGCGCGAGGGCTGCTATGCCTGCCACAGCCAGATGATCCGCACCCTGCGCTCGGATGTGGAACGCTACGGGCACTACAGCCTGGCGGCCGAAAGCATGTATGACCACCCGTTCCAATGGGGCTCGAAACGCACCGGGCCGGATCTGGCACGGATCGGCGGCAAGTATTCGGACGATTGGCATGTGGCGCATCTGGAAGCGCCGCGCGAACTGGTCCCCGGTTCGGTGATGCCCGGCTATGCCTTCCTGTCCGAAACCCGGCTGTCGACCGGCCACCTGCCTGCGGCGCTGAAGGCGCTGAGCCGGGCAGGGGTGCCCTACACGGACGCCCAGATCGAAAACGCCGAAAAGGACGCGGTCTGGCAGGCGGATTTCGAGCAGAACTTCGAAGGCGAGCTGCAGGAGAGCTATGGCGCAAATGTGCAGGTGCGCGACTTTGACGGCCAGCCCGGGCGGCTGACGGAAATGGACGCGCTGGTCGCCTACCTGCAGATGCTGGGCACCCTGGTCGATTTCGACTCGCTGAACCTGGAGGAGGTGAACCGATGACCCATGATGCAGTTCTGGTTTTCTCCAAGACCTGGGGCGCGATCTACTTGCTGACCGTCTTTCTGGCGGCGGTGGTCTGGGTCTACTGGCCCTCGCGGCGGCGGATGTATGACGATGCGGCGCAATCTCCGTTGGACGGGCGGGAGGATCAGCCATGGCGGTAAGAGAAAAGGATCCGGTCTCGGGCACCGAGCTGACGGGCCACGAGTGGGACGGGATCAAGGAGATGGACACGCCGGTGCCCCGGGCCTCCCGCTGGGCGCTGTGGATCAGCATCGCGGTGTCGGTCCTGTACTGGATTCTCTACCCATCCTTTCCGCTGGTTTCGGAATATGCGCGGGGCGTGCTTGGCTATTCCTCGCGGGCGGAGGTGACGGCAGCGGTGGCCGAGGCGGACGCCGGGAGGGAGCAGGCCTTTGCTCCGTTTGCCACCGGGGACATCGAGGCCCTGGCGGCGGATGCATCTTTGGAGGCCCGTTACGGCGCCTCTATCTCCAAGCTCTACGCCGACAATTGCGCGGCGTGCCATACCGGCAGCCTGAAGGGGCAGCCCGGGTTCCCCAGCCTGGCGGACGGGCATTGGCTGTGGTCCGGCACACCGGAAGAGATCGAATACACCATCCGCTATGGCATCAACGCCCTGCATGACGAGACGCGGATTGCCCAGATGCTGGCCTTTGGTGCCGACGGGATGATCGAAAAACCGCAGGTCAAGGAGGTGACGGAGTTTGTGCTGTCGCTGTCCGGGCAAGAACACGATGCGGCTGCGGCTGAAGCGGGCAGTGTGGTCTTTGAGGAGAACTGCGCCTCCTGCCATGGCGATGACGGCCGCGGCGGCTATGAAAACGGCGCGCCGGATCTTGGGGATGGCCATTGGATCTACGGCGGCAGCCGGGACGACATCTTCCAGAGCGTCTATTACGGCAGGCAGGGGGTCATGCCCGCCTGGGAAGGCCGGCTGAGCGATGCGCAAATCCGGATGCTGACACTTTACCTGCTGTGGAATGCTGAAGATGCCCCAAGCTGAGGAAAACCCGCGGTTCCGCAGGGCCATGTATCTGCTGATACTGGCCCTGCTGGCCGGTTACATCGGTTTCAAGGCCTGGCACTTGTCTGTGGCGTTTGATGCTTGGGAAGATCAGCCACTGAAAGACGTGGTTTCGGGCGCCGCCAAGTAGGTTTCTTGCGGAATATATACGCATGATGGTTGCGTATTAAGAGCTTCAGGCAGCTCCGCGGCCAGCCTCCAGCGCCCGAATCAGGTTCTTCATGCCGCGGTTTCCGTTCAGAACATCCTGCAAAGTCTTGCTGTCGAGCGCGGCAAAGAACACTTCCTGCGCTTCGTTCAGAATCGGCAGCAGCCCGCAGGCCGGAGTCATCACGCAGCAGCCGCCGTCCTCTTTCATGCATTCCACCAGCGGTGTGCCGCGTTCGGATTTGCGCAGCAGCCCGCCGATGGAAATCGCCTCCGGCGGTAGCGCCAAACGCATGCCCCCGTTGCGCCCGCGGATCGATTCCACATAGCCCTCGTGGGTCAGCCACTGGGAGATTTTGGCCAGGTGGTTGAAGGGCAGATTCTGCATCCCGGCAATCTCGCGGGTCGACATCAGGCCCTCCTCGTGGGTGGCGAGGTGGATCAGGATGCGCAGGGCGTAGTCTGAGAACTTGGTGATCTGCATACGCGTTCATCCCACAAAAAATACGTTTTGAAAATACGTATTTTATTGACTCGGGCCTGCCGCAGCAAATAATAGGCATTATAAATACCTATTAAAGGAGGCCGCACATGCAGCCAGTTGTTCTATTGATCTCGCTGATCCTGATGGCGGCGCTGACGGCGGCCTTCTGGCTGGCGGCCCGTGCGTCGCGCGGGGAGGCGCCCGGCCCGAAGGCAAACAGCAAACGCACCGGTTTGATCTGGGCGATGACAATCGCGGGCGTGATTATCTCTGTTGGTTCGCTGCGGCAGTGGCCGCATGCGCTGGCCAGCACCGGCGATGCGCTGGAGGTGCACGTCAGCGGCGGCCAGTGGTGGTGGGATATCGACACCACCGAAATCCCGGCCGGCACGCCGGTCAATTTCAATGTGACAACCGAGGATGTGACCCACGGCATGGGCATCTATGACAGCGGCCTCACGCTGCTGACCCAGGTGCAGGCGATCCCCGGCTATACCACCAAACTCACTTACACCTTCACAGAACCGGGGACCTATCAGGTTCTGTGCATGGAGTTCTGCGGGGTGGCCCACCACGACATGGTCAATGAATTCGAAGTTGTAGCGGCGGAGGAATAAATGAGCACTGCATCTGAACCTGCTGCGGCCGGGCATGCCGCAACTGAACCCTCAGCGGCGCCCCAGGCCGGAGCGGTCAAGCTGACGATGATCCTGTCGGGCGCGGTTTTTGCACTGATGATGGTCTTCGGCCTGATCATGCGCGCGGCCCAGGGCCAGTGGATCGAGCTGGACCCGGCGCTGTTCTATCAGATCCTGACCGCGCATGGCGCGGGCATGGTCGGCACTGCGGCGCTCTCGGGCGCGGCCATCCTGTGGTACTTCAGCGGCCGCCATGTGGTGCTGACCGCTGGTATCTACTGGGCCTTCCTTGGCCTGTTCCTGCTGGGGGTCGTGCTGATCCTGGGCGCGATCTTCGTCGGCGGCTACGGCGGTGCCTGGACCTTCCTGTTCCCGCTGCCCGCCCTGTCCGGCGGTGCCTGGGAAGCTGGGGCAGCCGCGGCCTTCATGCTGGGCTATGTCTCTATTGGCGTCGGCTTTCTGCTGTATTATCTGGAGCTTGGCCGCCAGATCCATGCCCGTTACGGCAGCCTGGCGCGGGCGCTTGGCTGGAACCTGATCCTGGGACGCGAGGACAAAAACCCGCCGCCGCCGACCATCGTGGCCGCCGCAGCTGTGACCATCTTCAACTCGATCGGCATCATTCTGGGCGCAGCCGTTCTGGTCGCCAGCCTGGTGCATCTTCTGGTGCCGGGGTTTGAGGTCGACGCGCTGCTGGCCAAGAACCTGATCTATTTCTTCGGCCATGTCTTCATCAACGCCTCGATCTATATGGCAGTGACGGCGGTCTACGAGATCCTGCCGGAATACACCGGGCGTCCGTGGAAATCGAACCGGCTGTTTGCCATTGCCTGGAATGCGGTGCTGATCTTTGTGATGGCGGTCTACTGGCACCACCTGCTGCAGGATGTGGTGATGCCGCCCTGGATGCTGGTGGTGGGGCAGCTGGTCTCCTACTTCAGCGGCATTCCCCTGATCGCGGTCACGGCCTTTTCCACCTTCCTTTATGTGCGCGGTTCCAAGATGACCTGGGACCTGGCGTCATCGCTCTTGGTGCTGTCGGTGGCCGGATGGTCGGTGGGGTCGATCCCGGCCTCGATCGACGGGATGATCAGCGTCAACAAGGTGATGCATAACACCATGTGGGTGCCGGGCCATTTCCACACCTATCTGCTGCTGGGCGAAGTTGCGATGGCCTTTGGCTTCATGGCCTGGCTGGTGCGCGGCAAGACGATCTCGCAGATGGGCGGCTTGGACCGTGCGGCCTTTGCGACCTACCTGGCGGGTGCTGCCGGTTTTGTGACGGTGTTCCTGTTCTCGGGCGCAGCCTCAATCCCGCGCCGCTGGGCGGTGCATTACGAAGAATGGCTGACCCATGACCGCATCGGCACCCTGTTCAGCGTGCTGGTGGTGCTGGGAACGCTGATCTTTGTCCTGCGCTTTGTGGCGCGGCTGGGGCGGAGCGAAGGCTGATGCTGGTCCGGGCTCTCCCCTCGGTTCTCGCCGCCGTGATCGGCGGCGGGGTCCTGTGGCAGGCCACCGACGGGGCGCAGGCCTTCACCAGCGAGGCGGCCCGCCGGCTGGATGTGGTGCGCGCGCCCCGTGCCGTTCCGGCGGTGCAGCTGGAGGATATGGCCGGCCGGCAGGTGCCGCTGCTGCCGCAGGCGGGCGAGGTGGTGCTGGTTGAGTTCATCTACACGGTCTGCGGCGACATCTGCCAGATTGCCGCCGCGGACTTTGCCGAAATCCGCGACCGCCTGCAGGCGCGGGGGCTGAGGGTCCGGCTGCTCTCGGTCAGCTTCGACCCCGTGCGCGACACGCCGGAGCAGATGGCCATCTACGGCGATGCGCATGACGCTGACGGCGCCATGTGGACCGTTGCACGGCCATTGCAACAGGACCTGCCGGACCTGCTGGAGCTGTTTGACGTGACCGTCATCCCGGATGAATGGGGCGGCTACCAGCACAATGCCGCGATCCATGTGATCACCAGCGACGGCAGGTTCTCCGCCGTCTATGACACGGACGCGGTGGAGGCTGTGCTGGCCTATGCCGGCGGGGGGCAGCCATGAGGATGATCTGCCTCGCCCTGCTTGCCTTTGCCGAGGCGGTTGCGCTGCGGGAGGCGGCGGTGGCCAGCCCTGTCCAGCATGTTCTGGTGCAAATGCCCTTGCTGGTTCTGGCCGGTTTCATGGCGGCCTGGGATCTGAAGATCCCGCGCGGCTGGGCTGTGCCGCTGCTGCTGGCGGCGCTGACCGTCTTCCTGTTCTGGATGCTGCCGCGCAATGTGGACTGGGCGCTGTCCCCGGCAGGGGAAACGGCCAAATACATCACCCTGCCGCTGCTGCTGGGGCTGCCCCTGCGGCTCTCCTGGCCCTGGCTTGGCCCGATCCTGCGGGGCTTTTTGAAAGCCAATGCGCTGTCGATGCTGGGGGTGCTCGGGTTTCTTTACACCCATGCCCCGGTGCGGATCTGCAACTCGTACCTGGTTTCAGCCCAGCACGACCTGGGCTTTGCCTTCCTTTACCTTGCCGCGGCTCTGGCCTGCCTTTGGGCCATCCCGGTTTTGTTCGGGCATCCGCGCCGCGGGCCGCTTGGCGCTGCCGGATGCTCCAGATGCGGAGCTTGAAGTGAGATGACTTATGCCGATACCGTCCTGGGATTTGCGCAGCTTGCGCAGAAGAAGGCGGAGGCTCTGCGGGCGGATCCGCTGGCCTTTGTGATCCTGGCCCTGAAAGCGGGTGCATTTGTTGGCGCGGGCATCCTGCTGATCTTCTCCGTAGGGCAGGGGGTGGACGGCGCTATCCGGCCTATCGTGATGGGTGCAAGCTTTGGCATCGCGCTGACGCTGGTGGTGTTTGCAGGTGCTGAGCTGTTCACCGGCCACACCATGTATATGACCCACGGGCTGCTGGCCGGGCAGAGCGGGCTGGGCGTTCTTTTGCGCTGCTGGGCTGCCAGCTGGGCCGGCAACCTGGCCGGTGCCCTGCTGCTGGCGCTGCTGTTCGTGGCGGGCGGCGGCGGGCTGATCCTGGGCGCAGGCGAAGACGCCTTGCTGTACAAGGTGGCGGCCAAGAAAATGCATGGAACCGGTCTGCAGCTCTTTGCCAAGGCGGTGCTGTGCAACTGGCTGGTCTGCCTGGCCTTATGGTGTTCGGCGCGGGCCAAGGATGACGTGACCAAATGCATCGTGATCTTCTGGTGCCTCTACGCCTTCATCGCTGCGGGGTTTGAGCACAGCGTGGCCAATATGACCGTGTTTTCGGTGGCGCTGCTGTCGGACCACCCGGACGGCATCTCTATTGCCGGTGCGGCGCATAACCTGCTGTTCGTCACCCTGGGCAATACCTTCGCCGGAGCCGGCATCATGGGCTATGGCTACTGGCGGGCAGCGTCCTGCCCGCGTGTTCGGGAGCGGGCGCAGGTGCAGGCAGGCAATGGCACCGCAGAACAGAGCAGCGGGCAGAATGGCTGATTGGTATGCTGCGCCCGCAATGCCGGCGGCCCCGGCGAAGCAGAGGGGGCATGAAATGTAAGACCTGCCGGTCGTTAGAAGTATGCGCAGACCTACCGGTTTGTTGAATTGTCCCGGCAATTCAAAATAGTCTCCAGGCATCAAAGAACCTGATTGGCGGCCTCGCCCGAGTGTTGCCAATTACAACAGAATGCCCTGCCTTGGGCTGGAGCTTGCCTTGTCGCGATCTGGAAAACTGAGCCTTGCCAATCATTTCCGCAATATTTCCAGCCTTGCGCGGTTCATTGATGAGAGTCAGGACGCCGAGGAAACCTATCTGCTGCTGACCCGCGGTGTCTGCGCTCATTCGCAATGGGATATGAGCAGCATACAAGTGCTGGATTCCGTTGCCGGATTGGCGATCCCGATTGTCCGGCACGATCCGTTCAACCAAAGCGATTTGAGTAATTTCCCGGGCTGGGACGCACGGCTGAGCCCGGTGGGCAAAGTGCTGGAAGAAGGCAGGCCTTTGATCCTGCAGGACGCGGCGGCACAAGATGAATTTCCAGGGTTTCGCGACGATGCGCGGCGGCGCGGATACCGTACCACAGTGATGATACCGTTGGAGGTTCGCGACGCCGAACGGCGGCAAATGGTTTATTCGGTGGCTGCGCGCGCAGTCATCGAAGTGGATGAAACAGATCTCAGTTTCTTGCAGTGCGTTGCGGAATTGGTGACCATTGCCGTCCGCAAGATGCGCAAACTGGAGGACGAGCGTGAGCAAGCTCAGAGGATGCGGGCAATCCTGGAAAACATGACGGCTTCGCTGACCAAGACTTTGGACACCGAAGCCGCGGGCACTCTGGCCGCCGGTCTCAGCAGCCTGTTTCCAGCCGGCTGGCTGGCGGTTGATCTCACTTCAGGGCGCGGGCTGTTTGATCCGGAGGTGCCGCCGCCGGTTGCATTGGCCACAGCCCGGCGGGTGCCGGAGGATCTGATCTTAGCCGCCATCTCGGCGCGTGGTCTTGCCAGCGGCACGGTGATGGATCTGACGGTGGCGGGCTCCACCATCCGCGCTGAGGTGAGCCCCTTGCAGATCGACGGCAGCCACGTGGGGGCGCTGTTTTTCTTCCGCAGCCAGCCGCTCAGCGATCACGAGCGCATTGCGGCGCAGGCCGGGCGGCTGGCGCTGTCTTCCTTCATCCTGCGCAGCTTCATCGAGTTCAAATCGCGCCGGGTTACCGCGCGGCGGCTGATGTCGCGGCTGTTCAGCGGCGACTGGCGCGACCGTGACGAGATGCTGGACGAGGCGCACCGGCTCGATTTCGACCTGCAGGCGCCGCTGCGTCTGGTGGTGCTGCGGCTGCCCGGCGGCAGCGTTGACGACGGAACCCACAGCTTCATCCTGCGCAGCGCGCAATCGGTGTTCGGGGCCTCGGTCTCCTGCCTGCTCGATGGCGATCTGATGCTGCTGCTGGACGACCGCGCCGGCGAGGCAGTGCGGCAGCAGGGGCTGTTCCTGTCCCGCATCCGCTCGTTGCTGCCTGAAGGTACGGCGCTGGTGATGTCGGAGCTGGTTGAGGGTTTCGAGGCGCTGCCGAAGGCACGCGAAACCTGCGCCAATACGCTGGAAGTGGCGCAGTCGATGCAGGCTTCGGGCTGGGTGACGCCAGTGAAAGTGGGGGAGTTTCCGGCGCTGATGGCCTCGGCCGAGATGGTCAAGGTCGAGGCTTATCTCGGCAGCGTGCTGCCTGAGGTGCTGAATGGCACCGGGCGTAAGGCGCAGGCGGCGGCAGAGACCATCGAGACTTTCCTGAAGACCGGGCGGCGCTATCAGGAGGCGGCGGACGCCTTGGGAATCCATGTCTCCACCTTGCGCTACCGGCTGGAGCAGCTGAGCGATCAGCACGGGCTGGATTTCGACGATTCTGACAAGTGTTTTGAACTTGATCTGGCGATCCGCCTGCAAAAACTTCGTAGTTCCTATGGTCCGTAGGAAAAATACTTTCTGACCTAGATCAAACCACCGGAGGACCGCGGGCGTTTTCCACTCCTAATCTGTGGGCAACAGAACCAGGAATGGACCGGACCCGTGAGCACTTTGGCCGCAGACAGCGAAGACAGGCGGCGGCAGCTGCGGCAGGCGTTTGGCAGTTTTGCCACCGGCGTCACCGTGGTGACGGCGCGGGATGCAGACAGCAACCCGATCGGCTTTACCGCCAATTCCTTCACCTCGGTTTCCCTGGAGCCCCCCCTGCTCCTGGTGTGCCTCGCCAAGACCTCTTCCAACATCGGCCACTTCTCCCAGGCCGGCCGCTTTGCGGTCAATATTCTTGGCGAGGCACAGAAGGATGTATCGAACCGCTTTGCTTCCAAGGTGGAGGACCGGTTTGCGGACACGGCCTGGCGTGAAGGCGCTGAGGGCTCGCCGCTGATCGAAGAGGCTGTGGCCTGGTTCGACTGCACCACCGACAATCTGGTGGATGCGGGCGATCATGTGATCCTGATCGGTCAGATCGAGGATTTCGGCCAGACCGACGGGCGGCCGCTGGCCTATTTGCGCGGCCACTATCTGGACTTGGGTCTGGCCGAGGAGGCCGCCGACTCCGTCTCGCATCATGGCGGCGTGCGGGTGGGCTGCGTGCTGGACCGCGGCGGCGAGGTGCTGCTGCGCAAGACGCCGGACGGCTGGTCGCTGCCGATGGGCGATGTCTGCGCGGGCTTTCGGGAGGGGCGCGCGGCACTGGAAAAATCGCTGGCAGGGCAAGGCATCGCGGCGGAGCTGGGCTTTCTCTACTCGGTCTTTGATGCGCCCTCGGGCAATGCCACCTGGCTGATATTCCAAGGCGATATGGAGTTTGGCGCCGCTGAGGGCGATCTGCGCCTGTTCCCGGTGGACGGCCTGCCCCTGCAGGAAGTGGCGGTGCCGC
>NZ_JWLD01000064.1 GCF_000813725.1 Leisingera sp. ANG-Vp
CCGCCGCTTCGGTGCCGTCCGCAGAGCAGTCGTCGACGATCACCAGCTGCACCCGCTCGCTGCAGGTGGCGAAATACGCAAAATGCCGCTGCAGCCCGGCCGCATCGTTATAGGCGGGGATGATGAAGCTGTAGCCCGGAAGGTCCTGTGCCATGGCTGCGCTCAGATCAGCAGCGCTTCGGCGCTGTGCAGGGTGACGTCGAAACTGCGCCCCTCGAAGAAATACAGCACCTCGGCCCCTTTGGCCCCGGCCGCCAGCTCCGCATCAACCGGGATGAACACCAGATCCTCCTGGCGCGCGCCGGTCAGCACCACCAGGTTGCGGGCGAAGACATCCTTGAACCCCTCGTCCAGCAGGTAGCGCAGGCAGACCTGGAACCGGCCCGGGCCGCGGCTCGAGCAGTCCAGCAGCTGGCCCAGGTAGCGGCCCTGGCGCAGCATGGCCGCATCGATGCCGTAGGACAGCGAGAACCAGGGGCTGTCGCCGGTGCTCTGCACCTGCAGCCGCACCCCCTCGCCGTCCGGCTCCGGCCCGGCCACCACCTCGACCCCGGCGCCCGGCTGGTAGTCCATCCAGATGCCCGGTGCCAGCGTATGGCGCGGCTGCGGCGTGCGGGCCTCGGCCACCGCTTTCGGCAGCGCCGCCAGGCGGGCGTTTTCCGGTCCGAAAGGAGACCGGCTGCGCACCAGGCCGCTGGCCAGCTTGCGCAGCATTTTCTTCGTTTCCGCCATCTGTGTGTTCCTGATCTGCTTTGGCTGCCGGCATAGAACAGCGCAGGCTGCGGTTCAAGCTCTGGGTGCCCGGACGGGCCAAACCGCCTTTATGCGTGTTTCCAGCACATCCGGGTCCGGGGCTTAACCGCTGGGACCGCCCTTGCGGCCGTCCGCGGCCAGGCTGTTCATCACCAGCGCCACCTGCTCCAGGGTCTCCGGCGACCAGTCGGGCCGGGGCTCGGGCAGCGCCTGCCAGTCCGGCGGGGTGAACTCGAGCCCGGCCTTGGCCAGCAGGTCATACTGCCGCATCAGCTGCTCGCGCACCTTCAGCACCGCGGCCGGCGGCAGCGTGAAGCGGGTGCGGCCGATGCTGCGCAGCCGCTGCACCGGCAGATGGCGGCCGTCCCAGTCGCTGTGGTAGCCGTATTTGCCATTCAGGCCGCCGATGATCAGCGCCGCCTCCAGGCTGAAGCCGGAATTATGCACCCGGGACGGTTCCAGCCCGTCCTGGCTGACGCCCGGCAGCAGCGTCTCCAGGCAATCCTGCATCAGCGTCGTGCCGGAGGTTTTCAGCGCGTCGAAATTGCGCAGGACCATCGCCTCGCGGCCAAACACCGCGGCATATTTCTCCAGCCCCGCCATGCTCAGCACCGGCGGATCCTCGGCCGCCTGCTCATAGGTCACCTTGCCGCTTTTGATATGCTCCTGGGCGCGGCTGATCAGCAGCTTGTAAGGGTCGCGCAGGTAGCACAGCAGCCGCACCTCCCGGAACTGCGCCGTCAGCTCCTGCTGCAGCGCCTGGATCCGGATCCGGCGCGACAGGCCGAGGAAATTCTCGTTGGAGAACAGCACCGCCTGCGCTGCCGAGGCTTCGGTCTCGGCATATTCCTCCGTCAGCATCGCCCGCGACAGCCCGTCCTGGCTCAGATCCTGGCCCAGCCGGTTGAAGCGCAGGTTCCAGGCCCGGTCGTGGAACTCCGACAGCAGCGCGTCATGGCGCTGCCGGATACCCGGGTAAAGCAGCCCCTTCTGCGCCAGCTGCGCCTTGTTGCGGAAGCACCAGGCCTGGATGCTGGTGGAGCCGGTCTTGGGGGAGCCGATATGCAAGTAGCAGGTTTTGTCCATCATGGTCGGATCTCCTTGCCGTTACTGCCAGTAAGCGTCCAGCCCGCCCTGCGCCAGCTGCTCGGCAAAGGCCGGCGGCAGCAGCCAGAACGAGCCGTCCGGCAGCAGCCGCACGATGCGGAACGGGCGGCGGCCAATGCGCTGATTGGTCGGCACTTCGATTTCCAGGTCGCGGATGCCCGCCTGCCACAGCTCCGCCAGGCGGCCGGGATCGGCCAGCATCAGCGCCTCGTCCTCCCAGGCCAGCAGCTGGAAGCGCTCTTCGCCGCCGGCATGAATCAGCCGGCCTCCGGCGGCACGCTCGCCGGGCTGCAGCTCCACCGACAGGCAGATGCCGCGGTCCTCGCGGCAGAGCCGCAGGATCCGCTCCTGGTTGGACTGGGCGCAGATCTGGTCCAGCCGGGCGAGGAACTCCTTGACCTGCCCGGGGCCGCCGGTCCGCGGCTGCTGCGCCGCCAGATGCCGGTCGAGCGCGCATTCCAGATCCAGCCCGCCCGGCTCTGCCGCGGACCGGCCGCCAGCCTGGCTGCCGGTCTGGCCATGCGCCTGCTCATAGGCGCCGATCTGCGCCGCATGGGTTGTGCGGAAGCGCGCCAGCCCCTCCGCCATCTGCCGGGTCGGGGCCTTGCCCGCCGCCGCCTCGGCATCGCCCTGCACCGCCAGCCACAGCGCCGTCAGATCGTCGCGGCTGAGGCCCTGGACCCGTTTCAGGTTGCGCATCAGCGCCGCCTGCTGCGGGCTCATCGAGTGGTTGCTCAGGGCCCGGCTGACCGGTGCAAAGCCGGCGCCGTCAATCCCGGCCAGGCGGTAGAACCAGCCTTCGATGCCGCCCTGGGCGCGGATCTGCTCATAGATGCCCAGATGCAGCTTCTGCGCCTGCGGCGGCGCTTGCAGCACCTTGGCGACGGTCCCGAAATCGAACAGGCCGAAGCCGTCCAGCTCCGCCGTGAACTCCTCCAGGCTGCGCGAGAAGCCGTTCCAGGGGTTGCCGCACATCTCCACATAAAGCGAGCTGAGCCAGCTTTCCGGGTGGCGCAGCACGCAGGCCACCTCGACCGGGATGCCGTCAAAGGCGGCCAGCAGCCCGGCAAACTGGCGGCCATGGTCCCAGAACCGCGGCGACACGATGTTTTCCGACGACAGCACCAGCGTCTCTACCGGCCGCCCGGCGATCTCCGAGACCTCCTGCAGCTCGGCGCTCAGCCCCCGCAGCGCCTCTTCGGCCTCGCCATCGAGGATCTTCTGCACCAGGCTGGCATGGCCCGGGGTGCGCTCGCGGCGGATGCCGTGTTCGCGGTAGGTGCCGAACGAGGGGTAATGGATGCCCTGCTGCAAGAGCTTGAAGCGGTTGCGCTCCAGCACCTGCTGCAGCGAGGAGCTGCCGGTCTTGGGCAGGCCGGTGTGCAGGATGATGCGCTTGATCTGCGCCTTCAGCGGCACCTCCGACGGCCCGGCCGGCACCGTGCGGCGGAACGACCAGGCCCGGGTGACGGCCTCTTCGGCGGTGTCATCGACGCCGCGCAGCTCCGCCAGCATACTGATCGGCGGCTTGGGGCGGCGCATCAGCGCGGTCAGGCCGTCGCGGTCGCCCCGCTTCAGCGCCAGCCGCAAGAGGTCCATCCGGCCCTCGCGCAGGAAGGCGTCCTTGGCGCCGGGGTCCAGCACCTGGTCGCCGTACAGCAGCGGCAGATCCGCCACCATCTTGCGCAGCTCGCCGTAATAGCGCTCCACCAGCGGCCGGCAGCGCTCGAAAGAGGACAGGCGGCGGCAGATCGGGGTCCAGTATTCATCCAGCTGGCGCAGGTAGATGATCGCATTGGCGCGTTCGAAATCCAGGTTCGAGCGGCCCGCGCCCCGGGCCGCGGCAAAGGCCTCGTTGAGCTCGGTCAGATGCTGGACATACTGCTCCAGCTGGCCTGCATCGATCTGTTTGAACGAGGAGTTCTCGACATTGTAGTGGTCGACGGTGAACAGTTCGGTAACCCCGACCCGGGCCGCCTTCAGGAGCGCCTCGATCACAAACAGCCGGTCCTCGCGCTGCTTCAGCCGCGGCGAGAAGATCACCCCGTTCTGCTCCAGGAAGGCGCGGCTGTAGAGGATCTGCCAGCAGCTCACCACATTGACCAGCTGCGGCGCATCCGCCACCGCATAGACTTCGCCCTCCTGCAGGTCGATGCGCCGCGCCGGGTTGCGCACCATCGCAGGCGAGACATTGTAGAAGCGCGAGATCAGCATCTCCAGCGCCTGCGCATCCGCCGCGGCCACCCATTCGGCCAGCACGCTGTTGCTGCAGAAGGCATCGTCGCTGTCCAGCAGCGCGACATAGCGGCCCTTGGCCGCTGCCAGCCCTTCGTTGCGGGCGGTGGCCTGGCCCAGCCCGCCGGGGCGGCGGATCACCTGCAGCCGCGCCTCCGGGTTGCCGCGCTGCACCGTTTCCAGGATGTCGCGGGTGAAGTCCTTGCCCTGGTCATCGACCACGATGACCTCTGCCGTGACCCCTTTCTGGGACAGGCAGGACAGCACCGAGCGCTTCAGGAACGGCTCGGAGTTATAGGACGGGATGATAATGCTGACGTCGATCGCCTCGGTCATGGCCGGTCTTCCTGCTCTGTTCTGATGCGGTTCAGCGGTCGTCGAAGATGACGGTGCTGCCGGAATTGTCGATTTTCAGCCTGTGCAGCGGGAAATCCCCCAGCGCCTGGATCACCCCGTCCTGCTTGTCCTGCGGGCAATAGACCATCAGGAAGCCGCCGGCGCCGGCGCCCAGCAGCTTGCCGCCAAGCGCGCCCTTGGCCATCGCCGCCTCATAGGCGCCGTCGATCAGCGGGTTGGAGATCGCGCTGGACAGCGATTTCTTCAGCTCCCAGCCTTCGCGCAGGTAATGGCCGATGCAGTCCACATCCGTTGCGATGTCATTCTTGAACTGATGCGCCTGCGCCGCCATCTGCTCCAGCGATTTGAACACCTGCTCTTCGGTGGCGGTGGCCTTGTTCTGCTTTTCCAGGATCGCCGAGGCGCTGCGCTGGTTGCCCAGGTAGAACAGCATCAGGCTGCCCTCCAGCTTGCGGCGCTCGTCCTGGCGCAGATGCACCGGAGTCACCTCGACGCTGTCATCGGTGTTGAACTGGATGAACTTCAGACCGCCGACGGCAGCGCCGTACTGGTCCTGCTTGCCGATCGGCTCGCCCAGCACATCGATCTCGATCTCGCAGGCCTCGCGCGCCAGGGCGCGCTGGCTGACGTAGCGGTGCTGGCTGGCATGGACCAGCTGCAGCAGGCTGACGGTAAAGGAGGAGGAAGACCCCATGCCGGTGCCGCCCGGCACATCCGCGGCCGAGGAGAAATCGGCGTTTTCCACCCCGTAGCGCTCGAACACCGCGCGGATGATGCGGTGCTTGATCTGATCCGCGGTCTCCGGGTTCTCGGTCTCGGAATACTTCAGCAGAAAGCCCTTCTGGGCAAAATGCGGATGCATCGACAGGTAGAAATACTTGTTCACCGCCATCGACACCACCGCGCCGGGGGAGCGGCGGTAGAAAGAGGCCAGGTCGGTGCCGCCGCCAACAAAGCTGACGCGCAGGGGGGTACGGGTGATAATCATGAACTTAGACCCTGTTCTTGCAAAATAGTCTCGATTGCCGCGGCCGCGGTGGCAGCGCTGCGGGCCTCAGGGTGGCTGCCGCCGCCCACCATCCAGCACTCCAGCCCGGCGGCCAGCCCGGCCTCGATGTCGCGGGCATGATCGCCGATCATCCAGGAGGCGGAGAGGTCGATATTGTGGCGCGCCGCAGCGGCCAGCAGCATGCCCGGGGCCGGCTTGCGGCACTCGCAGGCAATCTTCAGCTCCGGCCGCTCGCCTTCGAACCCGGTTTCCGGGTGGTGCGGGCAATAGAGCAGATCGTCCAGATAGCCGCCGCCGTCCTCTGCCAGCGCCCAGTCCAGCCGGTTGTGCACCGCGCGCAGGTCCTCAAACGACATGAAGCCCTTGGCAATCGCAGGCTGGTTGGTGACGCCGATGGCCAGCAGGCCGCTTTTGTTGACCCGCGCCAGCGCCGCGCCGGTGCCGGGGATCAGCTCCAGCATCTCCGGGCGGAACACCCCGTCGATCTCGCGGTTCAGAACGCCGTCGCGGTCCAGGAAGATGGCGCGCTGGGGCTTCAGGTAGCTGCGCGCCGCCACGGTGCCGGCGGCAAAATCATTGCGGCCGCGCTCGATCCGTTTCGGCGTGCCGATGTCTTTCAGGTATTCGCTGCCGCGGTAGGCATAAAGCGCGTGCTCGCCGCGCGCGGCGATGCCGGGCAGCACATCGGCGCCCCAGTCGATCACCCCTTCGGCGCGCGCGGGCAGGTAGTCCAGCACAACGGGATCGAACAGGTAGAAGGCGGCATTGACCAGATTGCCGCAATCGGGGTTCTGATGCGGCTTGGAAATGAAGGCGCGCACCCGGCCGTCCTCGGCGGCATCGACCAGGTCGCTGTCCTCGGGGTGGTCGTTGGGGTGCACATAAAGCGTGCCCGCGCCGCCCTTTTCGCCGGCATAGGCCAGGAAGCGGGCGATATCGGCGTCAAACAGCACATCGCCGTAGACCACCAGGAACGGCCGGTCCAGATGCTCCCGCAGCTGGGTGAAGCTGCCCGCGGTGCCAAGCGGCGCATCCTCGATGACGATCTCCACCGCGGCGCCTGCGGGCGCATGGGCGGCGAAATGCGCCTCGATATGCGCCGCGCCGTGGCCGGCCAGGATGATGAAGCGGCGCACGCCCTGCGCCGCCAGACCTTCGACCATCCGCTGCAACAGCGGCAGCCCGTGCATGTCGACCATCGGCTTGGGCAGATCGCCCAGGCCCAGACGGGTGCCCTTGCCGCCGGCCAGGAAGACGGCGGTCACATCAGCCGGAGCGAGGCTCACCAGCCCAGCGTCCCTTCGCGGCGGCGCGCGATCACCAGGGTGATGACATGCATCAGCGACTGGTGGCAGTCCTCGACCACCGCATAGTTGTCGACCGGCACATAAAGCGGGATATCGGCCATTTCCGCCAGCTTGCCGCCGGAGAAGCCCGACATGCCGATGACGGTGACGCCGCGGGATTTGGCCTCTTCCACCGCGTTGACGATATTGGCGCTGTTGCCCGACGAGGAGATCGCGATCAGCACATCCTGCGGCTGGCAGAAATAGCCGACCTGCTTGGCAAACACATGCTCAAGACCGAAGTCGTTGGCGATGGCGCTGATCAGCGCCGGCGCCGCGGCCAGGGACTGCACCGGCAGCGCCGGGTGGCCTTCGGTGTCGGTGCCCTTGGCAAAGTCGCAGCACAGGTGATCGGCGATCGCCGCCGAGCCGCCGTTGCCGATGGCATAAATCCGCTTGCCGTTCTCCGCCGCCGCCTGGATGGCGGCAATGGCCGCGCCCAGGGCCTCCATGTCGACGGCCAGCAGCCCGCGGCTGTAGTCTTCGATAAAAGCCTCGACAAAGCCGGTCAGCGAACCGGTTTCCTGAAACACATTACGGTGCCTGGGATCAAGCATCGGATACTCCCTGTTACTGCTCTGCGCGCGGCCCTGGCACAGCAGTTTCGGATGACAAATCCGCATCCTCTGCCAGCCCGCCCCCGCGATCACAGATGCGTTAAAACACGCTCCCGGCAGCGGCACAAGCCTGTTGCGGGGAACCGCCCGCCGGCGGCTCTGGACGGGCGCAGCACCATATTCTAACAGTGCGGCAGGACCGCCCGCGGGCAGGCCCCCGCAGCGCACAAACCCGGCAGGCATTTCTTTGAAAAAACTCTTCCTCCACATCGGCTTCAACAAAACCGGCTCGACCAGCATCCAGCGGAACCTGGTGCTCAACGCCGCCGCGCTGCAGCAGCGGGGCATTCTCTACCCCAACGATCCAGCTGCCCCCTTCATGCAGAACATCCAGCATGTGCCGCTGGCGGGCGCGATGCCGAACCATTATCTCTCCTGGCTGACCCCGGCCAAGCGGGCGACGCTGGACCGGGCCTACAGCAGCCTGACCAGCCATCTCGAGGCCCGGGACTTCCACACCCTGGTGCTGTCCTCCGAAGGTTTCGGCAGCCCTGCAACCGGCTTGCGCAAAGCTGCCTGGGTCAAAGAGCAGTTCGCCGCCTACGATGTCACCGTGATTGCCTATATCCGCCGCCAGGACGCCTATTTCCTCTCTGCCTACCAAGAAGAGGTCAAAGCCGGGTGCAGCACCCCGTTCTGTTTCGACAGCTACCCCGACGAGCGGATTTTGCGGTTTGCCCAGCGGCTGAAGCCCTGGCGCCGGGTGTTCGGGGCGGACAAGGTGGCGGTGCGTCCCTTCGACCGCCGGTTCTGGCCCGAAGGAGAGCTGTTTTACGATTTCCTCTCCATCCTCGGCGCCTCCCGCGAAGGCCTGGCCCTGGCGCCGCCGCAGAACGAGGGGCTCGACTACCGGGCGGTCGGCCTGCTGCAGCAGCTGAACCAGATCAGCGGGGCGGCCGGCGGCGGGCAGCAGCTGCGGCACCGGAACAGGGTGCTGATCCAAGCCCTGGCCCGGCTTCAGCCGGAAGATGGCGCAAAGCAGAAGATGCAGCTGTCCACCGAGCAGATCCGGATCCTGCGGCGGCATTTCCGGGCCGGAAACGAGCGGGCGCTCGCAGGCAGCGGCATCACTCCCGCCGAGTTCTTTCCGCCTCCGCCGCGGGGCCAGCAGGCCCGCCTGCAGCCGCCGCCGCCCGAAACCGGGCTGCTGCTGCAGCTGCTGAGCGATCTGGCGGATCTCAGGAGCGAGCCGGGCTGAGCCGGACCGGGCGCGGCAGCGCTCACATCCGGGGATACCCGAAACTGTCGAAATCGCGGGCGTAGAAGGCGTTCAGCGCGGCGATTGCCTCAGGCCCCAGCCGCGCCGCCTCGTAGCCGTGCTCGGCAAAGCCGCCGGTGCGGTTCTGCGCGGCCATTTCCGGCAGCCAGCGCGCCACCGGCGAAGCCGCCAGGGCGCCGGGCTCCTCCAGCTTCAGCACATGATCGGCCCAGCGATGGCCGTCAATATTGGCAAATTGCACCTGCGGGCGGAAATGCACCAGCTTGTGGTCGTTTTCCACCGGATGGAGCTTCAGCGCCGTCAGCGCAAAGGCCGCCGCCACCCGGTAAAACGCCTCCGGGTCCGCCAGGATGGCATCGCGCATATAGCCGGTGCCCAGCTTCAGATGCTGCGACACCGCCGACAGGTAGCGCTGGTAGGGGTCGCGCACGAAGGTGAATTTCACGTAGTCCTGCACCTCGGCAAAAGCCTTGGGGAAGAAGCGGCGCAGCTGGAACGGGATGATATGGGCCATGTCGAGGATCTTGTCTGTCCCGTGCACCGGCCGCCATTCAAAGAACAGGTTGTCGCGCGTGTCATATTTCAGCAGCGCATTGTGGCAGCTCATGCCGCCGCATTTCGGATTGTGGATAAAGACGAATTTCTCCGTGTCCGACACGATCATGGCCAGGCCTCCGGGTCAGAGCGGCGCGGTGAAAAAGGCCGGCGCCGCCTCGCCCCGCTCCAGGCAGGCGGCAAAGCCGCGCGCCGCGTCCAGCGCCTCGCGGATGGTCACATCCATGTCCAGATAGCGGTAGGTGCCGAGACGGCCGACAAAGGTGACCCCCGCGGTCTCCTGCGCCAGCTTCACATAGGCCGCCAGCAGCTCCTTCTCCGCCACCTGGCGGATCGGGTAATAGGGGATGTCGCCGGGCGCTGCCAGGCGCGAGAACTCGCGGTACAGAACCGAGCCCTCGTGGCTTTCCCAGGGCGCGAAATGCTTGTGCTCGGTGATGCGGGTGTAAGGCACCTCTTCCTCGCCGTAGTTCATCACCGCGCAGCCCTGGTAGTCGCCCTGATGGGTGAAGCGCTCGAAATCCAGCGTCCGGTAGCCCAGCCGCCCCAGCTCATAGCCGAAGTAGCCGTCCAGCGGCCCGGAATAGAACACGTGATCGTAGTCCGCCCCCATCCGAGGGGTGAAATCAGTCTCTAACTTGAGCGAAATGCCCGGATGATCGAGGATTTTCTCGATCATCGGCGTGTAGCCGTTCTCCGGCATGCCCTGGAATTTGTGGAAGAAGTAGTTATCGTCATAGTTGAACCGCACCGGCAGCCGCTTGAGGATGCTGGCGGGCAGTTCCGAGGGGTGCATGCCCCACTGCTTGATGGTGTAGCCCTTGAAGAAGGCCTCATAAAGATCCTTGCCGACAAAGCGCATCGCCTGCTCTTCGAAGGTCTGCGGCTCTTCGATCGAGGTGTCGGCCTGTTCGTTGACAATGAATCCGTGCGCCTCTTCGGGGCGCATCGTCTTGCGGAAGAACTGGTTGATGGTGTGCAGATTGACCGGCAGCGAGAAGACTTCCTGGTCGCCCGAAAGCCCGCGGGTGGTGGATTTCACCCGGTTCTTATAGGGCAGGAAGGTCTCGAAGCTGTTCACATAGTCCCAGACTTCGGCGTCGTCGGTGTGGAAGATATGCGGCCCGTAGACATGCACCAGCACGCCGGTCTCCGCATCGCGCTCGGTGTGGCAGTTGCCGCCGGCATGGGCACGGCTGTCGATCACGGTGACCTGATGGCCTGCCTCTGCCAGATGCCGCCCGATGACGGCGCCCGAAAGCCCCGCGCCCACCATCAGAAATTTGCCTGCCGCCATCTGCCCGTCCCTTTGCTGCCGCTGTCCGCCCGCCTTAAACGGGAAAAGCGGCGTTTATGCAACCGGCGCGATCCGCCTCAGCCCTTGCCGCCGGATTTCTGCTGATGGCTGATCACCCCGCTCAGCAGCGGCGCCACAAACTGCTCCATCAGCACATAGGGATCCTGCGGCAGCTGCCGCTGCGCCAGCGGCGCCTCCGGCCCCGGCAGCGGCTCCAGGAACAGCGCGTCGCGGCCGAACCGGCGCTGCGCCAGCGCCCGGTTGCCCGCGGCAAACTGCGCCATCACCTGCTGCCGCTGCGCATGGGGCATCAGCAGGCTGCTCTGCGGCCCTTCCGGCTGCAGGGCGCGGTCGGCCTCGGCGCAGGCCCGGGTCAGCACCCGGCGGTAGTCCTGCCCGGCCGCATCCAGCGGCAGGCAGCGCATGAATTCGGACATCAGCGGCGAGAAGCTGGGATTGACCTTGGCCGGCTGCACGAATTCCGCCGAGGGCTGCAGCCCGATGCTGCGGCAGAAAGCCTCCAGCGGCCCGTCCGGCATCTGCTGCTTTTCGTGGATGTTCAGAATCACGTTTTCCGGCCCGAACAGCTGCTCCAGATGCTGCACGTAGCGGTCGTAATGGATCCAGTGGAAATCGTCCTGATGGGCCATGAACCCGTCAAAGCTGCAATGGCTGAGATGCGGCACCCACTGCCATTTGACATTCTGCAGATACCAGCTTTCCAGCCACAGGTCCTGGCGCCGCAGGGTGAACACCACCTTCACATCGAAGAACTTGCGGAACCCGGCCAGCACCTCCAGGTTGCGGCGCATGCAGATGTCCTCGTCGCTGAGGATGATGGTGTGCAGGTCCAGCTGCTTGTGCGCATGCAGCCGCGCCCCCAGCAGCGCGGCTGCATCTGCCGGGCTGCGGGCGCCGGAAAACAGGTCATTGATCAGTTCGAAATGGCGGCGCTTGTGCAGCGGATAGAGGTAGCCGAGCCGCTTCAGCGCCTTGATGTTGCGGAACATGTATTCCTGCAAGGACGAGGTCGCGGTCCGGTGCGCCCCGATGTGAAAAATCAACTTCCGCTTCACGCCGATGCCTTCTGAAATGCTGGCTGGCGGCCGGGGCGGCGCCCGTCCCGTCAGCTGTCTGCTTGCCGCGCAGCCCTATCCCATTCCGCCGCTTGGATGCAATTCCAAATCCCGCCCGCCGCCCGGGACGGGATTCCATGCCCTGCCGGCTCTGGCAATTCCCCGGCCTTTGAGGCACTACAGCCCCCGGCAGGCCCGGCTGACGCAAAAGGCAGGCGCAAAAGGCAGGCGGAAAAGGCACTTCATCATCATGTTCACCTTGCAGAACATCATCACCCCGGAACCCGGCATCTGCACCGAGCATCCGCTTTACTACCGGGCCGACGGCGAGGCCGGGTTTTCGCAAAGCAGCGCCCGCTTCACCCTGCCGCGCGGCACAAGGCTGTGTTTCGACAGCTATTTCAACCTGTTCAGCCTCTCCGCCTGGAACCGGGCCTGCGCCCTGGAGACCCTGTTTGCCGAAGTGACCGGCAGCGGCCGGGTGGAGATCCGGGTGCTGCAGGCGCTGCCCGGGCGGGCGCTGGAGGCGGTCTATTGCGAGGTTGCCGAGCTGGACCCGCAGGCGCCGCATCTGGTTGATCTCTCGGCCCTGGCGCAGCCGGAGACCGAGGGGCTTTTGCATCTGGAGCTCTTGGCGCTGAGCAAGCAGGCGGAGCTGCACCAGGCCCGCTTTGCGGTGGCGCAGATGCCGCAGGATCTGCCGCGGCTGGCGGTCTCGATCACCACCTTCCGGCGCGAGGCCGAGGTGCAGACCACAGTGGCGCGGCTGGAGGATTTCCTCGACGGCTTTGCCTTTGCGGAGCAGGTCAAAGTGCAGGTGGTCGACAACGGCCAGAGCGCAGGCATTGCGCCGTCGCGCCATGTCACCCCCTATGACAACCCGAACCTGGGCGGCGCCGGCGGCTTTGCCCGCGGCCTTCTGGAGGCGGCGGACGGCGGCTTCAGCCATTGCCTGTTCATGGATGACGACGCCTCTTTCCACATGGAGAACATCCTGCGCGCCTATATGCTGCTGGCGCTGGCGCGCGATCCCGGCACCGCGCTGGCGGGCGCGATGATCAACACCACAAAGAAGTGGCGGATGTGGGAGATGGGCGCCTGGTTCGACGGCTCCTGCCGGCCGCTGTTCAACGGCACCGACCTGCGCGACCCGCAAGCGGTGCGCGAGATGGCGCTGGAAGCGGCAGAGGAGCAGCCCGCCACCCTCTACGGCGGCTGGTGGTTCTTTGCCTTCCCGGTGGCCGGGGCGGCGCATTACCCTTTCCCCTTCTTCGTGCGCGGCGACGACATCAGCTTCTCGCTGGCCAACAGGTTCCGCATCTTCACCCTCAACGGGGTGGTCTCCTTCCAGGAGGATTTCGCCGAGAAGGAAAGCCCGCAGACGCTCTATCTCGACCTGCGCAACCACCTGATCCACCATCTGGTGTTCGATCCGCTGGCGCGCAGCGCGCTTGGCACCGCCCGGATCGCCATCCGCTTCATGATGCGCTCGATGCTGCGCTTCAAATACGAAAGCGCCGAGGCGCAGCTCTTGGCCTGGCAGGACGTGATGCAGGGGCCGGGCTTCTTTGACGAAAACATCGACATGAACGCCCGGCGCGCCGCCATCAAGGCGCTGATCCGCGACGAGGCCTGGCAGGATGCCGCCAGCCTGCCGGAACCGGGCCCGGCCCGCTTCAGCCGCCTGCCGGGCCGGCTGCGCCATTACCTTGGCCTGTTCAGCCTCAACGGCCACCTGTTGCCGTTCTGGGGCCTGGCCGGCGACCGGCTGCTGCTGGATGTCGATGCCCGCGGCCTGGTGCTGCCCGCCTTCGGCGGCGCCCGGCTCAGCTATCTCAACACCGCCGGCACCCGCGGCTATACCGTGCGCCACTCCAAGGCGCGCTTCTTCAGCCTGGCCTGGCGGATGAGCTGCACCCTGTGGTGCTGGCAGCGGCGCCACCAGGCGCTGAAAGCCGCCTACCGCCAGGGCTACGGGGAGATGACCACGCAGTCCTACTGGCGCCGGACCCTGCAGCGGCTGATGCCCGGCAGCCGCTGAGCCGCCCTGCCCCGGCGGTCCCGGCCGGCACTTGGCCCGGCTGCTTGGCCCGGCTTACTTCATCTGCTCCTGGTGCAGTTCGATGGCCTCTTCGAGATCCTCGAAATAGCGCACCTGCCCGTGCTCCAGCACCAGCCCGGAATCGCAGTACTGGCGCAGCTGCGCCATCGAGTGGTTGACCATGATGGCGCCGGCCTCGCGCATCCGGGCGGCAAACACCGCCTGGCTCTTGCGCTTGAAGGCGGCATCGCCCACCGCAGTCACCTCATCGACCAGATAGGTGTCGAATTTGATCCCCATCGAAGCACCGAAGGTGAGCCGCGACTTCATGCCCGAGGAATAGCTGCGCACCGGCATGTGGAAGAATTTGCCAAGCTCGGAAAACTCCTCGACGAATTTGACCAGCGCGGTGGTGTCGGCGCCGTAGATGCGGGCGATGAAACGGGTGTTTTCGGCGCCGGTCAGATCGCCGTGGAACGAGCCGCCCAGCCCCACCGGCCAGGAGATGGTGCCATCCGAGAGCACCCGCCCCGAATCCGGGCGCATGGTGCCGGCGATGATCTGCAAAAGCGTCGACTTGCCGGCCCCGTTGCGCCCCAGCAGCGCCAGCGAGCGCCCCGGCGGCAGGGTCAGGTTCAGATTGTCGATGACAATCTTGCGCTCGCCCTTGAGCCAGAAGCTCTTGGTCAGGTTCTCGAAGCGGATCATGTCAGCTGCGGTCGCGGATCGAATAATAGACCAGTGTCAGCACCGCCCAGCCCAAGAGCAGGAACAGCCCGGCCAGCGCCGTCAGCACATAGCGCTGCGGGTATTGCGCCTCCTCGGCCAGGGTCGGGGTGATATAGGTGGCCAGGTAGCGGCTCTGGCGGGCAGCATCGTCGCGCGCCGCCTCCAGCGCGGTCAGCGCCACCCTGTAGGCCTCCTCGGCAAATTCCCGGTCCACCGTCAGCCGCTCGAATTCCGAGATCAGCGACGGGTAATCCTCGCCGACGCCGCCGGTCTCGGTATTGTCCGAGGTGAAGGTCTGGCGCTCGATATTGATGCGCTCGCGGATCACGTCGATGCGCTGCAGCGCGGTTTTCAGCCGCACGTCGCCCGCCGCCACGGTGCCGCGCAGGAGGTCGTATTCGATCAGCGCCTCGGCCAGCTGCTGCTGCAGGTTGTTCATCACCCCCATGCGGCCCTGGATATCGGCCTCGGGATCGACGATGCGGGTGCGGGTGCGGAACCGGGTCAGCTCCTCGCGGGCCTGTTTCAGCCGCTCCACCGCCTCTTCCAGATCGGCCTGGGCATAGCGCATGGCGTCGGCGCGGGCCTGTTCGTTGAGCGCATTGATGCGGGTCTGGCTTTCCTCGACGATGGCCTGGCTGATGGCCTGGGCGGTGCCCGCGTCAAAGGCGGTCACCTGCACCTCGATCAGCCCCGAGCCGCTGTCATAGGCGATGCGGGCGATGCGCTGCCAGAACCAGGCCATGTCCTCGGCGGTGGCGTCGGGCCAGACCGAAAACGCCCAGTCCTGCGGCCAGTGGCGGCTGTAATGCGCCTTCAGCCCGACCCGGGCCTCCACCGCCGCCATCATCTCCTGGCTCTGGATGAATTCATACAGGATGTCGCTGTCCGAAGCGGTGCTGCTGCCGGCGAAATTGGCCAGCCCGCCCAACAGCTCGCTGGCGCCGGTGCTTTCCTGGCTGCGCACGGTGAAGCCGGCGGTGGAGGCATACTGGTCCTCGGCAATGGCGAACATGTAGAAGGCCACCGCCGCCAGCGGCGCCAGCACCAGCAGGAAGAAACTGGCGATCACCCCCCAGTGCCGCCGCTGCATCCGGGCCTGCGGCACCACCGGCCAGACCCTGGCCTGCGCCGCGGCCAGCTCCTCGCGGGCCTGCCGGGCTTCGGCCCGGGCCGCCTCGGCCTGGGCCCGCAGCTGCTGCATCTGCGGCCCGCCGCCGCCCGGTTTTCCGCCCTGGCCGCCGCCTTTTCCGGCCCCCTGGCCGGCGCCGGGGCCGCGGGCACCGCCGGGTTTTCCGCCGCCCGGTTTGCCGCCGGCTTTGCCCTCTGCCTTGCCGCCGGCCGCAGGCTGCAGATGCAGCCGCCCGGCGGGCTTGCCGCCGGCCGCCGGGGTATTGGCCGCAGCCTCCTGGCGCGGGCTGCCGTCCCGGCCGGCCTTTGCCGCCCCGCTGTCTTTCGTCATCGCCTGCCTGTCCTGATCGTCTGCTGTTTGAAATCGCCTGTGCTTTCTTTCATAGTACCGCCTGCACTGCCATATTCACAATGGGTTTTCATGACCGCCCTCCCCCCTGATTCCCTCGCCGCCGTCCCGGCAGCCCGGCCGCCGCGCCGCCGCTTTGCCACCCTGCGCACCATCACCGCCCTGGTGCTGCGCGAGATGTCGACCCGCTACGGCCGCACCCCCGGCGGCTATCTCTGGGCGGTGCTGGAGCCGCTGGCGGCAATCCTGTTCCTGTCGGTCGGCTTTTCGCTGGTGATCCGCAACCCGTCGCTGGGCACCAGCTTCCTGCTGTTCTACGCCACCGGCTACCTGCCCTTCGGCCTCTACCAGTCGGTCTCCAATGCGGTGGCGCGGGCGATCAAATTCTCCCGGCCGCTGCTGCGTTTCCCGGCGGTGACCTGGGCCGATGCGGTGCTGGCCCGTTTCCTGCTGAACAGCCTGACCAATATCGTGGTCACCCTGCTTTTGACCGGCGGCATCCTGGCGGTGGTCGACGCCCATGCGATGCTGAACATGCCGCGGATTCTCGAGGCGCTGGGGCTGGCCATGGTGCTGGCGCTGGGGGTGGGCACGCTCAACTGCGTGCTGATGGGGCTGTACCCGCTGTGGGACGTCGCCTGGGCGATCATCACCCGGCCCTTGTTCCTGGCCTCGGGCGTGCTGTTCCTCTACGAGGATCTTCCGCCGCTGGCGCAGGACGTGCTATGGTACAACCCGCTGATGCATATCACCGGGCTGATGCGCACCGGCTTCTTCCCGACCTATACCGCCGCCTATATCAGCCCGGCCTATGTGATCGGCACCAGCCTGCTGCTGCTGGCGCTGGGGGTGGTGCTGATGGGGCGCTACCACCGCGATATCCTGAACCGCTGAGCTGCGGCTGACGGCGGGGGCTCAGCCCTCGCCGGAGAGCTGCAGCACCCGCTGATGGCTGACCGCGGTGCGCCGCAGCAGCCCGTCGCGCACCGCATGCGCCATCAGCCGCAGGAAGATGCGGCGGCTGCCGCCGTGCTGGCGCGTCTTCAGCAGCCATTTCGGCAGCACCACCAGCAGCGCCGGCCAGAACAGCCAGCCCGCGGCCATCCGGTACAGAAGCAGCAGGTTGCGGTGGTAGTAATAGGCCTTCCACAGCGGAATGAAGCGGCCGCGCTGCGCCGCATCCTGCTTGGCCTGGCCCGCATCCTTGGCCTGAAAGGTCGAAAGATCATGCTCGAACCGCACCGAGGGCTCAAAGCCGATGCGGCCGCCTGCCTTGGTCAGCCCCAGGGTATAAAGCCCGTCATCGCCATAGATGAACAGCTCCGGATCCGGGTAGCCGATGCGCCGCACCGCCGCCGCCGAGATGAAGAAGCCGACAAAAGAAGTGACATCGATCTGCATCCCCGGCCCTTCGTAATCCGAAGGCTGCACGTGAAAGCCCGAACGGCCGCCGCCGAACAGGGTGCGCAGGAACTCGCGGGCATGCCAGAACGGGTTGCGCGAGGGCCGGTTCATCTCGCAGATGCGGCCGTCGGGGAAATAAACCGCCGCCGCCACCGCATCCCAGGCCGAATCCCAGGCGGCACCGCCCTGGCGGTGCGCCGGCAGATCATGAAAGGCGCGCAAGCCCCCCGGCGCCGGGCGGCCGTCGTCATCCATCACCGCCAGCCAGTCCGGATCATGCGCCTCCATCGCCCGGCGCATGCCCATCTCAAAACCGCCGGCGCCGCCGCGGTTGGTCCCGCTGGTGCAGATATCCAGCCTCGGGTCCTCCTGCGCCGCCAGCCAGGCGCCGGTGCCGTCGCTGGAGGCATTGTCGGCCACCACCACCGCTGCCAGCTCATCGGCCGGGCTTTCCAGCAGCCGCGCCAGCGTTGCCTTCAGCTTGTCCAGGCGGTTGTGGGTCACCACCACCGCCACCAGCCGCCCGGCGCCTGCCGGGATGCTGCCCGGGGCCGGGGGTTCTGCCTGAGTCTGTGCCGGGGTTTCTGCCGGGGTCTGGGGGCTGATTGCCTCTGCCGTGCTCACCGGGGCTGCTCCTTGCCTGTCTTTGGTTTCTCATGCCGCATGCGCGGCTCCGAAAGCTCATAAATCCCCGCCCCTGTCAAATGCTTTACGCGGCCGGCATAAAGGTCAGCACGACTGACCAAATGTTTCGCGCGCGAAACATTTGGTCCGGACCGGACCTAATTTGCCCGCCGCCGCAGCGGGCAAATTGCTGCGCCCGCCCTGTCCGGCGCGGCATATCCCCCTAAACTCATACCAAAGGCCGCGCCCAAACGGCCGGCAGGATTGGGGAAAGGGCATTCCATGCGCATTGCAATGATTGGCACCGGCTATGTCGGACTGGTGTCCGGCATCTGTTTTTCGGATTTCGGCCATGACGTCATCTGCGTCGACAAGGACGCAGGCAAGATCGCCCGCCTGCAGGCAGGCGGGGTGCCGATCTACGAACCCGGCCTCGACCGGCTGATGGAGAAGAACGTGACGGCGGGGCGGCTCAGCTTCACCGCGGATCTGGCGGCAGCGGTGGATGGGGCCGAGGCGGTGTTCATCGCCGTCGGCACCCCGGCAAGGCGCGGCGACGGCCATGCGGATCTGTCCTACGTGATGGCGGCGGCCGAAGAAATTGCCCGGGCGCTCACCGGCTACGCGGTGGTGGTGACCAAATCCACCGTGCCGGTGGGCACCAACCGGCAGGTGAAACAGGCGGTTGCCAAGGCCAATCCCAAGGCGGAATTCGACGTTGCCTCCAACCCCGAGTTCCTGCGCGAGGGCGCCGCGATCGAGGATTTCATGAAGCCCGACCGGGTGGTGGTCGGCGTGCAGAACGAACGCGCCGCCGAGGTGATGGCGGAGATCTACCGCCCGCTTTACCTGCGCGACTTCCCGATCCTGACCACCGATCTGGAATCGGCCGAACTGATCAAATACGCGGCCAACGCGTTTCTGGCGGCCAAGATCACCTTCATCAATGAAATCGCCGGCCTCTGCGAACGGGTCGGCGCCGACATCAAGGAGGTCTCCCGCGGCATCGGGTTCGACGGCCGCATCGGCAACAAGTTCCTGCATGCAGGCCCCGGCTACGGCGGCTCCTGTTTTCCCAAAGACACCGAAGCGCTGGCGCGGATCGGCCAGGACCATGCCTTCCCCTTGCGCCTCACCGAGACCGTGATGCGGGTGAACGGCGAGGTGAAGGCCCGCATGGTCGAAAAGCTGCGCGACGCCTGCGGGGGCAGCTTCAACGGCAAGACCATCGCGGTGCTGGGCGTCACCTTCAAACCCAACACCGACGACATGCGCGAGGCGCCTTCGCTCACCATCGTGCCGGCGCTGGTCGGCGGCGGCGCCAGGGTGCGGGTGGTGGACCCGCAGGGCAGGGCAGAGGGCGAGGACCTGCTGCCCGGCGTCAAATGGGAAAACGACCCCTACAAGGCCGCGAGACAAGCCGATCTGGTGGTGCTGCTGACCGAATGGAACGAATTCCGCGCCCTGGACCTGAAGAAGCTGGCCCGCAAGATGGAAACCCCGCGGATGGCGGACCTGCGCAATATCTACTCGCCCAAGGCCGCCAAACGGGCCGGCTTCGAGACCTATACCTCGGTCGGGCGCGGCGATCTGAAATAGGTCCGATCCGGTCCAAATGTTTCGCGCGCGAAACATTTGGTCAGCACGGCTGACCTTTAACCGACTCTCCGCATTTCTGAAAAACAGAGTCTAATACGGGCTTTTCCTTGGAAAAGCCGATGTCCCGGCGAGAGTATTTTTGCAAAGAAGCAGAGTCTGAAAGACTCTGCTTAGAGCTTTTTCAGCCAGCTCTGCAGCGCTTCGGCCAAGGCCGCGTTGACGCCCGGACCGCTGATCTCGATCTTCTGTTCGCTGGGGGTATAGCCCAGTTTCACGCCCTTGGGGGCGGGCAGGGAAATACGCTCGCCTTGCTGGGCGGCGTCCCAGTCATGAGCTCCCCGCACCCGCGGGCGGCTGACCGGCGGTTCCGGCGCAGGCTTGGCAGCGGACGGGGCAGGAGAGGTTTCAGACTCTAACTTGGGTGCTGCAGCGGCAGGAGCGCCGGCCAGCCGGGCCAGAACCTCCAGTTCCGCCTCCGGGCTGGAGCGGTCCGCGGCCTGCAGCGCCAGGGTGGCGCGGGCGGCAAACCCCGCGTCTGCTTCGATTGCGCGCACCAGCGCCAGGCCCAGTTTCTCGCTGATAGCGGCGGGGTAGAACAGCACCGCGTCCAGCGCTTCGACCAGGGTGACAAAGCTGCCGATCTTGGAGCGCTTGGCGCGGGTGGCATTGCCGAACAGCGCCTGCAGCGCGTATTTGCGGCGGGTGAAGACACCCTCCTTACAGGCGCGCACTGCAATCCGGGCGCGCTCGTAATGCGAGAGGTTCACCCGGATCTCGTTTTCCTCGACCATCGCCACATAAGCATCTTCGGCGCTGTCCGGCCGGATCACCAGGGCCTTGATGGTAGCGAATTGCGGGTCTGAAGTCTCTTCATAGAGCCGCTTGAGGGCCGTCAGGCGGCGCCAGCCGGAGATCAGGCCATGGGTGCGTCCGCCGAATGTATCCTCCAGCGGCACCACCTCAGCCGGGGTCTGCTGGCCGCGGGCGCGGATCGAGGCCATCAGGGAGGTGAGTTCCTCCTCATCCTGTTCGATCCGGTCGCGCACCAGGTGGTTCTCGTCGATCTGCGCCAGCGGCAGCTCTTCGATCATCAGCCCTTTGGCGCGGGCCGTTTCCAGCACGCCGCTGAGTTCCTGCAGCGCCGCCTGGGCCGAGGCGTCGGAAGCCACTTGGGCAATCGGCGCCGCACCGACGCTGGAGGCGCTGCCAAGCGCCGGCTTGCCTGCAGGAGAGGCTGCCAGATAGTCAGCCTGCGCGGGGGAGAGCCGTTTGCGTTTTGCCATAGTCTGTCCTGACCTGTCCTCATCACTCCGGGCGGGATACTGCCGGAACTTCCTTGTTAGGGCCTTATCCGGCCGCGCGCTGTTCTGTCTCTTGCTGCAACGCCTCGCGCCGCCAGACCCCGATCAAGAGCTTTTTGAAGGCGGCATAGGTCTCATCAAAGGTCTCGCGGCCGCGCGCATAGGTCTCGCGGTTGAAGTCGCGGTAGTCGGCCTCGTAGATGCCGCTCACCTGCTCGCCGGCCTGGCCGATGAGCGCGGTGTAATCCTGTTTATGCGGGGACAGCACCCGGCCCATATAAGCCTGCATGAGTGCGGCCAGCTCGCCCTGCTGGGCGCTGTCGTAGCGGGTGATCACCGTGCGCACCGCGTCCCATTCGAACGCCAGGCCGGGACGGCCCAGGGCGCGGGCGGCCAGGTTCTCGCCTTCTTCGATGCTGGCGAAGGTGGAATGCAGCATGTCAAAGAACCGGCCCGTGGAATCGAACTCCAGGAAGGAGGCGCCCATCGGCACCAGCAGGATGTCAGCCGCTGACAGCCCGTTGATGGTCAGATAGCCAAGGGCAGGGGGGGTGTCGATGAAGATCACATCGTAGGTGTCCAGGACCCCGTCCGCCTCCAGCCGTTCGGTCAGCGCATCCCACAGCTTCCAGGACCGGGCAGCCATCCGCCAGACCGGGATCTGGAACTCGGCCCAGTACAGGTTCAGCTGGGCGCCGATCAGATCGATGTTGGGCCAGTGGGTGGTCTGAATGACGTCCTGCGCGGTCATCTCCATCGCCGCATCCAGCGCCTCGTCCAGCGGCTGGGGGGGATCGCCGCGGTCGAGGCGGCGCTGGTTCTCAAGCCGCAGATGCTCGCCGTAGTGGCGCGCCAGCAGCGGGAAGGCAGTCTGCCATTCATCCTCGACCCGTCCGCCGAAGATCGAAGTCATCGAGCCTTGGGAATCCAGATCGATCACCAGCACCTTGTAGCCGTCGAGCGCCGCCGACATCGCCAGATGCGCCGCGGTGGAGGTCTTGCCGACGCCGCCTTTGAAGTTCGCGACCGCCACCATCTTGGCGGGCAGCCCCTCGGGGCGGTAGGGGATGTATTCCTTGGCCTTGGAGCCTTGCGCCCCGAAGAAGGCGCGCAGGCGCAGCACCTCGTCGAGGGTGAACCATTTGGCGCCGCCCTCGGTTTCACTGCGGCCCTGGGGCAGATCGGGGTTGGCTTTCAGAACCCGGCGGAAATGGGCCTGGGCGACCGGGATCAGGTAGCGGGTGATCTCCCAGGTGGAGAACTGGCGCAGCTCCTTGCGGCCTTCCTCGTTCATGCCGCGGCTGGCGAGATCGGCGCGGCCTTGGGCGCAGGCGGCGGCAATGCCGGCAAAGCCTGCGGTGCTGGTCGGGGCATCGAGATCGGCCAGGGCGGCATCGGGGTCGATGCTGAAATAGGGGGGGAGGCTTGCGTTTGCCCGAGGGGTTTCTTTCCTGTGGATATCTCGCGCCATGAGGATCTGCCTGCTGTGATCAAGCCTTGCGGCTCTGCCGGTGTCTTTTGCTCTTTTGCAGCCCGATGTGCTGCCTTTTTGGCAGAATAGCAAAAAACAGCGCACATGGAAGCAATATGCGCACATGGCCTGCTTTTTCTAAGCAAATCCAGCAGTTGGGACAGGGGAAGACGGGGGTGTCTCAGGGCTGGCAAAAAAATCTGCCCTGTTAATTATGAGTTATTTATTAGTTACAGGGAGCGGACGAGTCGTGCAAAGCCCTTTTTTCATTGGCGATCGGGGCAGATTTTCCGAGACAGGCGACTCTGAAACCCCGTTCAAACGACTCCGAAACCCCGGCAAAGCGATTCCGATCCCCCGTTGCGGGGCCATGTGGATAACCCTAGGGTGAGCGTAATCAAAACCACGATAAAACGAGTCGCCAAAAGGGGCATCAGATCCCGGCGCAGATGACGGGCAGGCAGATGGCAGCAGAGCTGACAGCGGATGGGATTCCGCCGGAAGGGCAGGGGGATTTCTTCCTTTGCGATATCTTCGGGGCGATCCCCAAGAACGACCTGGCGTCGATGGAGCACCCGCTGTTTTCGCTCGGCACACGGCCGGACCGGCGCATTCTCAATTACCAGCACAATGGCGCCGAGATCACCGTGACGCCCTCGGTCAAAGGGCTGGCGACGATCCATGACAAGGACATCCTGATCTTCTGCATCAGCCAGCTGATGGCGGCGCTGAATGCCGGCCGCCAAGTGAGCCGGACGCTGCATCTGAAGGCGCATGATCTGCTGGTGGCGACCAACCGTGAAACCTCGGGCGATGCCTACCGGCGCCTGCGCGAGGCGTTTGAGCGGCTGGCGGGCACCCGCATCACCACCAATATCGTCACCGGCGGGCAAGAGGTCACCACCGGTTTTGGCCTGATCGAAAAGTGGGAGATCGTCAGGAAAGCCCGCGGCGGCAAGATGGTCAGCGTGGCGGTGACGCTCAGCGACTGGCTCTACCGGGCGGTGCTGTCGAAGTCGGTGCTGACGCTGAGCCGCGATTACTTCCGGCTGCGGAAACCGCTGGAGCGGCGGATCTACGAGCTGGCGCGCAAGCATTGCGGGCGGCAGAACAGCTGGCAGGTTTCGGTGGAAACGCTCTTGAAGAAATCAGGCTCCGCCTCGCCCCGCCGGGTGTTCCGCAAGATGGTGCGCGACATGATCGAAGCGCAGCCCTTGCCGGATTACGCGCTGGAAGAGCTGGAAGGGGATATCATCCGCTTCAGCCAGAAACACGCCGTCACCGAAGCGGCGCTGAACGCACCGCAGCTGAAGCCGGCCACCCTGGAGGACGCCCGCGCGCTGATGCCGGGCGCCGATGCCTATGCGCTGGAGGCGGAATGGCGGGCGATGTGGGCCCGCTCGGGCAGCCCGCGCTTGCGGGCTCCGGATGCGGCCTTTCTGGGCTGGGTCCGCAAACGCGCTGCAGAATAGCCCCCGCCTGCGCTCCGGGGGCGGGCAGGGGCAATGGGTATTTGGAACCAGAAAG
>NZ_JWLD01000065.1 GCF_000813725.1 Leisingera sp. ANG-Vp
CGGTACGCCTTCCCGGGTGTGTCCGCTTACCCGGGCCGGCCCCCATTGGGGCCTTCAAACTTCCGGGCCCCTTTGAAGTTACCCCCCCGCTTGGGGTTTTTCCCCGGAGCCCTCCGGTTCCCCACCCGCTTCGCCCGCACCAATGCCCCTCCCCCTCTGGACCCCCCCCCCCCAGGCCGGCACGGCTGCCCCCCCCCCCAACCCCGCCCCGCCGAAGTCCACCACGTTCACGCCATTGGTGTTTGCAATGCCAAGCGGCCGGTCGCCGGTTCCCGGACCATAAAAGCCGTCATAGTCGAGCGAGGTGCCCAGAGCGAGCGCAAGGTCACTGCGGACAAGCGCTTCCATATCCAGACTGGATTGCTTCAGCGTGCGACGGGTGATCTCCGAATAAGCCGCAACGGTCTTCGGCGAGAACTGACGCTGCCCCAGGCTCAGCAGATCCTCGGTCGCCTCATCGTCTTCGCCGATCCAGTAGCCGGTGGCACCACCCTCCTGCGTCGGAATATCCGGATTGCCCACCAGCCCCATAAGCGGGGTAGCCAGTTGCAGCAGGATGGTCCGGTTGCGGAGCATCTGGATAAAGCTTTGCGTCAGCAGCGGATTTGCAATTGCATTACCGCCAGTGTCTGCCGGGGTGGCACCGCCGCTGCCGGTGTTAAGCGGAGCACGCATCAGTACATCCGTTGGCACCATGATACCCTGCGCATCCCGGCCCAGAGCTTCAGCGGCAGCGTCGGACGCTTCAAATTCAAAGGCCGCAGCTTCCTGGGCCGCACGGTCGGCGGGGTTTGCAAGAGCCCGGATAGCACGCAGAAACGAAAACTGGTCGGCCTCGCCATCAGTAAGGCCAATGCCGGAGCGCTCGGTGATCTGGCGGTTTTCGATGCTGCGCTGGTGCAGATGATCGAGCAAGCCGTCGCGCATTTCCTGAACGCCACGACCCTCCGCAATCATCCGCTGGGCCAGTTCCGGGGCACCATACTCGGCACCCAACTCGTTCAGCTCGCGTACACGGGTGCGCTCTTGTTCACGCCCACGCTCCACGAGCGCCACCTCGCTCTGACCGCCACCGTCACCGCCGGAGCTTGCGCCGCCCCCTGCACCGCCATCGGTACGTTCCAGCACCTCGAGCACTTTGACGATATCGCCGTTTTCATCCACTTGTGCGCGGACCTTGTTGCCTTGCGCATCGCGGGTGATGATCTCATGCATCTTGTTGTCCCTTTGCTGATTGCCCGCGGACTGGTCCCCCGCGCCTGCATCTTCCCCCGCAGTCTGCCCGCCTGCGGTCTCGCCGCCCTCTGGCGGAATTTCCATTTCTCGCCCCACGCCGACGCTAGGGTCGGCCGGAACAGCAACGATTGAGATTTCAAAAGGTTCCCACCGGGTCACGGTGACCAAGTTCGGCTGGCCTTCCCGGATCTCTTCCTTGATGGTGTGGACCTTGTAGCCAACCGACACATGGCGCCGGATGCCGTCGGCCACGTCCTGAAAGATTTCCTGGGCGCGGGCACTCTGTCCGAAGCGGACCACGGCCCGGCCGACGCCATCACCATCGACACGCGCGCTTTCGACAACGCCGATTTGATCGTCCCAATCGTGGCTCAGCAGCAGCGCGCCGCCGTCGTTCAGCCGTTCGAGGTTCACCGCGCTCGCATCATGCGAAAGAACTTCTTCGCCGAACCAGCGGCGAACCGGCTGGGTGCTGGAAAAGGCCAGCTCGACGGTGCGTTTGCCCTCGTCGATCTCGCGCACCTCGCCCATCCGCCGCAGCCCGCCGCCCTCACCGCGCGCGTTAATCTGCTCCGCTGTCAGTGCCCGGGTCAGCGAGCGGCCGATCAGGTCAGCTGCCGTTCTTACTTCCTTCGTCGGCCCCTTCACCGGTGGCTCCGGCTTCTGGATTGGCTGTTTGGCCATTGCCCTGCCCTCCTTTTGATTTTGCTGTGATCAGCGCCATGATGATTTCTTCGGGGATTTTGGCTGCGCGCATGTCTTCGATATCCCCCGCAATCTCTGCGTAGACTTCGCGCGGATCCCGGCCGCGTTCTCGGATGACCTGGCCGCGGGATTTGAAGAAGTTCTCGACAGCGTCGGCGTCGGCCTTCACGTCCTTCGCCGGGTCGATCCACTGCCACCGGCGCGCCTGAAACATCACCGACAGGAACTTCTGCCGTTTCGCCGCTGGAAGTGCGGAGCCGTTGTCCAGGGTGATCCGCTGCCGCAGGAGGGCCACCTCGAGCCAGCGCTCATAAACCGGAATGGCAAAGGCCTCGATCAGGCTTTCCTGCAGTTCCTGCCAATGATCCCGCTCGCTCAGCACGCCATGCCGGATGCTCGACAGGTTCACACCCTCAAGATCATTGGCCAGATCGTTGTAAGCCACGCCCAGGCCGGTTGCGATCCCGCGCAGCTGATGCTTGGAAAAGACAGCCATTTCGCCATTTGGATAGGCGGTTTGCGTCCCTTTCAGGCGCGCGCCCATGGGCAATTCCTGATAGACACCATCCTCACTGTCGATTTCAAATTCACGCAGCTCGTCGTCGCCGTCTACGCTATCTTCATCGTCTTCATCGTCGGCAGGGCCGTAGCCTTCAGCCCATTCGATCACACCAAACTTTTTGGCGCTTTCGCGGGCATTGTTCAGCGCACTTTTCTCGAAGTCGCCCAGCTGCCGCATCCGCAACAGTGCAGTCGCCATCCAGGGCAAGCCCCGTTTCTGGCCGACAAATTCCTCCTCGAACCAATGGACGATCTCGTCAGCGGGCACCCGGATAAAGGCCCGGCCGGAATAGTGGTAATCAGCCTGGGACTGGTCCAGCGTTGTGAAGTAGTAGGCAACCGGGCGGCCAAGCTTTGTGTATTCGATACCTGCTCGGATAAAGCCGCCGCCAGGCCGCCGGTCCTCGTCGAAGTCTACCGGACACAGAACCGGGTCCAGCACCTGCAACGCAAATCCCCAAGGCCCGGCATCGCGGCCATAGACAAGCCGCACCATGAATTCTCCGTCAGTGCAGAGGCCGTTGACCAGAGTTTTCTGGATCTGCCGGAAAGACCGGCGCCCCCTTACATCGCAGTTCCGCCCCCGGCACCAGTCAATCCAAGCGCGTTCCAAGGCCGTATTCGCCCCGCTATCTAACTTGCCTTTTCCGTCCCGCGCCTGAGCTTGCAAAACAAACCCGCGCTGTCCAATCAGGTTGCGCCTAGCACTGCGCTTGAAGGCCTTGGCATAGTCGTTATTGGCGGATTGCTCCCGCGAGCGCGCCACCAGAACACGCCAGTTTCGGCGGATGATCTGATCCGCAGGCATGGGTGTGCTTGTCCATCCGCTTGTGAGACGGTCGGTTTCAGCCGCCTGAAACATGCGTGTGCCGCGGCGGCGAGGCGGCGACAGCATGGGCGGCGCCCGGCGCTGCGGTTCCGGCTCGGCTGTCGGTGTCGTTCTGCTGAACCAATTTCGGATCATTTCATTCGCACCTTGATCATGCGACCGAGACGCCGCCCTTTCCGGGCGGCTTTCTTACTTGCCAGCTCGGCACGGTACCGGTCGCGCAGCTTCATGAGCTCGCCAAGCGGAGTGCGCTGCAGCGAGCGGTTGTTGATCTGGTAGCTTTGCTGGTCGATGGTCGCGCGGTTCTCGATCACCGCCTCGATGGCATCCAGAACCCGCTGCACATGGCCGCGCCCGTCATAACCTGCAACTTGCGCTGACAAGTTCGGTGCGACCCGCACCTCCCCGGCTTCCACGGTGATCACGTCGGCGCCTTTGCTCGCGCGCAGTTCATAGCGGTAATGGCCCGGCTTCCAATCAGCGGTAGCACTGGCCAATGCGTGCAGCGCGTGGTTTTCCTCCTCGCCAGTCCCTGCCAGGTCAATTTGACTGGGCCCCCGCATGATCAGGGACACGGACCACTCAGGCGCCGGGTAAACCGGCAGGCTCACTGTCTGCCGGAAGGTTACCCCCGCGCCAATTTCTGCAGGAATTGCGCCCACGATTTTGCCCTATTCATGACTGCGGCGCCGCCTTCGCTTTTTGGTTTTGAACCGGCGGCGCTTTTTTGCAGTCTCTTCCCTGGGTGGACTTGTTTCCTCTGGCGGATTTTCCCTAGCCTCTTCCCCGGCCTCGGCTTCCTGTTCGATCTCCTGCTCGATTTCCTGGCCCTGCTCTTCCAGGCCTTTCAGCAGACGCCTGATGTTTGGCCGCAGGATCCGTAGTGCAGCATAGGCATAAACCCGGCAGTCAAAGGCCTCATTGCGCGGGCGGACGTTGTGCCATTCCCGGATGGGAAAGCCCTTCAGATACTTCGTGCGCAAGGTCTCGGCCGTGAACATGTCATACCAAGCCGGATCGCGGCCTAAGGGGAAGTGGCAATGGCCTGGCCCCGGCTCAGGCACCCGCGCGAACTGGGCGACAACGACTTTGGCCTCGTCCACGCCAATCGCATGCAGCCAGACAGGGCGCACCCCGCGCTGCTTGACCTTGCTGGGCTGGGTGACAATCGGCCGCCCCCAGCCACCCACGCCTTTGATCGCCCAAACCTTCCGGCCCAGCCGTTTGCGGGCGTAATCATAGGCCGCCTGCGTCCGCCCGCCCTCGCCGCCAGTGTCCAGGCACGCGGCAGAGATCCGCAGCTCGGCACCGCTCTCATGCTCCCAGGTCTCGGCAAGCAGTTCGTCCAGCTCGTCCCATACGTCCTGCTGCAACGGGTCGCCCCACAGGACTTTGTAGTCGACGGACCAAGACTCTTCGCCCAGCCCCCAGCCGACGATTTCCACTTCAAGCCGGTCATTCTGCATGTCGATGCCCGCCGTCAGCACACCCGCACCCATCGGCACCGGCGCTTTGAATTCTTTGGCACGCGCCATCAACACCGACGACTCGAGCTGGTCGCCCTCTTCTTCCCAGGTTTCCGCCAGCGACACATTCACAAAGGTCTGCAGATCGTTTGCCGCCTTCTTGTCCAAGAAGGACTGCACAATGTCTTTCAGGTAGCGGAAACAGCTATAAAGTTCGGACAGATGGTAAGAGGCATGGCCGCGGAAAGGCTTCTTTGCGATCCAGCCGCCGCCCTGTTTCTCCGCGTTGCGGATCGCCGCGCAGCGCTCGCCATCGTTCCAGGCGGTGCCGCAGCCGTCGCCCTCGCAAAGATAGGTGGCAGTTTCCGGCAAGTGCTCGCCATTCTCATCTTTGCACCAGGTCACCTGCGGCCATTTCAGGGTTTGGATATGGCCGCAGTGCGGGCAAACCACATGGAAATGGCGCTGATCCCCTTCAAGAAATGCGGTCTCGATCCAGCTCTCTCCCTTGATCGTGGGAGTACTGATTTCGAACAGGAGTTTCTGGTCGCCAAAGGTTGCCGCCCGCTGCCACAGCAGGCCGACCGGGTGCCCTTCGCTGGTCCGGTCATAGCCATCCGTCTCGTCGCACACGATGAACGGCGCCGACCGGCCGCGCATGGTTTTCGGCGAACCCGACCAGCTGAACATGAGAAACCCGCCCGGGTAACTCTTCATGCGCTGATTGTTCACACCATCCCGGCCGCGCGGCTTGGCCAGGACCTCCTGCAGTCCTTCGTTCGCCTCGACCATGGGATTGAACTTGGTCTCAAGCCATGTGGTCAAATCGCCCTGGCTGGGCTGCATCATCATTTGGGAAACGGGGTTGAACCCGATCCGGTAAGCTTGCGCCGCCAGGCCCGTCTGCGTTTTGCCAACCTGTGCGCCCCACATCAGCGAGATACGGTCGCACCGCGGGTTCGCTGTCATGTCGATCACTTCCCGCTGATACGGGGCGTTGTCGAACCGCATTGGCCCCGGCACGGCATTGCCGACCGGGATTCTGATATTGGCCTCAGCCCATTCTGAGGGCAGCAGGTTCGGAGGCGGCCGCAGGAATTCCCGCGCGCGGCGGGTCGCGCGGACTACCGCGCGAGCATTGGAGAAGTCAGCCCGGGCGTTCACTCACTGTCCGCCCCTTCTGCCTCGCCGTCCTCACCGTCATCGAGATACAGGTCGGTTTCTTCCACAAGATCCCGGTCGGCCAGCGCCTCGAGCACATGATCGACTTCCTCACGCATCTTTTCTTTGAAAGCGGTCTCTTCGGTCTCACCCATGAGACGGCGGGCTGCCCGCTGCGGAAGCACATTGCGGATACCTGCGCGCACCTCGCCAAAGGCCTTCGTCAGTGCCCGCTCGTACTGTTCAACCGGCACGACCTCGTCTTTCGCCTTTGCCAGATCAAGTTCCGCCTGTTCTGTCTCGGCCGCCAGCTTACGCAGCTGCAGCTCGTCTTTGCTCGCGTTTGTGGTGTGGCTGGCCTGCGCCCGGATATCATCGTCCCGCCAGCTGCGCACCTCCGCAGTGTTGAAAATCCACGCCCGGCCGCGGCCGCCGCGCTGCACCACCGGGCAACCACGGCGCACCCATTCGTCGATAGTTGGCAGCGAGACACCGTTGATTTCGGCAAGCTCGGTGCGGTTTACTTCTCTTCCCTTGGATTTCTTTTTCTTTCCAGCCACTTGCGCCCCCAACGAATAGAAAGCCGTGCCTCTGCGCCAAGGCAGGTGTTTTTACATCCCGAACCGGATTAGATGTTTTCTTTCAGAGACTTGCGCGGGCTATATAATAAACAACCCCTATCCCCGGCGGCACGCACACATAATTTTCTGCGGTTCGGCCTACCCACGTGAGATCCCCCTGGGGAGGGACCCATTTTTGTTACCCTGCTGAAGCCTGAGGCGAGGCTTGCAGCGATCTGCGCGGGGGTTGGCAGCAGCCAGCCCAGCAGCGCGACCAGCAGCAGCCAAGGCGGCGGATCCTCCTGCACAACAACCGTCTGCACTGCTTCGCTGCGCACGCTGGTGCGGCCTGCGCTCTGCTCTATGGTGCGAGCCTGCGGCCGGGTGATCTTCTGCTCTGTAATAACCGTCTGCCCGACGGTCTGCGTGTTTGTGCGCCCCGCTTGGATATTGGCCGCCACGTTTGGCGCCCCTGCTCCAAGGCTGGCAAGGCGCCCAACTGGCGACCCGCAGGCCACCAGGGCGAGGCAAAGGGGAACACAAACCCGCCAGTGCATTAAGTTAGCCCTACAAGGCACAGGGCGTGCTTACTGTCCGCGCGGCGGTTCTCGAGGCCGCGGATACGCTGGCCACCGGCCTTGACCCAGCGGCGCAACTCATTGCAGGCGCCGACGTAGTCGCCCGAATTGGCCTTTCGCATCATGGTCGACCGGCACACCGGCCCGGAACCGACATTGAAAGCCAGTTCCAGCATGGAAGCCTGAACGCCCATGGGAATGTGCTTGTTCGTCATGCACGGGGAGATTTCGGCGTAGAAGGTCTGAACATCTTCCTCGAGCCGGTCGACGCACTCTGCCATTGTCGCTGTGTCGCCCAGCTGCACCCCATTGGTGTCGCCGAAACAGATGGTCGGCACACCAACGATATCGAGATAGGCTTCCGTCTTCACGCCCTCCCATTTGGCGATAAAGGGCGTCGCCATTGCGATCACCACAGCACCGGTCGCCATGCCGCCCATGGTTCGGCGCCGCACCGCCCCGCTGGTGTCGGTCAGAAAGTTTTTCAGCATTGTCAGCCTGGTCTGCACAACCAGGCGCGCCGGAATGGCCAGAACGTTGATCACTGACGCCACGACCGCAAACCAGACCGGATTCCAGCCCAGCTGGGCGGCCGTTACCATGCTGAAGAAAACGCCAGCCATCGAGACCAGCGCGGCCAGCACCATCAGACGCACCGACCACGAACCGGCCAGAACGGCTTTCCAATTAGGAATGAGTGACAATTCCGCCTCCTATTGGCTATCAGGGAAAAAACTGGGCGCCGGGGCTGACCTGCGGTCCAACCGGGCGCGAATGTCGACAAGGGTTTCGAGAATACGGTCGAGCGTCGCGTCTTGGGCGCTGATGCGCTGTTCGACCTGACGCAGCCGCGGGCTGATGTTGTCGATCTGGTTTTCCAGCCGCTGGAAATCATCCAGCGCAACGACCTGCCCTTCGAGCCGTTTGATTGTGGCCTCAGTCACCGACATACGCGTGTTGAACTGCCCCCAAGCGAAAGCAAGAGACGTGAGGATCGTTGCCAGGCTCAGGACGGTACCCAGCGAAATGCTTTTGTTGATGATAGGTTGTGACATTCCGGCGGCCTTGCTTATTTTTGAGCAAGATTGCGCATTACGTGTAGGTTAGCCTCTGGCGGTATTTCCGCTCAGTGGCCCGAGTTAGAAGATGCAATTTCAGATCGTACAGGACGTTTTGGCGGCACGCCGGACTTTTGACCGTCCGCTGCGGATCCGAAGGGGTCGACAAAGAACGGTCGCTTCAGGCCCGATGGGCGGGAAGCCGACCTTCGCTGCTTGCGCGCAACGAGTAACCCAAACATTGAAAAAGGAACATTCATCCGACAGAAGATTGCATTCTGTATTGAAGCATGCACTACGGTTCGAGCCGGACAATAGGTTTCCTATGGGTCAAAAGGCGACGGTTTCAGCCACTCGCGCACAGTCTGGAACGGTTGAGCCACCTATCTGGTAGGTAGGGTGCCATTGGTTCGCAGCTCCAGAGAGTACTCTGCGTTACATCTCTTGCTAATGCGCGATCAGTGCCCCAGGGTCATCAGGCATCCTCCGGCAAGCAATGAGCGCTACAAAATCGTTTTATTTCAATGTGTTAACTAAATACCTGATCGCCTTTTACTTTTCCAGCTACTGCGGATAAAGTCTGTGCGGAAGAGGCCTTCGAACTACTTTGCCGCCATTCGATTAAGGGAACTAATAGATGGTTTTGCCACCGAATGAATAAAGAGATATCGAATGGGATTGACAGCTTTTCATATTGCGCTGTCCCAGCTCAGTTCCAACCGAATAAGTTCTTCCCTACTGACACGAGTGCTCCGCTTTCAGAGCTTCTGGAGCTCTATAGCTCATCGGCGGGCAAACCTCTTGAAGTATCCTTTAGAGAATTAGTTCCGTGGGTATATGGAGGAAGTCGCGCGAGCCACTATCTGCACAGCTACCCAGCAAAGCTCCTTCCTCAGATAGCTCACTTTTTCTTGGCAAATGAAGTACTCTGCCCTCGTGATGGCGTGGTTCTAGATCCATTTTCTGGTTCCGGGACGGTCGCCCTCGAAGCTGTTCTCTCAGGGAGAGACGCTTACTATTGTGATGTAAACCCATTCGCAAGATTATTAACCAAGTCCAAAACCACTGCCATCCCCCCTTGCGATGTGGACATCGCAATGAAAAAAGTATCGAAGGCGTATCTCAGTTGCAGTTCAGACGCGTATCCTGACGTTGTAAATCTATCTTACTGGTACAACGAGGGTACCAGTTCACACCTTTCTAAGTTAAAACATGCCATCTCAGCTGTTCCAGCAGAAGAACTCCGCGCTCTTCTGCTTGTATGCTTTTCTTCTGTCGCTCGGAAACTTAGCAGAGCTAATCCAAGATTCTCAGTCCCAGTAAGATTAAAAGTAAACGGCGAACCGGTAGACGTCATTGCAAGTGCTCAAGAAGTTTGGAGCTGTTTCGAAAAGACCGTTGAAAAGGCAAAGCGTCAAATCTCAGGGTTGTCAGAAGTTCACTCATTGGGTGAAACGCACCTGGTATCAGAAAACGTACTCAATCTTGGAGATGGCTGGCCTTCTACACGAAAGAATTATGGCGAAGTTGACATGGTTATCACCTCACCACCTTATGCTGGGGCGCAAAAATATGTCCGTGCCACGAGCTTATCGCTGGGTTGGTTGGACCAAGTCAAGTCTACCCAATTGAAATCCATCGAAAATCAAACATTGGGTAGAGAACACCTTCCTAAAACCGAGACACTGAAGCTCAAGCCAACATCCATTGATGAAGCCGATAAAATCATCAGATCCATTTCCGAGAGCAACCAAACCCGCGCTGCCATAGCATCTGTCTTTCTTCGAGAAATGAAGGAGGCTGCAGAAAACATTATGAAGGCTTTAAAGGGTGGCGGATACGCAGTCGTGATAATGGCCGACAATACCATCTGCGGGCGACACTTCCCGACAGCGAATTTTACAGCAAAGTTGTTCGAAGATGCTGGAGGGGTCAAAATTTTAGAAGTACGAGACAAAATTGTATCAAGAGGTCTTCAAACCAAGAGAGCCTCAACTTCATCAAGTATAAGTCACGAAACAATCACCGTTTTTAAAAAGGCATAATTCTTTGGACGAAATCGACCAGCTGCTTGGGTTCGATCAGGATCATCCAGCAGCCCAGCTTGTAGATACTTTTAGTTCATTGAAATCCCGGATCACAATTTTAAACGCACGATCTTGGGAGAATAAGCTTCGTTGGAAGGAGGTGCAAAGTTGGTTAGACAACTTTGATGGCAAATCGGGCTGCTGCCCGGAAACCGAAAGACTACACGCGCTTTTTTTGCTTTCCCAGTTTATGTACTATGGAGGTCGTGAAGTCAGGGTGCTGCTTAAAGCCTTATACCGAGAAATGATTGTGGTTCCTTTCGTTCAGCGTGCACGGGAAGCACTCGGAAATACGCGTGATTTGCATGCAATCGAACCTGAATTCAATAGGTTGCTACAGCAAACAAGAATATTAGGCATCGGAAACCCATCAGAAAGTGGCCCACATCTACTCTACTTCTTTAGACAAGAGAACTCCTTGTCAAAAGATCGCTTTATGGGCGCTTCGGAGATTGTGAAGGCAGAGCGTGCAGAGGGTGGAGCATTCTCGCGCTCCATTCGTTTTCCGAACGTAACCGACTACTTTTTTATCGATGACGTTTGCGGTTCTGGTGAAACCGCTAAGAAGTTTTCTGAAAGCGTACTCGAAGAAATAATAGATATGTCGGGGCATGGAAACATCCGCTTCCACTACTACTGCATGTTTGGAACCGAAGGTGGGATGAAGGCTATACGCGAAAACACTGTCTTTGGAAGAAATTCTGGTGCTATTTATGAGCTTGACGAGACATTTGGGGCTCTGTCTGAGAGTTCAAGATTCCTAAAAAATCATCCCAGTGACATCAGCCCTCAAACCGTGCGACAAATATGTTTGCACTATGGTAGTCTGCTCTGGCCTGGGCTGCCAGGCGGCTTTGACAACAACCAGCTTGTCCTTGGCTTCGGGCATAACACACCCGACAACACGCTACCGATATTCTGGGGTCATCCTGAACATGGAGCGAAAATTCCTTGGAACCCTGCGTTCCAACGGCACTGGAAGTACGGATACTAGATCAATGATGCAAAACCCCTTCGATACCCCAAAGGCGTCGCACTTCACCGCGGATGAAATCCTTGATCTCTATGTGGACGCTGAAGGTGACAATGAAGAACTAGTCAACGGCCTTCTCGAACCGACATCAACAACGCCCTTGCGCTTGTTGGGCGGCAAAGGAAGTGGAAAAACCCACTTGCTCCGGTATTGTTCGCATTCAGTAAGGCGGAGAAAGTACAAGGGAGATCTTGTTTCCGCAATAAAGAGCGATGGTTACATCGGACTTTATGTGGATTCAGGTGCTCTGAATGCACAAAAATTTTTCGGAAAGAGGCTGGAGAGAGAACAGTGGCAAAGTATTTTTGGCTACTATTTCGAAATGTGGTTGGTGCATCATTTTCTTGCGGTGATGAAGCAACTTTCAGATCAGGTTGATGGAGAACAGTTTTTTGACACTGGGGTTTTTCTCTCCTCAGTTCGGGGATGTTTTGATGTCGACGTGTCAGAAAAATTTCAAAACATAGATGAATTCTCCGACTACCTAACTGCGCTGCGCAAGGATGTCGACTATCGGTCTAACAATGCAGCTTTGAGAAACACCTTTGAAGACCTGGAAATCCTCTTTTCTCCTGGGAGATTGATTTTCGGAACGGCTGAAGCTTTCCGCTCAGCTTGTCCAGACATAAAGGGTGCGACAGTTTGCTACATGATAGATGAAGTTGAAAACTTTAGCGAGCTCCAACAAACCTTTTTCAATTCATTGATGCGCTTTCGCGAAGGCCACGTCACGTTCAAAGTCGGAGCAAGACTGTATGGCATTCTTACAAATGACACTATGAACGAAGGAGAGCCGATTAAACGTGGATCGGAGTTTGTTGAAGTACACCTTGATGACCATCTGCGGGATCTCGGGGAGGCAGCTTATCGGAATTTTGCGACAAAGCTTATAGCGAAGCGCTTGAATCAAAGTGGAATCAATTGTTCCACTGAGAGAGAGCAAAATCTTTCGCAGGAATTTGAGAGTGTTGATCCAGCCAACGATTACGCTGCAGAGTGCCTGAAAATACTAGGATCGACTGACAAAGGGGGGCGTGAGAGACCTTACTTTAAAAAACTTCGGTCCACACTTTCAAATAAAACAAATATTACACCCAATGCAATTGATGACATTATTGAAGGACTGAAATGCGAGAATCACCCCTTGGTGGAAAAGGCTAGTGTGCTCCTATTTTTTAGAGGTGCCAAGAGGGAGACAAATGACGCAATCGCCGCGGCACAAGAAATTTCCGAAAGTGCAAGAGCATACACATCTGGTGACAAAGCAAAGGGAGGGAAGCACGTTCGTGTGCTTGACTACTACAAATCGGATCTCTTAGCCCAACTATATCGGGAAGCAAGGCAGCCGGTTGCCTATTGTGGTTTTGATACGATCGTTACTCTCTCGCAGGGCATTCCCAGAAACCTTTTAATGCTGCTCAAGCATATCTACCGCCGCTCATCATTTGCAGGAGAAAACCCTTTCGAAGGGGGTGTTATAAGCAAGGAATCACAAACAGATGGAATTAAGGATGGTGCGCAATGGTTTTGGGAGGATGCTCAGCCAGAAGTTAATGCGGCTTCAGTTAGGCTAAGTGTCGAGGCGATCGCTCGATTATTCAGGACCGTCCGCTACAGCGCAAAACCTTCTGAACCCGCTTTGTCTGCCTTTAGTATTAGAGAAAGCGAGCTCACTGAAAACGCACGAAAGACGCTTAGAACTGCAGAAAACTGGTCCTACTTAATCCACATCCCTCATTCAGGTAGCGACAAGAACACTGAAGAACGACGCTACAAGTACCAGCTCGTTCCAATGTTGGCGCCCAAATGGGACGTGTCTTACGCACGTCGTGGCACCATTGAACTGGATGACGATTTCTCAAACGCGCTCTTTGATGAGGAGAGGCGCGAAAACCTTGGCGTTCTGTTCAAGAAAAGAACCAACCCAATGCTGGAGAGCGGTATATTCAAAGTTGATGCAAATCAAGGAACTCTGCTGTGATTTCAAGTGCTGAACTTGCTTACTTGGTTGATGCAAAGCAAAAAATAACGAACTTTGATGATTTGAACAATATTGATGTATTTATCTCCGCCTTTAATGACAGTGAGCGGGTTAGATATGTTTTTAACGAAGTGGTGGCCAAGGAGAAATTCTGGTGGATTTTGCCAGAGTACAATTATTCAGGTGTAGATTTGGGGGTCATCCCCGCATCCGACAAGAGAGTCGAGGGGCTGCCAGAAAATGAAGCTGAACTGATCCTCCAAGGAGTTGACAGCTCGGGAATCACAGATCCTTCAAATTTGGACATTTGCATCGACATAACGGGCTTTATGCGACCGCATATTTTTATGTTGCTGAAGTTTTTTGAGACCCAAAAAGCAAAATCTTTGACCATCTTATATTCAGAACCGGAGCGTTATTCCCGGGGGGCCGACACAAGCTTTTCCCTGAAGGATATTCAAGATGTGCGTCAAGTGTCTGGGTATGAAGGAAGCCATATTCCAGACACGAGCAAAGATGTTCTCTTACTAGGTGTCGGATATGATCACCAGCTTATGGGGCAAGCTATTCGCTTTAAAGAGGGCGCTCGCCTGCTCCAACTCTTGAGCTTGCCATCTTTGGCAGCCGACATGTACCAAGAGAGCCTAATTCGCGTAGATCGTGTGGACACAGACGAGTTAAACCCTCCTGGCAGAACCGAACAGTTTTGCAGTGCGAACGATCCGTTCCTTGTTGCAGCTAGCGCTTCAAAACTTTACCATAGAGAGCTGAGAAACGGTGGAATAACAAACTTCTACCTCTGTCCGTTAGCTACAAAACCACAGGCTCTTGGATTTGGTCTTTTTTATCTTCGTGAGCTTGTTGATACCGCTTCTAGCGTTATCTTTCCTTTCCCGAGGCGCTATAGTAAAGAGACTTCAAAAGGGGTTGGTAGGATTTGGCGCTACCCGATCGTATTCTAGCTTCCGAAGCCTCGCAGGGACGTTAACGTTGGCTGCTGCAAATTATTGTGTGTTAGCGTCGACTTCGATTTTGCCTCACTTTCTGAGCATTCGAATTTCTCTTCTGTGAGGCTACCGTGTTGTGCGGCTGCCTGGGGCTGTGGCGAAAGGCTGTGGTCATTCCTGCTGAGGAAGTACTGCGTTGTAGATCAGCGGTAGATTTTCCGGGCACTGCTGCAGCCGTTCGAATGCCTGATGATGAGCTCTTTGCCGGAGAGCCTATAGAAGGTACTGAGCTCTGAGACACCGCACCTACCTTCTATGCGACTATAAGTTGATGTACTGAACTCCAACACATGTTTCACTAACTTTGGATGATGAGCTTACTATGGGATTGTTAAAAAGCTGGTTTGCGGTCGCCAAGGGCGCCTGGATATCCATGATCCTTGGATATAGCTGGGTCCTCTTTTCGCTCCTCACTGATTGGAAAGTACCCGCTTCTGGAGCAATCTTGATCTGTGCCAGCTTGATTGCAGAAATCCGTTTGACTGGCCAAGAATGGAATCGGCTTGCAACACGGTTTCCAATCGACAGATTGCACAAAGTCGAAGGTTCGGACGAGACATTTTACAGGGCTGGCGAAGTTGTCATTAGGAACTCGAATGAAACTCTCGATTGCCTGCGAGCAGTTGCCCGAGGAAAAAACGTTGCTCCGGGTGGATTCTATTGGTCACTTTCAGGAGCAGCCGACGATGTAAACCAAGTCGTAAACTGGTTTATTACTGTTTCCGCCATACTTGGCTCGGTCCTTTGGGGATACGGCGACCTCCTGTTTTCCACCTAACTACTACAAAGTGTCTGGACCTCCAGCAGCCAGACCGCGCGCCAGCAAAGCGGGCTTTGGCGAGGACAGATTGTCACTGCCAAGGAACAGGGTTTTGCTCTTGCAGCGAATGGCTGGAATGTCCCGCCGTCCGTCGTTCCCGGCGGACATCGCAATGGCCGCTTAGCACCCCTCGCGACCTGCTGCACAAGCGAAGAGCCGACAAGCGATCACAAGCTTACTCCCCAATAGTCGGCAAGCTGCTGTTTCTTGGCAATTGACAGAGGGGCAGGCAAAACAACAACCCCGATCAAGTCACCCCTCAGAACGTCATAGTCTGCTGCCATTGCAACGTTCTCGTCGGCAATCAGCAACGCGCCTGCCGCGATATAGGCGGAATGTATTCCAGCCACTGGCAAGATCAGGGCTTCGTCACCCGCATCGTCAGTGAGCCTGCCATTCGCCTTAATCGTCGGCCTGGCAGCGTCTGACGGCGCTGTGAGGTGATTTCCCGCGATCACTCTTGCTCTGATGTTTGAAATGGTTGCACCGTCATCCGAGGTGACAAACCGCAAATCATTGTCCGACGACAAGCTCTCTACTTTCAGAAAGAAAGTGCCCGATGCGGAGGCTGTATGGTAGTTGAATGAGCCACCGGAGTCGCCGACACGTACGGCGAAACTGCCGCCTGAAATCACGGCTGAAACCTCAATCCAACCACCCTCATTGAAAACGCCAGCGACACGGACCGAGCCCGAAGATGTTCCTGTGTGGGTATAGCCTCCATTGCCATTGTCGATGAACCCGGATCCAGTAAGGTATGACGCCTCGTCGTTCCAGAGCTCAGCCGCTCGCGCCAACCCCTGCGATTTATCCAACACCAGCCTCACCGGATCCCCGATGGATACGGCGGGCGATGTTCCGACCCAATCCTGAAACAACGTCGCCAGATCGGAAGCTTCAAGCCATGCACCCTGCACACCACCTGCGAAGAACTCGGCCGGACTGAAGGAGGCACCCGCCCAGCCATCAAGGCGACCATTGGCCGCCAAACGCGAACCTGCAAACCGGCCTGCATGAAAGCGCCCGCCGAAATGCATTAGGGCACCAGCAAGCTAGCGCTTGCGCTTTCACCGGCGAACCAAAGGCGCTCGCCCGACTTCAGCTGCATCGGGACAGACCGGCCAGGCCGGACCGGATGGGCTTTGCGCGCATGGACTCCGGGCAGATCGTCGGTTGTGGTGATCTCGAAATAGGCGACGTATCCGCTGGTATTGGTCAGCAGGATATCCTGATCGTCGGCGGCGGTGTGGCGCTTGGAAACGTCCCAGGAATCAGAAAGCTCGTCGAAAGGGGTGGTGGGCATGCGTGCCTCCGCAATGTCAAAGGGCTGGCTGATTGTCTCAGCCAGCCCTCTGCTTGCCCTCTGGCGCTATTCCGGCGCCTGCAGCCGTGGCCGCCAATATTCCCCTTCATCCACCAGGCTTGCCACCGTCTTCTTTTCAACCCCGATTTCCCGGGCGATCTCGGCCTCGTCGGCCCCCTGATCCTGAAGCCGCATCACATAGTCAGCCAGATACGCCTTGCGCAGGCCATGGCAGGACGGCAGCTCGAGGATGCAATTCGCATGGCTGAAACTGAGTTTGGTGGCATCTTCCAGGCCGATCAGGGTGGCGATCCGGTGCCCCTCCGGCATTTCGGCCGGCACATACAGCTGCCGCCGCCACCGGCGCCGCCCGCGCGGCCGGGTGCCTTCCACCAGCCGCACCGCATTTTCCCGCCCGATCACCTCGGCGATTTCCTCGACGCTCTCCGGCAGCGGCACCCTGTGCCCCCTACCAGCTGCAAATTCCGCCAATGGGTAACGCACCACATCTGGCAATTCGAGCTGCTGGGCTACGTCTGCCGGGGCTGGACGGGAAGGCACTGCACGCCCAGCGCGCTGCGCCTGGTTCAAGAGCTTGCGCAGCTGCTGGTTCTCAGCTTTCAGCTCCTCGAGCGCACCCACGGCTCACCCTTTCGCCTTGGTGACAAGGATCTCCATCCCCTGCGCAAGCAGTATGGCCTGCTTAAGCTTGAACACATCGGTTTCATGCCCCTTGCGGTCCTCGATCACCGCGCAGCCAAGCCGCTTGTCGACATAGGTGAAGTCTGCCCGGTAGACGCGCTGTTGCTTCCCCCCATCGGTCATAATGGGACCGTCCCGGCCGTGCAGGGGAATATCTACCTGGCGGCGCAAACCGCAAATCTCCCCAGCCGATTGCAACACCTTCAACTCTTCCCAGCGCTGGGCCTCTGTTTTGCTGTCATGGGTAATGCCGTCTGATGTGGTGGTGCGCTGCGTGCCCCGTACCCTGCGCTTGTCCTGGGTCTGATCTTCTTTCAGGGCCTTTCGGTACTGCTCGGCCGTCAACCTATCTGTCATGACGCCCTCACATGCCCAGCGCTTCTTTGTACATTTCGAGGACTGCCTCTTCCTCGGCGATATCGTCGCTGTCACGCTTCCGCAGAGCGATGATCTTACGCATGACCTTTGTGTCGTAGCCGCGGGCCTTGGCCTCTGCCATTACCTCTTTCTGCTGTTCTGCAATGGTCTTCTTTTCTTCGTCCAGGCGCTCGAAGCGCTCGATAAACTGGCGCAACTCAGCCTCGGTAACGCGATAGTTTTCGCTCTTCTCGCTGTCTGTCATTTCCACTGTCATCAAACTGCCTCCTGATGTTGCTTTAGTTGTTGGCCTGCGAACTTGAGGGCACGGGCCATGTCCTGTGCGTTCGGGTGTTTGTTCCCCGCGGCTTGTGCCAGCTGAAGCTGAATGCGGTAGGCGCCCTCGATCTCGTCGAGACTGTTGAACCGCTTGCGACTGGGCACTTCCTGCCCGACCAGCCCCCTGCCCGGGGCGATAATGATGCAATCGCCGCGTTCCAGATCGACGGTCACGATGACTTTGCCGAACTTGGTGCCGTAGTCTTCCGCGGTGAGGTGCGGGCTGCTCATACGTGGATCCCCGCCGCGATGCAGTCCGCCACAGTGACCAACCCGGCCGCGATGCACTCACCTGCCTGGCTGGGCTTGATGGTGCGCGCCCAGGGCTTCTGCGAACGGATATCCGCTGCCCGAGCTTCCAGCACCTTGCGCGGATCCTGGCTCGGCAACAGCGCGGTTGCGTGCTGGCGCCAGCGCTTCTCATCGATCCAGTTCTCGGAATACTTGATGAAGCGCGGTTTGTTCCCGACCTGCTCGACGGCATAGGCCCGTGCACCGGCCAGGATCGCCTGCGGGTCCACACCAGCGCCCAGCGCCTCTCTCAGCGATTCCTCTGTCGCCTCGGGGTCGCCCATCCGGGGATAGGCAGAGACGAACTCACCAAAGAACCCGTCAAAATCAAAATCCGATTTGTGCGTGGCTTCAGCCGCGCAATAGGTTCTATTTGGTTTATTTTGGTTTGGGTGACACTCTGTCGGGGGTTCCCCTGACACACTGTCGGGGGTTGGGTGACACTCTGTCAGGGGTGACACTGTGTCGGGGGCTAGATGTTGTGCCTTGCTCCCTACATCCTGTGTCGAGGGGTGACGCTGTGTCGGGGGTGAATTGCGAAGATCTTCACACCGCTCGATACGCTCAACGATGATCCGGTATTCATAGGTGTAGCCGTTACGGTGTTTTCGCTTACCGACTTCGGACACAAATCCGGCGTCGATCAGGTCCTTTATGGTGCGCTGAACCGTGCGCTCTGACGTCTCAAGCTCGCTCGCCATCGTGGGCTTAGACGCCCAGATGCCCGAGCCATCGTCGCTTGCGAGATCGCCCATAAGCAGGATCAGAGCTTTGCCAGTCAGGCCAACGCCCAACCGCCTGCGCCGCAGCAGTGACGTCACATGGTTACTCATGCCGTGTTCCCTCTGCTCTATGTTTCTTGGCCCCGCTGCATCCCGGGACTTCTCCTTGCCTTCCGGCCTTGGCCGCAGCATCTTGCTGGCGGAATTTTGAGTTTTCTTTTGACAGGACAGCTACTTGATGGATTTCGACGTAGACACCGCGAAGCAGGCAATAGACATCGCAAAGCAAGGGGCCACGACGCTCAATACGGCGGTAGGAGCCGTTGATAGACTCAAGGCGCTGTTTAAGTCGCCGGAGGCGCCGCCAATGGAAGAGGTCCGAGAAACCATCACTGGCTTGCGAGAACAGATAATGAGTGCGCGCGAGGCGAATATAACGCTTCGTGAGACGATAGGAGATCTTCGCGACGAGATGATCGAGCTTAAACGCCGCCAGGAAAAGTTTGCAGGCTACGAACTTTGGAATACCCCCTGCGGGTCCGTTGTCTACCGCTCGGCTGAGGGCGTAGAGCCAGTCCACCACCTTTGCCCCAGCTGTCATGATGCGGGGGTTAAAACCGTCCTGCAGGGCAACCAGTACGTTAAAGAATGCCGTGCCACGCCAAGTCATGGGAGTTTTCAGTTTGAACCGCGCGGGTCCATTCAACGCAGGGTGCACGGAAAACGGCGGTACTGATCCGAAGTACATCCACGTCTTGTCCTTCGTCTCCGTCATGCCGCCTGCCCCATCGCTTGGCCGAAAAACTCTGGCGCGTCTGGATCGGTCAGCATGACCAGCAAGGCGATGTGGCTGGCCGGGGCCGTCACAGCACCCCACCAGTTCAACGCGGTCTGAAAGCTCACATCGCAGAACAAAGCGACTTCGCGCGGGCTGCTGTAGCGCGCACGAAAATAGGCAGACCAAAGATCAGGTGCCCCGACCTTAAGCGCATAGGGGTCAAACTTATTTGACCAAGACTTTTGACCTATGGGTGCTCCACGCTCACGGCATGGCACATCGTTGTTCACAATCAGGGTCAGGCGGGGCCGGTTCATTCAGCCCCTCCAGTGTCGCTGCCTTCCTTCTCGACCGAAAGAAAGGAGAAAAGGGAACGCGATGGTTCCACGGCGCCTTTTTCACGCGCCAGAATACAAATCGCATCGTACCAAGCCGCGGGCAGAGCCCCGGCCTGCATATGCGTGTGTACCGTTGTTGGCTTCTTACCCAGGCGTTTCGCTACGGATCGGTAGCCGCCCAGAGCTTGGATCAAATCACGTATCGTCATGCCATAGCGTTAGTCCGAAAAATTTGAACCCGCAAGATCCGACAGTCAGAAAGTTCACTTTATTCGGATTTGAGTTAGGCAGAAAATATGGACATCGATGCAAAAGAACGCCTGGCACAGACCGGCGATATTAGCCCGGACGCAATTCGAACCCGCCTTTTGGCAGCTCGAAAATCGATAGGCATGCAGCAACTCGATGTAGCCAAGGAACTCGGCCTGAAGAAAACGACCTTCCACTCACAAGAGAGTCGAGGCGCTCCCGGACTGAAGACTATGCGCTATTATTATCGACAGCACCGCATAGACTTTAACTTCATCTTACACGGCGATTTTGCGCAACTCCCTCAAGACGTTCAGGATCGCCTCTTCGCTGCCTTGCAAAGCGAATAGCTCCAACCGGATCGAACACCCAGTTTAAGTCCAGTCCAGCTCGCCTCAAGCGAGCTGCAATCCATACGACCATTCTCTCTCGATTCTCAAATGTTCCCCTTCTGTTCTCATTTTTCCACGCACACTTGCAAGGGGTCGAAACCATAAGTCCGATATTTTTGAACTTCGTGATTGACTGGTACGCTTTTTTCGGACTACAACTCTCCTCATCAACCGATGGAGGATTGAATGAAAGCCATTACCAAAGCCGCCCAGCGCATTGCCGGATCTCCTGAAGATTACCTGGAAGACCCTGCAGCCTTTACCGTCGCTTGGGCATTGCTGAAGGCCGCACGCGGCCAGAGGTTCGACCCCGCCCGTTTGCGCCCCCAGCATCTGATCGATCACCCGGCACCAGCGCCGGAACCCACAGCGCAAACGCTTGACCGCATTTCGCAGAAGACCCGGGAAATCATGACGGCTAAGGGCTATCAGCCCCACCAGGCAGCCTGATTTGAAAAGCGGCGCGCGGTGGAGGATTGGCGCGCCCTTTGATTTCCAGTTTCGCGCCTTTGAACTTAGGCGCGGACCTGCGCGGGCGGTGCAATCCTCCAAATTCCTGCCGCCCGCGCCTCAACACACGCTATAGTAACCTTAGAACACCCGCGGGCTGGCACCCGCACTCCCGGGCGCGGCAGCCGCCACTCACTCATCAGCCGCGCCCGGCCTGTTTAGCCGCTGGATTGCAGCAACAACTGTTCGACCATCCCCAGAATTCCCGGAGACCAATCATGGGCCGCATGACACCTATTGCTGTGGCAGAGAAAGGCGCGGCGCAGCTTCTTGATATGAAGCCTGCGGAGTTCCGCGAGCTCGTCGCTCAAGGTGTATTGCCGCGGCCGCGTAAAGTTGGCCCCTATGAGCGCTGGGACGCTGAGGAGCTGCGAGCGATTTTGCGCGGCGATTTCGTCGACGGCTTCGAGGATGTGAAATGGTGAAGAAGAAATTCACTACAGCCAAAATGGTCAAGGGGCGGTTGTACCAGTACTTCCGCAAGGACGGCCGCTATGTGCGCCTGCCCGACGATCCCAACAGCGAGGAGTATGATCGGGAATACTGGCGGCTGATGCGCGGCGGTGGCGCGCTGTCGCAGCGGTTCACCTTCGAGAAGCTGATCAGGAGCTACAAGCAGTCGCCCAAATGGGACCGCCTGGCCCCGCGTACCAAAGCCGACTATTCGAAAGTTCTGGAATACCTTTCCGACAAGCTGGGCGGCAAAGACCCGACAAAGATGCGCCGCTCCACCATCATCGAAGCGCAGATGGCAAACCGTCATCGGGCCCGCTTTGCCAACTACATTCCCCACATGCTCTCTATCCTGTTCGAGCATTCGATTGACTTGGACTGGCAGCGCGACAACCCGGCTAAGGGGATTCCGAAGATAAAGACAGGCGAAGGCCACAAGCCCTGGCCCGCCTCTGCGGTCGCCGCCTATCGCAAGAATGCGGACGGGCTGGCCCTGTTGATTTTCGAGCTGGCCCTCGGCACCGGTCAGCGCGCCTCGGATCTGACCCGCATGGAATGGGAACATGTCGAGGATGGCGGGGTCTGGGTCACCCAAGGCAAAACGAAAGCCCGCCTCTGGATCCCCTTCACGACACACCTTGCCGCCGTCCTAGCAGCAACCAAGCGAACCAGCCTGCGCTATATCTTAGCCGATGAGTTCGGCCGGGCGCTGAACTATGACCAAATTCAAAAGAAGGTAATGGCGGTTCGGAAAGCTGCCGGGCTCACCGAATATTCACTGCACGGGCTGCGTTACAGCGCCGCTGGTGAATTGGCTGAGGCTGGTTGCACTGATCAGCAGATCGCGGCCATCACCGGCCACAAAAGCCTTTCCATGGTCCAGAAATATTCGAAAGGCGCGAGCCAAAAGCGCCTGGCGAAGGAGGCTCAAAGCCTTCGGGAACAGAACAAAAACGGATCATGAACGTGGGAAAAATTTTGGGAAACCCAAAAATCACCCCTGCGGGGCAGCGTCATCAGGTGGCAGCTAAGTATTTGATTTAGTGGCGGGGAGACAGGGATTCGAACCCTGGGAACGCTCTCACGTTCAACGGTTTTCAAGACCGCCGCATTCGACCACTCTGCCACCTCCCCGGTCCGTCAGCGGTTTAGGGCGCAAAACAGGGCGAGGCAAGAGGAAATCCGCTGTCAGAAGGACCGTGCAAGGGAAAACCTCCGCCGCCTTCCCGGCGCGCGGATTTCTGCCGCCCCGGCAGGTTTCGCCGGCGGCCGGCCGCGTCAGGGTTTTCATGGGATGATACGCAGGCTATCATGCCGCCAAATCAAGAAGACCGGGCACTCCGGCGGGGGCGCACAAGCGCCGCGGGCACAGGCAAGGATGAGAGCATGAACAAGACCATGTCGAGAGCAATGACGGCCCCGCGGATCGCCGCGGCGGTCACAAGCCTGCTGGTTCTGGCGGGCTGTGAAAACGGGCCGAAACTTGGCTTTCTGGAACCGAAACCGGAGGCCGCTGCTACTGTCGGCGGCAGCGGCACCAAAGCGTCCAGCCGCACCAAACTGGTGGAGCGCGACGTCGAGGCACCGGATGTGTTCCAGGTCACCGAAGCGGGCCTGTGGGACGGCCGGCCCTCGATCGGCGGCGTCTGGGTGGCGCATCCGGATACCAAGGACCCCGAGCGGGTCATCATCCGCAACAACGCCAACGGCCAGTTTGTGATCGGCGCCCTGTTCCGGCGCGAACGCGAAATCCCCGGGCCGCGGCTGCAGGTCTCCTCGGACGCAGCGTCGGCGCTTGGCCTGCTGGCCGGTGCGCCGGTGGAGCTGAACGTGACCGCGCTGCGAAAGGAAGAAGTCCAGAACGAGCTTCCGCCTGAAGAACAGCCTCCAGAGGCTGCTTCGGAGGAGACGGACACGGATGCTGCCGAAGTGCTGGCTTCGGCAGCCGGTCCGGAGATCTCTGAAACGGCTCTGGATCCGATTGCAGGTGCGGCCGCTGCCATCGACGCTGCCGCCCCTGCCCCGGCTCAGCCTGCCGCAGCTCCCGCGGCTAAGCCGCAGAAATCGGCGTTGGCCAAGCCGTTCATCCAAATTGGCATCTTCAGCGTCGAAGCCAACGCCAAGCGCACCGCCAACATGATGCGCAGTGCAGGAATGGTGCCGACCGTGCGCGAGCAATCCACCAGCGGCAAGACATTCTGGCGGGTGCTGGTGGGTCCGGCCCAGAACAAGTCCGAACGCAGTGAACTGTTGAAAAGCGTGAAGGAAACCGGATTTGCGGATGCCTATGCTGTCACCAACTGATCCCGCTGCTCCGCACCGGGGCAGCGCATTGAAATCCTCGCTGCAGCTTGCTTTGGCCGCAGGTCTGATGGTCAGCTTCTCAGCGCTTTCGGCGGCGGCCTTTGATACCAAGGCCCGCGCCGCTTATGTGCTGGACGCGGGCACCGACACGGTGCTGTTGTCGAAGAATGCCGATGTGCCGCTGCCGCCTGCGTCGATGTCCAAGCTGATGACGCTTTATGTGGCGTTTGAAGCGCTGCGCGACGGTCGTCTGACCCTGGACGAACGGCTGCCCGTCAGCGAGCACGCGATGAGCTACAAGGGCTCGACCATGTTCCTGGACACCCAGGACCGGGTGCGGGTCGAGGATCTGCTGCGCGGCATTATCGTGCTGTCGGGCAATGATGCCTGCGCGGTGATCGCCGAGGCGCTGAGCCCGGACGGAACCGAGGCGGGATTTGCCCGCTACATGACCAAGCGCGGCCAGGATCTGGGCATGACCGCCTCGACCTTCGCCAACTCCAATGGCTGGCCCGCCGCCGGGCACCGGATGTCCGTGCATGACCTGGCAATCCTGGCCGAGCGGCTGATCGAGGATTTCCCCGAATACTACCCTCTGTTTGCCGAAACCGAATTTGCTTTTGACGGCCGCGCGCCTTCGAACATCCGCAACCGCAACCCGCTCTTGAAGCTGGGGATCGGCGCAGACGGGCTGAAAACCGGCCATACCGAGGAGGCCGGCTACGGGCTGGTCGGATCGGCCAAACAGGGCGACCGGCGGGTGATCTTTGTGGTGTCGGGTCTCGCCAGCGAGCGCAGCCGCGCAGAGGAGGCGGAAGCCCTCGTTAACTGGTCGTTTCGCCAATTTACCAAGAAAACCGTTGCCAAAGAGGGCGTTGCCATCGCCGAAGCCGAAATATGGCGGGGCGCGGCACGATCGGTAGGGCTGGTGCCTGCCAAGGATCTGGAGATCCTTCTGCCGTCGCTGTCGGCCAAGACCATCCAAGGCGAAGTTGTCTATAACGGCCCGATCGAGGCGCCGGTGGCTAAGGGCCAGCGGCTGGCAGAACTGGTGCTGCAGCCCGAGGAACTGCCGGAGGTACGGCTGCCGCTGGTGGCCGAAAATGACGTGCCTGCGGGCGGTTTTGTGGTGCGCGTGAAGACTGCAGCGCAGGTGCTGATCAAGCAATTCCTGACTGGACCCGAGGGAGCGCTGTGACGGCTGACACCAAGCCCGGCCTGTTCATCACCTTTGAAGGCATCGACGGGTCCGGCAAATCAACGCAGTGCCGCCTGCTGGCGGAGGGATTGCGCGCGGCAGGCCGCGACGTGGTGCTGACCCGCGAGCCCGGCGGCTCGCCCGGCGCTGAGGAAATCCGCCGCCTGGTGCTGGAAGGCGATCCGGACCGCTGGTCGGCAGAGACCGAACTGCTGCTGTTCATGGCGGCCCGGCGGGACCATCTGGAACGCACCATCGAACCGGCGCTGGCCGCAGGCAAGGTGGTGATCTGCGACCGCTTTGCCGACAGCACCCGCATGTATCAGGGCCTGTCGCGCGGCGATCTGCGCGCCGCCGTTGACCAGATGCACAAGCTGATGATCGGGCGCGAGCCGGATCTGACACTGCTCATCGACATGGACCCGGCTGAAGGTCTTGCCCGCGCAAAGGGGCGGCAGGGCAAAGAAGAGCGTTTCGAAGACTTCGGCGTCGGGCTGCAGGAGAAGATGCGGGCTGGTTTCCTGGCGCTGGCGCTGGAGTTTGCAACCCGCTTCCGGGTGGTCGATGGGGCCCGGCCGCTGGAAGAAGTCGCAGCAGATGTACGCAAGCTGGCGGATGCGGCCCTGGAAGGTTCCGGGGCATGAGCGGTGACGACGACCTGCCCCGCGCCGACCAGGCCGAGGGCGCCCCGCATCCGCGCGAAACCCTGCGGCTGATCGGCCAGGAGGCCGCCGAGCAGGATTTTCTGACCGCCTATAACTCCGACCGGCTGCACCACGGGTGGCTGCTGACCGGCCCGCAAGGCGTCGGCAAGGCGACGCTGGCCTGGCGGATTGCCCGTTTTCTGCTGGCCACGCCTCCGGCTGAGGACGGGCTGTTCGGCGCCCCGCTGCCGCCGCAGACGCTGGACATTGACCCTGAGCATCCCGTCTCCCACCGCATTCAGGCACTGGCGGAGCCAGGGCTGGCGCCGATCACCCGGTCTTATGACGACAAGGGCAAGCTGCGCAGCCAGATCGTCGTCGATGACATACGCAAACTGAACCGGTTCTTTGGCCTCTCGGCCACGGACGGCGGCCGCCGGGTGGTGATCGTGGACGCCGCCGACGACATGAACGTGAGCGCCGCCAATGCGCTCTTGAAGATGCTGGAGGAGCCGCCTGCACGCACCACGATCTTCCTGATCTCGCACCAGCCCTCGCGGCTATTGCCGACCATCCGCTCGCGCTGCCGCACGCTGCGGCTGGGACCGCTGTCCGCTCCCGATATGGAGGAGGCACTGGCGCAGTCCGGAGGAGAGCTGCCGCCGAACATGGACAACCTGGCAGCACTTGCAGGCGGTTCGGTCGGGGCAGCGCTGCGGCTGATCAATCTGGGCGGGCTCAAAATCTATGCTGAACTGGTGCAGATCCTCGACTCGATGCCGCGTCTAGACCGGCAGCGTGCCATGGCCCTGGCCGAAGCCGCCGCCCAGCGCGGTGCTGCGGAACGGTTTGAACTGCTCCTGTCGCTGACCGAGATGGCGCTGGCCCGGCTGGCCCGCACCGGCGCCACCGGCGCGCCGCCAGCGCCGGAAGCGGCACCGCAGGAGGCAGCGATGCTCCAGCGCCTGTCGCCCGACCCCCGCAAAGCCCGGGCCTGGGCGGACCTGGCAGCGGAAGTGACGGCGCGTGCGCGCCATGGCCAGGCGGTGAACCTTGACCCCGCCGCCCTTGTCCTAGATACGGTTTTCAAGATGCAGGAAACCGCGTCGCGCTGAGGCCCCGGCCCCGCGCGGCAGAAGGCGCGCCAGAGGATTCATGACCAAGACGACCCCCCAGATTACGGACAGCCACTGCCACCTGGACTTCCCCGATTTCGAGGGGCGGCTGGACGAGGTGATCGCCAGCGCCGCCGCGGCCGGCGTCACCCGGATGGTGACCATCTGCACCAAGATGAAGAACGAGCCCGCCGTGCGCGCCATTGCCGAGGCCCATGCGCCGGTGTTCTATGCTGCCGGCACCCACCCGATGAGCGCCGCGGATGAACCGATGGTCTCGGTCGATGAACTGGTGGCGCTGGCCGAACACCCGAAATTCGTCGGCATCGGCGAGACCGGGCTGGACTATCATTACACTGCGGACAGCAAGGACGTGCAGCAGCAGTCCTTGCGCATTCACATCGCCGCCGCCCGTGAAACCGGGCTGCCGCTGATCATCCACGCCCGTGCCGCCGATGACGACATGGCCCGCATCCTGGGCGAGGAGATGAAGAACGGCGCCTATACTTGCGTCATGCACTGCTTCTCCTCCTCGGCGGAGCTGGCCAAGGCTGCACTGGATTTGGGGTTCTACCTGTCGATGTCCGGCATTGCCGCCTTCCCCAAGAGCCAGGAGCTGCGGGATATCTTTGCCGCCGCCCCGGTGGAGCGCATCCTGGTCGAGACCGATGCCCCCTACCTGGCGCCGCCGCCCTACCGCGGCAAGCGCAACGAGCCCGCTTATACTGCCTTTACCGCCAAAGTGGGCGCAGAGGCGTTTGGCATGGATTACGCAGCTTTTGCCGCCCGGACCCAGGCCAATTTCGACCGGCTGTTCTGGAAGGCCGCAGCATATGAGGCCGCCGCCTGATGGGAGAAATGCGCTTTACCATCCTCGGGTCCGGCTCCTCCGGCGGGGTGCCGCGGATTGGCGGCCATTGGGGCGACTGCGACCCCAAGAACCCCAAGAACCGCCGCCGCCGCTGCTCGATGCTGGTGGAGCGCGACGGGCCGGACGGCACCACCTCTGTGCTGATCGACACCACGCCGGACATGCGCAGCCAGCTCTTGGATGCGGAGGTCAGCCGCCTGGACGCGGTGGTCTACACCCACTCTCATGCGGATCACCTGCACGGCATCGACGATCTGCGCATGGTCTATTTCAACATGCGTCAGCGGATTCCGGTCTATGCGGACGGGCCGACCCAGAATGACCTCTTGAACCGTTTCGGCTACGCGTTTGCACAGCCCGATGGCTCGCCCTACCCGCCGATCCTGGAGCTGAAGACCATAGACGGCCCTTTCAGCATTAGCGGTCCCGGCGGCGACATCACCTTCCGCCCGTTCCAGGTCAACCACGGCGCCATTGACGCGCTGGGTTTCCGCATCGGCGGGCTGGCCTATCTGCCGGATGTGGCCAGGATCCCGGATGCCGCCCTGCCGGAACTGCAAGACCTGGATATCTGGATCCTGGACGGCTTGCGCCGCACCCCGCATCCGACCCATTTCAGCTACCAGGAAGCCCTGGAGTGGTTTGAAAAACTGGCGCCCAAACGCGGCATCATCACCAACATGCATATCGACATGGACTATGCGACGGTCGAGGATGAGACGCCGGACCACATCACACCTGCCTATGACGGCATGGTCATCCGGGTGGACATCTAGCGTATGCGCAGGCCTGACGCCGATTGCACGATAGCGCTGCGCAGACCTGCTCTTTCATCTTGCCCTAAATACTCCCGCCGGAGGCATCCCCGGCTGGCGTCAACCGCCGCCCTAGCAGATGGAGCGGGCCATGTTCCAAAGCCTGATTGACGTCATCCTGCCGGTGTTTCTGGTTGTCGGCGCAGGCTATGCCGCGACCGCGCGCGGTGTGCTAAGCGAATCTCACATCGAAGGCGTGATGAAGTTCGCGCAGGGCTTTGCCATCCCCTGTCTGCTGTTCAAAGCAATGGCAGAGCTGGACCTGTCGGCCAGCTTCGACCCGCGGCTGCTGGCCAGTTTCTATACCGGCGCCTTCACCTGTTTCCTGATCGGCGTCTTTGGCGCCCGCATCCTGTTCAAGCGGGAGTGGGAGGATTGCGTTGCCATCGGTTTCTGCTGCCTGTTCTCCAACTCGGTGCTGCTGGGATTGCCGATCACCGAACGCGCCTTCGGCCCGGAGAACCTCACCGGCAACTACGCAATCATCGCCTTCCACTCACCGTTTTGCTACGGCGTCGGCATCACCGTGATGGAATTCGTGCGCAACCGCGGTGCGGGCCGGATCAAGACCGCGGTCTCGGTGCTGAACGCGATGTTCCGCAACGTGCTGATCCTGGGGATTGCCCTGGGATTTGCCGTGAACCTCTCTGGGCTTTCGATCCCGCTGGTGGTGGATGAAGCGCTGTCCTTGATCATCCGGGCCGCTCTGCCCGGTGCGCTGTTTGCGCTTGGCGGGGTGCTGGTGAAGTACCGGCCCGAAGGCGATCTGCGCGCCATCCTGTTTGTCTGCTTCACCTCGCTGATGATCCACCCCGCCATCGTCTGGGTGCTGGGCTCTTCGCTGTCGCTGCCGCAGGACCTGTTCCGGTCGGGCGTACTGAATGCGGCAATGGCGACCGGGTTCAATGGCTACATTTTCGCAAACATGTACGGGCGCGCGAAACGGGTGGCGGCCTCCTCGGTGCTGATTGCCACCGGGGCCAGTATTTTCACCGTCTGGTTCTGGCTGCTGCTTCTGAGCTGACACAGGCGGCGGCGGGCGGAATCGCCCACCATGCGGCCTCACCAGCGCGGGTCGTCAAGCTCCAGCGGGAAGCCCTTGGGCAGCAGGCCAGCCTGGAACCAGCTCACAAAGGAATGGATCGAAAACACCGGCAGCCCGGTGGCTTTCCTCACGTCGCGGGCATAAGGCACCATATTGGTGCATTCCAGCACAATGGCGCCCAGGTCCGGGATATCCGCAACCATCGCCCGGGCGGCGTCGATCATGTCCAGGCGGCAAGCCTCAAAGTCGATCTCTGCCGCGTCACCCAGGATGTCGCGGGTAAAGGCCCGTCCGCCGTCAGTGCCTGCAACCGGCGTGTCCAGCGCCACCCCTGCGGCCTGCAGATGCGCAGGCGTCAGCGTCTCCTTTGAGATCGTCAGGATGCCGCAGCGCTTGCCCGCGGGCAGCAGATTCTGCACCATCGGCACCTGCATCAGCGAAGACGTAGCCACCGGCACGCCAAGCGCCTGTTTCACTTCCTCCTGGATCAAGGCGAGGAAGCCGCAGTTGGTGGTGATGCCGTCAGCCCCCATGGCAACCAGATCGCGCCCCGCGTCGACGAAGAGATCGATCAGTTCCTTGGGATTGCCGCGCACCACATTCCCAGGGTTGGCGCCGCGCACCACCTTGTAATGCACCGGGAAATCCCAGGTCATCGCATTGCCCATGTCACCATGGATACGGGGGAAGCGCGTTTCCAGCATCAGGATGCCAACCGCTGCCCCAAAGACCGTTTTTCCGCCTCTTTCCATCGGCCTGCCCTTCTATTCGTCTGGCACGTAGAGCTGGGAAAAGGCGATGCGGACGGCTTCCGTCGCCTCCTCCCGGCGTTTTTCGATATGGCTGCGCATGGCTGCCGTCGCAGCCTCCGCGTTGCGGGCGGCGATGCCTTCAACAATCTGCCGGTGGGCCGAGATATCGCCTGGCGCCTTGCCCCTGGCCCGGTCACGCAGACGCTTGAGGTCAATCAGCCGGATATAGCGGATCCGGCCGTTGAGGTTGTTAAGGATCCGCTGCAGCTCGCTGTTACCCGAGAGCTGGGCGAGACGGGCGTGGAAGCTTTCATCCATCGCCAGCAGCGCTTCCGGATCGGTGGCGCTTTGATACTCCGGCTCCATCCGGTTGAGGTAATCCGCCAGCGCTGCGATGTCTTCGTCCGAGGCGCGGGTGCAGGCCAGCCGCGTAGCCTCGCATTCTACCGCCACCCTGGCCTCGTAGAGGTCCATGATGTAGCTCGGCGTCAGCGGGCGGCAGAAGAAGCCGCGGTTGTTTTGGAAGGTCAGGAAACCCTCAGCCACCAGCCGGTTCAGCGCCTCCCGCAGCGGCGTGCGGCTGGCGCCCAGCACCTCGGACAAGGCACTTTCGTTGATCCGCTGATCGGGCTTGAAGGCAAAATCCGCCGCCATCCGGCGCAGCGCCTCGTAGACCCTATCCACATTGCTTTCGCGTTTGGCCATGATACCGCCGTTTGTTCATTCCGCGCTCCAGCCTAGGGGAGCCGCCGGGCTTGCGCAACATTGAATTCCAAACTGCATACAATTCTGACAAGCACTAAGGGCAGCGCCCGAGCCTGGGTGGGCGCATGAGCGCCCTCCCGTGGGGAGGGTCGGGCGCTGCCCGGCCGTCAGCCGGGCCAAAGGTTTCAGAGAAGATCTAGTCTTCTGCCGCCGAATAGGGCGCCAATTCCTGCTTCAGCAGTGCCAGGAACTCCTGCCCCACCGCCGACAGCGGCCGCGACTTGGAGGTGATCACCGCCATCTCCATCATGATCCGGGGCCTGAACGGGCGGGAAACGAAGCCGCCGCCGGCCTCGAAATCCAGCACAAAGGGATCGAGGATCGAGACCCCCATCCCCTCCTGCACAAAGCTGAGGAGGTTCTTGAACAGATGCGAATGCACCCGGGTTCTGAGCGGAATACCCGCCTGCTGGAACACCTCGCGGGTGCGGCGGTGGGTCATGTGCTCCGGCCCCATGACGATAAAGGGCACATCTTCCAGCAGCTCGGGCGTCAGCACCTCGTGTTGTGCCAGCGGACTGTCGGCCGGCATCGCCAGACGGGTTTCGACGCTGACCGGATGCACCTCCAGCCCGTCATGGATCAGTGGCATTTCACAGACGCCTATCTCAAACAGACCGGCAATCACCCATTCCTGGATCTTCAGCGAATACTGCGCCTGGAATGAAATCGACATATCCGGGCGGGTGCGGGCAAAACGCGCGATCAGCGCCGGCATGAAGCCAAAGGACATGGAGTGCTGCGAGGCGACCTGCAACTGGCCCGCCTGCTTGTTCTGCAGGTCGGTCACCGCCTGCGCCACGTGGTCGAGGCCGCGCACCACAGTGTCGACCTCTTGAAACAGCACACCGGCCTCCGGCGTCGGGATCAGGCGGCCCTTGCTGCGTTCGAACAGCTTGAGGCGGGTCTGGCGCTCCAGCTGGTACAGCAGGTTTGAGATGCCGGGCTGAGAAATCCCCAGCTGTTCTGCAGCGCCGGTGACGGTGCCGGTTTCGACAATCGCATGGAACGCCTGCAGCTGGCGGAAGCGGAGGGACATCGGCAGTACATCACTTTTCATGATACTCTATCGAATTCTTTGTATTTGTAATGATATTCAAGTCAAGGCACCCTTCCGCTCGCACCTGGGAGGACGTTGAAAGTGCTGGAAGAAAAGATTGCCGGGATGGATTTGTGGCATCTCGCGCTGCCCGTGATGTCGCGCCGCGACCATGGGATCGGGTCTGTTGAGGGCTTCTGTGAGGTCATCATTGTGCGCCTGCGCAGCGAAGGCGGGGCGGAAGGATACGGCGAGGCCTCGACCTGGTCGGTGTTCACCGGCACGCCCGAGGCCAGCCTGGCGGCGCTGGACCGCTACATCCGCCCGCTGGTGGAGGGCCGCCGGGTGGCGGACCGTGCGGCGATCATGGAGGACGCAGCCAAAGCCGTCGCCCATTGCACCGAGGCCAAGGCAGCGCTGGAGAGCGCCCTGCTGGACCTGACCGGGCGGATCACCGGGGCGCCGGTCTGGGCGCTGCTGGGCGGCAAGTGCCGCGACACCATCCCGCTCAGCTGTTCGATTGCCGACCCGGATTTCGAGAAGGACATTGACCTTTTGCACCGGCTGCGGGCGGACAAAGTCGGGCTGATCAAGCTGAAAACCGGCTTCAAGGATCATGCCTTTGACATCATGCGGCTGGAGCGGATCGCCAAGGATTTCCCCGAGTTCCGGGTGCGGGTGGACTATAATCAGGGTCTCAGCATCGAGGACGCGCCTGCGCAGGTGCGCGATGTGGCCGCGTTCAAGCCGGATTTCATCGAGCAGCCGGTGCGGTTCCATCACTTTGCCATGATGGCCAAGCTGCGCGGGATGATTGACGTGCCGCTGCTGGCCGACGAAAGCGTTTTCGGCCCCGAGGATATGGTGCGCGCGGCGCGCGAGGGCATCTGCGACGGTGTCTCGGTCAAGATCATGAAATCGGGCGGCCTCACCCGCGGCCAGACGGTGGCGCGGATTGCCGCGGCCAATGGGCTGTCAGCCTATGGCGGCGACATGTTCGAGGCGGGTCTCGCGCATCTGGCGGGAACCCACATGATTGCCGCCACACCCGAGATCAAGCTGGGCTGCGAGTTCTACCAGGCGAGCTACTTCCTGAAGGAAGACATTCTGGAAACGCCTTTCCAGGTTGAGAATGGCCAGGTGGTGGTGCCGGACGGCCCCGGCCTGGGCGTCAAGCCGGATGTCGAAAAGCTGGACCGCTATGCGGTTTCCAAAAAGGTCGCGGCATGAGCCAGCCTAAGAAAACTGTTGCCATCATCGGCGCCGGCATTGTCGGCGTCTCGGCAGCGATCGAGCTGCAGCGCGACGGCCATCAGGTGATCCTGATCGACGGCAAAGGGCCGGGCGAAGGCACCAGCCACGGCAACGGCGGCATTCTGGCCTCCTGCTCCATCGTGCCGGTGACGGGGCCGGGGCTGTGGAAGAAGGCACCGAAGATGCTGCTGGACCGGAACCAGCCGCTATTCATGCGCTGGGGCTACCTGCCCAAGCTGGCGCCCTGGCTGATGAAATACATGAGCCATGCCAATGCGGACGACACTGCGCGCATCGCCTCGGCCCTGGCGCCGGTTGTCGGGGATTCGCTGGCAGATCACCAGGCGCTGGCGGCTGGCACTTCGGCGGAGCGGCATCTGAAGCCCTCGGATTATCTGTTCCTCTACAACGACCGGGCGCATTTCGGCGATGACGCCTTTGGCTGGGGGTTGCGCAAGAGGCACGGCTTCCGCTGGGATGAGCTGGAGGGGGCAGATTTCCGTACCTATGACGATATCTATTCCGAGGAATTCGGGTTTGCCGCACGGCTGCAGGACCACGGGATCATTTCCGATCCCGGGCAATACGTGAAAGATCTGGCAGCACATGTCACCGCCAATGGAGGCCAGCTGGTTCAGGCCTTTGTGACCGATGTGGCGCGGGAAAACGGCAAAGTGACCGGCGTGCGCGCGGGCGGTGAGACCATTGCTTGCGACACGGTGGTTGTGGCCACCGGCGTCTGGTCCAAACCGCTGGCAGAGAAACTGGGAATTTCCGTACCACTGGAAGCAGAACGCGGCTATCATCTTGAATTGTGGGAGCCTTCGGCGATGCCCAAGGCCCCCGTCATGGTGGCAGCAGCCAAATGCGTGGTGACCCCGATGGAGGGACGGATCCGGATTGCGGGCGTTGTGGAATTCGGCGGGCTGGAGGCCGGGCCGTCGAAAGGCCCGCTTGAGCTCTTGCGCAAAAACGCGCGGCATATCCTGCCCGGTGTCACCTGGAAGCATGAAGAAGAATGGCTGGGGTTCCGGCCGGCACCTGCGGATTCCATTCCGGTGATCGGCGAGGTGCCGGGGCTGTCCGGCGCCTATGTCGGCTTTGGCCACCATCACATCGGCCTCACCGGCGGGCCGAAGACCGGGCGCCTCTTGGCGCAGATGATTTCGGGACGCACCCCGAACATGGATATGAGCGCCTACGACCCGGCGCGCTATGCGATTTGAACTTGAACCAGTGCCCCAAAAAGGGGCCGTGAATAACACAGGGAGAAGACCATGAAGAAACTGACCAAACTGCTGGCTGCCACCGCGCTGACCGCGGCTGCCGCCCTGCCCGCCGCTGCCGAGGTCTGGGACATGCCGATGGCCTATTCGGCGTCCAACTTCCACTCGGCCACCGGTGCAGAGTTTGCCGAATGCGTGACCACCGGCACCGGCGGCGAGATCGAGATCAAGACCCACCCTTCGGGCTCGCTGTTCAAGGGCGCCGACATCAAGCGCGCGATCCAGACCGGCCAGGCGCCGATCGGCGAGCGGCTGCTGTCCGGCCACCAGAACGAAAATGCGCTGTTCGGCTTTGACTCGATCCCGTTCCTGGCGACCTCGTTCGATGACAGCGACAAGCTGTGGAAAGCGGCCAAGCCGGCGCTGGAAAAACTGCTCGCCGAGCAGAACCTGACCCTGCTTTATGCCGTGCCGTGGCCGCCGCAGGGCCTCTACTTCAAAAACGAGGTGACTTCCGTTGCCGAGATGAAGGGCATCAAGTTCCGCTCCTACAACAACGCCACCTCGCGCCTGGCAGAGCTGACCGGCATGCTGCCGGTGACCATTGAGGCGGCAGAGATCAGCCAGGCCTTTGCCACCGGCGTTGCGGACTCGATGGTCTCTTCCGGCTCCACCGGCTATGACCGCAAGGTCTGGGAAAGCCTGAACTATTTCTACGAAGTGGATGCCTGGCTGCCGCGCAACTACGTAATGGTGAACTCCGACGTCTGGAACGGCACCTCGGATGCCAATAAGAACGTGATCCAGGGCTGCGCCAAGCTGGCGGAATATGCAGGCAACTGGCGTGCCAAGGAATACACAGGGTTCACTCTGCAAGGCCTGCGCGACGGCGGCATGACCGTGGGTCCGGCCTCTGAACAGATGACAAATGAGCTGAAGGAAATCGGCGTCACCATGACCAACGAATGGCTGGAAGCCGCCGGTGACGAAGGCAAGGCCATCGTCGACGCCTTCCACGCCGATTAATCACCTTGAATGATACGGGCGGCGCGGCAAGTGCCGCCCGTATTCTCATAAAAAATAAGCCGATGGGGATGATATGACTGTGCTCAGGGGGCTGCGCTCCGGACTGGATTTTCTCTACCTTGCGGCGGGGGTGCTGGCCGCCCTCTGCCTGATTGCAATTCTGGGGCTGATCGTGGTCCAGATGCTGGCCCGCTGGACCGGCGAGGTCTTCCCCGGCGCGCCGGATTATGCAGGCTACGCAATGGCCGCGGCCTCCTTCCTGGCCTTCGCCAACGCGCTGAACCGCGGCAGCCATATCCGGGTGTCGATCCTGCTGAATGCCGTGCCTGAACGCTTCCGCAGGGTGCTGGAGATCTGGTGTTTCGGCATCGGCACCGCGGTGATGTGGTACTTCTGCTATTACGCCTACCGCTTCGTCTACTGGAGCTGGAAGTTCCATGACGTGAGCCAGGGACAGGACCGCACCCCTCTGTGGCTGCCGCAAAGCACCATGCTGATCGGCGCAGTCATTCTGGCCATCGCCCTCACCGACCATCTGATCCATGTGATATTCCGCGGCGATCACCGCATCACCCAGGATCTGGCTGACCAGAGCCACGCGGAGTAAGCCTCATGGAAAACATATCCGTCATCATTCTGTTTCTCTTCGTGCTGTTCACCCTTCTCGGCACCGGCGTCTGGGTCGGCCTTGCGCTGATGGGCGTGGCCTGGGTCGGCATGGAGCTGTTCACCACCCGTCCCGTCGGCGACGTGATGCTGACGACCATCTGGTCGGCATCGTCGAGCTGGACCCTGACGGCACTGCCGATGTTCATCTGGATGGGCGAGATCCTCTACCGGACCCGATTATCCGAGGACATGTTCAAGGGCCTCTCCCCCTGGATGGCACCCCTGCCCGGCGGGCTGGTGCATACCAATATCGTCGGCTGCACGGTGTTTGCCGCGGTCTCCGGCTCCTCTGCCGCAACCCTGACCACCGTCGGCAAGATGTCGATCCCCGAGCTGCGCAAGCGCAATTACCCGGAGCGCATGGTGATCGGCACCCTGACCGGTGCGGCGACGCTGGGCCTGATGATCCCGCCATCGCTGACGCTGATCGTTTATGGCGTCACCATCAATGAATCGATCACCAAGCTGTTCTTTGCCGGCATCCTGCCCGGCCTGGTGCTGGCGGCAATGTTCATGGGCTACGTGGCGATCTACTCCAAGATCGGCAAGGACTGGAACCCGGATCAGGAAAGCAAACTGACTTTCGCCCAGAAGATCCACAACTCCCGCTTCCTGGCGCCGGTGATTGCGCTGATCGTGGTGGTGATCGGGTCGATGTACCTGGGCTTTGCCACCGCGACCGAAGCGGCAGCCTTTGGCGTCATCGGCTCGCTGCTGCTGGCGCTGGGTCAGGGCTCGCTGAACTGGAAGACCTTCACTGAAAGCCTGATGGGTGCCACCCGCACCAGCGCGATGATCGCGCTCATTCTGGCGGGTGCGGCCTTCCTGTCGCTGTCGATGGGCTTCACCGGCCTGCCGCGCGGGCTGGCCGACCTGATTGCCGGCTGGGAGCTCACGCGCCTGGAACTCCTGATGGTGCTGCTGGTGTTCTACATCATTCTGGGCTGCTTCCTGGATGGCATCTCCTCAGTTGTGCTGACCATGGCCGTGGTGGAGCCGATGATCCGCCAGGCCGGCATCGACCTCATCTGGTTTGGCATCTTCATCGTGGTGGTTGTGGAAATGGCGCAGATCACCCCGCCGATCGGCTTCAATCTGTTTGTGATGCAAGGCATGACCCACCACGAGATGAGCTATATCGCCCGTGCCGCGATCCCGATGTTCCTGATCATGGTGCTGATGGTGTTTGTGCTGATTGCCTTCCCGGAGCTGGCGACCTACCTGCCCAACAACCTCAGGCCGGGACCGGTCTAGACAGATGATGCGCGCGCTCGCCTTTGCCGCCCGGCACGGGCGGGCCGCTTTGGTCCTGGGGCTGCTGGCCGGGCTCTTGCTGCCCGGCCTTGCCGCCTCCCTCCAGCCCTGGCTGCCGGAAATGGTGGCCGGGCTTTTGTTTTTGAACGCCTACCGGATCGGTTTCCGCAAGGCGGCAGGCGGGCTGGCCGATGGTATCGGCACCCTCAAGGCCATTGCCCTGTTGCAGGTCGCACTGCCGCTGCTGGCGCTGGGAATTGCTGCGCTGTTCGGCGTCGCGCAGACGCCAGCCGCCGTGGCGCTGATCCTGATGCTGAGCGCCCCTTCCGTGACCGGCAGCCCCAACATCACTGCGCTGATGGGCCACGCACCGGAGCCGGCCTTCCGCTTGCTGATCCTCGGCACCGCGTTAATGCCCCTGACAGTTGTTCCGGTGTTCCTGCTGGCGCCCAGCCTCGGCGATCTTGCGGATGTGCTGCGTGCTGCAGGACGGCTGATCGGAGTGATTGGCCTCACCGTTGCAGCTGCCTTCCTGCTTCGGCGGCTCACCCTGCCCCGCCTGAGCGATGCGCAGGGCAAGGCGATCGACGGGCTGACCGTGATTGCCCTGGCAGTGATTGTGGTTGGGCTGATGGCCGCCCTGGGGCCGGCCCTGCACGCAGATCCGCTGCTGGTGCTGCAATGGCTCGGCTTTGCCCTGGCTGCCAACCTCGGACTGCAAGTGCTGACCTTTGCCGTGTTGCGCCGCCGCGCGGGCAGTGGCGCGGTGCCGGTCTCCGTTGTGGCCGGCAACCGGAACTTCGCTCTCTTCCTGATCGCCCTGCCCGCAGCCACCACCGATCCGCTGCTGATCTTTCTCGGCTGTTATCAGATCCCGATGTATCTGACGGCCATCCTGATGCAGCGCTTTTACGGACGCCCCGTGCAGCCGGCCTGAGTACGGCAGCCGGAGTCAGGACAGAAACGTCACTCCCGGCATATGCCGGATCAAGTTGGTGTCGTGCTGGTAAATCTCGGTCATCTCATCGACCAGGTCCTGTGACCAGCCAGGCAGATCGATTTCCTCTTCCACCGCCTCTTCCGAGTGGAAATAACTCAGGAACAGCCCGCGCACCCGTTCTCTCTGATCCTCTGACAGGCCCGGCCGGCCGGCCAGGTATGCTTCCAGCCGCTCGTGGCCTGAGTCGGACATGATGCCGCGGCTGATGTCCAATTCACCGCTGAACCGGAAGCCGTTGCCCAGCCCTGTGATCTGGGCCAGGATGCTGGGCCAGATCACCGGTGTCTCCTCGTTGCACCAGACAGTCAGGGAACACCCCGGATTGCTATGAAGGATATCCTCCACGACATGCGACCATCGCAGGCTCAGGAAATCTGTGCCTGCGGCGAATTGGGTCCAGCTCTTGCTCGACTGGGACTTGAAAACCGGCCCGATCAGCGTTGCCGGATTGCGCAGCCCCAGAAAGAACCCGCAAGGGTTTCCGGGGAAAAGGTTGCGCAGCGCAGCCGCGTTTTTTCCCGCATTGCGGAACAGCTGCCCCTTGCTCAGCATCCAGCCCGGCACGCCCATAAAGCCGGAATTGGTCAGAATGATCCGGGACACCGGGTTTCCTTTGACCAGACCCGCCAGCAGCGCCTCGCGCTCCTCATCCGTCACGAACTCCTGCTCCTGCTTGCGGAGCAGCTGGTTGACCGCCTTCAAATACGTTCCGGGGCGGCGGATCATCACGCCGCGATCCAGCAGGCGCTGCACATCTTTGCGCAGCGACCACGTCAGCTGGCCGTTGTCGGTGTTTGGCGCCCCAAGATGCAAGGCAAGGGTAATGTCCCGTTTGCTGCCGTCTGCCTGGTTCATCTAATCGTCCGGCCTCTTTTCCGTCTTAGTACCGCGGCCTGCGCGCGCCGCGCGCGCCCGGTTCACAGCCGCTCCTTCATGCGGCGGAAGAACCGGTCGTCCCGCTGCCGCAAAATATAGCTGCAGACCTGTTTCGCAAGGCGCGGATGGCCGCGGTCCAGGGCCAGATTGGCCAGTTCCCTTTGAAACCGGGGAAAACCATGCCGCCTGCGCAGCAGCTGGTGGAACCGGTTCGGTGCCAGCTCGCCAGCGATGGCGCCGCGGGCAATCTCCTGCAGCACCCCCATCTGCTGCAACGACGAGCCCAGCCTGTGGCCCAGCAGCGGACAGCGCCAAAGGGTCACGTTCGGACCAGTGAAACGGGCTGCATGGGCGGCATCCGGCGCCACATAAGGGTCATACATGATATGCACGTCGCCCGCGTCCTGGCTGGCCAGCGCGGCGTCGCCGAAGGGGCCGGAAAAATCTCTGTCCCAAACCTTTTTATAGCGCATCTCCCAGGGCACCAGGGTCTTGTCGAGCGTCGACTGCGGGCTGATCGCAAAGACCGTTGATCCCGGCGCCGCCGCGGCAAAGGCCGCCGCGGCGTAACCGCCCATCGAGGCCCCGTAGAAGACCACCCGCTTGAACTGCGCAAAAAAGCCGCTGTCACGCAGTGCCTCGAACCTGGCCGTCACCTCCGGGTGGCGGAACCAGGTCCAGCCATTGGCCATCACCCCGAGCATCGACCAGCCCTGAGCCTCGATAAAGCTGAAGCCCCAGGGCCGCCGGTCGTCCCGCTTGGTCATGGCAATGTCGAGATTGTCGAAGGTCACCACCAGCGTATCGCCGCGCGGCATGAACAGGAAAGAATGCTCCTCCAGCTCGTCAAAGAAACCTTCCTTGCCGGCCAGCTTGCTTGCGATCCTAGACCATTCTCCCGAAGGCTGCAGCTCCTCCTGCGGCTCAACCGACAGCACGGCCAGCCCGTTGGCGTCCGCCCCGGGTTTTGCCAGCGTGTTGCAGCTGCCATAAGACTTGAGGAACGGGTAGCTGCCCGAGCCTTTGCGGATTTCAATCACCAGGCGGCTGAGCGGATGCAGGGCCTGGTCCAGCACCAACTTGAAATTCTGGATTTTGTTGCGGGCACCAAAACTGTTCAGTGCCAGGATCACGTCGTAGCTGCCGATGCCGGCCTGCGTTTCAACTACCCGGACCGCGTCCCTGTCCACACCGCCGCGCTCCAGCCGGGCGCGCCATGCCTGCAGCTGCTGGGCATCGGGTGCCACCGGCTGCCCCTTGCGGTTCAAACTGACGAAATCGATGCTGCAGCCATAGCGCTGGTGCAGCAGAATGGACAGCTCAGGCGCCTGGCCGTTGACATCGGCAAGGGTGCGGACGTCGTCCACATCCAGCACCGGAACAACCGGCTTGAAATCAAAATTTTCACTCAGCATGCCTTGTCAACTGCCCTTCAGGAATGCGCCGGCGCCGGACCTGGGCAGCATGGACCGCCCGCTGGCCTCATCCCCTTTTCCTTGGCTTATCCAAAAAGAGTTAAGGATCCTGTTACCAGCCCTCTGCGCTGCGCCAGTCACGCTTCCTGCCCGGCGCGGGTCAGAACGGTGGAATACTTGCCGTGCTTGGCCAGCACTTCAACGGTGCCAAAGCGTTTCATGGCCGGGATGCCGCCCGAGCCCTTGCGGATGTCCAGGACAATGCCGCCGCCCTGGCTGATCTGATTGCCAAACAACTCCTGGTAAGTGTCCACCGGATAATGAAACCCGCAGGAGGCCAGGCTGACGACCAGATCGAAACGGCCCAGCGCCGCGGTGTCTTCGGTCCTGGGATTTACGGTCGTGATCATTTCGGCAGGCACGCCGTTCTGCTCCAGAAAGGCACGGGCGGTTTCCAGGCTGGTATAACCTGCGCCCTCGCCCTGGAAGCCGAAATGGCGGCCTTCGCTTTCTTCGATATCGATCAGCACAATGCTGCAGCCGTATCGGCGGTGCAGCAGCAGGCTGGCAAAGGCGTAGCCGCAACCGATATCAGCGGCCCGCTTGGGGGCAATGGTGTCCGTTGATTGCAAAAAGAAATCGCATTCCCGGCCCGCAACCCGGATTGACTCATGCAGGATATGCTCGCGCTGCGCCCGGGCATCTTTCAGCAGCGGTTCAGCATCGCCGTCCATCCAATCCTTGATGACCTGATCCGAGCTTGCCAGCTCCGAGCGCTGCAGCAGGATATTGGCGACGTCCTGATCGCTGAACATGGAAAAATCCAGTGTGGCCGGATCAATCTGCGGCAGCGTTTCCGGCTCCGGCGCGGGCTGCAGCAAGTGCCGGGTCTTTTCCGGATCGATTCCGTGCTTGGCCAGCAGCTCATGCACATAGCAGCCTTCGGCCGGCACACCGCCGTATTTCGCGGCGATATTGCGGAAGCGGCGGCCCCAGAAATGGATCGACAGCGTATCACTGCGGATATGGCCGCGGGCCTGGTTCGGACGATTGGGGTTGAGCACAACCCCCGCCCGTTTGAACGGCACCGGATAAATCACATGGCCGGGACGGGAGTTGGAGACTTCGCCGGTTTCCTGCAGGAACCAGGTCAGCGCATCCGGCCCCCAGACACCCCAGGGCAGCAGGGAAACATGCACCCCCTCGCCGCGGTCTTTCAGCGTTTGCAGCTCTGCTTGCTTTTCTGCGCTGTACCATGGCGGAATGGGATATTCATCGCTGGTGAACTGCAGCATCGCTTTCAGCGTCTTAGAGGTTTTGGGCAGCCGCAGCACCCCGTTGTTGACCATCGGCTTGTTGTCCGAGATCCAGCCGTGAAAATGCTTGCCCTTGATGTCCCAGGGCTGGCAGCAATAAGCGTCCGTATCGGCCCAGACATAATCAGTCTGACGCAGCATATGCAGGCGGAAGACATCCGCGTGATACGCCGGGCTGCCGGTCTTGGCGTGGCGGATGATGCGCTCGGACGGCAGGATATCATTGGCATCCGCCACCCGCACCCCGTCGGGCACGCCTTTGACCTCGTCATAGGTGAACAGGATCATTTCGTGGCCGTTGTCCACAAAGGACTTCAGACAGAGCTGCTCAAGCCAGCTGAGCTCCGCGCCCACCCAAAGCGACGCGATGGCCGGAAGTGCCATGATTTCTGCCCCTCAATACCTGTCTGCGCAGCGATTTTGCTGCAGTTTTTGTTAACGAATTTTAACCCGCTGCCCGGATTCCTGTCAATGTGCGCTGGGTCCAGCAGTCAATGCGTGGTCTCACCGCGCTCCACCGTGAACCAGAAGTCGCTGCCCGGCTCGTTCTCGGCAATTTCATCGGGGATCACCTCAGGACCGCTGAGAAAGACATTGGCGCCGAAATGCGCGTGCATCCGCGACAGCTTGCACAGTTTACTGCCGGTCAGCTCGCGGAACAGGCCGATCATGTCGTCCCGCTCTTTCAGCTCCTCGATTTTCTCGCGGTGCTTGCGGCAGGAGTAGTCATGGGCGGCCGCAATATCCGGATCTGCCAGCAGCCGCGCCATTTCCGCCTCCAGCGCCGGAATCATCCGCTGGATCGAGCGCTCCTCTTCGGCGTTGTTGTTCATCCGGAACCAGTAGGACAGCCCCTGATCGCGGTCCACGTGGTTCACCCGCCCTCGGTCGCGCTTGACCAGAAAGCTCTCGGCGCTGCGCACGGCATAGTGATTAAGCTGCACCAGGTCATATCCATAGGTGCTCATGGATGAGCGCCAGCCGTTGCGGAACATCTCGCGGGGCATGTCCTTGCCAGAGCCGTTGACCCAGCGGATGTCTTCCCACAATTGCGGCTTCAGCCCCTTGGGCCGGTGCACGCCCAGCTTCTTGAAGATGCCTGTGTTGCGGAACAGCGTCTTGAACCCCCAGGCCTGGTGCGGCTTGCGGGTCACCTCAAAGGCGCATCGGGTGAATTCGCGCAAAATCAGGTCGCCGGTGAAGTCGCGCACATCATTGTTGCCGAACAGCCGCCAGGTCATAGAGATCATGTTGGCCTCGCCCATGGCCTCGAACAGATCCGGCAATCGGCCTTCGCCGCATTTGATGTTGATGAACTCATCGACATCCATGCAGATCAGCCAGTCGGCCCCGGTGATCACCGGCTCATCTTCCGCCGCCTGCAGCGCCGCGTGCTGCGGCTTCAGGTCGGTGCCCCGGAACGGGTTCTCACGGTGCTGCACGATGCCTTTCTCCTGCAGCATCTGCAGCATAGTGTCGGTTCCATCACTGCAATCGTTGGTGTAGACAAGGAAATCATCCACCCCGATCGCCCGGTGATAGGCCAGCCACTCCAGAATGAACGGCCCTTCGTTTTTCATCGTGGTAACGATGGTAGTCCTGGGCGTGCCGCCGCTGCGGCGGATTGCCTGCTCCTCAGGAATACGCACCGGCTTTGCCTGGAAGTACCCCGTGGCCAGCTCCAGCAATTCAGGCGTTTCCACCAGGCTGGTCTTCGGCACGATCTTGGAGACGGTATCCGCCGGATGACGCAGCGCCATGCAACGGTAGAACCGGCAATCATCAGCCGGGTCCGGCTCAGCCCCCACCACCCGGATCAGCCGCCATATGCAGCTGTCCTTGGCCTGTGCCGGCGCCAGGCACCAGCGAGGCCGGAGGCCGGCGGCATCAAACTGGGTGCAGATATGATCGCCGAAAGAGGCCTCATCGCCATTGCGTACCCGCCAGGGATAGGCTTGCACCCCGCCAAGCCGGATGCAGCCGCTTGGCGCCCGCACAGCCCGGTCAAAAACGTTTGGCCCCTCGCCCGGCGCCAGCAGGTCAAACAGATCGATATTGGCCACCGCGCGGGCGCGGCCCAGGAACCGGGCGCGCAGAATTTCGTAGATCAGGAACTCGCCCAGAGGCGCCTGCCAGGGATCAGCCGGCGGGATCTCCATCCGGTCCTTACCCGGCGCCCCCGGCACGTTGTAAGGATGCGCCTCCTCCGGCAGCCCCTCCTTGCCCAGCGGCAGCTTGGCGTGAACCACCACCAGCCGCTCCAGCCCTTCAATCCCCTCAGCGAGCTCCCGCAGAAACTGGGTATAACGGCGGCTGTCCTGCGGCTGGGCCCGGTCAAAGATAACGGCGCCCTGCATGCCATGATGCTCAATATGAAACCGGAGCCAGGCAGCCGTGACCTCAGGCGTTTCGCCGTTGCGGACAGCAGCCAGTACGTTGAGCCCTTCGAAGAGCTCGGTCTCGGCAGGCGACAAGGCAGCCGTATAGCGTTCACCGTGAACCGACACAGTCAGGCCGCGGCCCGCCTCATCGATCTCTGCCTCCAGAACAGGCGCGCCGCCGTAATTCTGCAGCACAGTCTTGCCCGCATGAGAAGGTGCCGCAATCGCCTCCCGCGGAGTTCCCGATTTGAAGAACAGCCGGGCAGACGCCCCTTTCGGGCCGCTCAGCGCAACCGCGTCCAGCAGCACTTCTCCAGCCAGGGTCAAAGCGCTGAGCTCGCGTTCAAGGATCTTGCCGGTACGGCTCCCGGAGGCTGGATTGTTTGGCATGCTGCTGCGTCACATTTGGTGTCATTGGCCCCTGCCGCAATGCATCAGGGGCAGATCACTTATAGCTGCCCTGCGGAATGCCCGGAACCGGGAAGCCTCCTTTCCGCCGCCAAAGCCCCCAGCAGCTGATATTCCCGCAACAGCCCTGCAGGCGGCACCCGGCCGGTTTTGCCTGTGATTTGCAGGGACTGAACGCCTATCCGGGTGTTTCCGGGATCCACCCTGCTAAAGACGCCTTCGGCTGTTCTGCCCGCGGCGTAATGGAAATCTTGTCTTTGCCCCCTAAAAATGGGCCACTATTTTGGCCGAGAAGGGGGGACTGGATATGGCTCGGAAGCGATATTCGGACGAAGACATTCTGAAGCTGCTGCGTGAGATTGAACTGAAGCACGCGCATCAGCTGCTCTGCCAGACCGACCTGCCGATGATGGAGGTCTGTGTGGCAAGCGGCTTTGCCTCCAAGTCCAACTTTGCGCATTGGTACCGCCAGCAGTACAGGCAAATGCCAACCCAGGCCCGCAAGCTGTGCTTTACCGGGGCGGCAGGCTGAACCGCCCCGGCAGGTTGTCAGGCCAACAAGGCACGGCCTCTTTGCAGGAAACCCTGGTATTCCTTCTCGGGCACCATGCTGCCGCCAGTGGCCCACATCACGTGGGTGCCCTGCCCCAGCCGGCCTTCCAGCCCGTGCCGCGCCAGATACCCCTGCCCTTCCGCTGTCGACAGCAGCATCTGCGGCCCGCCCAGGCAGGCCGCCGCTGACGGCTCCAGCTGCAGCCCGGCATGGTCCTGCGCCAGCGCCAGCCAGCGGAACAGGTCGTCGTCGGCAACCGTATAAATCCCGCTCAGCAGCGGCTGCATGACCTGCGCCACAAACTGGCTCACCTCGGCGACCGCCATGCCGTCAGCTTCGGTCCTGTTGGTTAGACCCACATCGTAGACGTTGACCACCTTCTCCAGCCCCGAGGCCAGCTGCACCAGCGCGCAAGGAGATTGGGCAGGTTCTACAAAGAAGCAATGAGCGTGGTCGCCAAACACCTGCTTCAGCCCATAGGCCACCCCGCCCGGCGCACCGCCGATCCCGCAAGGCAGGTAAAGAAACAACGGGTGTTCTGCGTCTACCTTTATGTCCCGCTCTGCCAATTGATCGCGCAGCTCTTCCGCAGCGGCGGAATAGCCGAAGAACAGCAGCTCCGAGCGTTCGTCATCAACGAAGTAAATCGTTGGATCGGCCTCTGCCTGCTGACGCGCCGAAGCCACCGCAGTTCCGTAATCCGCCTGGTGCTGCACCACCTCAACCTCATTGTGGCGCAGGCGTTTCACCTTCCAGGGCTTGGCATCCGCCGACATATGCACCACCGCGCGGAAACCCAGTGCCCGGGCAGCGATGCCGACACTCAGGCCCAGGTTGCCGGTTGATCCCACTGCCACCGTATAGCTGCCGAAACGCTCCCGCACGGCCCCGGACGCCAGCGCTTCCGGCGCCGCTTCCGAGGCAACCAATCCCAGCTTCCGCGCCAGCGACAGCCCATGCAGGAAGACCTCGTAAACACCGCCGCGTGCCTTGACTGAGCCTGCCACCGGCAGCGCGTGGTCGCCCTTCACAAAAAACCGGCCCTTGTCTTGTCCCATGGCCGCGGCCAGATCCGCCACCTCGATCAGCTCGGAGGCAATCACCCCACCGCTTTGTTCCAGCTCTGCAAAACAAAGCTGCAACAGCGGCGCCAGCGCACGCCAGTTGGCTTCTGCTTCCGCCACCTGCTCTGGCCGCACCGGCACCTGGGCCGCGGCAACGGGGCCCAACCCCGGGTTGATCCACATCAGCGATCCCAGCGCCTGCAGGCGGCGCAGCAGGAGTTCATCCATGTCTTGTTCCTTCTTGCTTGCGGGCAGCATGCCCGGTTCTTGCTTCCTCTCCACCCCGAAAAGCGCGGGCAAGCAAAGTGTTTGCGGCATGAAGAAGCCCCGCCGCGAAATGTAGCGCGGCGGGGCCTGGGCAGCAGGCTGTGGCCAGCCTGCTGGGGAGAACGCGAGGGTCAGCCGCGGTAGACCGGGAAAGCGGCGCAAAGCTCTGCCACTTGCGCGGCATAGCGCGCCACGGCGGCATCCGTATCCCCGGCCGCCTCTGCTTCCACCAGATCCGCGATCATGTCCCCCAGCGCCTCGAACTCCGCTTCCTTCAGGCCGCGGGTGGTGGCAGCTCCTGCACCCAGCCGCAGGCCGACCCATTCCGGCGGACGCGGGCTGTCGTTCGGGATGGCATTTTTATTGGCGGTAATATTGGCTTGTTCCAGCACCGCCTCGGCGCGCTTGCCAGTGATGCCTTTGGGGCTGAGGTCGACCAGCACCAGGTGGGTGTCGGTGCCGCCGGAAACGATCCGCAGGCCGCGCTTCTGCAGGGTTGCTGCCAGGGTGGCCGCGTTGGCTTTCACCTGGGCGGCATAGGCCTTGAATTCATCCGTCAGCGCTTCGCCCAGGCAAACCGCCTTGGCCGCCAGCACCTGGCTGTGGATTGAGCCCTGGACGCCCGGGAACACCGCCGACTGCAGCTTCTTGAACCACTCCTCATTGTTGGTGAGGATCAGCCCGCCGCGGGGGCCCCGCAGGGTCTTGGTGGTGGTGCAGGTGACGATATCCGCATGCGGGAAGGGCGAAGGATGTTCACCCGCGGCAACAAGGCCAGCAATGTGGGCCATGTCGACGTGGAACCAGGCACCTACCTTCCTGGCAATCGCTCCCAAGCGCTCAAAATCAATCGCCCGCGGATAGGCTGAGCCGCCGGTGATGATCAGCTTGGGCTGGATCTCTTCAGCTTGGCGTTCCAGTGCGTCATAGTCGATCACTTCGCTGTCTGCATCGACACCATAGTGGTGCGGCTCAAACCAGCGGCCCGAGAGATTGGCTTTCAGCCCGTGGCTTAGATGGCCACCCGCCGCCAGATCCAGCGAGAGCACTTTATCGCCCGGCTTCAGCAGCAGAAAGAACACCGCCAGGTTGGCCTGCGAGCCGGAATGCGGCTGCACATTGGCGTAATCGCAGCCGAACAGCTGCTTGGCGCGGGTGATGGCAGCCTCTTCCACCACATCGACAAAGCGCCCGCCGCCGTGGAAGCGGTTGCCCGGGTAGCCTTCCAGAGTCTTGTTGGTCATCTCGTGGCCCAGCGCGTCCAGCACCGCGCGGCTGACGATGTTTTCCGAGGCGATCAGCTCGATCTGGTCCTGCTGGCGCGACTTCTCGCCTGCCAGGGCTTCCGCCACCAGCGGGTCGGCTGCGGCGACGGTTTGGGTGAAATGCTGCGACATGAGGGCTCCTCCGCATCACAAATGGAACTGCCCCAAGGATGCGTGTTGGAGCCTGTTCACAGCAAATCAGTATTGCTATTATTTTCGCGTAGAAAAACTAAGGCTCAGATCATGGCAATTGCCCCCGTCCGCCCCAAAGGCCCGCATCTGAACGCGCTGCGCGCCTTCGAGGCCGCCGCCCGGCTGGGCAGTTTCACCGCCGCCGCCGATGAGTTGTCAGTCACCCCCGGCGCGGTAACCCAGCACATCAAATCGCTGGAAGCCTGGGCCGAAGCGCCGCTATTTGTCCGCAACGCCCGCGGCGTGGTTCTGACGCCGCTTGCCGAAGAGCTGCTGCCTGGTTTCACAACAGCCTTTGACCAGCTTGGCCTAGCGGTGCAGGCGCTGCGCACCAAGGCGGCGCCGGGCAAGATCAAGGTGGCGGCGCTGCCCTCGATTGCCCAACTGTGGCTGCCACCGCGGCTGAGGCAGCTGCGCCGGGCGGCGCCGGAGATCGCGGTATCGGTGGTGGCAATGGAAACCGCACCGAACCTGACCCGTGAACCCTTTGACTTGACCCTGTTCTACAGCGCCAGTCCATTGCGCAGCGACGAGACCGAAGTCGTGAGGGACAGGATCTTTCCGGTCTGCGCACCAGAGATCGCCGCCCGCCTCAGCGCGCTGGCCGATCTGAACAATGAGACACTGTTGCATGACGGCGCCTGGGCCAAGGACTGGGACATGTGGCTCAGCGCCCAGCCAGATGCCGATCGTATCGCCCGCGGCGGCACAGTGCATTCGCTGTTTTCGGTGGCCCTGGAAGAAGCCCGCCACGGCGGCGGCGTGCTGATCGCGCATGAGGCGCTGGTGCAGCCGCTGCTGGACAGCGGCGAGCTCGTACGGCCCTTTTCCGCCAGCCTAGAGCTGCCCGCCAGGATGGTCGCAAGAACAGCCTCGGCCTTTGCACATTCCCCCCTGTTCAGCCAGGTTCAGGCCCTTTTGCTACACGGCGCTTCCGGCTGAACCCGCCGCCCGGATCGACGGTGTACGCGGATTTCCCCACGCAACTAAAGGCCAGCGCTGATAGCGGGTAATCTGTGCCTTTAGATTTCTAGACCATGCCGCCGCCGCTGGCGCCGGGTTAGGCCGCATGAAAACCCGATTGCACCACCGTTGCGTTACCGAATGGAAAACAAAATCATAGACCGGAGAATGAGGCGCAAGATGGCCGAACCAGCCAATTTTGAATTTTCGATGCCCCCGGCTTGATCCTGGTTTTCCTATGCAAGCCAGCAGGCAGCGATGGGGTGTCCCCCTCATCGCTGACCTAGTGTCCTCCAGTTCGGGGTCAGCACAAAAACTGGGAAAGACTCGCTAACGAAAAAACATCTGGAGTGCCCCATCTGAAT